>JBCCGR010000003.1:0-175031 GCA_039029195.1 Pseudomonadota bacterium
GCTTCGGCTCAAGCGGTCGTTTCTGGCCGACGATCCGTCCTCTGTTCCATGCACGGCGTGGTGGAACAATAGCTGGAAGGTTGGGAGTATACATGACGGTTCTCCAAACCGACCCTCCACGCCGCATCATCGGCGAAATGCCAACATTCGACAGCATAGCTCAGATCAATGGGCGAACTCACACTTCGAGCCCAACCCGGAAGTATCGCTCGTGTTGCAAATGCACCAAGTACTGCTTGGTCTAACACAACACTACCGTCGGCACTGTTGACCAAGAAGCACAATCATCCAATCATACGGTAAACTGAGGTTAAACCGGAACCAATTCCGTGCTGATATGAATCTGAAGCAGCTTGAAGCATTTAAGGCGACAATTGAAAGTGGCTCAATCACGGCTGCATCGCAGTTGCTTTGTGTCTCGCAACCCAGCGTTAGCCGGCTGATCTCTGATCTTGAACGCTCGGTGGGATTTCCCTTGTTCCTGCGCAAAGGCCGTGGGCTGACCGCTACCGTAGAAGCGCGGCGGCTTTATCGGGCAGTTGATTCCGTCTTCGTTGGAATCGACAAGCTGAGTGAACTTGCAGATGCGATTAGGACAACTGCCGGTGAAGTCGTTTCTGTTGGTGTCATACCGGCATTTTCCCAGGTGTTGCTGCCCGAGGCGGTAGCTCATCTGCATGATGCACGCCAGGACATCAGATTCATGATCTCCACGCGCAACACGCCTGCCATCGTCGATGCGGTACGCTTGCAACAATTCGATCTTGGAATAGTGGGGCGCTCTCCACCCTATGACGGCGTAACAACGCTATACCAGGCTGTTTTTCCCTATGTGGTGCTGCTGCGAATCGATCATCCTGATGCCGTCAGAGACTGCATGGTGGACCTCGAAGAACTAGCCGAAACGGATAGTTTCATAACGTTTGGCGGCGCCTTTCCAGATGAGATGTCTGGTATGGATGCAAAGATCTCTCAGCTCCTGTCCAGCAAGTCCAGGATCAGCGCGACCAACATGCCCACCGCGTCAGCTCTGACGCGAGAAAGTGGTATTGTATCAATTGTTGACCCTTTCTCAGCGAAACAAGCAGAACGCCTTGGGGGGGTCGTGGCCCGCCCTTTGCAACAAACTCTGTCCTACAATGTTGCCGTCATCACGAAGGGGCATGATACCCTTTCCAAAGAATCACGGGAACTCGCCAATCACCTGATCGAGCAGTTCAAAAGCCACAGTGCGAGTTGATCAAGGAAGGCTTTATTTGAACGGAAGTTCGCTTATCTCTCCGTGATGCATGCATCCATTTGGATCTAGAACTCTTACTTTTTGCCCTGCCCGCCAGAAACCTCGATCAATCATCGAAAGACCAACATGGCGCTCCAGTCGCGGTGAGCGGGTGCCGGAGGTAACCTGGCCAACTTGCCGCTCGCCGGCTAAAACTGGCCAGGGTTGGGCAATATGGGTATCCGACGGGGGGTCAAAGAGCACGCCGCGCATAAGACGTTCGACACCTTCTTCGGTTATCGTTCGCAGTGCATCTGCGGCCAGGCTGTCGATATCGTTATCGAGGGAGCAATACTGCGCAAGACCGCATTCGAGTGGGTTGTTTTCGAGCGTGAATTCGTTTCCATAGGACAGAAGTCCAGCCTCAATTCGCTCGGCCAGATTGGGGCATCCGGCCCGGATTTTATATGGTTCGCCGGCGTTCCAGATGGCATCCCAAAGCCGCTCACCCAAGTGCGATCCGTTGAGATAAATCTCGAAACCGCCTTGTTTTGAATAGCCTGATCGCGCAACCAGCTGATTGGTGCCCTCAAACTCGAACCATTTGAATCTGAAAAAGCCGATCTCCGTGACCGAAGGGCCGAATACCTTGCTCAGCACCGCGCCCGCTTGGGGACCCTGAACGGCCAATGGTGATACATCTGGTTCAGTCACCTTAACATCGAAATTACTACCCGCCGCCAAACCTTTACCCCATAGCAGGACATCAGAATCCGCGATGGACATCCACAGCTTCTCGTCGGCAAGGCGCAGTATGACGGGATCATTGACCATGCCGCCATTCTCGTCGACCAGCGGTGCGTACATGCACTGCCCGGTTTTCAGTGGTCGCAAGTCACGAGGCGTCATCCATTGAGCCAGCCGTATAGCGTCCGGCCCTTCCAGCTGCACCTGGCGTTGCGTGGATACGTCCCACAACTGGACATGATTGCGCAGATGCCAGTAGTCCTCTTCCGGTGTGTGTTGGAACGACTTGGGCAATAACATGTGGTTGACGACCGTGAAGTCTTTCACGCCTGCCTGTTCGACGCGGCGCGTGTAGGGAGTGCGCCGGATGCGGCGCGTCATTTGCAGGGACGCTGCCATCAATCAGCTCGATTTCCAGGTCGAGTAGGAGTACGGAGATATGATGATTGGCATGTGTACTTTGTCCTCGGGCGTCGACACCGTGAACCGCAGAACGATTTCGCCGAGCACGCTCAGGTCGTTTACGTTCCTTTCGTTCCAGTAGTGAGCAGTCTCAATGACCAGCTCACAAACAAACGGACAATCTTTTGCTTCAAAGCTTTGGGACAATCGCCCCCCTCCATCGGTTTGTGTTTGAAAAATAACCTTTCCGCTCGTCCGCTCCAGTAGGCGGGCGGAAACGCCACCCGCATGCGAGCCATCGGTACCATTGAGTATGTGCGAGGTGATAATGACAGTCATTCGATCGAAGCCTTGTCTCGCTTATCCGAAGTTGCGGCGACGATGGGGCTGATAACCCCGCGACATTTCACGTTGACGCAGGCCGTCTTCCCAGAAGCCATCGCCCTTTCCAGGGCGGGAGCCAATTGAGCACGAGTTTCGACCAGCTCGCCATGCCCTCCCAAACCTTCGCACATCGAGTGAAACGGGATATCTCGAAAATCGGTTGCAAAGTGTTTGCCAGATTCAAAAAGCCGCTCTTGTTGCTGGCTAATGCAGTCTAGTCCGCCATTGTTATCAATTATGATTGTAATGGGCAGGTTCTCTTGAAACGCCGCTTCAATCGAAAGACCACCGGATAGGAAAGCACCATCGCCGGAAATCAGCACGACGTTTTTCTCCGTGTGCACGGCCTTGGCCGACAAGGCAAATGAAACACCAACGCCCAGCAAGCTGTAATTGCCAGGGTGAAGGATGCCGCCAAGTTTTTGCCCTCGCCAGCCAGCCATGTTGACAGCAATCTCTGACCAGAAATGTGTGTTGCCTCCATCAAACACCAACCAGTCTTCGTCGCCGAGCGCAGCATTGACATCCAGCGCCAGTTGAAGGGGATGCATCTTTCCATCCCCATCGTTTTGGGTTTCCTCTGCGATATGTGCTTCCCACTCAGAAACCCAATCTCCTCTGCGCTGACGATTAAGGTTGAACCAATTGCTCCAGGTTTTTTCTATGCCGCCAAGCGCATCGAAAAAGGCCCCGGGATCACAAAGTAGAGTCAAATCTGCGGCGCGATTGTATTCCAGTTCTTCGTGACTACCATTGATGCAGACGAGGGTTGTGTCCGTTCGAAAGAATGGGGGGTTCCCAAAGTTCATCTGGTTGTCGAGGCGGCCTCCCACCATCAATACGACATCCGCCTCGTGAATCGCTGGTTTTGAGGGATGGTATTGGTGAAAGTCAGCGAGACCCATATAGGCTTCAACTTCCTCTCCCAATAACTTGGTGTGGTAGGGAACGTTGAACAATGGAATACGCAATCTATGACCCACATCGGCTAGCTTATCCTCGGCACCGGCCCACCAAACACCGTGGCCGCCAATGATGACGGGCCGCCGCGCGGAGTTGACTTTGTCCAGAACTGCTTCAAGCGCTTGCGGCTCCGGCCATGCGCGTGGAGTAGACTTTGCCCGACGGCTGAATGGACGCTCCTCGTGTCCGGCATCTTCGTCAAAGGAAGAAAACATGATATCCACGGGCAGGCTGATATGGACCGGTCCGGGGTAGCCAGAGGTAGCGGTTGTCCATGCTCGGTCAACAAACTCGCCAATCCGCGTGCCATCGGTGATTTGAGCTGAATACTTCACCAGCGGCGCCGCGATAGCCACATCATCGATTTCTTTGAACCCTCCGGAACCTTGCCGTTTCAAAGTGGAGGAACCGGTCACGAATATGACCGGCGTTCTTTCTCCCATTGCTTCGAGCATCGCGGGTACGGCATTGGCGAAACCCTCCGGCCCAACAAGGCAAACTGTAGGCTTGCGGGTTATGCGGGTGTGCCCGTCAGCCAGATGACCCGCCACCTGTTCGTGTGGGCAGTTGATCACCGGCATCTGGCATTCCATAAAGCCTTCTAGCGCTGGGTTGCAGAACCCTCCAGCAAGCGTAAAGACATGATCGACTCCCCGCTCGTGGAGCGCCCGCGCCAAAAGGTTTCCGCCGCGGATTTGTCTTTTATCGCTCACCTTGATCACCTCCTCTTCCCGCGATTACCTGGTCGTCGATCTGCGAGATCCGGGTTATACCCAGCTGCGCCATGGCCGACTTTAGATCGTCTTCAAGCCGGTTAAGAAAGTTGGCGAGACTCCGCGATCCACCAGCGGCAAGAGCAAACAGAACAGGACGGCCCAGCATCACGAAGTCGGCACCAAGCGCCAGAGCCCGCAACACGTCGTCGGCTGAACGAATGCCGCTGTCAAATATGACTGGGATTGACGTTCGCCTCTCCTGCGCAATGTCGCGGAGGACTGAGATCGCAGGCGCGGTGCTGTCTAGCTGCCTGCCGCCATGGTTTGATACGTAAATGGCGTCACAACCAGCTTCTTCCACGCCAAGGGCGTCCTCGACGCATGTCACCCCTTTGACGACAAGGTGGCCCGTCCAACTGTCACGCAGACGTCTCAGGTAGTCCCAGTCTGCAGCGGCACGGCTGTCAAAACGATCGAACAGGTTCTGAGCTTGAGAGGTCTTGTAGTTCATGGGTTCGGGTATTCCGGAGCGCAGCAGGTTAATGGACCAAATCGGATGAGACGCAAAATCCATCAGCTGTCGCGGCCCCCACGTAATCGGCACCGTGAAGCCGTTCTTGAGGTCGCGTGTTCTTCGCGAATTACGCGGTGTATCGACGGTAAAAACCAGAGTCTCGAAGCCAGAGTTACTAGCTCGCTTCAACAGTTCCTGGGTGAATTCGTGATTGGTTCCCGCGTAGAGTTGAAACCAACAGTTGCCTGCAGACTGTTGAAAGCTCTGCTCTAGCGTTGTCGAAGCTGCGGTGGAGACGCAATGCGGAATCTGGCGTTGGGCTGCTTCCAGCGACATAGAACTGTCCGCATGCGTTGCGATCAAGTTACACATGCCCATTGGTGCGAATCCAAATGGCCGCTCGTAAGTTCTACCCATCAGCTGTTTCGTGAGATCCAACTGCTCAACATTCTTCAATATGCGAGGTTGAAGCTTGATGGCATTGAAGGCCTCGATGATTTCAGATTGTGCGGTGTCAGCCCCGGTGCCGCCGTCCACAAAATCGAATATCATGCGCGGCAGGCGTTTCTGGGCTCGATCGCGAATGGAAAACGGATCATTCATGATAGAGACCGCATCAGGAACTCAGCAAGTCAGGCAGCCAGGTCGCCGCCTGAGGAAAGACAATCATAATCAGCCCAAACACGATACCAAGACCCACGAACAGCGGAACCTCGCGAAATGCCTTTTCTGGGCTCTCACGTGCCACGCCAGCGGCTGTGTAAATGCCAACACAAACAGGCGGGGTGATCATGCCAATCCCGGCAAAAGCAACGAATACGACGTAGAGATGCAATATGTTTTGCCCAACGGCCAATGCCAAAGCGGCAAAGATTGGTACGGTCAGGTAGAAGACAGGCACAATCTCAATGAAGGTGCCGAGGATCAGGCAGATGATGGCAACTGCGAGCCAGAACATGGCGGGAGTGCCACCCATATCTGTGAAGAAGCTGATGATCTTCTGTGGAGCCTGCGAATAGGTAAGCACGACGCTCAAAAAAGTCGCCATCGCAATGATGGCAAATATCACTGCCGTGATTCGAGCGGTTTCATAGAGCGCCAGCATGACGCCTTGAACAGTCAACTCTCGATAAACAATCACGCCGATTAGGATGGCCCACATTCCCGCTATGGCGGCAGACTCCGATGGTGTGAGTAGTCCCGCGTAGATTCCTCCCAGAATGATAACCGGTGTGAACAAACCAGGTACCGCAGACCAAAAAGCAGCGAGTCTCTCGCCCACTGTGGCCTTCTCGGGGTTGCGCAGGTGACGACATTTCCAGGTCACAAGAATTCCAAGCAACAGGATCAATATGAATCCGGGAACAAATCCAGCCGCAAAGGTGCGCGACACCGGCACATCCGTCAGCGCACTAAAGAGTATGGCGGCGTTTGAAGGGGGAATCAGAGCTTCTAAAAAAGCGGCGGAGGCGGCGAGTACGATCACGAATGGTTTTGGATAGCCTTGATCGACCATCTGCGGAATCATTATCGTGCCAATGGCGGTGATCGCGGCCAGTATGGACCCGCAGAAGGCAGCAAAGAATCCCATGGCCAAGATCATCGCAATGCCCAAACCGCCGGGCCAGTGGCCGACCAGCGTGGTTGCAAAATGTACTAGGCGGGCTGCCGCGCCACCCCGCAGCATGATCATTCCAGTAAATATGAACAGCGGCACGGCGATCAGCACATGTTTTGTCATCGCCCCAAACGACACTTGGATGAGCGTGGACCAAGGGAGATTCATTCCCCAGATTGCAGTTGTCGCACTGCCGAGGCCAAAGACCATGAAAATGGGGACCGAGAGAAACAGGAAGATCAGCGAAAAAAGTGTTGCGGCAGCGTTCATCTAGCCGGCTCCTCCGTGTGCCAAAGCTTCACCACTGTCTCAAGGATCAGCTCAACGGCAAAGAGTGCTAGGATGGCGAAGCCAGTGGGAAACGCCAGATACATCCACCAAATTGGCAGCTCGATTTCCAGTTCCATCAATTGGCCCAATCGCCTGAACAAGGCGACGGCTTCATTGCCTGCCATGAAGAAAATGACTGCCCCCACCAGCATCGTCGCGTAGACAAAGACCTTCAAAATGAGCAGGCCACGGCTGGTAAGCAGATTGGGCAGGAGATCCACCTGAATGTGCGCGCCAGACCTAAGCAAAGGGCCCAGTAAGGGAAAAACCATCCAGGGCACCAACGCCGGCGGCAGTTCAATAAACCAGTCATAGCCCGTACCGCTGACATACCGGGTTACGGCACTCAAAGTTAGAGCCAAGACCATGATCCCAGCGATTGTGGAGGAAGCAACAGCCGTCACTTTCTCCAGGGTTCCGTTGATGAGGCGAAGAATCTTCAGCAGCAGGATCATTTAATGATTGCTTGTCAGGTTGGACAACGCCCGAGCAAGTCGCCCGGGCCGAAAACAGTGCGCCGGTCAGTTAGCCGCGTAGGCTTGAGCAGCTTCCAAGACGCTGGCTTCAATCTTGTCGGCTACAGCAGGCTGCACCTTCTCCTTCATCAGCGCATCGAATTTGGAGGCTTCTGCGCCCGCCAGTTCATTGACCACGCCACCTCGCTCCTGAAACTGGGTCAGCGTTTCTTCACCTGTCCGCATGATGGTGTCAGTGGAAACTTTTCCGATGTCTTCACCCACCTCCAGCAGTAGCTTCTGCAGATCCTCCGGAAGGCCGTTGAACCAAGTAGCGTTCGCCATCAGATATGCGTCGGCAAAATACTGATAAGGCTTTTGCCCATGTGTCAGGAACTCCCACCAACTGAACGCACGGATCGAGCCTGGCGGGCTGTTGATCGTGTCAATCATGCCCGTCTGAAGGCCTGAATAAACCTCACGGGTCGGCATTGAAACCGTGTTAGCACCCAGTGCTTCCCACATGGGGCGTTCTGCGCCAATCAAGGCCCTAGCCTTTAGACCCGCCATCGAATCCACACCGCTGAGCTTCTTTGTCGAAAATGTCATCACCGGGCCCACGGGATTGTACATCAGCAATACCGAATCCGATTTCTTCGTGATGTCATTCCATACGGCTTTGCCCGCTACATCTTCCTTGAAGAAACCTCGTTGCTCTTCATAGCTGTTAAAAAGGCCGGTGAAGGATACGACGTTATAGTTCTTGTTGATCGGCGGAAACGAAACGACACCGACAATGCCGCCGATCTCAACGGCACCTGAAGTGACCGCGCCAAGCTGTTCTCTGATGCCAAACAATTGACCGGCTGGAAAAAGGTCGATTCGCAACTTGCCGGCGGCTCTCTTATTGACTTCGTCGACATACATTTTGGCGTGAATGGCACTGTGATGCTTGGGGCCCCAATGGACCGAGAGCCGCGCCACAATTTCCTCCGCATTGGAAGTGGCCGTTGAAAGAAGTGTGGCAGAGGCCACTGCGCAAGCCGCAAATATTTGCGTGATTTTCATGATTTCCTCCCTGCTATTGGAGTGAAAGCTGGCTTCTTCTGAGCCATTCGCTCCCACAGGTAACACCAACGAGAAGTCGACGGTGCTGTAGACTCAAGCAGGGTACTGTCTCCTGTATCGAATTGACAAATAGAATCCGGGTAGGAACTCATTCGTTTTGCGTATGAATTACGGCCATGAATGCAATTTTCAACGGGCAAAACTCCGCTTGGCTGATCACTAAAAGTAAAGACCGGGCCAGCACTTCAGCGTTGTGCAAAGTAATCACAACCCGGAGACTCGCTAGTCTGTCGCGTTTATGATGAGTTCTTTGAGACCAAGATCGCTGTCGCTAACGGGACTTCCAACCATGAGGTTTAAGGTAGTGTTGTCCGCAACCCGGACGTTGGTCAGTCTAAGAGCTCATGAAACTCTCGCATTGCAACTAAGGACTGGAATGAGCCCATAGCAGAACCGTTTGAAACGCATCTTCATAGTGATAAAATCAGGCTCCGAATATTCGAGGAAGGAAATTCAAATGTCGGGCATGGACTACGACGATGCCACAGCTGAGCGACTAGAAGCAGTGTATCTTGGTCCCGACATCGTTGCGCAAAGAGCGGATACGTTACAACGTTTGGCAATCCAACCGGGCGAGTATGTCCTTGATATAGGCAGTGGGCCCGGATTCTTAGCCAGTGAGATAGCAGAACAGGCTGGTCAGTCTGGCAAGGTTGTGGGTATCGATATTTCCCGGCAGATGGTCGAAAGGGCTGCATCTCGATCAGACTGCGGCTGGTTGACATATGAAGTGGCGGACGCAACCGAGCTCCCCTTCAAAGACGCTTGTTTTGATGTTGTTGTCAGTACGCAAGTCGCGGAGTATGTACCTGATATCAAAAAGTTTTGTTCGGAGATTTTCAGAGTGCTTAGGCCGGGTGGTCGTGCGCTTATACTGGCTACCGACTGGGACGCAGTGTGTTGGCACAGCGCATTCCCAGAACGAATGGAACGCATACTGAAAGCTTTCGCGCCACATTGCGCAAATAGTCGACTGCCACGTACGTTGACGGCCAAATTGCGTGCAGCAGGATTGGAGTTGGAAGAAGTGAGTTTCTTTTCAATTTTGAACGTCGACCGCTACGAGGGATGCTACGCGGAAACAACAATTCCGTTTATATCAGCCTACGTAAGAGCACAGGGGACGGTACCTGATGAAGAACTTATTGAATGGGCCCAGGAACAGCATGAATTGAACGAGCGTGGAGAGCACTTTTATTCCTCAGGCCGCTTCAGTTTCCTTGCTTCAAAGCCTTTGGGAGAATCGGACTAAGCGAACGTAGTTTCGTCCACCTTCCAGTATTCGGGTCGAATTCTCCGACACACCGGATCGATGTCAGCTTTGGGGAAAGCGGCCTGATTGGACACAACGTCGGCCATACGCTGATGTTCCCAATCTCCCTCAGAAACACATAAAAAGCCTAAAGTTGGGACCGATCCCAGTACGGACATTTGTGCCAATGCTACCGGTCTTCGAAGAGTGCCTTCGCTCGTTCGGGGTCCCAGCGCCGCTCTGATAGCCCGTCGGCCTCCCATTCGAGGCGCTCGGCGTCGAAGAAGTCTCCCCCGTAGACGTGGATGGCGCCAGTATATTTGGTAAGCGGGTTGATCACTGAGTGGATCACATCCTCACCTAATGGTGCTACATCTCCCGCGCTCAGTGCCTTTGCTCCTGCGGCTTCAATCCGCCTATCCTGAGAACCCCTGGATCGACGCCAAAAGATATTGTCCTCTCGACCTGTGTAGATTCCTATCACAGCCCACATGCTGTGATCATGGGGCATGAGAACCATCTCGGGCCGCCAAACCATATTGAGGATTGTCAACTCCGGCGATTTGTAGATCGTTTTGAGGCCACCTGATGTCGGTTCTCCCAAAGCGTTTATTACGGCGCTAGGGTCGGACATTGCGGATCGCAGGAGTTCAGTTATTGCGCCGTGGGTCGCATCCTTTCGGATTGTCGTTTTACAGTCCTCAACGAACATCTCAAGATCAAACATGCTGGCCCCTCCGTCAATCGCTTTCGGTCTATTTTGACGATCTGACGGCTGTGCGCTTGGAGAAGACCTTTAGAAGACGTTGGGATTTTGTTGATTTGTCACCTAATACTGGAGGCAACTACGAATGGGATTCATTGAGGCATCACTCAGGTATGCGGTTCTTCTTTGCCGATTGCGTACTCGACATCGCGAGCCATTCCTTCTCACGGGAAGGCAGTGCTGTGCCAATCGAACCTCAAGTTTTTGATCTTCTTCATTTGCTCGCCGTGCGAGGCGGTAAGCTCGTTTCCAAGGACGACTTGGTTGAGACCGTTTGGGAAGGTCGCATTGTATCGGACGTGACAATCGGTTCCCGCATTAGCGCCGCCCGCAAGGCCGTCGGCGATAACGGAACTGATCAGAAAATCATCCGAACAATCCCGCGCCGCGGCTTTTCTTTGGTGGCTCCCGTCTCCAGCGAAAATGTTGAAACCCGAAGTTCAGACATCACGGCCAAGCAGACCATTCGGTTCGCGATATCTCAAGACGGAACGCAGATTGCATACGCTAAATCGGGAAAGGGCCCTCCTTTGCTACGTGCAGGGCACTTTCTCACGCATTTGAAGAAAGATTGGGAGGGGTCGGTCTATCAGCCGACGATAGCGGCGCTCAGCGCTCAGCATTCCCTGGTTCGATACGACCAGCGCGGTACGGGACTGTCGCAGGTCGACATCGAAGACTTGTCACTCCAGGCGTATGCGGATGATATGCTTGCTGTAGCGGACGCGGCCGGTCTCGACAGGTTTCCAATATTCGCCACGTCTCAGGGGGTTCCTGTATCGATCCAATTCGCCGCGACGTACCCGGAACGTGTCAGCAAGCTCGTGCTGTTTGGAGGTTTCGCACAAGGCCGGACCATTCGTGACGACGGTTCCTCACGCGACGATGCGGAGGCATTGATGACACTAATTAACAAAGGCTGGGGCAAACCCGACAGCGCCTTCATGTCTGCGTTCGTGTCTCTGTTTTGTCCGGACGCATCACGCGAGGAGCGAGCGAGCATTGCCGAAAGCCAACTCGCATCAGCCACGCCCGAGATGGCCGCTCGCATTCGCAGGACAATTGACCAATTCGATGTAACGGACAGGCTCCGCAGAGTCCAAACGCCGACCCTCATCCTGCATGCTAGCGGGGACGCGATACACCCCTTGTCGCAGGGCCGTTTGTTGGCAGGGGGCATACGCGGTTCAGAGTTCAAGATGATCGAGAGCAACTGCCACATTATTTTGCGCTCATCATCTGTGTGGGATGAGATCGTCAAGGCTACGCTGGAGTTCATCGCCTGAGGCTCAAGCGCGGGCCGCCCATCTTTCTAGAGCTACTAGGGTAGGGTTCGGTGACCGCTTTTTCCGCCTTGCCGTCAGTCCATGAAGTGGTAGGAACCGAAATCTAAATGGCGGCTATCGGGAAATCGAATTGATAGTTGTCGCGATCGTCGAATGTCCACTTTGGGCCGTATCCACTCCGGCGCGCCTGCACACGCCATCACGACGGCTTCCGACGGCCGTGGCTTTAAAAGAGCGTGGTTTGATGATGCAGTGAACCAGCCTTCCCCAGTTCCAAGCACCCACTTCCCCCAAATCCCTTTTTCTCCCTCTTCGGGCCAATTTCCCTCTTGCCCTGCGCGCGGGTTTTGAAAACTGTGTCAGCAAGCCCATGGGGTAAGCGCCACTGTTTGCGAGGAAAGTGTGTCGGATCAGGAATTTGAGTTGCCCGAAAACACCCACACGGTGATTTTGGGGATGGGGGACATGAACGGGATCATGCGCGGAAAGCGCATGCCGGCAAGCCATTGGGAGACGGTCTGCCGCGAAGGAAACGCCCATTCCATGGTGCTTCTGGCCATGGATATGACCTGCGATGTCTGGGACACGCCTTATGTCAATTTCGACAATGGCTATCCCGACATGCACATTTATCCCCTCACTAGGCCAGTCTCCCTGCCGTGGGAACCGGGTGTTGCGGTGAGTTTTGGCCGCGCACAAGGGGCTGACCACAAGCCCGTGCCGATTGACCCGCGCAACGCGCTGATTACGCAGGTCGAACGAGCCGCAAAAATGGGTTTTTCCGTGCAGGTTGGCACCGAGCTTGAATTTTATCTGCTCGATCCCGAAACCCTGAAACCGCGCGACACCGGTATTCAGGTTTACGGTCTGGAACGGGCCGCCGAACTGGAACATGTTTTGGGGCCAATCCGCACCCAGATCAATGAATGCGGTATTCCGATTGAGCAATCCAATCCGGAATATGCACCCGGGCAGGTTGAGGTGAACATTCGCTATGATGAAGCGCTTCTTGCCGCCGACCGGGTGGTGATGTTCCGCACGCTGGTGAAGCAGCTTGCCGGTGTTCACGGCTACAAAGCCACTTTTATGGCGAAACCGTTTTTTGACCTCTCGGGCAACGGGTTTCACACCCATTACTCGCTGTGGAGCGATGGCGAAAATGCGGATTCCGGCGGCAAAAATGCGTTTTCCGACGGCGGAAATTTGTCGGGAATCGGGCGAAACTTTGTCGCCGGTCTGCAAAAGCGCATGGCCGAAACTGCCGTGACGGGCTCTGCCACAGTCAACGGTTTTCGGCGTCGGCAGCCATTGTCCTTCTGCCCGGTCAACACGAGCTGGGGCGTCGACAACCGCACAGTGGGCATTCGCATCGTGGAAGGCAGCGACTGCGCGGTGCGGGTTGAAAAGCGCGATGCGGGGGCAGACTGCAATCCCTATCTGCTTTTGGCGGCCGACATTGCCGCCGGTCTTGACGGGATCGAACAGCAGTTGGAGCCCACCGCGCCCTGCACGGGCAATGCCTATGAAGACACGGACGCTTCACCCATTCCGAGCGATCTTGGCGATGCGATTGCGCAGGCGCGCAATTCCGGCTGGCTGAAAGAGGTGATGGGTTATCTGACCTTTGAACTCTATTTGCAGATGTGCGAGCGCGAGCTCCACTTCTACAATCAGCACCTGGCCAACCAGGTTACGTCGCTGGAGCGGGAGCGCTATCTCTCAAATTTCTAATATATATCAGTTGGTTATTGTTGCGGCGCGATCAACGTGGCGCGCGCTTGGCCAGAATGCGTTGCAGGGTGCGGCGGTGCATGTTCAGCCGTCTTGCGGTCTCTGAAACATTGCGATCGCACAGTTCATACACCCTTTGAATATGCTCCCAGCGCACCCGGTCGGCGGACATCGGGTTTTCCGGTGGGGCGGCCTTGTCGTCCGGCGCGCGCAGCAGGGCGGCGTAGATATCGTCGGCATCCGCAGGCTTTGCCAGATAGTCGATTGCGCCGAGTTTCACCGCCGTCACAGCCGTTGCGATGTTGCCATAGCCGGTGAGAATAATCGCGCGGGCATCGGGCTTGGAGGTTCTGATGGCCTCAACCACATCGAGCCCGTTGCCATCGTTCAGGCGCATATCAACCACGGCAAAGGCCGGGGGCTGCGCGCGCACCGCCAAAAGGCCTTCCTGCACGGATTCCGCCGTACGCACGTCAAAACCGCGAGTTTCCATGGCCCGGCCAAGACGTTGCAGAAAGGGCTTGTCGTCATCGACAATCAAGAGGCTCTTGTCGTGAACGGTTGCGATATCTGTGGTCTCTGGCATCAGGCCTGACTCCGGGCGAGACAAATCAAAGTGCTTGTTCTTCTATGTGTTGCGCGTGCTGCTTTTGTCAAATTCAGGTCACAATTCATCACGAATCGCTGTTGATTCCCTTACGAACCGATCCATCGGCCAGACCACAGAAATGGTCGCGCCCAATTGGCCATCCGTGCGGTTCGCGAAGGTGAGCTGAGCTCCACTGCGTTCAAGCAGCGTCTTTGCGATAAACAGGCCGAGACCCAGGCCGCTGGCGTCCGGGTCGCGGGATCGGGAGCGCGTGGTCATGAAGGGTTCGCCAATGCGGGCCAGCAGCTCGCCGGAGAATCCCGGCCCGTCATCGATGATCGAAATCTCGACACTGGTTTCATCCCAGCGGGTGGTTACATCGACAACCGAATTGGCAAAATCAACAGCATTTTCAATGAGATTGCCCAAGCCATACATAACACCGGGATCGCGCCTCCCCACCGGCTCAGGGCTCTCCGACGGTCGCGTTTCGATGTTGAGCGCAACACCGAAGTCCCGATGAGGCGAGACCACTTCCTCAATCAGGGAGGTGAGCGGCATGGCGCCGATATGGTTCTCGCCGTCCTTTGATAGAGACGTCAGTGTCTGCAGAATGTCACGGCACCGTTCGGCCTGACTGCGCAGCAGTTTCGCATCCTCATGCAGTGGATTGCTTTCCTCGATTTCGCGCAGCATCTCCTTGGAAACCAAAGCAATGGTCGCAAGCGGGGTTCCCAACTCGTGAGCGGCAGCGGCGGCAATGCCATCCAGTGCGGAAAGATGCTGCTCGCGCTGCAACACGAGCTCGGTGGCCGTCAGCGCATCGGCAAGCCGTCGCGCCTCTTCGGCCACGCGGAATGCGTAAACGGCCGTAAAGGCGATGCTTGAGACGATAGCGACCCACATGCCGGCAACCAGTTCAATAGGCAGATTGAGGGTTTCTCCCGGTCTCCAGGGCAAAGGCTGGTTGAAGACAACGAGCAGAGTTGCAATCGCAACAGCGATCAGACCCAGAGAAAGCGTCCACCGCACCGGCTGGGAGGACGCAGAAACCACAACGGGCACCAGAAGCATGATCGAAAAAGGATTTTGCAGGCCACCAGTGAGATAGAGCAGCAGACCCAGCTGCAGCAGATCGTAACACAAAAGGCCGAATGCGGCGCTTTCATCGAGCAAAAGACTGTTGGGATAGCGAAAGCTCAAAAACAGATTGAGCCACGCTGAAGCAACGATGAGCGCCATACACAGATAGACTGGTGTGGGATAGCCCAGCCCAACGGAGATGATCAGGACAGCAGCAAGCTGGCCGATGACCGCCAGCCAGCGTAGCTTGATAAGCGTCTGAAGCCTCAGCCGGGGACGTGACGCCGCGTGCGCCACCACGATTTCATGGAGTTGGGATGCGTCAGTCATTGCCTTCGCTTGATCGATCTTTTGCTCGGGCTCGCTGATTGCGGATCTTCCGGCCAGAAGTGCTTGGGATAGCGCGCCATCATATCCTTTCTGACATCTGTCCAACTCCCTGCCCAGAAGCCGGGCAGATCGCTGGTGATCTGTATTGGACGTCCTGCCGGCGAAACCAGATGCAGCGCAACCGGCATCTTGCCATCCAGCACGCTTGGGTGATCTTTCAGACCATAAAGATCAGTTGGCCGTACGGATAGGCTGACTTCCGTGTCCGAATATCGAATGTGCGCTATTGTGCCGGATGGGGTTTCGAACTGTTTGGGGGCCAATCGATCAACCAGTGGCTGAAGATCATAGGGGACGAGCATCATCAGACCATCAATGAGATCCTGATCGCGCAGCTCCTTCAGGCCAGTCTTTCCCGCAAGCATCGGCCGCAGCCATTGGTCGAGTTCGTCAAACAATCTGCCGAGCGACATGTCCGGCCAATCGCGCTCGGGCACATGGTCATTCGCTTTTAAAAACGAGAGACGATTGTGGAAACGGGAGAAGGTTTCGAACGCTTGTAAATACTCGATGCCTTTTTGCGAAATGGCGGCGACAAGCGCCTGCTCGACATCCGGCCTGGGCTTTGCCCGGATCTTGTTTGAGGCAAGGTCAATAGCACCAATCCGCTGGCGTCTCACGTGATAAGCCTGACCCGTATCCGGATCCACCTCCACTGCCTCGTTCGCCTCTATCAATCTTGCGCAACCGGTGCGAAGCATCTCTTCGGTTATCGGCGCAGCAGCAACAATGCGGGCTGCCCCGGCGCGTCCGATCATATCGGCAACCACAATGAAGCGTTCACGAGCCAGTGGGTGATGAGCCTCAATCTCCGCGCCACCGCCATTGGCCAGCCGAAAACGCTGCACGCCGTCTGGACGCTGACCGGTCTGCAGCCCGATCCGGTCAGGAAAGGCGAGCGCAAGCAATGCGCCGGTACTGGGCAAAACCTCGTGGTCCTTTCTTTCTGAGCTGGTCTCGTTGTGTTCCCCGGCAATTCTCCTGGCTAGATTGCGCGCGCGCTTGGCGCGTTCCGATTGATCGCGGCTCAGTCTTTCAAGCCGAACGTCAAGATCAATGTCATTGCCACCAAGACCGCGTTCGGAAAGTAAAAGGGCGATTTGCGCGGCACGTTCCGCATGTCCAGTCTCCACCGCATTGACGATCATCGAAGCAAGGCGGGGAGAAAAAGGAAGCCGTCTCAGATCACGGCCGATGTTTGTGATCCCGCCATCGCCATCAACTGCGCCCAATTTTTCGAGCAAGGACTTTGCAAGTTTGAATCGCTCAGGCGAAGGTCGATCAAGAAACGGCAGTGCTGACGGGTCTTGCACACCCCAATCGGCGAGATCGAGCGCCAGTCGAGTGAGATCCGCATTGAGAATCTCCGGCAGTTCCCGCTCACGCAGGCCAGCAGTTTCTTCCTCCCGCCACAAGCGAATGGCAGTGCCAGGTCCTGTTCGCCCGGCACGCCCGGCGCGTTGGGTGATTGCGGATTTTGTGGCGCGCACCGTTTCTAACCGGGTAAGCCCGGTCACCGGGTCATAGCGCGGCACCCGCGACAGGCCGCAATCCACCACTATGGAAACGCCTTCGATGGTGAGTGAGGTTTCAGCGATTGCGGTCGCCAGCACCACCTTTCGCTGATTTTCCGACACCGGCGCGATTGCGCGATCCTGCTCGGAGGCTGATAGAGCGCCATAAAGCGGCAGAACGGGAATTTTACCATCAAGTCGTTCGCGCAAAATCTCGGCGGTACGTTCGATGTCGCGCTGACCCGGAAGAAATACCAGCACCGATCCGCGATGAGTCCGAAATGCGTGTTCCACTGCCTTTGCCACCACCTCAGCCAGAGGTGCATCCCGTAGGGAAGGCTCGTGATTGATCTCGACGGGAAAGGATCGCCCATCCGCCTCAATCAGCCTCGCTCCAACCGATTTTGCAAGCGCCTCGCCTTCGAGTGTCGCGGACATGATGATAAGGCGCATATCATCCCTCAATGCGTCCCGAACATCGCGAACAAGCGCCAGGCCAAGGTCCGTGTCGAGGCTTCGCTCGTGAAACTCATCGAAGATCACGCACGCGATGTCTGAAAGTCCGGGATCGTCCAGAACCATGCGGGTGAACACACCTTCGGTGACGATTTCTATGCGCGTTTTCTTCGATACTTTCGCATCAAAGCGCACACGGTAACCAACGGTCTCACCAACGCGCTCCTGTAACAGAGACGCCATGCGTGCGGCGGCGGCGCGGGCGGCCACCCGGCGTGGTTCCAGAACGATGATCTTTCCGGACTGTGCCCATGGTGCCTCAAGCAAGGCGAGTGGCACGATGGTGGTCTTGCCGCTTCCCGGCGGGGCAACCAGCACGACCGGTACATTGTCGGCCAATGCGCCTGCAATATCGCCGAGTGCAGCTTCGATTGGCAGGCCGGTATCAGGAAGCGTGACCATCGACAATCACAAAGAGATCGTTTGCCCGCCCGCCGCTGCCGCATCATTTTCATCGTGTGTCACCATCACGATTGGGAGCTTTCGCAGACGGGCTTCGGCAAAGACGAAACTTCTGATCTGATCACGCAGCGCAGTGTCGAGTTTGGAAAAGGGTTCATCAAGCAGCAGAGCTTTGGGCTTGGAAAGAAGCACGCGCATCAGCGCGACACGCGCCTGTTGACCACCGGATAGCGTTGCGGGATCGCGATCGAAATAGCCCTCAAGGCCAGCGTCGCGCAGGGCGCCTTCGGCGAGTTTCTGGCGAAGAGCACGCCCTTTTTCTTGCTGGGGAACGGCAAACAGGAGGTTCTGCCCCACACTCAGATGCGGGAAAAGCAACGGATCCTGAAACAAAATGCCGACCTGTCGGCGCGCCGCTGCAAGCCCGGTGATCTCCTGCCCATCGAGCCAGATCTCGCCCGAGGCGGAAAATGCAGGATCAAGATAGCCGCCAATCATGGCAAGCAGCGTGGATTTGCCTGAACCCGATGCACCCATGACGGTCAGAATATCGCCGGGGCCAACATCCGCCGACAGCTCGATGAGTGGCGTTTCCCGCAGGGCGATCCTGATCGATTTCAATGACAGCATGGCAGTTCGATCAAGATGAAGCCCACAGATTGCGGCGGTTTCGAAACAGGATGGCGGGCACAATCACGGCGATCAGAAATCCGAGGAACGGCAGAACCATCTGCACAAACGCATATACGCCAATCACCCGACGGTCACCCCCGGAAGCGAGCGCCACAGCCTCTGTGGTGATGGTCGGCAGGCGCCCGGCGCCAATTAGGATGGTTGGGAGATACTGGCCAATCGAAACGGCAAACCCGACAGCGGCGGCGGCCAATATGGCCCGCAACAGGATGGGCAGGCGGATGCGCCAGAAGATCCGGTTCTCACTTGATCCCAGACTACGCGCCAGATTGGCGTAGCGGGGATCGAAGGCCCGCCATGGGTCGGAAAGCGACAGGAACACGTATGGCAACACGAAGATCAGGTGAACCAGCACCAAGCCTACATAGCTCGCATCAAGCCCGATGGTGAGAAAAAAGAATTGCAGGCCGAACAGAAAGCTTGCCTGCGGCACAATCAGTGGAATGTAGACAAGCAACAGGGCGCGAGACCCGCCATCTCGCCCGATGCGGCTTTCGCGTTCAAGGCAAATCAGCGTGATGGCAACAGCAAGCAATGTGGCGACAACACCAATCACAATGGTGGTTTGAAACGGTCCGCCAATGCTGGGAAGCGAGCGCTGCCAGCTTTTCAGTGCGAGTGCTTGCGGCAGGGCATCCGGAAACGCCCAAAACCCGGCAACCGACCAGAGAGCGAGAATAAACAGACCGGCAAAAACCGAGAATGCAGCAAGCGAGCTCAAACCCAGTCCAAGAGCGCGAACCGGTGCATCCTTGGAAAACCGGCGACCTGCAATCACCTGCGTGCGCATGATCCAGCCCGCCAAACGCTCCAGACCAAACCAGATAACAAGCGTTGCAAGGGTGACCCCAAGTTGAAGCAGCGCCCCGGCTGACGCCTCAAAACGCAGAGCAAGATCAGGATCATCCATCCAGCCAACCAGCCGCACGGCAAGGCTCGACGGCCGCTCAGGCCCCAGAATGATCGCCACATCCACTACCGATGATGCGTAGGAAATGACGGCATAGACCGCCAGTCTGATCTGGCGATAAATGCGCGGCCACACGGCGAACAGAAAGCCTGCGGTTTTTCCATATCCCAGTGAACTTGCCACATAGGTGGAGCGACGCGGTTGCACCTGCGGCAAGGCGGCAAGAGCGACCAGCATCAAAAACGGGATTTCCTTCACCACCAGCCCAAGCGTGAGCGACAGGCCGTAGGGGTCGTTCGGAATGAGCACATCCGGCGGGCGCGTGATGCCTGTGAGCTCTGGCGAGACCAGCCGCACGAGCCAACCGGACGGTGCAATCAGGAATGCCAGACCAAAGGCTGCTGCCGCATGGGGAACCGAGAGCAAGGGGGAAATGACATGCTGGAGCCGTGTGAATGTGCGCGTTCCGGACCAACCGGCAATGAAAAGCGCCACCACGCTCAACGAGATCGCGGTGGTGATGAGCCCTGACCCGAGGCTGATCAAGCAGGAGCGTAAAAGACCCGGCCGGGCAAACAGATCGGCAAAGGGCTGAAGCGAAAATTCGTGTCCGCCAATGGCCGGCAGATAACCAAAAGCCGGCAGCACAACTGCAATGAGCCCGCAAAAAATTGGCCCCGTCAGCAGCGCAATCGCCAGAACGGGGCCAAATCTCAACATGCTATGTCAATGCGAGCAGATTTGCGCCAGAGCGCGACTGTCAGTTCGCCACACCAAAACGGCGCAGCCAGACTTTTTCCAGTGATGCCATCCAGGTTGGGTGGGGTTCAGGGAGCATGGGCCCAAGTTTTTCCGGTGGCAGCGTGGCAATGCCAAGATCAATCGCTTCGAAGGTCTTGCGATCATCGGCTGAGAGCTTTGTCACGTTCAACACCGTTGGATCGCCCCAGAAGTTCGGGTCCTGCTTGCGGGCCTGCGCTTCGGGTGACAACAGGAAATTTGCCACAATCAACGCACCGGCTTTGGCGGACGCATTGTAGGGGATAGCGACAAAGTGGGTATTGCCTAGCGTGCCACCCGAGAAGGTGAATGACCGTACGCTATCCGGCAGTTCCTGGTTTGCGATGGCGCTTGATGCTTCGCCCGGATTGAAGGCAAAAACGATGTCGAGCTCATTGTCCGCGAGCTTGCGCCGCATATCAGGATAGTTTTTCGGAAAGGCCTGACCCTTGCGCCACATCAGCGGATGCAGATCATCCAGATAGGCAAGAAGTGGTGCCACATCGGCTTCAAACCGCGACTCATCGACAGGCTGAAGCAGCTTCTTCGGATCATCAATCAGCTCAGACAGGGCTTGTTTGAGGAAGGTCGACCCAATGAAATCGGGCGGTGCGGGATAGCTGAAGCGGCCCGGATATTTCTTCGCCCACTCCAGCAGTCCGGCAATGGAATCCGGAAGCTCTTTGGTTCTGTTGCTGTCGTGGAAGAAGACGAGCTTTGCGCCACCCCAGGGCGACTCAAGCCCATCTGTTGCAATGGTGAAGTCGGTGGTGATGGTGGGTTTGTTTTCCACATCAACCAGCGCCCAGTTAGGAAGCTTGTCCGCCCAGCCCGGCGCAAACAGCAGGTTCTGCCGCTTCATGGCAGCAAAGTTTTCTCCATTGATCCAGATCAGATCAATGCGACCACCTTCGTCCTTGCCAGCGGTTTTTTCCGCCACCACGGTGGCAACAGCCTTTGCGGTGTCATCGAGTTTGACGTGCTCCAGCTTCACGCCATAGCGGCTTGAAACCGTGTCACCCACCCACTTGATGTAATCGTTGATCCTGGTCGAACCACCCCACGCGTTCCAGTAGACTGTCTGGCCCCGCGCCTGTTCCTTCACGCCATCCCAGTTGGCTGGATCAGGATTTTCAGCAAGGGCAGACGAGGTGGAGAAGGCTGCCAGCGAGAGCGCTGTCGTTGCCGCAATCGCAAACTGGCGAACTGTTCTATTCATGTTGGCCTCACAGGTTCAATTGGTTGCAGCCTTTTAGGGCCTTGCCGCCCCAGATCAAATGGGGAGATTTCACTTTACCGTGTTGGCGTCAGGCTTGGGTCAAGGTGCGCTGCACGCTGTCCTTCCAGCCATCATACTTCCGGGCCCTCGTGGCGTCATCCATCTCCGGCTCGAACCGTCGATCCAGATGCCAGGAACTGGAAAACCCTTTCTGGTCGGGCCACACACCTGCCTTTGATCCGGCAAGCCATGCGGCACCAAGTGCTGTGGTCTCAAGCACCGTTGGCCGATCCACCGGTGCGTTCAGAATGTCCGACAGAAACTGCATGGTCCAGTCGCTTGCGACCATGCCGCCATCGACCCGCAAAACCGTTTCGGCATTTCCTGACCAGTCGCTTTGCATGGCGCCCAGCAGATCGCGGGTCTGATAGCAAACAGCCTCAAGAGCAGCACGCGCAAACTCATTTGGTCCGCTGGATCGGGTCAGGCCAAAAATCGCACCTCGGGCTTCTGCATCCCAATAGGGGGCGCCCAGCCCGGTGAAAGCCGGGACGAGGTAGACCGATTGCTCGTTGTCTGCCTCCGCAGCCAGTGCGCCTGATTCCGCTGCATTATCGATGATCTTTAGCCCGTCGCGCAGCCATTGTACGGCAGCGCCGGCAATAAAGATCGATCCTTCCAGCGCATAGGTGGTCTCGCCATTCAAACGGTAGGCAATCGTGCTGAGCATCCGGTTTTGGGATGGAACGAGATCTGCGCCGGTGTTCAAAAGTGCAAAGCACCCGGTACCGTAGGTGGATTTGAACATGCCCGGTTCAAAGCATGCATTGCCGATGGTCGCTGCCTGCTGATCACCTGCCACACCGAGAATCGGCAGTGCTGCGCCGATGATCGATGCGTCGGTCACACCAAATTCGGCGGCGCAATCACAAACCTCGGGAAGCAGTGCCATGGGAACGTTCAGGATCGAGCAAAGCTCTTCGTCCCATTTATTGTCTGCAATGTTGTAGAGCAATGTGCGGCTGGCATTGGTGGCATCAGTGAAGTGGTTCGTTCCGCCGGTCAAACGCCAGATCAGAAAGCTGTCGATTGTGCCGAATGCCAGCTTGCCCGCTTCTGCGGCCTGCCGGGCCCCAGCCACGTGGTCGAGCAGCCAGGCGATCTTGGTTCCCGAAAAATAGGGATCAAGCAGCAGACCCGATTTGTTCGTAAAGGTGGGTTCGTGCCCTGCATCCTTCAGCGTGTGGCACAGATCAGCGGTGCGGCGATCCTGCCAGACGATGGCATTGTGGATCGGTTTTCCGGTCTCCCGGTCCCAGATGACAACGGTTTCGCGTTGGTTGGTGATCCCGATCGCGGCAATGTCAGAGGCTGATAGGTTTGCCTTTTCAATGGCTTCCCGGCAGACCGCAACAACGCCTTCCCAGATTTCCTCTGCATCATGTTCCACCCAACCCGAGCGCGGGAAATGCTGGGTAAATTCCTGCTGAGCCACCGAGGTGATTTGAAAAGATGCATCAAAGACAATCGCGCGAGATGAAGTCGTGCCTTGGTCAATGGCTAGAATTGCGCCGCTCACTTGGTCCTCCCCGGCTGCAGCATCGTCGCGAAAACCCTGCTGGGTTTTCTCAAGCGAACATGTTTTTCAGCGGAGAATACGCGTGCTTTCCCAAACTGCAAGTGGATTGGGTGGCGGCTGATCAGCAAATAAATTCAGTGCAGGCTGACTTGCTCCAATTCGCGATCCATGGCGCTCGACAGAACACCATCCTGATGGTCGGAAATGACAATCGGTTCCCCGTCCGCACCGAACAAGGTCCAAAGACGATGGCCAGTTGGCAGCCCTTCAATGCCGGGAAAGCAGGCTTCCAGCGCTTCAGTCGTCATCAATCGAATATAGCCGACCTGATCGAGACCAAGTTCCGTGAACTCGTCGCGGGTGAGGCTGAAATCATCCTGATAAGTCGTGTGATCCATGCCCGTCTACTCCTGATCATCGTCGCTGCGGATCGGGATCCTGCGAACAACACGTTCCGGCTCAGGTTGCGCCAGGTCAATCGAAAGGAGGCCATTTTTCAGGTCTGCCCCCAGAATTTCCAGGCCTTCGGCCAGCACAAAGCTGCGTTGGAATTGCCGGGTGGCAATTCCGCGATGCAGGAATGCACGCTCTTCATTGTCTGACTGTTTGCCGCGAATGGTGAGCTGGTTCTCTTCAACGGTTACATCGAGATCGTCCGGTCCAAAGCCCGCGACAGCGAGCGTGATGCGCAACAGTGCGGGAGCGTCATCCGACGCTTCGTATCGCTCGATATTGTAGGGCGGATAGCCGTCTCCGGCGGATTTGGAAACGCGCGACAGGAGGCGTTCGATTTCGTCAAATCCCAGCATAAAGGGGCTGGAAAACCCGGTCAGTTGTGGCATGGCCATAGTCCTCACAGTCAAGCGACTATCCGGGACCCAGCCTTCTTTCCGAGGTGTATTGGCATCCCGCTTCAGAACTATGTGGGAAAATGAGGGCGCAATTCAAGCCCTGGGCCAGTTTGCGCGGCCTGTCGAAAGTATCAGCCCGGCTGTTTGAAGCGCAAGTTTCGGTCAACCCGTTTCAGGTCTTTCAACGTGGCATCAAGGGCAGCGATGTCGGCTTTCAGACGAATAACATCGATCTGGGCACGCACTTTGGGGCCCAGCAGTTCGACTTCAAACGACCGGCTGAAGATGCGGGCATTCTTGCGCGCTTCCCGCAATGCCACAACGAGCTGATTGCGCTGATTGATGAGCGCCGACGTTGCGCGTTTATAGGCGTCTGCCAGTTCACCAGCTCGCCACAGCGAGCCGCGCCGCGGTTCGTCCAGCGCTTCCAGACGCGCCTGCATGGCAGCATCTTCATAGGCATGGCGTTTGGGGCTCGCGGCACCAAGTCTGTACGACACCTTCACCTTGCCATAGAGATCGTCGCTGTCGAAGCTGTTGAGGTCCTGAATTTCACGCTGATTGTAACCCGCCGTCACCTCAAACTTCAGCGCGTCAATGGAGCGTAGCTTGCGGTTCAGCAGCTGAATATCGCGTTCAGCCTGACGCAGCCGCTTGTCGAGACCGAGTGTGCCACCTGCATTCACCCGGTCGATGGAATCGCGGCGTACAGATTCAGCGCGGGCCTGGGCTTCTGCCGATTTGACCTGATTGAGATACTGCAAAAGGCCGTTGGCACGAGGCTGGGTCATATTGCCAACGCGGACATGGTTGCGGATGGCATTGCGGATGACATTCAGATTGCCCATGTCGCGACGCAATGAGTTTGCGCGCGCCAGAAAGCCTGTTCTCGTCAGGCTTTGAGGCGAAACGAACATGACCTGCGAAAGCTGTGAGACAGCCAGATAACGGCGGCATTGGGCGTCGGCCTTTTTCTCCTTCAGGCGCGCGCGCTCAAGGTCCAGAACATCGTAACCGACGCTGACACCCGCATCGCCATCATTGTTGATCTGCGCTGAGACGGTTGGTGAACGCAGCAAGGTTGTGTCCACACCGGTCTGCGCCTTGATGTATCGGCACCAAGCAGAATCGTTCGGATTGAGATCGTTCGACCGCTTCAGCGGGTCGAACTCGGTGGTTGATACGGCGGTTTTACTGGCACCAGCTTTCTTCTTGTCAGCGTCAGCCGCTTTTGGCGGTGCAAGAGCCGCCTTTTCGACCTTGGTGTCTGCAGGCTTTGGCTTCAACGCCGTTTCCAGACCATTTCCGCCCGACGAGGTGCAAGCAGAAAGTGAAAGCCCGGCAATCAGTGCAACAAGCACTGTGCCGAAGGTCTGTTTTGTCGCCGCTCCTTGCACTTTTGATGGCTCCATCAAAAGGGGAACGGCTCTAAAAGAAGAGCGGCGGACGGCCCACATGGAGCATCTCCAATTTGATAGAGGATGGATCATCAACCAGCGCCTCAACAAACACGCCACGAAGCGGCTTGCCGAAGAGCGGATGAACTGCATTGGTTTCGCCATCGATCTGCTCGCCGATCTCACCGGCTTTTGAGCACCAGATGATCGACAGGACACACTGATAGAGCGGTTCGCCTTTGCGATAATTTGAGAGATTGTCGTAAGGCACAAACAACACGTTGACCGGGGCCTGGATCGCCCGACCCACGGGCGTTGTGTCAATCGACTTGATGTTTCCTTGCACCACCGCGAGGCTATCGCTCAGGTGCGTGGTCTTGGTCTTGGCGGTGGCAATTTCCTGCTTGGCAAAGGAAATCGTGTTCTTCGCCTGAATGATTTCCTTCGCGAGATGCACCAGATCGGCACCCGCAGAGACAAGTGTGCGGATTTCAGGCTGAACCGCTTCTTCCTGAAGTGATTTCAGGTAAGCAATACGCCGGTCCACCCGATCGCGCTCGATGGTCTTGATGGCAATTTCGTTGGAAACCGCGGCAATGCGATGCATGGTTTCAAGCACGGCAAGCGTTCCCGCATGCAGGCTCTTCTTTGTGATCAACCGTTTGCGATAAGCACTGTTGAGGTCGGAACCGAATCCGTCATTCTTGTTGAGCCGGTTGAACTCGTTGATGACCTCTTTCAACCGTTCAATGTGCGCAACAACCTCGGAACGCAGCGCTGTGTTCTCCATGATCTCCTGCTCCACCGTGCGGCGGGAGATGGACAGCAGCAGTTCACCATCACGCAGATTGCGCTCCGCAGTGGCGAGTTCACTTTCTGCAACAAAGAGTTTTTCACGAACCTGGTTCTGACGCAGCTTCAACTGTCCAAGATCCCGTTCGGCCCGTTGAACAAGCATATGACCGCGTGAAAGTTCAAATGGCAGTGTCCAACCGGTTGAGGTCATGAAGAACACGATCATGACGCCGTAAAACAGGAAGGTCAGGAACAGGGCGGAGAGCACGATCACCGCGGTTTTTTTGTAGAGGAAATTGGCCAGCGGAACGAAGCGTTTCCAGATGGAATGATCGGCCTCTTTGACCTTTTCGATTGATGCCTCGAACCCTTTGGTTACGTTTGATTTTTCGGCTTGAACCAGTTCTTCATCAAGCCAGTCTTCATCAGCATTTTCCTCTTCTGCTGACGCTTCTTTCTTGTCGTCTGCATCACGTTCCGATTGGCTTTCGGTCCTCAACTGGGCAGGGGCGTTTGGCGGACCGTAAAGTTCGGCTTGTGATGCATTCTCATCATCAGTCTCGGTGCTGCCTTCGCTTGTGGCAGCGGTGGTGTTTTCATCCTCTTCATCTGGGTTGGAGTGGTCCGCATCGCCGCAATCTTCATTCGAATCGGCGGCGTGCAGAATGGATTTGATGATCATGCCTGGGTCGACCGGCGCTTCGAGCACCTCTTTGACACCGGGAATGCAGCGGTAGATTTCAGCGTGCTCCTCGGTGGTGAGCACAATCAGCGACGAAATCATGCCGCTTGCGGCAAGTGAAACGAGGTTCAGCTTGTCGCTGTCAGTGGGATCGCGCTGGTCGATAAGAGCGCAATCGTAGCTCTCAGTCTCAAGTTGGGCAATTGCCAGTTCCACACTGGATTCATGGGCGCAGGCAATCGCCTCGTCCTTGCGGCGGAAAACCTTAGTCACGCCGCCAAGGGCGTGTCCGACAAACAGCACCTTGAGCGGGCTCTGTTCGGCCCGCCGTTCAACCAGTGTGAGATATGGGGTGGAGGTCATGCAGGACCTCCCGGAGGCGCGCTGCCAACTGCCGGACGCAGGCTAACCTGCGTCGCCGTGTTGACATTGTGCTTGTTGCCGCCACGGGTCTCCCACGACGTGGTGCCGAGGGTGAACAAAGCAAGTGGTGTCATGGTGACATAGATCACCGGAAACACTGCTGCCATGACCAGGAACCAGAGGCCCGAAGTCTGAGCAAATTCAGGAAGTTCGTGCTTGTTCAGCTCATAGGCAAGCGCAAAAATCGTCACGAGCAGCGCATGCCAGATCATTGGCATGACGAAGTCGAGCTCCATCATTTTCGAGGTCAGGAACCAGGGATAGAAGAACAGCAAAGTGCCCATCGACAGATAGTGGATGAGCACAAAGGCGTTGAACCGGTTGAGATGCGGGATCGCCGTGATCAGATCGATCATGTTGGACCGGCGCCAGCGCAATTGCTGATTCAGATAGGCAGCCATGTTTGGCGGTGCCTTCGTGTAGCAACGCGCATTGAAGCAGAGCCGCGTGCGATAACCGCGCTCCACGATCTTGCGGGTCAGAAAACGGTCTTCGCCGTACTTGACCTCGTCTCCGAGGAACGTGCGCGATTCCACATCCTTGTCGACCGCCAGCAGCGCCTCGCGCTTATAGAGTGTCAAACAGCCCGACAGGCACATGACATGATCGAACGCATTTTCGAGATTTTTCAGGAAATGATAGCCGATCCAGTATTTGACCGCCTGCATGCGGGTCAGCCACGACTGGTCGGCGTTGGAAACGAAAACGCAGCCGCCAACGGCATCGCAGCCGGTGGTGTACATGTGACGCACCAATTGGGTGACCACATTCGGTTCAACGATCACGTCGGAATCCACCGACATGACCAGATCGGTATCGAGATCAAGCACGGCTTCCTTGATACCGAGCCGTTTGCCCATATTGTGCGGGTTCTGGCGAAGCTGCATCCAGGGATACATGCCCACGGCCATTTCCAGATATTCCATCGTGTCGTCGGTCGAGCAGTCATCGACGAAAACAACGGTGAGCTTGTCTCTGGGATAATCAAGATCGGCAAAGGAGTTGGCCGTTTCCAGCACATCCTTGCCCTCGCAGAAAACGGGGACAACAATGGCCACGCTCGGCCAGACTTCAGGGTCTTTGCCGTAGCCTTGTTCGGTGCGTTTGTCGGCGACACGCAACAACGAACCGAACACATATCGGTTCGTGAATACGATCAGCACCAACAGGCCGAACATCCATTCAAGAGCTGTAACTGCCAGCATCCCAAGCCCCAGCACCCCCGCGGATCCATGAGATTCCGGGAACGCCACACGTTTTATTTTTATGTATGGGCTCAGCCTCGCCGCGCCCCTGCTTGCCCAACATGTAGGCAATTGGCGCTTGCGATTTGGTTAAATAATCGGTGATTCGAAGTTTAATCGGTGATTTAACCGTATTTTTACTATGGTTTTATTTTTAGAATTAAAATATAATTAAATAGAAATGTGGTTAACGGTCAATAAATTGACGATTTGTTCATCATAAGATTTTCACAATTCTATAACTCATGAAATATTAATTGGGTCCGCCCAAGAAGTCATCAAATTATCACGCGTGGGGGCATCAATGAAAAATCCGGCGAATCTCACTCTTGTTTCATCGAACGAGCTTTTTCTTGAGGCTGAACCATTCGAAGATACTGCAGACGAAACTTCCCTGCCTCCGGTGTTGCCTGATCCCGAAACGGCACGCGTGGCCGTGGTCGGGCTCGGTTATGTGGGCCTGCCGCTGATCTGCGGTTTTGCCAGGAACGCGCGCGCCATTGGCCTCGATATTTCCAAGTCGAAGATTGAAGAGCTTAGAAGCGGCATTGATTCCACCGGCGAGGTGACATCCGACATGTTGCAGGCAGCGGATGCTGACTTCGACACCGATCCGACTGTTCTTTCGGAAGCCGATGTCATTGTCATCTGCGTGCCCACACCGGTGAACGCACGCAACCGACCAGACTATGGTCCGCTGTTGAAGGCATCACGCACCATCGGCACCCACATGAAGCGTGGTGCGGTGATCGTGTTTGAGAGCACGGTTGACCCTGGCACAACGGAAGAGCGCTGCCTGCCGCTCATTGAGAAAATCTCTGGCCTCCAGGAAGGCATTGACTTCCACATCGGCTACTCACCGGAACGCATCAATCCGGCTGACCCAACGCGCAAACTGCCGGACATAAAGAAAATCGTCGCTGGCCGGATCCCTGAGGTTACAGACTTCCTCGTGGAACTCTATAGCCGCGTCGTGACGGCAGGCCTCTTTCCGGCCGCCAACATTCGCGTCGCCGAAGCCGCCAAGATCCTCGAAAACACACAGCGCGACGTGAACATCGCCCTGATGAACCAGATGATGGCGCTTTACGACAAGATGGGCATTCGCGCCTCCGACGTGATTGCTGCCGCCGGTTCAAAGTGGAACTTCCACCACTACCGTCCGGGCCTTGTGGGCGGGCACTGCATTGCGGTTGATCCCTACTATCTGGTGGATGCCGGGCGTCGCCACGGGTTGGCGATGGAACTTGTTGCGGCGGCCCGCACCGTCAACGAGCAGACCCCCTTCTATCTTGCGGAGAAGCTCGAAGAGCTTTTTGACGCGATGGGTGAGAGCATCCACGGCAAGCGCATTCTGGTGCTCGGGCGTTCGTTCAAGGAAGATTGCCCAGACACCCGCAATTCAAAGACATTCAAACTGATGGATTATCTGTGGTCGCGCGGCGCCGAGGTCTTCAACTATGACCCGGTGGCCGATGATGATCATTTCGAAGGTGGGCGTGGCAGCCAATTCATTGACGATCCCTATCAGGAAGGTGCCTATCACGCAGTAATCGTGACGCTGGGCCATGCGGTCTTCCGCGATGAAATCGATGTGGACACGCTGAAAACGCTGACGCCTCGGGGCGCACCGCTCATTGATATGCGCGGCAACTATGAGTGCCCGGACGCGCTGTCACATTTCTCGTACTGGCGTCCTTGATCATAAAAATTTCTCCGGTCTCAGCGGATGGAGAAATTCAGCCGTTGAAAACCAAAAAGGCCCTGCCATCTGGCGGGGCCTTTTCTTTTGATCCAGCGAGATCGATGTCTTTTGGGAAATAAGAGATCAATCCACGCCTTCATCCTGAGCCAGTCGAAGGATGGGGTGTGGCCACTCTTCTCGTGGCACTCGACGCAAAAACAATTCGCAGGGATTGCTCACATAAGCGAGGCCACCTCGGGGTTCGACAAGCTCACCATGAGGTGGAAGGTGTTCCAATGCTTCGAGATAGAACGATCGTGCAACTTTCGCCCGAAACCAGGCCTTACTCTGCTTTTGCTTCTTCGCCAGCCTCAGCAGCAGCGGCGGCTTCCTCAGCGGCTTTGGCCGCATCTTCGGCAGCTTTTTCAGCAGCAAGAGCCTCAGCAGCGGCGATCTTTTCCGCTTCAATCCGGGCTTTCTCTTCCATCAGAGCAGCGCGCTCAGCATCATTGAGCTTCTTGGCGCGCACGTTGGTGTTTTCCACGATACGGGCAGATTTGCCGCGACGGCCACGCAGATAGTAGAGCTTGGCGCGGCGCACACGACCGCGGCGAACGACCTCTACGCCTTCCACAAGCGGAGAGTACATGGGGAACACACGTTCCACACCTTCGCCGTAGGAAATCTTGCGAACGGTGAAGCTCTCATTGAGGCCTGAGCCCTTGCGGGCAATGCAAACGCCTTCATAGGCCTGCACGCGGGTACGTGTTCCTTCCGTCACACGCACGAGAACACGGACAGTGTCGCCGGGTTCGAAATCGGGGAGCTTGCGCTTGGCTTCAATAACTTCAGCCTGTTCAGCTTCGAGCTGCTGAATGATATTCATCGATACAAACCTTTTCTTGCCCGGCATTCTTTGTTCGGTCGGTTGCCGATTGCCGGATTGATTGAACAGACCAGAGCGCCCATCGGCTGGTTTGGATCGCTTTAAAATACTGATTTTTAAAGCCAACCCGGTCCAGCGCGTTATTCAATTGGTCGAATACGCCTGCGGAAGTTGTTCGGTTGTTTCCGAAGTTGGCGGGTTCCTAGTCCAAAACACGCATCTTGTCGACTGTTTTTCGCGATCATTGCGTTGGTGCGACAGGTGTCAGGATGGCAATCTATTTTGTGTCCTGCTCGTCTGATCCTGCAAGCAGGTCGGGCCGCCGACTGGCGGTGAGTTTCAAGGCCTGATCGCGACGCCACTTGTCGATGCGCCCATGATTGCCGCTCTTCAGAATGTCGGGCACGGGCATTCCTTCAAACAGATCGGGCTTGGTGTAATGGGGATGCTCAAGGCCACCTGTTTCGAAGCTCTCCAGTTCGCCGGAATGCTGGTTTCCCATGACGCCCGGCAGCAGTCGAACCACGGCATCCAGAAGCAGTTGCGCGGCAACTTCGCCACCCGAAAGAATATAGTCGCCCACCGACACTTCTGTGAGATTGCGCGCTTCAATCACTCGCTCATCCACACCTTCAAAGCGACCGCACACAATCACCAGACCGGGAGCTTTAGAAAATTCGCGCACCATTTCCTGATTGAGCGGTTTGCCGCGTGGGCTCATCAGCAGGCGCGGACGTGAGTCATCAGCACCATTTGCATGGTCAATTGCGTTGGCAAGCACATCAGCGCGCATAACCATGCCCGCGCCACCACCGGCCGGCGTATCATCCACGGCCTTGTGCTTGCCGACACCGAATTCGCGAATGGCTACGGTTTCGAGCGACCAGATGTTTTCTTCAAGCGCCCGACCGGCAAGCGACTGACCCAGCGTTCCGGGAAACATGTCCGGATAGAGCGTGAGGACGGTCGTCTGAAAACCCATGGTTTGGCCGATTCTTCAGGCTGAAAGCCGCGCGCGCCACCAGCCAACCTGTTGGCGGACATTGGCCGGTGATGTGCCGCCAAAAGAGGTGCGGCTGGCGACCGAGTTTTCAACGCTCAAAACGTCATAAACGCTTTCCGTAATCGCTGGATTGATCGCCTGAAGGTCGGCAAGTGCCAGTTCGTGCAGTTCGCAACCCTTCTGTTCGGCAAGAGCCACCGCCGTTCCGGTGACATGATGCGCATCGCGAAACGGCAGGCCGGTTTCCCGCACCAGCCAGTCGGCCAGGTCCGTGGCAGTGGAGAAGCCAGAACCGGCAGCGGCCTTCATGGCGTCCTTGTTGATCACCATGTCGGAGACCATGCCGGTCATCGCTGCCAGCGCCAGTTCCATGGTGGATGCCGCATCGAAGACCACTTCCTTGTCTTCCTGCATGTCCTTTGAATAGGTAAGCGGCAGACCTTTCATGACGGTCAGCAGGCTGATCAGCGAACCATTGATGCGACCGGTCTTGGCACGCACCAGTTCAGCTGCATCCGGATTCTTCTTCTGCGGCATGATTGAGGAGCCGGTGGAGAATTTGTCTGACAGTTGCACGAAGGCAAATTGCGGCGTCGACCAGATGACGACCTCTTCGGCAAAGCGCGACAAGTGCATGGCGCAAATCGCGCTGGCTGAAAGAAATTCCAGAGCAAAATCACGATCCGCCACCGTGTCCAGCGAGTTGCGGGTGGGTTCACGAAATCCCAGCGCGTCTGCTGTCATGTGACGATCGATTTCGAAACCGGTTCCCGCCAGTGCAGCAGCACCCAGTGGATTTTCGTCCATACGTTCAATCGCATCAGCAAAGCGGGAGCGATCACGCGACAGCATCTCCACATAGGCAAGCGCATGATGTCCGAATGTCACCGGCTGTGCGGTTTGCAAATGGGTGAAACCGGGCATCAACGTGTCGGCATGGGCTTCGGCCTTGTCGAGAAACGCCGTCATCAACGCTTCAACGCCCGCCACCATATTGGTTGCTGCCTGTTTGACCCAGAGCCGGAAATCGAGTGCCACCTGATCGTTGCGTGAGCGCGCCGTGTGCAGGCGGCCCGCCGCCGGACCAATGAGTTCTGCCAGTCGCGCCTCAATGTTCATATGAATGTCTTCGAGCGCCCGCGAAAAAGTGAACGTGCCAGCCTCGATTTCATCTGAAATTGTGTCTAACCCTGCGGAGATCGCGCTCAGATCGTCTGCCGAAATTATGCCTTGTTTGGCCAGCATGGCTGCATGGGCTCTGGAACCGGCAATATCCTGAGCATACATACGTTTATCAAAACCGATGGACGCGTTGATCTCTTCCATGATGGCGTCAGGACCGGACGCAAACCGTCCGCCCCACATGGCATTTTCAGCCTGTCCAACCGGTTTGTCTTTTGATGCCATTTCCGGCTCTCCTGGAGGTCCTGGTGACGAAATACAATCTGCCGAATGACGTGCGCTCCGACGGTGATTCCCGTCGAAAAATCATGGTCAGAATTGTGCGGGTGCTCGTCGCAATTGGTGTTGGGTTGGGCGTATACGCCCTTTCCGCCGTCAATAGCAATCAGGCTGATGCTGCCCAGTGCAGCCAGTCGCAGTCGCTTGCCAAAACCATTGATCCATTTCTGCTTGGCGATGTTGCGGGGCTTACTCCGGTCAAGGAAGCGCGTAACCTCTCCGGGCTGACCTTCAACAATGGTGAGGGCCAACCCGTTACGCTCGCCGACTGGTCGGGCCGCACCGTGCTTTTGAACCTGTGGGCCACATGGTGTGCGCCGTGCCTGCATGAAATGCCGGCGCTCAACGCCCTGCAGGGCGCGTTTGGCAGCGACAGTTTTGAACTGGTGGCTGTGAGCGTTGATCTGAAATCAGACCAGAAGCCGCGAGCATTCTACGAAAAAGAAAAGATCGACAAGCTGGCATTTTATCAGGATGCCTCGCTCAGCATCTTCAACAATCTGAAGAAGATGAAGCTGGCGATCGGGATGCCAACAACAGTGCTGATCGGGCCAGACTCCTGCGCAGTCGCTGTGCTTCACGGGCCCGCAGAATGGTCCGGAGAAGACGCCAAAGCGCTGATACAGGCAGCGCTCAAGCCAGCCAGCTGACCGGCGCCAATTGCAGAACAACCTATCCCCTCTTACAGTTGAAGTGAGAGGAGATACGCCATGCATGTTCTGGTGGTGGGTGCCGGACCGACCGGGCTAACGACAGCGCTTGAACTTGCCCGGCGCGATATCGAAGTCACCATTGTCGACAGGCGTGATCAGGCATCCGCATTTTCCCGCGCCGTCGGCATTCTTCCACCAAGCCTCCGGATTTTTGAACAAAGCGGCGTTGCCGAACGTCTCCTTGATGAAGGCATGCACTACAGGAAAGTGAACTTCCATCGCGGCGGCAGCCGGATTGGTTCCGCTTCGCTGTCTGGTGGTGATCCAGACTATGATTTTATTCTGGGGCTTGCTCAGGACAGAACGGAAGCGATCCTGTGTGATGCGCTTGGCGAATGCGGGGTCAGTGTCGACTACAACAAATCACTGACTCGACTTTCTCAGTCGCCAGAAACGGTGCACGCCACCTTCGGCGACGGTTCTGCCACCGAGTTTGACTATCTGGTGGGCGCTGATGGCATCAAAAGCACGGTCCGCGATGAGCTTGGCTTTGATTTTGCCGGTCTGGAAGTGCCGGACGACTGGTCGATTGCCGATGTGGATGCCGAAGGCTGGCATGCAAATGACGCTTTCACCGTTTGCCGCATGTCTGGTGGGCGTGTTGCGGTGGTGGCACCACTGGAGCCAACGCGCTATCGGGTCATCGCCAACCGGCCGGACGCGCTGTCGCAACTGCAAATTCCAATGAATGTCACCAACATACGGCGCGAGGCGACGTTCAAAATCGAGGTACGGCAGGTGGAGCAGTATCGTTCTGGTCGTGTATTTCTTGCCGGAGACGCCGCCCACTGTCATTCACCTGTCGGTGGTCGTGGCATGAATCTGGGCATTGCGGATGGTGCGGCACTTGCCCAATGCCTGATGGATGGTGATCCCGACCGGTATCAGGCAGTGCGCCATCCGGAAGGCGCGCGGACCATTGAATTGAGCGAACGCGGTCGCAAATTTGTCACCGGCCCGGAACGGATCAACGGCATCGTGTTTTATGCCGCAACCAAGCTCGTTTCCCTGCTGCCCAACATGCAGAAACGGCTGGCATCATTTGTGCTGAATGGGTGAGGTATCGGAGACCCTACCGCGTGGGCACTGGCTCGTCGCCGCGATAGTCGTAAAATCCACGCCCGGCCTTGCGACCAAGCCAACCGGCTTCAACATACTTCACCAGCAGCGGGCAGGGGCGGTATTTTGAATCCGCCAGCCCGTCATGCAGCACCTGAATGATCGAAAGGCACGTGTCGAGGCCAATGAAATCCGCCAGTTGCAGCGGGCCCATGGGGTGATTGGCGCCCAGTTTCATGGCCTTGTCGATGGCCTCAACCGTCCCCACGCCTTCATAGAGCGTGTAGATCGCCTCATTGATCATCGGCAGCAGCACACGATTGACCATAAAGCCCGGAAAGTCCTCCGACACGGCAATTTCCTTGCCGAGCGCAGAAACAAAGTTGCGGGAAGCCTCAAAAGTTTCATCTTCCGTGGCAATGCCACGCACGAGCTCAACGAGCTGCATTAGCGGCACCGGGTTCATGAAATGAATGCCGATGAAACGCTCCGGACGGTCGGTCGCTGACGCCAGTCGCGTGATCGAAATGGAGGAGGTGTTGGTTGCCAGAACCGCCTGAGGGTTCAGTGAGGGGCAGAGTTTTGCGAAGATATCGCGTTTGACATCTTCGTTTTCTGTTGCCGCCTCGATCACCAGATCAGCCGATGCCAGATCGGCGAAGGAGGACGCCGCATTGATGCGGTCAATGGTGGCTTTGCGGTCGTCAGATTCAACCTTGCCGGATGCAACCTGCCTGGCAAGATTGCCGGAAATGGTGGCAATGCCGGATTCGATGCGTTCCTCTTCAATATCATTGAGAAGAACGTTCAGACCAGCGAGCGCGCATACATGGGCGATTCCGCCGCCCATTTGCCCGGCCCCGATGATCCCCACCGTTTTGATGTCCATATGTTTTCCGTCTGTCTGTACGGTGCGGGGTGAGCCTGTGACCCCGCGATACTATAGCACGCTTAGTTTTGCACGTTTGAAGCCAAAAGGTAATGCGACTTTCGGGGGCGTGCCCACCCACGAATTTCCGATCGAAAAAGAGCCTGCACCGCCACCCTATGTCAACAGTAGCGATGCGGTTTGTCATTCGCCATGATCAGAACCTTGCAGGCTCTGATCACGGCAAGACATGTTGACTGGTCAGTTCAGTTCTTTTTCAAGATCCGGAAGCACCTGGAACAGGTCCGCCACCAGACCATAGTCAGCAACCTGGAAGATTGGTGCTTCTTCGTCCTTGTTTATGGCAACGATGACCTTGGAGTCCTTCATACCTGCAAGATGCTGAATGGCACCGGAGATGCCGCAGGCAATGTAGAGATCGGGTGCAACCACCTTGCCGGTCTGACCAACCTGCCAGTCATTGGGTGCGTATCCGGCATCAACAGCGGCGCGGGATGCACCGACGGCAGCTCCGAGCTTGTCAGCCACAGGCAGGATCACCTCTTCAAATTTCTCAGACGACCCAAGCGCGCGGCCACCGGATATGATGATCTTGGCAGAGGTCAGTTCCGGACGATCCGATTCTGAAAGAGCTTCGCCGATATAGGTTGAAAGACCGGGATTGTCGGCAGCAGATGCGGTCTCCACAGCAGCGGAACCACCTTCACCAGCAGCGCCAAACCCGGCCGTCCGTACAGTGATGACTTTCTTTGCGTCACCGGACTGAACGGTCTGAATGGCATTGCCCGCATAAATCGGACGCTCAAATGTATCGGCTGACACAACGGCTGTGATGTCGGAAATCTGCATCACATCGAGAAGAGCGGCCACGCGCGGCATGATGTTCTTGCCGTTTGAGGTCGCCGCAGCAACCAGCGCATCATAGCCATCAGCCATGCCGACAATCAGCGCGGCCATGGGCTCCGCCAGGTGGTTTTCCAGGCTGGCATCTTCCACAACGATGACTTTGGCAACGCCGCCCAGCTTGGCGGCCTGTTCGCCAACACCGCCGCAGCCATTGCCGGCCACCAGCACATGCACGTCACCACCAAGTTCAGCGGCTGCTGTCAGCGCTTTTGCGGTCTGATCGGAAAGGGTCTCATTGTCATGTTCGGCAACAAGAAGAGTGGTCATAATATGAGTTCCTGTAATGCGGCGGTCAGAAGCCGGAGCCTGTAAGCTGTCGGGAGCTGCCGCCTGAATGCTGTCTCGATCTGAAGTTCCCGTTTCGGACTGGGAAATTACAGAACGCCCGCTTCGTTCTTCAGCTTGTCGACCAGTTCAGCGACAGATTCCACTTTAACGCCGGCCTGACGCTGCGGTGGTTCAACCGTGTTGAGAACTTTCAGTCGCGGTGCAGGATCGACGCCGTAGTCGGATGGCGCTTTCTCATCCAGCGGCTTCTTCTTTGCTTTCATGATGTTCGGAAGCGAAGCGTAGCGCGGCTCATTGAGGCGCAGATCGGTGGTGATGATGGTTGGCATCGTCAGCTCCACGGTCTGCAATCCGCCATCCACTTCGCGGGTGACCTTGGCCTTGTCGCCTTCGATTTCGATCTTTGAGGCGAATGTGCCCTGGCTCCAGCCCAGCAATGCGGAGAGCATCTGACCGGTCTGGTTGGCATCATCATCGATGGCCTGCTTGCCAAGGATGACCATTCCAGGCTGCTCTTCCTCAACAACGCCTTTGAGAATTTTGGCGACAGTGAGGGGCTCAGTGAGCTCGTCGGTCTTGACCAGAATGCCGCGATCCGCACCCATGGCGAGCGCGGTACGAATGGTTTCCTGCGCCTGCTGGGGGCCGATCGAAACGGCAATCACTTCTTCCGCCGTTCCAGCCTCACGCATGCGAAGTGCTTCCTCCACCGCGATTTCGTCGAATGGGTTCATCGACATCTTCACATTGGCCAGTTCGACGCCAGAACCATCGGACTTCACCCGAGCCTTGACGTTGTAGTCGACCACCCGCTTGACGGGCACCAGGATTTTCATGAGCGTTCACTCCAGTAAAAATTTTCGGCTAAATCACCTGAAAAGGGCTGATTTGCTTTCCAGTAGCCGACATCAATTGGATCAAACCGGACATTGCCTGACAGTTTGCGGTCTCAGCGCTTGCAACAGGCCGGATTCCGGCGGGAAACTAATGACCCTGAAGCAGCGGGTCAACACAAACCAAACGGCCAACTTCAGCGGCTCATTGCCGCCCCCACGGCTGGGTGGTTTTGGGTGTGGTTCGGGAGGTGCGCTCCGTTGCGTCCGGTTCAACATAATCCCGGTCGAAAAGCGGCACGCTGCGCTTCTTAAAAACAACCACCAGTACCAGTCCCGCAACAATCCCGCCAACATGGGCAGCCCAAGACACGTTACCATCGCTGTCCACGACGAACATGATTATCTGATAAGCGGCCCAGCCACCGAGCAGCCACAGAGCGGGTAGTCGAAGCGGTATGCGGCTTAGCACCAGCACCCAAACCTTCACTTTTGGATGCAACATCAAATAGGCGCCAACAACACCGGAAGCCGCACCTGATGCGCCAATCAACGGGGAGTCCGAGGTCTGAAAGACAAAGCCATGGAAGTAGGCCGCAGCGGCCGCGCACAGCAGATAGAAGATCAGGTACCGAATATGCCCCATGGCATCTTCGACATTGTCGCCGAACACCCAAAGAAACAGCATGTTGCCCGCAAGGTGCCAAAAATCCGCGTGGAAAAATGCGTATGTCAGGTAAGACGCATAATCCGGCAAAAGGTCGTACTGGGCAGGCAGAACCTTCAAATCATTCGCGACAGAGGGAATAAACCCGTAGGTAAAGGAGACAGCAGTTGCGGTGTTTGTGCCGGTAACGATCGCGCCACCAATCAGCCAGATGGCCACATTGGCGAGGATCAGCGTGATGTTGACCCAGTGAAAGCCGATATTGTCGAGCGCTTTGTCGTCGTGGAGCGGAATAAAAACCATATTGTTCGACCGCCCCTCAAATCACCGGTTCTGGCCGGGAACCCATAGCACATCACCATCTGATTTGTGATTGACCCAGCGGGCGGCAACAAACAGGAAGTCGGAGAGCCGGTTCATGTATTTCAGGGCATGTGGATTAACGTGCTCGCCATCCACGCCATTCAACGCCGAAATCAACCGCTCGGCCCGACGCGCCACCGTTCGAGACAGGTGAAGAGCGGCAGAACCCTGATTGCCCCCGGGCAGAACGAAAGAGCGCAGCGGTTCGAGCGCCGAATTCAAGTCGTCAATGCTCGATTCCAGTTGCACAGTCTGGGATTCAACAATGCGGAGAGGCTCAAACTCCGGAGGGTTCTGCGGATCATCTGGTGTTGCCAGATCGGCACCCAAATCAAACAGGTCGTTCTGGATGCGGCTCAGAATCTTGTCGAGGTCTGGCCACTCTGCTTTCACCGCTTCGCGTGCCAACCCGATGGTTGCGTTGGTTTCGTCTACCGTGCCATAGGCTTCAATGCGCAAATCGTGCTTTGCACGGCGTTCGCCGGTGCCCAGCGCGGTTGTGCCATCATCACCTGTTTTGGTGTAAATCTTGTTGAGGACGACCAACGAGGCCTCCAGGCGCTTAAACTGTCCGGCTTTTGCCGATCAGAATTTATAACCCATCTTCACGCCCCAGCTTGTGAGACCGTTGTTGACCGGCGTGAGAATACCAGCGTGGGAAACGTGCTCGGCAATCGCCAGAATGCTGATCTTCTTGGTGATCTGAGCACCGATCGCAATGGATTCCCGGAACAGATATTCCTGACCGAGAGCGGCACGGTTGGGTTTTCCGGGCACGATTGAGCGTCCGTTGATGAACTTTCCGTTTTCACCATTGTGGACCATGAAGCCGAATGTGCCCTCAATGAAGAGGATCGGGCCAATGTCGCCGCGCCAGGTAAGGCCGGTGTAGGCATAGCTGGTGTCACCGGCGGTGTTGATGACAACCCCCACATGCGGACGCGGTGTTGTGAGCACACGCCAGAAATAGTTGTCGAACTTGTCAGAATAGATATCGAGCTTGTGGAACAACAGTTCCGCATTCACATCGATGGAGCCAGATTCGTGGGCATTGCTTGGTGCGTCGTGGTCGAGGACACCAAACCGCAACTCGTCAATAAAGAACGGGTTTGGAGCTTCTCCATGACCGTCTGCATGTGCGGCTGAGGTCAGACCAAAAGTAAGGGCTGCAAGCAATGACAGGCAAAACAGCTTCAACGACGGAGCACGCATGGAAAATCGACCACCCGGAGATTTGACTCGAATTGATGCGTATTTACCCAGCGTGAACAGACATTGGCAATCGTGGAATCCTGTCGTGGTTTACATCCGGCGTGGATTGGCAGGGGAATTCAGCGAATTCCAAACGACCGTGACATATTCCCCACAGCTTTGTTCCAACAGCGCACGAAATATTAACCATATTTCGCATCGCTACCGCGCGAAATAGATCGCTCCCACAATCAGGACGACAGCAATGGCCTGAGCTGCCACGCGCATGCGCATGAGCCTTTGTGACAGGTTGGCATCGCCGCCACGCATCATGTTCCAAAGTCCGCGCAGCAGAATGGCAGCCACAACCAGACAGGCAACCAAAGCAACATATTTCATACTGATGTCCTTTTGCCGGTCAGTCCGGCCGCTGTACGTCCGGAAGCATTACACCGGAGTTTGCAACGCACCCTTGAGCCGCCATAGTTTTTCAGGCAAATTTGATCCGGGCAAGGCGACAAAATGTATACGGTCTGATCGGACAGACGGACCGCTCGAAGGAGCGTTTCCGGCAACCACCTGACCGTAGAGAACCAGATTGAGGTCGTTATTGTGAACCCGTTATCTTTCATTCGTCTGTTTGTTCTGGCTGCGATTGTTCAGCTTCTTCCGCCGATGCCTGGCGTCGCCCAAGCCGACGAAATCCCGATCACAGATACCCATATTCACTACAGCCATGATGCCTGGACCATCTTTCCGCCAAAGAAGGCGGTGGCTCTGCTGCGGGAAGCCGGGCTGAAACGTGCCTTTGTTTCAAGCAGTTCTGATGAGGGAACACAGAAACTCTATCAGGAAGCACCTGATCTGGTGGTACCGGTTCTGCGCCCCTATCGTCGGCGCGGCGAACTGAGCACCTGGATGCACGATGAGACGGTTCTCGATCTTCTGAAAGACCGGCTTGAAAAGTACAAATATGCAGGAATTGGGGAGTTTCACGCCTATGGCGATGATATTGAAACACCGGTTCTGCAAGGCGTGATTGCGCTTGCGAAGCAATATGATCTCTTCCTCCACGCGCATGGAGACGCAGATTCAATTCACCGCATCTTCAAGCACAACCCCGACGCTCGTGTGCTTTGGGCGCATAGCGGTTTCGACACGCCATCGGAGGTCCACGAGATGCTGAAGACCTACCCCAAGCTTTGGGCCGACCTGGCGTTGCGGTCCGGCCATTCCGATGGTGACCAAGTGCGCGAAGAATGGCGCAAGCTGTTTGAGGCGTTTCCGGATCGGCTGATGCTGGGCACCGACACCTACACGCCGGAACGGTGGCCGTTTGTGGTCTCTCATGCCGAGTGGTCTCGGGAGTGGCTGGTTAGCCTGCCGAAGCCGGTGGCCGAGGGGTTGGCATGGAAGAATGCGGAAGCTCTGATTGAGAACTGGAAGCGGAAATGATGCGTGCCTTTGTCGCGTTCGTGTTCGGCCTTTTGTGGTCGGCTCCCGCCTTCGCTTCTGACGGCCCCTGCGCCAGTCCACCAGCATCCGAGGGTTTGATTATTGAATCCGGTGGTGGAAAACTATCAGTGGTACCCGACCCGGGATCCAAGCCGGTGGGGGAACAGTTTTCTCTCCGCCTGATCCCGTGCGATCCCGGCACATCGCTATCGATACCGTCGCTCGATGCAACCATGCCCATGCACGGACATGGTATGAATTATCGTCCCAAGATCACGCCTCAATCTGACGGTTCGACCCTTGCTGAAGGGATGTTGTTCCATATGCCGGGCAAATGGCGCCTGGAGGTTGATGTGGTGGCCAATGAGAAGCGCCAGCGGGTCACCCGCGACTTCGTTGTCAAACCCTGATGGGTCGTCGCTGGCACGCAGTTCCGGTTTCCCTGGTACTCCTGATTGCCGGAGCCACTTCGGGCTGGGCCGAAGGCGAAGATGTCGTTTTCTCCGAGACCGACCGAGCGTTCATCCAGTCGATGGGTCCCTGGCCGGCAGCATTCAAGCCGGATCCCAGCAACCGGTTTTCAGGCAATCCAAAGGCCATTGAGTTTGGTCAATCGCTGTTCAGCGATGGTCGCCTTTCGAAAGACGGAACCGTTTCCTGCGCGTCGTGCCATGATCCACAAAATCATTTCATTGATGGCCGCGACCGCAGTGTTGGCGCCTCAAGAGTCGATCGCAATGCGCCCAGTCTCAACAATATCCATCCGAACCGCTGGTTCGGTTGGGCGGGCCGTTCGGACACGCTTTGGGGCCAGAGCGTGCATCCTATCCTTGATCAAAAGGAATTGAGTGCCAGCGCGGCGCTTGTCGCATCCCGAGTGCGTGAAGAGACCGATCTCAGAACGCGTTACCTCGGGGTTGCTGGAACATCGCCCCCCGATGCTCCCGATGAGCAAATAATCGTCAATCTCGCAAAGTTCCTCGCAGCTTATCAGGAAACCCTGACCACGCCGCGCACCCGATTTGACGGCTTCCGCGATCGGCTGATTTCGGGGAAACCGACACCCGTCGCAGACTATTCACCCTCCGAACGCCGCGGCTTGAAACTGTTTGTTGGCAAGGGAAACTGTGTAATCTGCCACTTTGGCCCCACGCTCTCAAATGGTGAATTTCACTTTCTGGGCCTGCCGCATTTTGCAGAAGGGGTGAGGGTGGATCAGGGTCGGTTTGGTGGTATCCGCCTGTTGAAAAAGAGCAGGTACAACCGCCTCGGCCCGTTCAGCGATGAACCAAAAACCAGCGCAGAAAAATCGCCCGCCACCTACGTCCGCCTTGACCAGCGCAACTGGGGCGAGTTCAAAACGCCTTCTTTGCGCAATGTCGCCAACACCGCGCCCTATATGCACAATGGCGGTCTTGCGGGCCTGCGGGATGTGATCAACCACTATTCTGATCTCAACCTGGAACGGCTCCACGTGGATGGCGAGAGCATTTTGCAACCGCTGAAACTCAACGAACGCGAGATCATGGATCTGATCGCCTTCCTGGAGAGCCTGTCATCAGGCCCCTGAAACCAGCAAATTCCACAATCTGTGTTTGCAAGTATGTGATCGTGGCCTACCTATGGATTCGGGAACAGACTGGAGGGGCAGGGATTGGACAGGCGGGTATTGGCCGTAACCTGGCGGGTCGTGCGGGATGCGATCACGCATTACAACAATGATGATGGCTATGCGATTGCAAGCCACGTTGCCATGTCGGTGCTGCTCGCACTTTTCCCATTCCTGATATTCGTCACAACGCTTGCCGGCTTTCTGGGTGCGGGTATCTACGCCCAGCCCGCAATCGATCTTGTCTTTGCAAGCGTGCCGGATGTGATTGCTAAGCCCATTGCGGGCGAAATCCACGCGGTGCTCTCCGTCCCGCGCGGGGGACTGCTCACCGTCAGTGCGGTTCTGGCGCTATATTTTGCTTCCAATGGGGTGGAGGCCGTCCGCACTGCCTTAAACCGCGCCTATCGGGTGCAGGAAACCCGAACGTTCTACTGGTGTCGGGTGCAAAGCCTGTTTTTCATCGTGGTCGCTGCCGCAGGCATGTTGTCCATGGGATTGCTGCTCATATTGCCGCTGCGGGTATGGCCGTGGCTCCATGCGGTTTTGCCGGATGCGGTTACCTACACGGAAACCCTGCAATTCTGGCGCTTCGCCATTGTGTTTTCCGTTCTGGTGATCGTTCTCTACATGGCGCACCTATGGCTTCCTGCGAAAAGACCGGCAATGTCTGTGCTGTGGCCGGGCATCTCTCTGACCGTGATTTTCTGGATCAGCGGATCATTGACGTTTGCCACCTATCTGGAAATTTTTGCAAGCTACAGCGCCACCTATGCTGGCCTTGCCGGCGTGGTGATCGCGCTTGTCTTCCTCTATCTGATGGCAGCAATTCTCATTCTGGGTGCCGAGATCAACACGTCCATCGGGCGATACCGGATTGCCGGTTTCTCGACCCGTCAGGCAGACCCGGATGCTGGCTGACGCACGGCAATCGCCACGGCAACAGCACAGATGACCATGCCCAGCATCTGAATCAGGTTGAGCGTGTCGCCAAACAGCCACCAGGCAAGCACCGCAGAAACACCCGGAACCAAAAAGAAGTAAGAGGAAATCTTGGACACCTCGCCATCGCGGATGAGGATCATCAAGAGAAGAACGGCGAGGAACGAAAGCGCAAAAATCAGCCATAAAAGCGCAAAAATCAGTTCACCTGTCCAGTTAAATGCAAAAGTTTCGCTGAACAACGCCATTGCGAAGACAGGCAGAAACGCCCCGACATATTGGAGCGCGGTGGCACTCTTCAAATCAATCGTGGTGGCAAATCGCTTCTGATAAATCGTGCCCAGCGACAGTGCGACCACAGACACAATCGATGCTGCAATGTTTGCCGGATTGATGCCGGTACCTACGTCATAGAGGCCAGGCGACAACACCATCATGAGCCCGCCAAATCCGGCAAATAGCGCCAGCCACACGCGAAGGGTGACCCGCTCTCCCAGGAATGCACCAGCAAACAGTGCGACGATGAGCGGGTTGAACCCGACAATCATGGCCGACAGAGCTGAAGGCAGACCCTTGTCGATGGCCCAGAACACACCGCCCAGATAGAGCCCATGGATCAGCGCGCCTGCGACGATGGGGTGAATGAGGTCCAACCCGCGCGGCCACGTGGTGCCGGTCATCATCGTGATTGCGCCAAACAGAACCGCCACAATGCCGAATCGTAGGGCTAAAAACGACATGGGCTCTGCATGGGGCATGGAAAGCGCCGCGCCAATGAAACCGGTGGCCCAAAGGAACACAAACACAAAGAGGATCAGGTGCGTTCTGGTCACAATGGTCTCGGGAAGCGGCATCAGGCGGGCGGTGCCACCGAACACCAATTCGCCTGCAATGAACAGACAGGAAATGCATGAGGCTCATCGACGAGCTCAAAAATTCCAACCGTTCAGTTGTGCGTTCTGTCGGATGGGGATAGTCAACAACAGCGGAGATTCCTCCCGCCGGACCAGATCAGGTCGCCTCCCCAACTATCCCATTCGCAGTTTTCGAGACCCTGTGCAGCAAATCATCGACATTGTGCTCCCCGTGTTCTGCCTCATCGGCGCGGGCTATGGTGCCGGGGTGACCGGTCTTTTGAAGAAGGGCACCGGCCAGGCTCTGTCGGACTACGTCTACACCATCGCTGTTCCTCTTATGCTGATGCGGACCCTGGCGACCAGCGATGTCTCCATGGCCAATCCCTGGGGCTTGTGGTTCACTTATTTTACCGGCGTCGCAATTGTATGGGTCGCTGCATCAGCGCTCATGATCCTTGTGTTCAAACGCGGTCACCGCGTGGGGGTTTCAGCCGGTGTTGCTGCCGGATTTTCCAATCTTGTTCTGTTGGGCATCCCGCTGGTTTTGCAGGCTTATGGCGAAGAAGGTTTGCTGATCCTGTTTGTTCTGATCGGTGTTCACCTGCCGATCATGATGATCACATCTACCTTTCTTATGGAATATTCCTTGCGGGCGGACGGGATTGAAAGCGGGCCGATTTCAATTGGTCGGATCGTGGGGAACGTCGCAAACAACCTTTTGAAGAACCCGATCATCATCGGACTGTTTGCCGGTCTGATTCTGCGGTTTTCCGGCTTTCAGTTCAGCGGTGTTCCGGAGCGAGTGATCGGCCTCTTTGCACAAACCGCGGGACCGCTGGCTCTATTTGCGTTGGGCATGACGTTGCGACACTACACAGTCAAAGGTGACGTGGTGCCCGCGGTCCTGATTGCGTTGCTGGGGCTCATTGCCATGCCCGCTGTAGTTTACGTTCTGTCGCTACACGTGCTTGGCTTGCCGGTGCTCTGGGTGAAGGTGCTGGTACTCGCCGCTGCTTGCCCAAGCGGTGTAAATGCCTACCTCATCGCCTCACAATTCAAGGTGGGCGAGGGGCTGGCCGCAAACTGTATTGTGATTGCCACAGCAGGCTCAATTTTCAGCCTGCCGATCTGGCTCGCCATTTCTGCACAGCTTTAACGCTCACCAGGCGCCCAGCCCGGCTCGGCCAGCTCAAAGTTCTCAAACGAAAATCCTGGTGCAACGGTGCAGCCCACCAGCGTCCACGCCCCGAGGGGTCGCGCGGCTTGCCACCATCCCGCTGGCACAACAAGCTGTGGCTGTTCGCCTGCCAAAAAATCTGTGCCCAGATGGTGCTCCGTTACGGCCTTTCCATCCTCACTCATTTCGAGCGCCAACGCATCCCCTGCATAGTGGTGCCAGACTTCCGACGATCCATGCACCTTGTGCCAGTGGGAACGTTCTCCAGCCTCAAGCAGGAAATAGATGGCGGTTGAAGCACAGGCCCCATCCTGCCGCTCATCACGATAGGTCTCCGCATACCATCCACCTTCCGGGTGTTTTTGCATCCCGACATGGTCGATTATCGCCTGAGGCGTGAGTTCCATAACTAGCCTTTGTCCTTGCGGGCGCGAATTTCGGCAAACACCTGTGCGTCAGTCGCATCTTCCATACCAAGATGCGCCCGGATGGCAGGGTCTGACGCACGCAAGAACGGGTTCGTTTTCAGTTCTTGCGCCATCGTTGTTGGCAGTGTTGGTTTTCCGTCTGCCCGCAAAGCTTCAATCTCTGCTGCGCGAGCTTGCAGCGCTTCGTTGTCGGGATCAACGGTCAGTGCAAATCGCGCGTTGGAGAGCGTGTATTCATGACCGCAATAGATCACGGTCTCTTCGGGCAATTGCATCAGCTTTGAAAGCGATGACCACATCATGTCGGGATCACCTTCAAAAATGCGCCCGCAGCCCAGCGCAAACAGCGTGTCACCTGTGAACGCCACGCCGGCATCGGCGAAGTGATAGTTGACCTGGCCAAGCGTGTGCCCGGGCGTGGAAATCACCGCGACTGTGTGATTTCCAAACTGGAACTGATCGCCATCATTCACCGTTTGATCGATACCGGGAATGCGGTCTGCCTCTGCTTCCGGACCAATGATGTGGCAACTGAATTCAGCTTTCAGCGGTTCGTTCCCCTTCACATGATCGAAATGGTGATGGGTGGTGATGATATGGGTCAATCCCCAGCCCGTCTCTTCAATCGCTGCACGAACGGGAACCTCGTCTGGCGTATCTATGGCGGCTGTCACCCCGGCATCGGGGTCGTGGATGAGGACGCCGAAATTGTCGTCGCGGCAATTGAATTGATGGATTTTTAGGTTGCTCATGGGGTTATTTCCCGTTCACGGACTTCGCCCGGGGAGAAATTCGTTCACCGGTGGGCGCTGGTTTGATTTTCCTGAATTCGAATAAGTGATAACAGGTTGTTATGCACACCGATATTGTCGATCTTCGCGCCTTTTATGCAAGCCCCCTGGGGCAGATGGCGCAGCGCTCGATCGCCATGTCACTGTCGCGGCTGTGGCAGCCGATTGCCAATGAGCGCCTGATGGGTCTTGGATATACAACACCCTACCTCGACCAGTTTGGCACCGATACCGAGCGTGTGATGGCGTTCATGCCGGCGGGTCAGGGCGCCGTTCGCTGGCCCAAAAACAAACCAAACGCGACCGCTCTGGTGTTTGACGAGGATCTGCCGTTACCGGACTCTGCGCTTGACCGGATTTTGATGGTACACGCGCTGGAACATTCGGAAAATCCGTTCGAAACCCTCAACGAGATGTGGCGGGTTCTTTCCCCCAGCGGGCGTATTGTGATTGTGGTGCCAAACCGGCGTGGGCTATGGGCGCGATTTGAGCACACGCCATTTGGTACGGGCCGTCCGTTCAGCAGTGGTCAGCTTGGTGATCTCTTGAAGTCAGCTCAATTTTCTTCGCTCGCCTGGTCAGATGCGCTGCATTTTCCACCCTGGGATCGTCAGCGGCTGTTTCAGATGTTCCGGGCCACCGAGCGGCTTGGGCGGAGAATGTGGCCGGTTTTCAGTGGGGTCACGGTGGTGGAGGCCAAGAAGCTTCTCTATCAGGGAACCGCCATTCGCGAACGCCAGTCGCGACGGGTTTTCGTGCCCGTGCTTTCGCCACAGGGAGCGGCAAGCGTTGTGAAGGCTGAAGAGATCAGCGGCTGAGCAGAAACACGGCTTCCTGACCAAACACGTTGGACATCAGGCTGGTGGGACCAGCGGCAAGCTTCTTGCCTTTTCCGTTCAGCGCGACCGCCTTCTCGATACGAGCATCAATCTCGTCGCAAAGTGCTGCAAAGTCGGCAATTGTGCAGAAATGAATGTTTGGCGTGTCATACCAGGCGTAGGGTAGATGATCGTTGACCGGCATACGACCGTTGAGACCCAACGAGAGGCGAATGCGCCAATGACCAAAGTTGGGAAATGACACGATCACATATCGGCCAATGCGCATCAGCTCCTGCAAGGCCTGTTTGGGGTTGTGCGTCGCCTGAATGGTCTGGCTTAAAATGGCATAGTCGAACCCGTTGTCAGGGTAGGTCGAGAGGTCCTTGTCGGCATCGCCTTGTATGACGGACAGTCCGCGCGCCACACACTGATTGACGTTTTTCTGGTTGAGCTCAATGCCGCGCCCATCCACATCCTTGGTATGAACCAGGAGGTCCAACAGCGAACCGTCGCCGCAGCCAACGTCGAGCACCTTTGACCCCGGCTTCACCAACTCAGCGATCAGATTGAGATCAACCCGGCTGTGAGCGGCCTCGTTGCGGGCATGCATGTTCACTTGCGCCCCCGTTTCATTTCAGACCTCGCGCGCGGGCAGCAGAAGACAGGAACCCGCCGACCGTTGCGCTCAATTCCGGTTCATCAAGAAGAAACGCGTCGTGTCCCTTGTCTGTCTCGATCTCCACAAACGAAACGCTCGCACCCGCTGCATTGAGCGCATGAACAATCGCGCGGCTTTCTTCAGTGGGGAACAGCCAATCCGATGTGAAGGAAACAAGGCAAAAGCGCGTCTTTGTGTTGGCAAAGGCATCCGCCAACCGACCGCCATGCTCTTCCTTGAGGTCGAAATAATCCATCGCCCGGGTCATATAGAGATAGGAGTTGGCATCAAACCGGTCGACAAAGGTCATGCCCTGATGGCGCAGATAACTCTCGATCTGAAAATCCGCGTCAAATCCGAAGGTCAGCGCTTCCCGGTCCTGCAGGTTGCGGCCAAATTTTCGGTGCAGGGCAGGTTCAGACAGGTAGGTGATGTGCGCCGTCATACGCGCAACCGACAGCCCTTTGCGCGGGATTGTGTTCTTGTCAATATAATTGCCGCCATGCCAGTCGGGGTCAGCCATGATGGCCTGACGCCCCACTTCGTGAAATGCTATGTTTTGCGCCGAGTGTCGCGCACCGGTCGCTATGGGAATTGCTGAATAGACCCGGTCCGGATAGGTGGCGGCCCATTGCAGCACCTGCATGCCGCCCATGGACCCGCCGACAACGGAAAAAAGCTGATCAATGCCCAGATGATCAATCAGCATCGCCTGAGCGCGGACCATATCGCCGATGGTGATGACTGGCAGATCAAGCCCGTAGCTTTTGCCGGTCGCAGGATTGATGGAAGCGGGGCCGGTTGAACCCAGGCACCCGCCAACCACATTCACGCACACAACGAAATACTTGTCAGTGTCGATTGGTTTTTGCGGACCGATCAGGCTTTCCCACCAACCGGGCTTTCCCGTCACCGGGTGCTTTTGCAACGGGTCGCCAGGCGAAAAGCCAAAATACTGATCACCCGTTAGCGCATGACAGACGAGAATGGCGTTGCTCTTGTCGTCGTTCAGTTTGCCCATTGTCTGATAGGCAAGCTGCAACGGTGCGAGACTGTCGCCGGAATCCAGTGCGAGCGGCTGCGTTTCATCAAACACAACTGTGTTGGATGACGGATCAATGGATTCACTTGCCTGCCTGACGGCTTTGTCGAGGGTCGTCGTCATACCGATCATTCCGCTTTGGGACTGCCCCTATACAGGGGCTCTTTGAGAGTGGCCAGAACAGATTGTTCATTTCAAGATCACCGCATCAGCACGACACCACACAAAAAGTTCAATCTGTGCTTTGATTTTGACCGGCAAGTTCCATAGAACGCCCCTGCCCGCACTCCATGCGGATTATCCTTCAACAAATGAGATCTGATCATGTCTGAGAACAATTTCGCCCCTGTTGCAAAGCCTGGCGTGGATCAGATTGCGATGTATGTGCCCGGCAAGTCGGCAGCGCCAGATGGGGTGAAGCTCCACAAGCTTTCTTCGAATGAATCTCCGCTTGGTGCACCACAAAGCGCAAGAGATGCGCTTGGTAATCTCGCAAATACGCTGCAGGATTATCCCGACGGTTCAGCCACAGAGTTGCGACGCCGGATCGGCGCTGTTCACGGCCTGAATCCTGACAATATTGTGTGTGGCGCCGGGTCGGACGAGCTTCTGTCCTTGCTGTCGCAGGCCTACTTGTCGCCCGGCGATGAGGCGATTTACACCGAACATGGGTTCCTCATGTACCGCATTGCAATTCTTGCAAGCGGTGGCACGCCTGTGGTTGCGCCTGAGAAGAACGAAACCGCGCAGGTGGATGAGATACTCAACCGGGTCACCGACAAGACCCGCATCGTATTTCTGGCCAATCCCAACAACCCGACCGGCACTTACCTTCCCATCGAAGAAGTTCGTCGTCTTCACGCCGGCCTGCCTTTGCGCACAATTCTGGTGCTCGATGCGGCCTACGCCGAATATGTCAGCCGCAATGATTATGAGGCCGGCATTGAGCTGGTTTCTGCCAATGAAAATGTGGTCATGACGCGGACGTTTTCAAAGATCTTCGGAATGGCGGCCCTGCGCATTGGCTGGATGTACGGCCCGTCCTCAATTGTGGAAGTGGTCAACCGCATTCGCGGGCCGTTCAACGTGAATTCAGCCGCATTGGCAGCCGCAGAAGAAGCAATCGGCGACAAGGAGCACCTCGCAAAATGCATTGCGCACAATGATGAGTGGATTGCCAAGACCACCGAGGCGCTTGAGGAAATCGGCTTGCGGGTGACGCCAAGTGTCGGCAACTTCATTCTGGTTCATTTTCCGGATGAAGATGGTCGACGCGCCTCCGAAGCCGACGCCTATCTCTCGAGCAAAGGATATCTGCTGCGGGCCGTTGCGGGTTATGGCTTTCCCAATGCGCTACGCATGAGCATTGGTTCAGCAGAAGCCAATGAAGGTGTGATTGCGTCCTTGCGCGGTTTCATGGCTGGTGACGTGAAATGACCCAGCCAAAATTTGAACGCCTTGCCCTGATCGGTATCGGGCTGATCGGGTCATCTCTGGCGCATGATGTTCGCAAACTCGGTCTTGCTGACGAGATCGCCATCTCCACGCGGAGCTCGGAAACGCTGGCACGTGCGCAGGAACTTGGTCTGGGAGACCACTATCTCGCGGATGCACGCGAAGCGGTGGAAGGTGCTGATCTGGTGATCCTTTGCACTCCGGTGGGTGCCTGTGGGCCGGTGACGGAGCAGATCGCGCCCCATCTGCGCCCCGGCGCGATTGTCACGGATGTGGGCTCGGTTAAAACCGCCGTTGATGAAGCCATGCGGCCGCACATTCCCGAAGGTGTGCATTTCATCCCGGGCCATCCGGTCGCCGGTACGGAAAACTCGGGCCCGGATGCGGGCTTTGCCGGTCTGTTTGACAATCGCTGGGTTATTCTCACACCGGCCGCAGATGCTGATCAATCGGCGGTGGACCGGCTGCACGGCTTTTGGGCGGCCTGCGGTGCCAATGTGGAGTTCATGACACCAAGGCACCATGATCTGGTGCTCGCCATCACCTCACACATTCCGCATCTGGTTGCCTACAATATCGTTGGCACGGCCAGCGATCTGGAAGAGGTGACGAGTTCGGAAGTCATGAAATATTCCGCCGGTGGTTTTCGTGACTTTACGCGTCTGGCAGCGTCCGATCCCACCATGTGGCGTGATGTTTTCCTCAACAACAAGGACGCCGTGCTTGAAACACTCGGCCGGTTCTCCGAGGATCTGAGTGCGCTGCAACGCATGATCCGCTGGGGGGATGGCGACGCGCTGTTTGATCTGTTTACCAGAACGCGCACCATTCGCCGCGAAATCGTGGAAGCCGGTCAGGAAACGGCGTTGCCAAACTTTGGCCGCGACGCAGTTGAGGAATAGATCAAGTTCCAAACAATGGCGGAATTTCGCCAAGGGGAATAAAGCCCGCGCGCATTTTCCCCTTGTCGATGTCAATCTTGACGGTACGCGAGGGCGTGCCGTTCAGCTTTCCGGGTTGCCCGAAGGCCGTGACGGCGTTCACGATCTGCTTGACCGATGCTGCTGCCTGCTCATCCACCGAGCTTACATAGTCGAGCAATCCAGCTGGATTTGAGACCGAGAGGTCCATTTTTCCCGTGACAAGCCCGTCAGTATCGATTCTGAATGGACCCGAAAGTTCAATCTGGCTTGTTGGGTCAGCGTGTGATGCGATGCGCACTTTGCGGATTTCACCATCCTGTCCGAACTGCATTATCTGCTGATCAAACGCACCGGACACGGCCCGGGCCATGCCGTCCGTCAGATGAAGATCAACATCAACATCAAATCCGGCTTCGGGAAATACACTCGCCAGCGCGTTTTTGAAGTCGCGAACCTGAAACGCCAGATCAAGGTCGCGGTCTTCCGATTCCGGTGTCGGGCGCAAATGCACCGCACCCTGATTGCTCTTCAATTTCAGCATTGCCGCCAAGGGCTCGGCGGCGGCGTCGGATGATGCCAGCAGGACCGGTATCGCAACTTCAAGGTTCAGCCCGACGAGTGAAATCTGCTGCGGCACGCTTAGTCCCAGACGAACGCTGGCGCGCAAACTGTCCCAATCCAGCTTGATAGGCTTTGCGTCGGGGACAGGCGAGGCTTCCGCCGGACCGTCCAGTTCAGCAATGATATTGCCAGGCTTGTAGAGCAGCGCCACCGTGCGCAACGCACCAGCTTTTGTTACGAACGCCTGCTCCTGTGCTTCAACGCCAGTCTGATCGCAGAACAAGCCCATCCGGAATGGAAATCCGCGGATTGAACGGTTTTCGCACGTGATCGTCACCCCGAACCGCGCCGCCGACTGAATCACCTTGTCGATCTGATCGGCAGAAATGGACGCCACATAGAACCAGCCACCGGTCCAAAGCCCGATCCCCGCAGCGACCGCAACCGCAAGCCATTTCATTCGGCGCGGAATGCCGCTACGTCTGGGGGGCTGCGGTAAAGTTGCTTCCTGAGACAATATGGGGCCTTTAGTTTTTGTCCACTAAACCGACAACAGGTGTCTGACGTTGCCTCTTGAGGCCACAATACAGGAATATCAACTGCAATGGGCGATTTTTGGGTGTTCGGTTACGGATCTTTGATGTGGCGGCCCGGGTTTAACTATCTGGAGTGCGAAACGGCTCGTATCCACGGACTGCACCGGGCGCTATGCATCTATTCCTGGGTTCACAGGGGTACGAAGGAGCGGCCCGGTCTGGTGCTCGGTCTCGACCGCGGCGGCTCGTGTCTGGGTCGGGCGTTCCGGGTGGAAGAAAAGAATCGCGACGAAGTCATCGCATATTTGCGAGAGCGCGAACTGGTGACCAACGTCTATGTTGAGACCTGGCGTCGTGTTCAACTGCAAAGCGGGGCGACAGCAAGCGCGCTCGTCTACATCACTGACCGTACAAATCCACAATATGCGGGTCGGCTACCGGAAAACGCGCTGGTGAAACAGATATCAGGCGCTTCTGGCCGGTCCGGCGACAATGAAGATTATGTGCTGAAGACGGCGGAGCACCTTGAGGAAATCGGCATTGAGGACGTCGGCCTGCAACAGGTTGCGCGCCGCTTAAGAAACGCCAATTGAAGAAACGATAAAGTCGCGAATGACCGTGTCGCGCGCCGCACCATCATCTGCCAACAGGTGCACAAACAGTTGCACGCGCCCACCTCTGGCTTCACATTCAGCACGATGCCGAAAGTACCGATGGCGCACAAACGTGCTTGCTCCAATCCACAAGGGTCTCTTGGAATCGGATTCCAGAACGGCGAACACGGCATTGTCATAAAGCGGAATCTGTTCCGGCTGAATGTTTGAAAACACGTGCTTTGCGCCATCAGCATTCTTCAGATAGACAAACCGGTCGAACCCATCCGCTTCAACCACCGATGAGATAACCTCGCAATCGTAGAGTTCGGAACCGACTTCCAACTCGTCATCTGGGGCAACCAGTCCTGCGACGGATGATTTCACACCGTACAGTGGAACCACATTGTTTCGTTGGGCAATGTGCCCACCCCAGGGCGTGACGTCAGGCGCTGAGAAGCCGGATCGCCGGTCGCGAGGAACAGACGCGGGCTGATGATAGTCGGGAGCCGGGGAAAGGGCAGCGTTCATCATGGTGTTCTATCTCTGTTCCTTGGATGGGATGGGATGGGATGGGATGGGATGGGATGGGAACATAGATAGAACAACTTAAGAGAACATTACAAGAACTATTTCGAATGCCCGTCAGACGATCAGGACATCTGCTTCAATTTTGCGAGCAACTGATCGGACATAGGTGGCGGGTTTGGGTCGCTCGCGGCCTTCTGATAGAGCTTGTTGCAGGCCCCCTCAATGCGCTCCTGCAAAAGAGCAAAGAAGGCCTCGTCATCCAGTCCTGGCGGGATGGGTTCCAGGATCTGTGACCGCATAATTCCTGGGTAGCGCATGAACTGACGGCGCGGCCAGTAAAGACCCGAGTTCAGCGCCACAGGAACAACGGGGCAGTTCAGCTCGCGGTAGAGCCGAACGATCCCGGTTTTGTAGGCCGGATCAGCGCCGGGCGTGGTGCGAGTGCCCTCCGGATAGATGATGATCTGGCGACCGTTGGCGATTTCCTCACGTGCGCGATCGAGCATTTTTTCAAGGGCCGCCCCGCGACGTTCTCGATTGATGGGGATCATGCGCTGCTTGGCCACGTACCAGCCGAACAACGGGATCCACATCAGTTCCCGTTTCAAAATGAACGCGGGATCGCGAAAGATCGACAAAAAGCCGTAGACCTCCCACAAAGATTGGTGCTTGGAAGCGACAATCACCCCTTCATTCGGGATGTTTTCAATGCCTTTGATTTCGATCTTTGTGCCGACAATCCAGCGATGCAGAAAATTGCTTATCCGCCCCCAGTTGCGCGGCACAATCCAGGCAAGCTTTCGAGGTGCCAGAAAATAGGGGATCGAAAACACGATCATCTGGATCAGGATGCTGACATACCAGGCAAGGTTGAAGGCCAGCGATCTAAATACGAGCAAAGGAAGCGCCCCGAATAAAATCGTCTGTTACATGGCGCGGTTAGTGCTTGAAATGCAATCCATGATCAAGGCCATAAACACAAAGCTGGTGTGATCATGCGGACCCTAAAGCGCACTCACCCGGGCTCTGATGGTCGCGAAGGGTTCGCCCACCAGCGTGGGGCGCAACCGGGCACCCACATATTTGGTGTATTCAGAAACCAGAAGTCGCATGGCCTCCGAATCGCGATACCAGCCATCCTGCTTCAACCGGTCAAATGATACGCCCAAAGGCTGGAGCCTGGCTTTGGGCATGGCTCGTCGCATCTCCAGCATGCTGCGGGGAAGATGATAGTCGCTTGTCACGATGATGAGGCGTTCAAACCCGTGCTTTTTGGCCCAGTTGGCTGCTTCAGTCGCATTGCCAACCGTGTTTGCGGCCTCGCGATCCAAATCGACACAGCACTCGAAAAGAGAGGCACTTTCATCCGTGAGGTTCAGGATGGCTTTCTCGCTGGTGTCCTTGTTGACACCGCTGATCAAAAGACGCTTCGCCTTGTTGGTTCTCAGGAGTTCAAGACCCGCAGCGATGCGTTGCGATCCGCCGGTGAGCACCACAATGCCGTCATAGGTTTCCAGAGATTGTGGCGCTTCATAGGTGCGAACTGTCTGGGTGAACTTGGCAAACCCACCCAGTGCCAGACCGGCACCAATAAACACACCCACCATGATCAGCACATAGAAGAAGCGTGAAATACCGCCGATACCACGGAAAAGGCGTCCACCCCGACGGGTGAAGCGTTTCTTTTCCTCGCTGGCATTTTGTTTGGGATCGGCGTTGCCGTCCGACTTCTTCGTGTTGCTGGTCTGATCCGCCGTCATCTCATTGGCCCGGTGTGACGATCAATAGCGCTTTTTTTGCGCCGGTTCTGCCCGGACGCTAGCGCAAGCCCTTTGCTAGCACCACGAAAAAACGGCAATCTGGCGGCGAAAACGGGGTATTTGCAGCCAAATCGAAGAATCAGCCAACATCCTGCGATCGATCGAGGGTGCCCACGTGGCGCAGAACCGTCCAGCGAGAGGTCATGGCCGTTAGGATGGCAATGGCGAACATCAGCACCAGTGCGCCTGCATAGCCATAAAGCCCCACAGTAAATGTGCCAAACAGCGCAATCATCTGATCGGCCTCCGGCGTGGCGATATTGTTGGCCGCCCAAAAGCCGGCAATGGCAAAAACGATCATGGCGAATACGCCACCGGCAAAAGCGCCTTTGAGCCCCAACAGCATGAAATGGTTCTGAAACTGGCGGGCAATATAGCCACGTTCCGCACCCACAAAATGAAGCACTTCAATCACGTTGCGGTTTCCGGCCATGGCTCCCCGAGTGGCGAACACAACGGTGAGAACCGTTGCCACAACAACCAGCGCGAACACTGCAATGCCAACGGCCACAGTGGCGCGGGCCATGGTGGTCAGCCGGTCAACCCAAGACCGGTGATCATCCAGACTGGCACCAGGCACTTTGTCCGCCAACTGGCTGCGTAGGGCGGCAAAGTCGGGTCGCCCACCCTCGGATACAAAGACGGTGACAAGACGGGGAACCGGAAGGTCATTGAGATCAAGCCCTGTGCCCAGCCAGGGTTCAAGCAGGCGCGCGGTTTCCTGTTCGCCGACCACGACCGCATCTTCAATGCCAGGCGTTCCTCTCGCCAGCGCCTGAGCATCAGCAAGGGATTTAACGATATCAACACCATCGACCGGACGGATCTGGATGGTGATTTCGCGTGCGATGTCGCTTTGCCATTTGGACGCTGTGCCGGAAACCAGCGTCACCGCACCAAGCGTGAGGCAGGCAAGAAAGGCCATGATCGCAACAACAAGCGTCAGGGCGCGACCGGCAACACTCTCCGGTGGGACGATCGAGGTCTGTGAGCGTCCGGCGAAATCATCTGGTGACGGCTTGCTGGATTTGCCCGAACCGGCATCGCCTGAACCGGCGGCATCAAACACCAGCTCTTCGAGTTCCGCTCCACTGGTCTGTTTCGGTTTCGCCATCCGAACCAGGTGCTCCGCCAACTGGATGTTGAGGGTGATTCCTCTTGTGTGGAGATACCGTCTGAAACGCCTGCTGATCAAGCGGCATTGGCGAGTTTATTCGTTGGCCGCCAGAAGCTCCGCATTGCCGCCTGAGGCCGTGGTGTCAACGCACACATGGCGTTCGATCAGAAACCGGTCGCTATCCCGATGATCACATATGAGCGGAATGATCTGGCCTGAGCGTTCCGCAAGCGCTTTGCGGATGTCTCGAATGTCCGGATGGCTGGTGCCGCAAACAATGGCTGCGATATGGTCAAGATCGCGTAGGTGATCCGGATCTATTGAGCCGGCCGCTCCATCCTCCAGAGCAATTGCTGCACAACCGGTACCTTCCGCCGCCTTCTTTTGCGCCGCGATCAAACCATCCTCGGGTCCCAGACAAAGGACCACGCCTTTGGGGTGAGTGGAAAGACGATTGGATTCGCCCGTCGGACCCGGACAATCGATCTCGTTTTCGTTTGACGCCTTCACTTGCGATCCGGCGCGATCCACCAGAGTTTGCAATTGATCAAGAGTCATCATCGATTGAGCAGCGGCTGGCTCGGGCTGATCCGAAGCAATTTCGTGGTTTATTGCGTCATCGTTCAGCGCCGTAAACCGCTTCACATAGGCTGGACCACCCGCTTTCGGCCCAGTGCCGGAAAGCCCTTCCCCGCCAAAAGGTTGAGTTCCCACGACCGCGCCAATCTGATTGCGATTGACATAGATATTGCCAGCATTCACGCGGTCGACAATTGACTGCACCCGGTCATCAATGCGGGTGTGCAGGCCGAAAGTAAGCCCATAGCCTGTGGCATTTATATCCTCGATCACCCGATCAAGTTCATCGGCTTTAAATCGGGCCACGTGGAGAACAGGGCCGAATATCTCCTCTTCAAGATCAGAAATGCCGGAAATCTCGATTAATGTTGGCCCGACAAAGTGCCCGCTTCCCGGCAAATCAAGTGATTTGATGAGTTTACCGCGGCCGGTCCATTGCTCGATATGGCTTGCGATGCGGTGCCGGGCAGGCGCATCGATGACCGGGCCGATATCGGTTGCCAGATCCCACGGATCGCCAAGAACAAGTTCATCCATCGCGCCCTGGAGCATAGTGAGCAGCTTGTCGGCAATGTCGTTCTGCACATAAAGCACACGCAAGGCGGAACAGCGCTGCCCGGCACTTTGAAAGGCAGATGCCACGATATCGCGGACCGCTTGCTCCGGCAGGGCAGTGCTGTCGACGATCATGGCGTTGAGCCCGCCAGTCTCTGCAATGAGCGGCGCATCGACGGCCACATTTTCCGCCATTGCCCGGTTGATTGTCATCGCGGTTGCTGTGGACCCTGTGAAGCAGAGCCCCGCAATTCGGGGATCGGCGCTCAAAGCGCCACCGACCACCGCTCCGGTTCCGGGGCAAAACTGCAGGGCGGACTTAGGAACCCCGGCCTCGTGCAGCAGTTCCACTGCACAATGGGCGATGAGGGGAGTTGCTTCGGCCGGTTTCGCAATGACGGCGTTGCCAGCGGCCAAAGCCGCGCTGATCTGGCCGGTAAAGATCGCCAGTGGAAAGTTCCACGGGCTGATGCAGGCAAAGGTGCCACGTGGATTGTTTGCATTCAGGCGAAGGGCTTCGGACGCGTAGAACCGCAGGAAATCCACCGCCTCGCGCAACTCGTTCACACAGTCGGCAAGTGTTTTTCCCGCCTCACGACAAGCAAGCGCAAAGAGTTCCGGCGCCTGCACTTCGTAGAGATCTGCTGCCCGGTTGAGCACATCGCTGCGTTCTTGCGGCGAGGCATTCCACATTTGAGCCGCACCAAGGGCGGTTTCCACATCACCGGGAGACGCTTCGCGGACCGTTCCAAGGTTATCGGACGGGCTCGCTGGATTGACGATGTCGTGAGCCTCAGCACCGATGACCTTCCCACATATTAATGGCCCTGCCTGCCAACTGCTGGTCTGAAACTTAATGCGTTGTGCAGAAATTTGTTCAAGCACGACTGGATCGCTCAGATCGTACCCACGCGAATTTCGCCGCTTGGGCGCATACATGTTCCCAGCCCGCACAATCGCCGGATTTGGGATGTCCTCACCGAAGGCTTCGATCTGGCCAATGGGGTCCTCAGCAATCATCTCCGGCGGAATGGTTTCATCCACGATCTGGTTGACGAAAGACGAATTCGCACCGTTTTCCAGCAAGCGCCGCACCAGGTAAGCCAGCAGATCCTCATGGGCTCCCACAGGCGCATAGATGCGACAGCGTGTGTTGGGGCGCTGGAGCACCGCCTCGTAAAGCGCCTCCCCCATCCCGTGAAGCCGTTGAAACTCATAGCTTTGATCCGGTTCCGTCATTGCCAGAATGCCAGAGACTGTGTGGGCATTGTGGGTCGCGAACTGCGGATAGATACGATCCCGGCAGGCAAGGAGCTTCTTCGCACAGGCAAGATAGGAAAGATCCGTGGCGCATTTGCGGGTGAAGACCGGAAAGCCGTCCAGCCCGAGTGTCTGGGCGCGTTTGATTTCCGTGTCCCAGTAAGCCCCTTTGACCAGCCGCACCATGATGCGCCGGTTGAACGCGTTCGACAGTTCATAGAGCCAGTCGATGACAATGGGGGCGCGCTGACCAAAGGCCTGAACCACGACGCCAAAGCCGTCCCAGCCTTCAAGTGCGGGATCTGCCAGCACCGCCTCTATCACATCGAGAGAAAGTTCGAGCCGGTCGGCCTCTTCCGCATCGATATTGAGGCCAATTCCGGCGGACTGAGCAAGCAGCACGAGTGATTTCACACGCGGCGCCAGCTCTTCCATCACCCGTTCTCTTTGCAGATATTCATAGCGCGGGTGAAGTGCGGAGAGTTTGATCGAAATGCCGGGATTGCTTCGAATATCCGATCCCGTTGCCTGCTTCGCCATCGCGCTGATGGCATGGGAATAGGCGAGATGATATCGCCTTGCGTCAGTCTCGGTGCGCGCAGCCTCGCCCAGCATGTCGAAGGAATAAGTATAGCCTTTATCGGTGAAGGGTTTGCCGTTATCGATTGCGCGTTCGATGGTTTCACCGAGCACAAATTGCTCACCGAGCATCTTCATGGCCTGCGCCACCGCGGTACGAATGACCGGTTCACCGAGCCGTTTGATGGACCCGCGCAGGATGCCCGCAAGCCCCTGAGACCCCGTGTCCAGCACCCGTCCTGTGATGAGCAACGCCCAGGTGGAGGCATTGACCAGCGGCGAACTTGAATGACCCAGATGTTTGCCCCAGTCAGACGGGGCAATTTTATCCTCAATCAGCGCGTCGATTGTGTCGGCATCCGGAACCCGCAGCAGTGCTTCTGCCAGACACATCAGTGCAACGCCTTCGTCGGTTGAAAGACCATATTCCCCAAGGAAGGATTCCATGAGGCCTGGTGTCGATGAGCTTCGAATGTGGCGCACCAGTTCCGCCGCGGATGTCGTGACCGCCTCTCGCTTCTCCAAAGACCAATCGAGATCGTCGACCAGGGCGGCCACACGCTCACTCTCCGGCGCTAGCTGGTTGTTGCGGACTGCTTCTCGCAGATGAAAAAGGGAATCACGTTCAGCCGACATCACAGTCTCCTTTCGGACTATGATACCATTGAATCAGAGATCATATTTCTTGCAATTCAATCAAAACTTGGTCAATCGGAACAAAATAACCCACATTTAAAGGACGATTGCATATGTCTGCCAAACCGTTCCATCCGGATGCGTTTGACCGAAAAATTCTGAACATCGTTGCTGGTGATGGAAGAATTGCGGTCACTGAGCTTGCCAATCAGATCGGGCTTTCGAAAACTCCGTGTCAGCTTCGTTTGAAGAAGCTTGAAAAGGAAGGCTACATCACCGGCTACAGAGCCATGCTTGATCCGGTGAAGCTGGGGCTTGCCCACATTGCTTTTGTGGAAGTGAAACTGTCGGATACCCGCGCTGGTGCACTCGATGCGTTCAACGCCGCAGTTCAGCCCGTGGGTGCCATCGAACAGTGCCACATGATCGCCGGGCATTTCGATTATCTCTTGAAGGTGCGCACCAGCGATATTGAAAACTATCGCAAGATCTTGGGCGAAATCATTTCCGCCCTGCCTCATGTGGCGCAGACATCGACCTATGTCTCCATGGAAGCGGTGAAAGAGGTGGGCGTCTAAGGTCCAACTAGTCGTAGATGCGGATAAATCCATCATCAAGAACCAGACGACGCGCGTGATACTGGTCCATCAAAGCGAGATCGTGGGTGGCGATCACCACGGATGTGCCGAGTTTGTTAAGTTCATCGAACAGCCGCAAAAGTCGTTGGGCAAGCGAGGGATCAAGGTTGCCGGTCGGTTCGTCCGCGAGCAGCAATTCCGGTTTGTCGATAAGCGCGCGGGCCACGGCTGCGCGCTGCTTTTCTCCACCAGAGAGCACCGGTGGGCGCGCCTGAATGCGGCCTGAGAGGCCCACCCAGTCCAGCAGGTCAATCACATCCTGACGATAGGAGGATTCATCCTGACCCTGCACCCGCAGCGGAAGCGCCACATTTTCATAGATCGTCAAATGATCAAGCAGTCTGAAATCCTGAAACACAATGCCGATACGTCGCCGGATTGCGGGAATATCCGTGGGTTCAAGCTCTGACATTTCCCGCCCGAACACTTCGATGCGTCCGCGGGTGGGTTGAAGCGACAGGAACAACAATCGCAACAAGGTGGTCTTGCCCGCACCGGACGGGCCGGTCAGAAACTGAAACGAGCCCGGTTCAAGATCGAATGTGAGGTCGCGCAGCACCTCATCACCCATGCCATAGCGAACCCCGACATTTTCAAACCTGATCAAAGAACTCTGGCCCTTTGTGTCGTTGCGAAATCAATCCAGCCGGTGAATCTTCCCGGCCCGTGTTCCTTACCCACGCCTATAGGCCGAATTTGGCCCGTTGGGAATCGCCGTTCGCATGGGAAATCGTGAACAGTTTTAACAGTCACGGCAGCAATGCATTAACCAATTCAGCGGTAATCTGTGTGTCTCTTCAATTGTGTGATGCGCAAGTTCATGTCGATTACCTGTCCCAGCTGCAATACGTGCTACAATATTCCGATGGAGGCCCTGTCCGGCACCACGAGCGTTCAGTGCGTGCGCTGCTCAAACACATGGCAACCCCTGGCCATCAAGGACGATTTGATTGCCCAGCCGGAAGTTGAGAGCGAGCCGGTCGAAACCCTAGCGGACGCTGACGCGCAAGACGTTGACATTTCTGTGCCCGATTCTCAATCGGAGCCAATTGCCGAAGAGCAATCAGAGCCGGTAAACGGTGTCGACGAATCGCAACGCATGATCGGTCCTTTCCAGGCTCTGTCGCTTGATCTTGATGAGGAGGAAAAACCGGAGCCGAACACCCCAATTGATTTCACAAGTCGACGCGCCAGCCAGACGCTGAGCGATGACCTCTTTGAAAAACCGGGCTCCGCCAAAGCGCCAAAACGCAGTCGGTTTGGAACCATATTCAAGAATATGGCGGCCGCCCTTGTTGCAGTTTTCGTGTTTGGCGGCGGGCTGATCTACAAGCAGGACATTGTGAAGGCGATGCCGGATATGGCCGGTCTTTACGAACTGGCCGGGATTGAGACCAACACCCGCGGGCTCCGGTTTGTGAACATTGAAACCTCGTCCACCCGCGATGGGGCAATTGAGAAGCTCATCGTTGATGGCGCGGTTGAAAACATCACCACCGGCAGCATCAAGGTGCCGACCATCCGCATTGCGTTGCGCGACAAGTCACAATCGGAAATTTTCACCTGGACGGCTGAACCCGAACAGGACGAGCTAAAGCCCGGTGAAGCCACGCGCTTCATATCGAGCATTGACACGCCTCCCCAGGAAGCGGCAGATGTGCGTATTCACTTCCTCGACGAGGAAAGCACGTCAAACAAATGACCAAAACTGTTCGTGGTCGAGCCATTGAGACGCTTTTTTCGCAAGCGGACATTGCCAGAGAAAATCTGAGAATTGCTGAGGAAATTTCCCACCGCAATCAGGATAATCTGCTGGTCATCGCCATTTTAAAGGGCTCCTTTGTTTTTGCGGCTGACCTCATTCGCGCTATGCACGAAAAGGGTCTCGAGCCGGAAGTCGAATTCCTCTCCCTTTCAAGCTACGGCGCGGGCACGGAAAGCGGTGAAGTGCGCATTCTTCGCGACGTGGAAAGCGACGTTGAAGGCCGCAATGTCCTCCTCATCGATGACATTCTGGAAAGCGGCAACACGCTGAAGTTTGCCGCTGATCTGATGAATGAACGCAAGGCCAACCGGGTTGAAATTGCGGTTCTGCTCGACAAGCAATCGCGCCGCAAGGCAGCGATTGATGCCGATTACACCGGTTTTGTGTGCCCAGATTATTTTGTGGTGGGATACGGCATGGATGTGGGTCACGCTTTTCGCGAACTGCCGTTCGTCGGTGTGGTGCAAGATAGCACAGATTAGACAGTCAATTTCGCCAAAGCTGGCAGCAATAACATATTGATTCACTGAAGAGAGTTCGGGATGGCGAAGATACTGGTCACTGAAGACGATGAAGCCGTGCGGTCATTCATTGTTCGGGCATTGCAGCTTTCCGGGCATCAGGTCTCTGAAGCCGAAGACGGCGAGATGGGTTTCGACACCTTGTGCGCTGCAGATGGCGAGTTCGATCTGCTTCTGACGGACATCAAGATGCCCATCATGGACGGCATCACGCTTGCCAAATCCGCTTCGACCTTTTTTCCGGCCCTTAAAATTCTCATGATGACGGGCTATGCTGATCAGCGCGAAAACGCCCGCGACCTGAGCCGCATCGTAATCGATGTGGTGTCGAAACCTTTCAGCCTGGGGCAGATCCGGGACAGTGTGGAAGTGGCGCTGGCGGCCTGACTTGGTTCAGGTCCCGGTGATCCAGTTGAAGTGAACCGGATAGCCTTCGCCTTGCAGCATATTGCTGGTTTCATGCAGCGGAAGGCCAACCACATTGGTGTAGGACCCCACCAGCTTCACCACGAATGCCCCAGCAATTCCCTGAATGGCATAGCCTCCGGCTTTGCCGCGCCATTCGCCGGACGCCAGATAGGAATCAAATTCGTCGGACGAGAGTTTCTTGAAGCGCACGCGGGTCTCCACCAGCTTGTGGCGGAAGGTTTTTTTCGGCGTCACCAGGGTCACGCTCGTAAAGACCCGGTGCGCGCGACCTGACAGAAGCCGCAGGCAATGCGAGGCTTCATCCAGCATTTCCGCTTTCGGCAAGATCTGCTTGCCGCGCGCGACAACCGTATCCGCCGCAAGCAGATAGTAATTTTCGATGTCCGCGTTTCGCGTCAGCGCATCAATCGCCATTTCCGCCTTGGTCTTGGACAGACGCTTGGCGAGCGAACGCGGCGCTTCCGCCTTCAAAGGCGTTTCGTCGGCATCCACCGGTGACAACAGATCAGGATCAACACCAATCTGTTGCAGCAGGGCGATGCGCCGTGGTGAACCCGAAGCCAGAACGAGTTTTTGACGGGTTGTCATGAATTGGTCGACTTCAACTGATGCGGATCGATGTTGCGGTGAACTGGGAGATTTCGACCGCGTTTGGTGATGGTCGGCCTAGAGAGACCGACACATTATTTGAAACGATAGGTGATGCGCCCCTTGGTCAGATCATAGGGGGTCATTTCCACCAACACCTTGTCGCCTGCCAGAACCCGGATACGGTTCTTTCGCATGCGCCCGGCTGTGTGGGCAATGATTTCATGGTCATTTTCAAGCTTTACCCGGAAGGTGGCGTTTGGCAGCAATTCGCTCACAACGCCGGGAAATTCCAGTACTTCTTCTTTCGCCATTGGACCTCGATGGTTTGTAAAATGCGCCGGGAAACTATCCCATCGCTTTTGGTTTGTGAACCGGAGAGCGGATTTGTTCGCGGAGATGCCCGAAATCAGTTCGAAAGTCGATCCTCTATTCGCCTTTGCAGCGCTTCTCTGACATTGCGATAGGCATTTAAGATGGTTTCACGCGAGCCGGTAACGTCTGCGGGGTCCATCATCGGCCAATATTCCACCAGCACCGCCTGATCGCGGGTGGAATCCAATATGCGGTGGTGCGCCTGAGGGGTCAGGGTCACGTAAAGATCGAAATAGCTGTCCTCAAGCTCGTCCAATCCCTTTGGCACGTGGCCGGACAAATCCACCCCGCGCTCTGCCATCACCGCTTCCACGAAAGGGTCCGCAGCACCCGCCATGACGCCCGCTGATTCTGCGAAAATCCGTCCTGGAAACAACAGCTTGGTCAGCGCTTCGGCTATGGGCGAGCGTATGACATTCTGGCTGCAGATATAAAGAACCGACTGGATTGGTCCGCGATTGGCCAGAAGGTGGGAATCGGGCACGGATCAACCACGCCAGTGGAGCACGCAAATCAGCGTGAACAAGCGGCGGGCCGTGTCCATATCCAGCTCGATCTTGTCTTTCAGGCGCTCCTGCAAGGTCTGGGACCCCTCATTGTGCAGCCCTCGTCTTCCCATATCGATTGCTTCAATCTGACTGGTCGTCGATGTCTTGATTGCCTCGTAGTAGCTCTCGCAGATCAGATAGTAGTCCTTGATGACCCTGCGAAACGGCGTCAGCGATAACATGTGCGTGACGAGATGCTCGTCATTCTCTGCGCTGATGCTGAAAATGAGGCGCTTGTCAGCAACAGCAAGATTGAGCTTGTACGGACCATCGGCCTGTCCCACCGGAGTAAAACTGTTTTGTTCGAGCAAATCGAAAATCGCCACGGCCCGCTCGTGCTCGACATCTGGCGTTGAGCGCCCGATGGACGCTTCATCGAGCACAATATCAATCAGCCGATTTGGGTCGGTATCAAGCGGCACGACGGGACTACCTGTTGCTTCGCACGGTGATGGAGCGGCCATGGGCAGCAAGCCCTTCCGCATCGGCAAGCTTCACAGCCGCCGGACCAAGACCGGCAAGCTGTTCCGGTCCGCATTTCAGGATGGTGGTCTTCTTCATAAAGTCGAGTACCGACAGGCCGGATGAGAAACGGGCAGACCGGGCCGTGGGCAACACATGGTTCGATCCGCCAACATAATCGCCAATCGCTTCCGGTGTGTGGCGACCCAGGAACACCGCGCCCGCATTGCGGACTTCATCGAACAAGGCGTCAGGATCAGCCGTAGCAATTTCAAGGTGTTCGGCAGCAATGCGGTTTGCCAGCGGCACACTGTCCTCGATCTTATCGACCAGGATAATTGAGCCGAAATCCCGCCAGCTTTTGGATGCGATCTTCCGCTTTGGCAGGGTGGAAAGCTGGTGGTCGACGGCGTCTTCTACAGACCGGGCAAAGGCTTCGTCGTCAGTGATCAGGATCGATTGAGCTGCTTCGTCGTGTTCCGCCTGTGCAAGAAGATCGGCCGCAATCCAGTTCGGATCATTGTCGCCATCGGCAATCACCAGCACCTCGGAGGGACCGGCAATCATATCAATGCCCACCTGGCCGAACACCTGCCGCTTTGCTTCCGCAACAAACGCGTTTCCCGGGCCGGTGATCTTGTCGACCGGGCGAATGGTGTCGGTACCATAGGCGAGCGCGGCTACCGCCTGCGCACCGCCGATCCGATAGATTTCGGTAACACCGGAGAGGTGCGCTGCTGCCAGAACAAGCGGATTAACCACCCCGTCGGGCGTGGGAACCACCATCACGATGCGCGGCACGCCGGCCACGGACGCGGGAATTGCATTCATCAGCACGGAACTTGGATAGTTGGCGAGCCCACCTGGCACATAGAGACCCACATTGTCGATTGGCGTCCAGCGATAGCCAAGCTCCACCCCAAGCGCATCGGTGTAACGCTGGTCGTCCGGCAACTGCTTCAGATGATGCGAGCGAATGCGGTCTGCAGCGAATTTCAACGCATCAAGCGTTTCAGGGTCTGTTTCTTCGACGGCGTTTGCGATCTCATCTTCGCTGAATGCCAGACCCGATGCATCCAGTTCGAACCGGTCGAATTTCGCTGTATGTTCTTTGAGCGCTGCATCGCCGCGCGCCTGCACGTCAGAAATGATGCCCGAGACCACATCACGCACATCCACAGCCTGCTCGCGTTTCGCGTTCAGGAAATCTGCAAAACGATCCTCAAAATCGGCTGCGGAAGTGGAAAGCCAAAGGGCCATGAATTCTGTCTCAGTTCAATCAGGTCGGACGCTTTATAGGCTGATCTCGAGCGCCTGCAAACGACCTCATTATGTCATGGAACAGAAAAATGCCGCAATGCGGCATAAATGGCCCGCTGCCAAAGTGGTTGTTGACGCACAACCACAATCATCGGGCCCAATGATCGCCAGCTTGTTCTTGTATGGTTCTTTGACCAGATGCCGGATACGGTGCCGTCCAGAAAAAGCGCGTTTGGGGTCTTCAACTGATCCCGAAACAGAACCCCAAAATCCCAGAACCGCACATTTCCCTTTGAAATTGCAAAGTGCAGCGTCTTTTGATCCGCACTGACACCAACACCGTTGCGGATCTTCAGACTGTCGGAATCCTTCAGAAACCGGTGATGAAGCCTGCCGTCAATCACCAGCATCGGACCCGATTGCGTGGCGAAGTCCGGCGCGCGTTTCCGGCTGAGATAGGTTTTGGTTTCCAAAACGGATGATTTGCCATTTTCAACGAAGAACACGCCATTGGGCAGCAGATGAAAATTGCCCCATCCGGGCTTCGTGGAGATGGTTTTTTGCTGCTGCGACCCCTCGACATAAAGCCCAACGGGCGAGAGATCGGAATGGTACATGCCACCATTCATGATCATCAGTGTCGGAGAGTTGTTCTGCTGGAGATGCTGTTGCAGCCGACCAATTCGGCCAAAGGCTGCGCCACTATCATCATTCAGTCGCGTTGATACTGATATGCGATCAGCGCGGAAGCTGCAGACGATGTAGTCGTTGCGGTTGTGGGTGAGATCGTAGCAGACCTCTCCACCGCAAAGACCAAAAAGAGCACAGCTCAGAGGAAAGAGAATTGCGGTGATCACGCCTTGGCTGCCAGCATCCAGCGATGGCCAAACGGATCGATCAATTGGGCAAACCGGTCGCCCCAGAACATGGTTTCCGGGCCAAAGTGGCCGGACGCGCCTTGTTCAACGGCCAGTTTGTACACGCGATCCACTTCATCAGGTAAATCAAAGCGCAGGCTCACCGCAACGGATGACCCTGTTTCCTCCGTTGGACCTCGGTAAGGGCTGTATTCAGGGAACTCGTCGGAGAGCATCACCAGTCCGCCATTGATGAGCAGGGAAGCATGCATCAGCCGGTCATCATTCTCCGCGGGCATGGTGCCTCTGATTTCAGCATCAAAAACGGTCTGATACCAGGTGATCGCGTCTTTCGCACCCTTGACCGTCAGATAGGGCGCAACCGGTGGCTCAGCAGATTCGTTTGTCACCACATTGTCTCCGCGCCAGTTTACGACTGCAACGCAGGTTAACTGGCGGCGGACAGCGCTTCAAGCAGGGGAGCGCGCGGGAGACAGCGCCGTATTCTCAACCGAAATGCGTTTGGCAAGAACGAGTGCGTTGGCAACGGTGAAGACGACCGCGATCAGTGGCAAGCCAAACATCAGCGGAACGATGGCTATTTCCGCCACAACCACACAGTAATTCGGGTGGCGGATATATTTGAACGGCCCGGCTGCCACCAGCGGCTCTCCCGGCATCACGATGATGCGTGTCGTCCACCGATTGCCAAGGCTCGCAATCACCCACACACGAGCAAGCTGAAGCGCTAAGAACGCAAAGAGCAGAGGCACTGAAATCTCTGCACCATATCCAAAAGCCCACAGGCTGATGAGCCAGAGCGTGTGCAACGTGACAAGCAGAAAATAGTGATCGGCTCCAACCTCGTGGCCCCCCTGATCCAAGAGTGCTGCTGTGTTTCGACGCGCAAGGAGAAGTTCGCCCAGGCGCTGGAGCGTCAGGAAAAGAAGCAGTGATACAGCAAATGCGTTGATGATTTCAGGCATCATTTGATCTCCAGCTTCAAAAAGGACGCGGTAAAGCCGGGTCCAAGGGCGGCAAGAAGGTAATCCCCTTCAGCTTCGTGCCGAATGGCCCGCTGCAGAACAAACAACGCTGTCGGTGCGGACATGTTACCGAACTCGTGCAGGATCGCGCGTTCATGATCCAGCGTTTGGGTATCAAGTTCCAAGGCGCTTTCCAGCGCGGTGAGTACTTTGGCGCCGCCCGGATGGCAGATGAACCGCGTGACGTCGTCAATGTCGATGTCCAAACGGGCCAGGGCCTGATCCGCCGCCTCGCGAAAGTGGCTGGAAACAAAGTCTGGAATGGAGCGGTCGAAAATGACGCCCAGACCTTGGTCTTCAACGTCCCAACCCATGATGTCGAGTGTGCCTTCCCAAGTGTGTTCCACTCCATCGCCGACAATCACATCACCTGGAACCGAATGGGTTGAGGATTGCAGGCAAACCGCGGCTGCCCCGTCACCAAACAGCGCCGATGCCACCAGAGCCGCCTTGCCAGGATTGTCCTTTCGGAACGAGAGCGTGCACAGTTCGACTGCAACCAGCAGCACAGTCGCATCCGGATTGGCACGGGCCAGCTGGCTTGCGATTGACAGGCCGCTGACACCACCGGCACAGCCCAGCCCGAATACCGGTATGCGCTTTGCATGAGTTGAAAAACCCATTTCCTGCATGGCCAATGCTTCGAGCGTGGGCGTTGCGATCCCGGTTGAGCTCACCGTCACAACGATATCCACCTCTTCCGCCATCAAACCCGCATCATCGAGCGCGTTCTGGGCCGCATCAATGAACAGGCTTGTTGCCGCCCGCATGTATTGGGCGTTGCGATCACCAATTGTGTGCTCCTGTCGGAACCACTCCGGTGGAACCGCCGAGTAACGATTATCAATCCCGGCTGTTTCAAACAGCTTCGACCGCTTTGCAAAGTCCGGGAAATGACTGCCAAACATCGACCGGACAACATCCAGCGCCAACTCCTGTGGCAGACGATACGGCGGCACCGCAGTGCCCATGCCGGCAATGATGGTGCTGGAATCCGTCGAATGCGGTTCGAAACGAGAAAGATGTCGGGCGGAACGAAATTCATCGCCAGACAGATCTGGTTGATGGTTCATGGATTGGCGGTCGCCTCCGGTTTTCAACGGGCTCGATCTGGGGGCGCGGTGCGTTGTTTGAAAATGACATGTGCTCACAAGCCGTAAGGCTTGCAGTGAGGAGCTCGTGATCCAGTGATCAATTCCTTGACGGTTAGTCGGCTCCCGGTGCATATCAGCGCCGATATTTCTGGCTCCAACGAGGAATGCCCCATGAGCGGCCCGCGCACACTTTATGACAAGATCTGGGACGATCATCTTGTTGATCAACAGGATGACGGAACATGCCTGTTGTATGTTGATCGTCATCTTGTGCACGAAGTGACGAGCCCGCAGGCCTTCGAAGGATTGCGCTTGGCAAACCGTCCGGTGCGTGCGCCAGAGAAGACCCTCGCCGTTGTCGACCACAATGTTCCGACAACTGATCGCTCAAAGGGCATTGCCAACGAAGAATCGCGCATTCAGGTGGAGGCGCTTGCCAAGAATGCGGCTGATTTCGGCATCGAATATTATTCGGAAACAGACCGGCGTCAGGGCGTTGTGCACATCATTGGTCCGGAACAAGGCTTCACACTGCCCGGCATGACGATCGTATGCGGTGACAGCCACACCTCCACCCACGGGGCGTTTGGGGCACTGGCGCATGGTATCGGCACGTCCGAAGTTGAGCACGTGCTGGCAAGCCAGACGCTTATTCAGAAAAAAGCCAAGAATATGAAGGTTGAGGTCGAAGGCAGCCTGTCTGAGGGTGTCACGGCCAAAGATATTGTACTAGCGATCATTGGAGAGATCGGTACCGCTGGCGGTACCGGCCATGTGATAGAATATTCCGGGTCTGCCATTCGCGCGCTCTCCATGGAAGGCCGTATGACGGTCTGCAACATGTCCATCGAAGGTGGTGCGCGGGCAGGGCTGATCGCACCCGACCAGACAACGTTTGACTATATCAAAGGCCGTCCGAAGGCCCCGACAGGCCAGGCCTGGGATATGGCGTTGGAATACTGGAAAACGCTCTTCACAGATGAAGGCGCGCATTTTGACGAAATCATCACGCTTGATGCCGCCAACCTGCCGCCGATTGTGTCCTGGGGATCATCTCCTGAAGATGTGATTTCGATCACGGGCGCGGTGCCGGATCCAGCAAAGATTGAAGACGAAACCAAACGTGCCTCAAAGCAGCGCGCGCTTGATTATATGGGTCTGACACCCGGCACGCCGATGACCGAGATCGAAATTGATCGCGCTTTTGTGGGTTCATGCACCAATGGGCGCATTGAGGATCTTCGCGCTGCCGCAGAAGTTGTCTCCGGCAAGAAGGTTCATGAGCGGGTTTCCGCTATGATTGTTCCGGGTTCCGGCCTTGTGAAGGAACAGGCAGAGCAGGAAGGTCTCGACAAGATCTTTACCGAAGCAGGCTTTGAATGGCGCGAGCCGGGTTGCTCTATGTGCCTGGCCATGAACGATGACCGGCTGAAGCCGGAGGAACGTTGTGCCTCAACCTCCAATCGCAACTTCGAGGGCCGTCAGGGCTTCAAGGGCCGCACCCATCTTGTGTCGCCAGCCATGGCTGCTGCTGCGGCAGTTGCGGGCCGCTTCGTCGACATTCGCGAGTGGAAGTAGGCTGATCAGGCGGGCGCTTCGCAAACAATCCGAGGCGCCATTTATCCTATGACGCCTCCGGATCGTAGACGCGAGCCCGGTGCCTGTTGTCGGGATCAAGCGAGGGAATCGCCGAGAGCAGGGTCTTTGTGTACTCGTGGGTCGGATTGTGAAAGATTTCCCGCTTAGGACCCTGTTCCATGATGCGACCATGATACATGACAACCACATAGTCGCACACATGCGCAACCACCGAGAGATCGTGACTGATAAATAGGAACGTCAGGTCCAAATCGCGTTGCAACGACTTCAAAAGATTGAGGATATCTGCCTGAATGGATACATCCAGGGCCGCAACTGCCTCGTCAGCCACCACAAATTTTGGACCGCAAACAAGCGCCCTGGCAATGGAAATGCGCTGCCGCTGACCACCTGAAAAAGCGTGAGGAAAGCGTCGCAGGTGCTCCAGGTTCAACCGGCACTTGGCGGCGATGTCGCGCACCCGTTGGTCGGTCTCTTCCCTCGAACTGGTCAGCGCCATCACCTCCAACGGCTCTGCAATGATGTCCCTCACTGTCATTCGGGGGGAGAGTGCCGCATAAGGATCCTGAAATATCAGTTGGGCGCGCCGTCGATAGTCTCGCAGTTCCGCCTTTCCGATCGAACCGATGTCGTAATCAACTTCGCCATCCCGATAGCGCACCTTGCCCGAGGTGATCGGCGCGGCGCGAAGCAGGGACCGGCCAAGCGTCGTCTTTCCGGAGCCGCTTTCGCCCACAAGGCCGACAAATCCGCCCTTGGGGATGTCAAAGCTGACATTGTCTACCGCCTTGAGGACGTTAGACGTGCCAAAAAATCCACGCCCCAGCGGATAATGGGTCGAAACATTGTCGATCGTAATCATCGCATCGCTCATGTTCGCACCACATCTTCAGGAAACAGTGCAGCGAAATGACCGGGAGATACTTCGCTCATCGGCGGCACCTCGGTTTCATATCGTGATCCGGGCTTCAGGTTGGGATTGCGCGGATGGAAAACGCAGCCGGTCGGTCGCTCGAGCGGGCTTGGAATATCGCCGGGGATGGGCGTGAGCGGGGCATCGAGATCATCCAGACTTGGCAGTGCGTTCAGAAGACCCTGGGTATAGGCATGGGCGGGCGTTCGTATCACATCCCGGACGGGTCCTGATTCCAGGATACGGCCCAGATACATCACCGCAACGCGATCCGCGGTTTGCGCGATGACGCCCAGATCATGGGTGATAAAGATGATCCCCATACCAAACTCGGCAACAAGATCTTTCATCAAATCAATCACCTGCGCCTGAATGGTCACATCCAGCGCCGTGGTGGGTTCGTCGGCAATCAGCAGCTTTGGCTTGGTGGAAAGCGCCATGGCAATCATGGCACGCTGCCGCATGCCACCCGAGAATTCGAACGCATATTGTTCAAATCGTTTCGCCGGATGGGGAATGCCGACACGGTCGAGCATTTCAATCGACAGTTCGCGCGCCGCCGCTTTGGTCATGTCCTTGTGGAGCATGAGTTGCTCCACCATCTGTGCGCCGATTGTCAGGGCTGGTGCGAACGAAGCCATGGGTTCCTGAAAAATCATAGAGATCGCACCGCCGCGCACCGGCAGCATCTCTTTCTGTTTTTTCAATGAAAGCACGTCGATGGTCTGATCGTCGGAATAAAGCGTGATCTTTGACGCTTCATCATAGACCGCATTGTCCGCATTAAGCTGCATGAGAGATTTCGCAGTCACGGACTTGCCGGAGCCTGATTCTCCCACAAGGCCCAACACCTCTCCGGGTGCGACTTCAAACGACACATTGTCCACGGCCGTTACAAGCCCCTCATCCGTTTTGAACCGAAGGGTCAGATTCTCAACACTGATCAGCTTATCTGTCATTTGCCGACGTCCGGACGGGTGTTGTTGTATCTCATGCAGCTTCGGCCCTCTCCTTCACCACATGACATGCGGTGGAATGGTCGTTGCCGAAATCCGACATGATTGGTGTATCGACGATACATTTTGCGAAGGAGTGGGAACAACGGGTGTTGAACACACATCCTGAGGGTCGCTCCAATGGGCTTGGAATGTCGCCGGGAACTGGCTCCAGTGGTGCCTCCAGATCGTCCAATTTCGGTAACGCCTTCAGCAGGCCCTGAGTGTAGGGATGCATTGGATTGCGAATAACATCGCGGACAGGTCCCTGCTCCACCAGCTTGCCCAGATACATCACCGCCACCCGGTCCGCCGTTTGCGCGATCACGCCTAGGTCGTGGGTAATGAAGATGATTCCCATGCCAAATTCGGCCACGAGATCCTTCATCAGATCAATCACCTGCGCCTGAATCGTTACATCCAGCGCTGTGGTGGGTTCATCGGCAATCAACAGTTTGGGATGCGTGGAAAGGGCCATGGCAATCATAGCGCGCTGGCGCATGCCACCAGAAAGTTCAAACGCATACTGGCCGAACCGGATTGCTGGATCTGGAATACCCACCCGATCCAGCATGTCTATTGCATGCTGTTTAGCATCAGCCTTTTTTTTCCGCGTGTGCAGCATCAGCTGCTCCACCATTTGATCACCAATCCGGATCGCCGGAGCGAAGGATGCCATGGGCTCCTGAAAGATCATGGAGATCGCGCCACCACGCACCGGCAATAGCTCTTTCGGCTTTCGCAATTTCAGAACGTCCAGCGTTTCTCCGTCTGTATGAAGCTTGATTCGCGATCGATCGCCATAAACGCCATTGTCTGCGTTGAGCTTCATCAGGGATTTTGCTGTGACCGACTTGCCGGATCCCGATTCCCCTACAAGCCCCAGCACCTGCCCAGGAGCCACGCTGAATGAGACATCATCGACAGCCGTTACGAGACCCTCATCCGTTTTGAAGCGAAGCGTGAGATTTTCAACTGAGATGAGATCAGCGGTCATTTCTTGGTGTCCGAATAGGGGTCAGCCGCATCGCGCAGGCCATCGCCCACGAACACGAACGCCATGACCAGCGCAATGAAGAATATGACCGGGATGAAGTACCATTGATAGTTCAACAACACGTCCGCGCTCGTCACATTCTGAAGCATCACGCCGAGCGAATTCACGGGGTCCTTCAGTCCAAGACCAATAAAGGACAGCGCGGTTTCCGAAAGCACCATGTAGGGGAAGGAAATCACCAGATCGACGATGATGTAAGAGGTAAAGGACGGGAGCAGATGTTTGCCGATCACATGGCCCGCGCTCGCGCCACATAGCTGGGCGGCAAGGACATAATCCTGATTGCGCTCCACCAGCAAATGGGTGCGCACACGCCGGGCCAGCGTTGGCCAGCCGATGAATCCCAATATGATCGATATGAAGAAGAACCGCATTTCCGCCGACCATTCGTCGGGCACAAAGGCGGCCAGCGCCATGAACAGTGGAATGGCAGGAACGGTTCGGATCGCATCGGTGAACATCTGAAGGACACCGTCAATCCAGCCACCAAAATAGCCGGAAATGCCGCCAATGATCAGCGCCAGAACGAAACTGATCATCACACCAAGTGTTCCCACCGCCAGCGATGTGGATATGGCATGTAGCGTTCGCGAGAAGATATCTTTTCCCGAGGCATCCGTGCCGAATATATGCATGCCACCCTTGTCGACACCGAAGAGATGGGTATCGAACTTCAGCCCGACCAGATCACTGCCAAGCAGGCCGTAGGACGATCCCTTGACGAAGAACTGCAGGTACCGGCGATCTTCCGTATCGATGGTTGTGACCCAGCGGAAGTTGGTTTTGATCGAACGCTCTCGCTTGATGCCGTAGATGAATGGACGCCAGGAACAGCCATTGTCATCGCAGAATTTGGGGATCTGCGGCGCGCCGTTCTGATATTCCTTGTCGCGCCCCGCGATGGTCGGATCATAAGGCGACAGGAACGGTGCAAACAGTCCCATCAGGATGAGGACAATCAGCACGCTGGCGGCAATCATCGCCGAGCGGTTTTTCTTGAACCGCGCCCAGACAAGCTGGGTCTGGGAGGCGGTGAAGTAGGCTTCTTTCGCCTTTTGCGATGGAGCTGTTGCAGTCGCCATTTCGTCAGCCTCCCATCACTGATTTGCGTACACGCGGATCGAATATCGCCAACCCGACGTCGGTCACGAAATTCAGGAACACGATCGACGCTGTGAGCAGGAAGATGATCGCACCGGCAAGTTGCTGGTCGTTGGAGCGGGCGAGTGATTCAAGGAGCAACGCGCCGGACTCCGTCAAAGTAAGAATGAGCGCAACGATGGGGAGCTCATTGAAGATGCGGTTGAGGTCAAAACCGAGCGAGTTGACGATCGGGCCAAGCGCGTGTCGTGCGGGATAACGCCACAAGAGTTTGCGGCCCATGATCCCACGTGCTGATGCTGCTGTGACATAGAGTTTGCCGATTTCATCCAGCATCAGGGCACGAACGGTCTGCAGCGCAAAAGCGGTCGCAGACCAGCCGAGAATGAAGACCGGCAGCCAGGCCCGGGAGAGGAAATCCCAGAGTTTGGCCGCGCTCCACTCTGCGTCCCGATATTCCTTGGAGAACAGGCCAGTGAGCGAGTCTCCGAAGTAGATCGTGGAAAACAGCATGATCATCAGGGCCAGCAGAAAGTTTGGCATGGCCAGGCCGAGATAGGAGAGAAACCGCAGGGAGCCGTTCAGCCAAGCGCTCTTGGAAGCGGCGGCGATGATGCCCACAGGCACAGCGATCAGATAGGCAAACAGCAGGGATGTCAGGCAGATCGCCAGTGAAACCAGAAACTTGTCGCCCAGAAGCTGGTTGATGTTCAGGCGCAGGATGCAACTATCGCCAAACTCGCCACGCAGCATGACGTTGCCGACCCAGCTTCCCCAGCGCACGATAAAGGGGCGATCCAGCCCAAGCCGTCGTTCTTCAGCCTTGATATCGTCGACCGTGATCTGTGCCCCTTGGGTGTTTTTGAACGCCAGATAGCGTTCGGCACAGGTGCCTGGCACCATTTCCATCAGGGTGAAGACGATCAGTGAAACTGTAAGCAGGGTGACGATGGCCATGAGCGCACGTGTCAGCGCGAACTGGACAAATTGTGCCATCGATTCCCCCAAGTGACGGTTGGTTTTTATTGCCGTCAGACTGTGTTGTTCACGTAGATTAAGGTCAAGGGCGGGAAAAATTCCCGCCCTTGATCGTTAGCTTAGACAGCTTATTCGTCGAAGTACCACTGCTGCGGACGATACGGGAAAGTCCGGTAGTACTCGTAGGATGCGGTCTGGAAGTCGGAGAAGTTCTTCAGCGCGTTACGACGATAGATTGGATCTGGCGTCAGGGCTGTACCGATGAACAACAGGTTTCCGGTCAGATTTTCCACCAGACGGGCACCCAGCTTGTTCGATTCCTCAGAACCGGCAGGAGCTGACTGGAATGCATTGATGTCAGCGATGATCTGCTTGACAAAGTCCGGTGGCTCCACACCCTTTTCACCATTGGTATCGACCCATTCGGCCCACAGCATACCTGTGCGGTGACCGAAATAGTTCTCAAACGGTGGAACCCACAGCTCGTTGTTGCCAAGCACGATGCCAAGCGGCTGGCCTTTTTCCCAGGCACCCACATCAAGCTGGTTGGAGGATTGCGCGGAACGATATTCGTCCGGGGTCACTTCCTTCACCGTGGTCTGAACGCCCACATCGGACCAGTACTGACCAACAAGCTCAACCACCTGACCGGCGATGCCCTGGGTGGCGAACTGAACGTTCAACACCAGCTTCTCGCCGTTCGGCAGTTCGCGGAACCCGTCGCCATCGGTGTCTTTCATGCCGATTTCGTCGAGTAGCTTCTTCGCGCCTTCAACGTCGTGCTTGATCGCAAACTTAGACCATTTTGGATCAACGAAGTCCGGCACGGGTGAGAACCCGGTGTATTGAGCCGGCGTACCCTGTCCGAAATAGGCTGTTTCGTTCAGTTCATCGCGATTGATGGCAATAGACATAGCCTTGCGGAAACGCAGATCGCCAAACACCTTTCGTTTTTCGGGATTGTCCGATGTCACATTGAAAGAAAATGCGTGCATCGCGATTTTTGGTTTCAGGCTGATGGTATATTTACCAGCTTCCTGTTTTTCCAACAGAATTGGCGCATCGGAAAGCTGCAGCGACTGGGTCTTGTAGTCGGCTTCAGCATTCACCAGCTTCAGCAAGCGCACTTCCTTGTCGTTGGCGTAAAGCTCGTCCTGCTCGTTGATGTAGGGGAGCTGATTGCCAGCCGTGTCAACCATGAAGAAGTACGGATTGGCGACATATTTGCGGCCTTCCGTCGTGTCAGACACGGTGATGAAGCTTTCCAGGGTTGGAACAACAGCCTTTGGCATGTTGGCGACCTTGTCCGGGCTGTTCAGCAACGGAGAAGGTGTGTCGGTCCAGTCGGAATTTCCGAAATAGGCCTTGATCACGGCGAGGCCGTTTTCAAATCCGAGATCCTTTGCAAGCTTGTCCGCATCAGGATTGATGTCAGGATGATACTGACCAAGGAAGTGCTTGGGCTGGAAGCCTTGCGCAAAGGATGTCGCGAAGTGAGCCAGCAGACCCGGCTTCGGAGCAGGCAGTTTGAAGGTCACGGTCTGTGGATCAACCACGACCACTTCCATGCGCTTGCCGGCAACCAGAACGTAGTCCTTTGGCTTCTCAATGACTTTGGAATCAAGTGCCAGATTGTCGTACCAGAATTTCACATCTTCAGCGGTAAACGGCGCGCCATCGGACCATTTGTGGCCCTTGCGCAGGAAGAATGTGAGTTCGGTATAATCATCGTTCCATTTCCAGTCTTTGGCGACGTTTGGAACAATGGTCTGGAGGTCGTCAGAGTAACGAACCAGGTTCACATGGCGCGTGGAAAGGAAGTCCGACGTGCCGGCCTCGGTCGCGTTGGACAGGGCGTTCAGCGTTCCACCATATTTGCCAATGGAATCGTACGGTGCCACCACAAGCGGTTCTGCCGGCAGACGATCAGCAAGGGCGGGAAGCTCAGGATTGCCCTGAATCTTGCCATTGAGGCCCTTCATTGCCGGATTTTCCTGGAAGGAGAGCTTGCAGGAGCCGGCCTTCTCGAATTCAGCCAGTTCAAACTGTTGCGGGTATTTCCCAGCGGCGACACCCTTCATGTCGGCGATGGTGGCTTCCGGACATCCGGCGGCCTGCGCGATGCTGGTTAGCGCGAACAGCGCCACACCGCTTAACAAAAGACTCTTCATTTAACCTCTCCACTTGATGGTGATGCAATGTCGGGGATTGCCCACCCTTAGACTGTTCTATGTGACAGTTTCTTGACACCTCCTATTGAATGCGTCCGGCTATGGATCGTCAATCTCCATTCTCAGAGAAATGTCACAATTCACACCCAACACATTGGAAGTGCTTATCAATCGAAAAGCACAACTGATGAAATTTGATGCCTTTCCACTCGCAATGTTTGCCACTGGGGCACGATTCCAGCCCCCAACAGAGGATGTGAGCGCCGTGGCGTATTGATCTTGTCTATCGATTGCGGTTCTTCTTGCGATCAGATTGGCCAGCCGACGCGCAGCTTACGAACGGGAAAGATCGGTCTCAATGAACGCAAATGTCCTGCTGATCGTGATTGATCAATTTCGCTCTGATCTCATTCAGGGCGCTCTGGCTGACCATGTGGAACTGCCAAACTTGCGTGCCCTGCAAAGGGAAGCGGTGAGCTTCAATAATCACTACACAGTGACGTCACCCTGCGGTCCGTCGCGTGCAAGCCTGCTGACCGGGCTATATGCGATGAATCACCGCTCTGTTCATAACGGTTCGCCGCTCGATGCCAGCATTCCCAATCTGGCAAACCAGATGCGCACCGCAGGCTATGAGCCACTGCTGTTCGGCTATACCGACACGAGCACAGACCCCCGCGGGAGACATCCCAACGATCCGGACCTGAAGAGTTACGAAGGTCTGCTGCCGGGCTTTGCCGAGATTGTACGCATGCGGCTGGAGACCAGTGTGCCGTGGCTCGCCGATCTCAATGCCAAGGGATATGCGCTCCCGGAAAACTACTGGGAACTGTACAGATCGGTGGGGGCCGATGGCGGCCCGGGAGAGATCACCGATCCCACATTATACCGTGCCGAAGACAGTGATACAGCGTTTCTCACCAATGCAACGATCAAGGAACTGGCGGTGCGAAAGTCGGACGCCTGGTTCGCAACCCTCACCTACATCCGACCGCATCCGCCATTTGCGGCCCCCGCGCCCTACAACAGGATGTACGATCCGGCCGCAGTTCCTGCACCAGTGCGTCCCTTGGGCGACAATGAGATGAAGCAGGCTCATCCAGTGTTTGCTGCCGAATTTTCGGGTCCATCCAATGGCGGGCTTTTTATTGGCCATGACGGCTTTGCGGACCGGTTGAGCGAGGAGCAGATCCGTGAATTGCGCGCCGTTTATCTGGGCCTTGCGACGGAGGTGGATCACAGCATTGGACGTCTCTTCGATATGCTGAAGGAGACCGGCCAGTATGACGACACGCTGATCATTGTGACGGCTGATCATGGTGAAAGCCTGGGCGATCACCATGTGTGGGCAAAACATATGCCGTTTGAGCAATCGTTTCGCATCCCATTGATTGTTAAATTGCCCGGTTCACAAGACCGGGCCGGCGCGCAGGTCGATACATTCACTGAATCCGTCGACGTCACACCATCCATCGTCGACTGGGCCGGAGGCGAACAGGCGCCGGGGTTCGATGGAAAATCACTGTTGCCGCTGGTGAGGGGCGAGGCCGCAGATGGTTGGCGCGATCACGTGTTTGCTGAAGCCTCTTTGGGGGATCCCCTCACGCAAAGCAGATTTCAGACGGCGCTTAACTTATCGGCCGATGAAGCAAATTATGCGATCCTGTGGAAAGGCGACCATAAGCTGGTGCACTTCAACGGCGGTTTGCCGCCCCTGCTCTTCAATCTCGCAGAAGATCCGGACGAGGCCAACAACTTGGCCAAACAGCCCGATTATGCCGACTTGTTGCGTCGTTTAATGGCTGCGATGCTCGACCACCGCATGACCCATGCCAACCATACTCTTAGCCGTATGATGATCACAAAAACAGGCATTCAGTCTTCGTGAACCTTTATTTGCTTCGGATTATACCGTACCCGAAACAGTCAGTTTATCGGCACTAGAATTTTGTTGAGTTCCTCGCGCAGATGTTCGTGCTGTCGTGGGAGTTTCAGATTTTCACCCAGTGCATCAAGCGGTTCATCGCGTGGGAAGCCAGGACCGTCGGTGGCGACTTCGAACAGAACTCCACCGGGCGTGCGGAAGTAAATTGCCTTGAAATAGTCGCGGTCGATCACCGGTGTGACTTTGTATCCAGTGTCTACCAACGCTTCCCGCACGCGAAGCTGGGCCTCCTCATCCGGAACCGAGAAAGCGATGTGGTGCACCGCGCCCGCACCTTCCGTTGATGCACCCACGCCCGAGTGGGTTTCCACATCAATGATGTTGGCCTCATTGCCGTCCGGGCGAATCATACGGACCGTCTTGCCGCTTTTATCTGCGGTTTCGTATCCCATGAACTTGAGCAGTTCGACCATCGCATCTCCGCTCTGGAGGCGCATGGCAGCAGAATGGAACCCGCGAACCGCATAGTCTTCTGCCACATCGCTCATCCATGGCGCGCGTTGGTCTTCTTCGGCCTCAACCAGTTCAAACTGGTCGCCATCGGGGCCTTCAAACCCATGGACGATGTCGCCAAATCGGGCCTCGGCCTGTATCTGGATCACGTTTTCACCCGAAAACCTGTCTTTCCAATAACCGAGCGATCCTTTGGGGACACTGAAACGCGTGACGCCAACCTCACCCGTTCCGCGCTCACGTGCCTTGAAGCCGGGAATAGGAAAATAGGTCATGACCGTTCCCGCCGAGCCGGCTTCATCGCCGTAGTAGAGGTGATAGACTTTGGGCCGGTCGAAATTGACCGTTTTTTTCACGCGTCTGAGGCCCATCGTCTGCGTGAAAAACCGATTGTTCGCCACCGGATCGGACGCGAACGATGTAACGTGGTGAAGTCCGGTAATGTCTTTGATCATTGGGAACTCACTTTCTCAGGCCTCAACTATTTTCTGCCTAAGAAAGTAAGAAACATGGCGTTGGCGTCAAACGGTGAACAATTCGACAGTCTGTCGCCAACTTTTGAACAAAAGCCGCCGGAAGGCCTCCGACGGCTTGAATGTGAACTCCGATTCTGTCTGTATTTCTGCTCCGCACCGGGCGATGAGAACAGTAGCCGAAGCCTACTCCTCCGGCGAGAATTCCTTCAGATAGGCAATCAGGTTCCGATGGTCCTTTTTCTTCTTCAGACCGGCAAAGGCCATCTTGGTGCCTTTGATGTACTTTTTGGGCTTGGTCAGAAACTCAATGAGCGTTTCTTCATCCCACACCAACCCGTCCTCGGCCTTGGCGATTATCGCCTTGGAGTATTTTCCGTACTCTTCAATCGAGGCTGCCTTGCGGCCAAACAGGTTGTTGAGATGCGGGCCAACCTTGTTCTTCGCGTTTTCCCCCACATCATGGCATGCCTTGCATTTTTTGAAGACCCTCTTGCCCTTTTTTGCATCACCAGCATCTTCAGCAAGGGCCGGGCCAGACGCCAATGTTGATCCCAGAGCCAGCCCAAGGGTCAAAAGCAATACGCGCATTGCAATATTCTCCTGCGTTCTTTGTGTCTGAACCGTAATTTGTGCCACCGCGCTCGGAATCACAATGAGACCAAAGCGCGCTGGCGCCACAAAAGACCTCGGTGTTTGTGAGGCCAATTAGCGCAGCCGCTGCTGGGATTCGGCGTCGAACAGCAAAGCACGGGAGCGGGAGAATCCGGTCTTGTAGCGGGAACCAGCCTTCACGGACCGGTCATCGCCGATGTCGATGGTCATGGGTTCCTCGCCAATGCCGCGAGAGTAGGCGTAAATTGTGCCACCGAGATTCTCCACCACGTCAATATCGGCTTCCAGCGCCACCTCGCCATCCGGATCAAAATGTTCGGGACGAATACCAAGCAGCAGCGAAGCGCCGACTTTCGGCTGGCTTTCCTTTAGCTCGAACTCGACTTTGGTGCCGCTGAACTGAGGCAGGTCCAGAACCACTTTGCCACCTTCGCTGGATTCAACATTGGCATTGAAGAAGTTCATACGCGGAGAGCCGATAAATCCTGCCACAAACACATTGTCGGGATTGTCGTAAAGTTCGATGGGCGAACCGACCTGTTCCACAAGCCCGGCGCGCAGCACCACGATCTTGTCAGCCAGAGTCATGGCCTCCACCTGATCGTGGGTTACGTAAATCATGGTGGCGCTGAGTTCCTGATGCAGTTTTGCAATCTCAAGGCGCATCTGAACGCGCAACTCGGCGTCGAGGTTCGACAGGGGTTCATCGAACAGGAACACCTGTGGTTCGCGAACAATTGCCCGGCCGATTGCCACGCGCTGACGCTGGCCGCCGGAAAGCTGCTTCGGTTTTCGGTCGAGTAGTTTGTCGAGGTGGAGAATTTCGGCGGCCTTGCTCACGCGCCGGTCGATCTCTTCCTTTGGCGATCCGGTCATTTTGAGGCCGAAGCCCATATTGTCCTTCACACTCATGTGCGGATAGAGCGCGTAGGACTGGAACACCATGGCGACTCCACGCTCGGCAGGCTCCACCTGAGACACGTCCACATCACCAATGTGAAGGGTTCCGGACGAGATATCTTCCAGACCAGCAACGAGGCGCAACAGGGTGGACTTGCCGCACCCTGATGGGCCGACAAAGACCACGAACTCGCCATCGTCAATCTCGAAATTCACCCCGTGAATAACGTCAATCGAGCCAAATGATTTGCGGATGTCATTGAGCTTAAGTCCGGCCATGAATTCTCCCCACGTATATGGTGCCCTCAGGCACGAAATTGTTGATGTTCAAGCGCGTGGCCCCAGCCGCGCCTGCATGTCTTCCATAATCTGATAAGCTGTCGTTCGAACCGTTTCCGCCCAGGTTTCCAGTTGGGAACGGGTGATGCGATAAACCGGCCCGGTCACGGAAATCGCCGCAATCAAAGACAGATCCGCCGAATAGACCGGAGATGACACGCAATGGATGCCCGTTTCGTGCTCCTCGTCATCGAATGCGAACCCTGCTTCACGCACTTGAGCAAGCCGCGACCTCAGGTCTGCGGCGTCCGCAATCGTGCTCTCGGTGTAGCGGTGAAACGAAACGGAGCGAATATAGTCTTCAAGCTGCCGTTCATTCAGGACAGAAAGAGCCGCCTTTCCAACACCGGTACAATAAGCTGGAGAGGCATTGCCGATCTGGGAGTGCATGCGAACCGACTGCGTTCCCTCCACCTTGTCGAGATACACCACTTCGTTCTGACGCAAGACGGCAAGGTGAACGGTTTCTCCGGTCATCTCATGCAAGGACTTCAAATGAGGATGCGCAACACTGCGAAATTCATTGCCGGCCCATGCGCGAGCTGCAAACCGAAGCAATGTGTAGCCGAGTTCGTAAGCCTGATCGGCCCTTTGGTTCAGCAGCCCTTCGGCCACGAGATTCGTGAGTTGACGGTGCAGGGTGCCTCGCGGCTGGTCTGACTGCTGCAGGATTTCCGTGAATCGGGGCGGACGTGACGCATTGGCGACGATGTTCAACACGTCCATCGCCTTACCCAAGGTTCCAGTAGAGGCCGATTCACCCACGAGACCTGATCTGGAACTGTGTTCGGTGGCGTGAGACTTTTTCCCACCACCCTCGACTGCACTCAATGGGCGACCAGGTACGGACGCGCCGGAATCAGTCGAGTTCAGCCCATTGTGCTGAGCCGTTTTTCCAATTTCCAAGGACAGATCGCTTGACATGGAAGCCAAACTACGTCGATAATTCTAAATAGTCAAACACAGTTCCATATATTGGAACTTGAGACGCGATTTTGACCAGCCGCACCGGCGGCTCAAATCTCTAACCAGACGTTCTCACGGGAGGATAATCAATGAAGAACATGCTGAAGCGGGTGTCACTGACCTTGGCTGCTTCGGCCTTTGCGGCGAGCACCGCAATGGCTGGCGACCTTGTCATCACCTATGACGATCTCAATCCAGCGCCAAAGAAGGCCTTTGAAGCCGCGGTTGAAGCATTCAAAAAAGCCAATCCGGACGTCAATGTGTCGGTCAACATCACCGACCGGGAAGCGCACAAGAACACGATCCGCAACGCTCTGCAGAACGATGCACCAGACGTGATTGCCTGGTATCCTGGCAACCGCATGGGGCCATTTGTTGATGCTGGACTGTTTGAGGATATTTCCGGCCTGTGGTCGTCTGATCCGAACCTTTCGGCCAACTTCAATGCGATCAAGCCAACCATGACACGCGATGGCAAGCAGTGGGGCGTTCCCTACTCCTACTATCAGTGGGGCGTTTATTATCGCAAAGACATCTACGACAAGCTTGGCCTCTCCGAGCCCAAGACATGGGATGAGCTTCTCGCCAACTGCGACAAGCTGAAAGAAGCCGGCGTGACACCGTTCACCATCGGAACCAAGTTCCTTTGGACCGCTGCAGGCGTCTTTGACTATCTGAACTTGCGCACAAACGGTTATGACGTTCACAACGATCTGACTGCAGGCAAGATCAAATACACAGACCCGCGCATCAAGAAGACCTTCGACAACTGGAAGGTTATGCTGGATCGCTGCTCATTCGTGAAAAACCACGCAACTATGTCGTGGCAGGATGCCATTGCGCCATTCGCCAAAGGCGATGCTGCGATGTATGTCATGGGCAACTTCTCGGTCAGCGGCTACAAAGATGCCGGTCTGAAAGACGAGCAGATCGATTTCTTCCAGTTCCCGGAAATCACGCCTGGCATGCCACGTGCGGAAGAAGCTCCGGCTGATGCCCTGTTCATTCCGGCCAACGCCAAGAACAAGGACGAAGCCAAAAAGTTCCTGTCCTTCATCGCAACACCTGAAATTCAGGGCGAGTGGAACAAGACAATTGGCCAGCTTCCGCCGAACGCCAAAGCCAGCGTCAACACCGATGACAAGTTCATCGTTGAGGGCATGGCAACGGTCTCCACCGCAGCGGGTCTCGCACAGTTCTTCGACCGCGATGCCCCGGCTGCTATGGCCAAGGCAGGCATGGAAGGCTTCCAGAAATTCATGCTGGAACCGGGCGCGCTGGACGACATCCTGGCAAACCTCGATAAGGTTCAGGCGGAAGTCTACAAGTAATCAAATCGATCCCCGGGCCGATGTCTGACACCGGCCCGGGGCTTTCAAAACACAAACTGTCGGCTGAACGGAGAGGGTAAGATGGCGTCGTCCTACACAGTATCCCAGACCGGAGCAGACTCGCGATATCTCACATCGACATCGCAGGTGGGTATTTCTGCCGTCGCCCTGCTGATCAGCCTCGCTGCCCTGCTTTTTGTCATTGACACCGGCCAGGTGCAGGAACTGTTCGGTCTTTCCAGACAGGTGGAAGCCCGGGTTCCGACCTTCTTCATTCGTGTCGCCTTCCTGATCGTGGGACTGGCGGCGGCGTTTTTTCTTGTCACCGGTCTCTCCGTTTATAAAAGAAATCGCGTGAGTTTCGCGCCCTGGCTGTTTTTGGCCGTGGGTGTCGCCTTCTTCCTGATTTACGTCATCGTTCCGATCTTTCAGTCACTGTCCTACTCTTTCACACGGTGGGACGGGCTTTATGACGTGAATGGCGTCTGGACCGGCGAATGGGTAGGGTTCAACAATTATCGCCTGCTTCTGGACGACCCGAACTTTTACACATCGCTTTGGAACAATGTGCTTTGGCTGGTTCTTTTCATGCTGGCCGTTCCCGTCGGGCTTGGAATTGCGCTGTTTTTGAACCAGACCGTCACCGGCATTCGCATCTACAAAAGCCTGTTCTTCTTCCCTTTCGTGATTTCTCAGGTGGTCGTGGGCCTGATCTTCAGCTGGGCCTACAATCCCGAGTTCGGGCTTCTTAGCGAAATATGGGGCTGGTTCTTCTGCGAAACCAAAGTCAACATCGTTGGCAACCTGACGAAAGTCTGTTCCGTCGATCCGCCATCCATTCTGGGTGACAAGGATCTGGCGACCTACGGCATCATCGCAGCTGGCCTGTGGCCGCAGATTGCCTATTGCATGATCCTTTACCTGACAGGCCTCAACAATGTGGCTTCGGACCAGATTGAAGCTGGGCGCCTTGATGGCGCAAAGGGCTGGAAAATGCTGTGGCACGTCATTCTGCCCCAGCTTCGCCCCGCCACGTTCATTGCTGTGGTTGTCACCGTGATCGGTGCGCTGCGGTCATTCGATATGATCGCAACCATGACCCAGGGCGGACCGTTCGGCTCCACCAATGTTCTTGCCTACTACATGTACGATCAGGCTGTTGGCGAAGGTGTTGGCCGCTATGGCTACGGATCGGCAATCGCAACCGTACTGTTCTTCATCATGCTCATCTACATCAGCTACTTCCTGTGGCGCATGTACCAGGATGAGAAGGAGGGCCACTGATATGTCGGATCAGTTTCGAAAAGCGGTGGCCAATATCTGCGAAAAACTCCCTGGTTCTGAATGCAGTGATCCATGGGGCGGTGGACATGATGCCTGGAAGGTCGGCGGCAAAATGTATGCCTGCATTGGTGCGGTCGCCGAAGGTGTTTCGATCAAGTGCGCTGACATTGAAACAGCCGAAATGCTGAAAGAAGCGGGGGTCGCCGTCCATGCTCCCTACTTCCACAAAAGCTGGGTGCGTCTGCCGCAAACAACGGACGAAGCTGAACTCGAAGCCCGCATCAGGGGATCGTATGATCTGATTTTTGCCAAACTGTCGGCAAAGGTGCGAAGGGCACTTTTGGATCCCTCCAGCGAGGAGGCTGCATAGATGTTTCCAAAACCAATCGAAAAATCCACGTCCGGCCTGCAGCTGGCTTACAAGATTTCATTGCCGTTTGCGCTTCTGATCTGGCTGCTGCCGCTGCTCGCAATTTTCATGACATCCATCCGCCCGGTCGCGGACATCAACACAGGCAATGTGTTTGGCATTCCAAGCCAGTTCCAGCTCATTCAGAATTATGCGGAAGTGTTCGCCAAAACCGACGCCCTGCAATATCTCGTCAACACGCTGATTATCACTCTGCCAACGGTGGCGATCTGTATCTCACTGGCCTGTCTGACCGGTTATGCGCTGGCGATCTACAAGTTCCGCTGGGCACTACCTTTGTTCTTTCTGTTTGTTGCCGGCAACTTTGTTCCTTTCCAGATCCTGATGCTGCCAGTGGTGGATATGTCGAGCCGGCTGGAAATCTTCAACACCGTACCGGGGCTGGTGATGTTTCACGCGGCGTTCCAGACCGGATTTTGCACGCTCTTCATGCGCAATTTCATCAAGGCACTGCCTTTTGAATTGATTGAATCGGCCCGCCTTGAAGGCGTGGGTGAGTTCAAGATCTTCTGGTATCTGGTTCTACCACTTGTACGCCCGGCCATCGCGGCCCTTGCAGTTCTGATCTTCACCTTCATCTGGAATGACTTCTTCTGGGCGACAGTAATGATTCAGGACGATGCAAGCCTTCCAATCACAGTTGGTGTGCGCACTCTGAATGGCGAGTTTGTGCAGCAGTGGCACCTTGTTTCTGCCGCGTCGCTGCTGGCGGCCGTTCCACCTGTCATCATGTTCTTTCTCATGCAGAAACACTTCATCGCCGGCCTGACCCTCGGTGCGACCAAAGGCTGACACGTGAATGAAGGCGAACAATGAAGCTCTCGTGCTGCAATGCTGGCGTTTGGATTCAAAAATCCAAACGCTGGTCTTTGCAAGTTGGCATCGCCAATTGCCTGAGATCATCTATTTGGGAGCGCCACTCTCCAGTTCTGAAAATCTGACCCGACTTGCTGAATCACAAGTCCGTCCGGTTTCGCGCGGCACGCTCGATCAAATCAATCCGCTGTCGATTTGCCCGGAAGCCGGGCGTGGCTATCTGGGCGAACCAGGCCTTGTGTTGAGAAACGCGACGGGCGGTGTCGTACTCACCCAATTTGAACTTGAAGAGCTGGTTGAGGAGGGCGCTCACATTACCTTCCGAGCGGTTGACCCGGCCCATGAGGGCCTCGCCTATTCAGCCCAATTTGACGGGAGCTGCGCTTCCGGTGTCGTTCGTGCCTCTGCCTCTATCGAGGGACTGTCGAAAACCGGTCTCGTGTGTGACTGGCTTTCGGCACCGGTCTTGCCACTGCCCGACAACACCAGCGAAATCATCGATTTCGCAGGGCGCTGGACCCGGGAGTTTGGTGAAAATCGCACTTCAATTGCACGCGGGTCCTATCATCGGGAGAACCGCAGAGGGCGCACCGGACACGATCATTTCCCGGCATTTATGACTGCCTGTGGTCCCGCTTCTCACGCAAAGGGCGAAATGTTTGGCGTTCATCTAGGCTGGTCCGGCAATCACAGCATGCGGGTCGACGTGCTGGCCGACGGGCGACGCGCGGCGCTTTCGGGGCGTCTGGACCCACAGAGGGGGGATGTGGCCAGCACCCCGGAAATCCACTTCGCATGGTCAGACACCGGTCGGAACGGTTTGGCAATCGCATTCCAGGACCACGTCCGGGCGTCAATCGTTCCGTCACTCGTTCACAAAACACCACGCCGGGTTCACTACAATTGCTGGGAAGCCGTCTACTTTGACCATCAAATGGAAGAGTTGAAGACGCTTGCCGATCGTGCAGCGGCACTTGGTGCTGAACGCTTTGTGCTTGACGATGGTTGGTTCAAACGCCGCAATGATGATCATACCAGCCTTGGCGACTGGCACGTGGACGAGGACAAATATCCAGACGGGTTAACACCATTGATTGACCATGTGCTTTCAACTGGCATGGATTTCGGGCTTTGGGTGGAACCTGAGATGGTCAATCTGGAGTCTGATCTTGCGCGGGCGCATCCAGACTGGATTATCATGCCTGGAGACCGTGTTCAGGTGTCCGGTCGCAATCAGCATGTGCTTGATCTCACCAATCGAGATGTCATCTCCTATCTCTACGAGCGGCTCTCATCTGTTCTTTCCACCCACCAAATCAGCTATCTCAAGTGGGATATGAACCGCGATCATACGCTCGCTGTCGACAATGGCGGATGGCCGATCTCGGACCGGCAAACCCTGGCGCTTTATAAGCTACTTGCACGGTTGCGAGCAGAATTTCCAACCGTTGAGATCGAAAGCTGTGCGTCAGGTGGTGCGCGGATCGACTATGGTATTCTAAAACAAACAGATCGGGTTTGGCTTTCCGATTCCAATGACGCCCATGAGCGCTTCAGGATGCAGGCGTCAGCATCGACTTTCCTTCCACCGGAGGTCGTTGGATCCCATGTGGGGCCACGCCATTGCCATACATCCGGGCGGCACCTTTCCATGCAGTTTCGTGCGCTTGTGGCGCTGGGCGGGCATATGGGCATGGAGATGGACCTGCGTGAGCTGACCGACGATGAGCAAGCTGAGCTCGGCCATTGGATTCAATTCTACAAGGAAAACCGGGATTGGCTGCACGCTTCAAATCAGGTGCAACTGGAGGCCGGGCCGGACAGGTTGGCGCAGCTTTACATTTCGCAAGACCAGGGTCGCTTTCTGCTGATGTGCGCCACGATGGAAAGCCCGGTCTATGAGACAACCGCGCGGTTGAGGCTTGACCGAATCAACGCTGATCAAGAATACCAACTGAAACTGCTCAACGCTGATGCCGCTGATGGCAGCGCCAGTGTACCCTTCACATCCCCTTTGAAGGATGAGGATGGGCTTGTTCTTTCAGGCCATGCCCTGATGCAGGCAGGTATTGTTCTGCCCATTGGATTTCCCGATTCCATGTGGATCGTGGCTGGCCAAAAACACGAATAGAGTTTGGACACGCGTGATGAATATTGATGCAACATTCCACGATCTTGAAGGCAAATCTGTCTTCATTTCCGGTGGTGGCGCCGGGATCGGTGAATATCTGACCGAAGGATTTGTGCGTGCTGGGGCAAAGGTCGCCTTTGTTCAGCGCAGCGATGCGACGGAAGCCTGCGATCGCATCGAAAAGGAAGCTGGAACCCGGCCTCTATTCATTGAATGCGACGTAACCGACATTCCCGCTCTTCAGAAGTCGATCAAACAGGCCGCAGACGTCCATGGCGATGTGGATGTACTGATAAACAATGCAGCCTGGGACAATCGCCACACGCTTGACGAGTTGTCAGTGGACCAGTGGGATCACATGTCCAACGTGAACATCCGGCATCATTTCTTTGCCGCTCAAGCCGTAGCACCTGCCATGCGCGAAAAGGGTGAGGGAGCGATCATCAACTACTCCTCAATCTCCTACATGATGGGCAATGCGGGTTACCCCGCCTATGCGGCGGCCAAATCCGGCATAACTGGCCTGACCCGCGCCCTTGCTCGTGAGCTTGGCCCTGATGGCATTCGGGTCAATGCGCTGATGCCAGGGTGGGTGCTCACCAAGCGACAAAGGGAATTGTGGGTTACACCCGAAGCGCTGGAAGGTCATCTGGGCCGTCAGTGTCTGAAACAGGAAATCGAGCCAGAAGATATGGTTGGGCCAACCCTTTTCCTCGCCTCCCGCGCCTCCCGCATGATGACCGGTCAGGCGCTGGTCGTTGACGGTGGTGTGGTGGTTACGGGCTGATCAGGATCGGATCTGGAACCGAGATGTCGGCATTTTGCGCAGCAATCGATTGGGGGACGACACGGTTTCGACTGTGGCTGCTCAACGATGCGGGCAGGGTGCTGGACCAAGTTCAAACCGATGATGGGCTTCAGTCATGCATCCCGGACCGGTTTGAAGCAGTCGTCGACCAGACACTGGCCGGTTTAGGAGCACCCGCCGGTCTTCCCATCGTGATTTGCGGCATGGCGGGTTCAAGCTCGGGTTGGAAACAGGCGCCTTATGTGGAAACGCCAGCCGGGCTGGATGCTCTCGCGCTCAATTCGGTTCAGGTTTCATCACCCGTACGCGACATTCGCATTGTGCCGGGTGTCTGCCAGCGCTCTGCCGATGCGCCCGATGTGATCCGGGGCGAGGAAACCCATTTGTTGGGCGCGCATCTGACCGGCCATTCCAATGGTCTCTTCTGTCTTCCCGGCACCCACTCAAAGTGGGCGCATGTTGATGAAGGCGTTTTGAGAGATTTCAAAACCTTCATGACTGGAGAACTGTTCGATCTCTTATCCACCCATTCCATTTTGAAGCACACCCATGGTTCCGTATCGGCGCCAGATGCGCCGGGTTTTCGGACCGCGGTTGAGGAAATGCTGCACGATGATACCGGACTGACCGGACGGCTGTTTTCCATTCGGGCCGCCAATCTTCTCGGTCAGACAACACCGGATCACTCGGCGGACCGCCTGTCAGGCCTTCTGATCGGGTCGGAAGTTGCGTCTGTGAAACGACACTATCCAGAAGAAAGCCAAGTGTTTCTGATCGCTTCGGGCGCGCTGGAAGAGGCCTATCACGAGGCGCTTCACCTGGCCGGATTTTCCATCACAACGCTGCCGGCCGATGACCTCGTGCGAGCAGGCCTTTTTTCCGCAGCCTGCCAATTCTGGAAACAGGCAGACCCTGAACTTGCTCCCCGGGCAATTGGCGCATGACAACACAAACTCATTCTGAACGGTCCGGATGGCCCAACCTAAAGCGCAATCTTGTTGCGATCCTGCGCGGATTGAAACCTGATGAAACCGCGCCAATCGTTGAGGCTCTGTGCGAAGCGGGGTTCGAGGCGATTGAAATTCCGCTCAATTCGCCGGACCCGTTTCAATCCATCGAAATTGCCCGCAAAACTGCTCCGTCTTCGTGCCTGATTGGAGCCGGAACGGTTCTGACAACCGAACAGGTTCAGGACCTGGAGAATGCTGGTGGCAATCTGATGGTGAGCCCCAATGTTGACCCACCGGTCATCGCCGCCGCTTCAGCCAAAGGCATGATCACCATGCCGGGGGTATTTTCACCAACCGAAGCGTTGGCAGCCTTGGCGGCAGGGGCGACGGCGCTCAAGTTTTTTCCCGCTTCCGTACTTGGCCCATCAGGCATCAAGGCGATTTCCGCTGTCCTGCCTCCTAACACCGTTATCGGTGCGGTTGGCGGTGTGGGCGATGCCGACTTTGAAGCCTACGCCAAGGTAGGCATCTCGACCTTCGGGTTGGGTTCAAGCATCTATAAGCCGGGCTGCTCGGCGGAGTTTGTCGCCAAACGGGCCAAGACAACGATCAGCGCCTATGATCACGTTTATCTTACGAGCAGATGAGTTGGCACCAACATGGATTGCAAGGCCACGATCGTCGATTGCCTTTTTCCGTCATTCCGGCCTTTAGGGCCGGAATCCATAAGTTTAACACATGAGCACTGGATCCCGGTCCTGAAGACCGGGATGACGCAAGGCGGTAAGTAAGTCCGTGGCCGCAAACGACATTTCCATTCCGCACGTGAGACATATGCAATGAGCCATCCGCAACTGGGTGTTTGCTACTACCCGGAACACTGGGACGAGACCCGCTGGTCGGACGACGCCGCCCAAATGGCTGCGCTTGGACTGGCGAAAGTCCGAATTGGCGAATTTGCCTGGTCGCGACTTGAACCAGAACCGGGACGCTATGAATTTGACTGGATGCGGCGTGCCATTGACACGCTCGCTCAACACGGGCTCGAGGTCATTTTGGGAACGCCCACCGCCACACCGCCAATCTGGCTGATTCAGCAAATTCCGGACATGCTGGCGGTTGATCAGGATGGGCGCACCCGCACATTCGGCTCCCGTCGGCACTATTGTTTTTCCCATGCGGGCTACAGGCAGGCCTGCGCCAACATCGTGACGGCCCTTGCCAAGGCGTTTGGCGATCACCCAGCCGTCACCGCCTGGCAAACCGACAATGAATATGGCTGTCACGACACGACATTGTCCTACTCCAATGCCGCGCGGGAAGGCTTTCGCACCTGGCTGTCACAGAAATACCAGTCTCCTTCACGGCTGAACTCCGCATGGGGCAACGTGTTCTGGTCGATGGAATATTCCTCTATCGATGATGTGGATTTGCCCAACGCGACGGTGACTGAAGCCAACCCGGCGCACTGGCTCGACTTCTACCGCTACAGTTCTGATCAGGTTGTGTCGTTCAACCGATTGCAGACCGACATCATTCGCAAATACGCACCCGGGGCCGACGTCGTGCACAATTTCATGGGTCGGGTGACCGAGTTCGATCATTTTGCGGTCGGGGCTGATCTGGACGTTTCGAGCTGGGATTCCTACCCGCTTGGGTTTCTGGAAGATCGCGTCGAGGCCGACGACGATCACAAACGCACCTACGCACGATCCGGAGATCCCGACTTTCAAGCGTTCCACCATGACCTTTATCGCGCCACGTCCGGTGGCCGTGTGTGGGTCATGGAGCAACAGCCGGGTCCGGTAAACTGGGCACGTTACAATCCAGCACCGCGAGCCGGCATGGTCCGGTTGTGGAGCCTAGAAGCGTTTGCCCACGGTGCAGAGCTGGTGAGTTACTTTCGCTGGCGCCAGGCGCCGTTTGCCCAGGAGCAGATGCATTCCGGCTTGATGAAACCAGACGGCGATCCTGCCCGGGTCTGTGATGAGGTTCGGCAAGTTGCAGACGAACTAGGCAATATTGATCAATCCACGCGTCAGGCGGATGTCGCTATCGTCTTTGACTACACCTCCTGCTGGGCCTGGGATATTCAGCCACAAGGGCAAGGCTTTTCGCATTTTCAGGTGGTGTTTGAGCTCTATCAGGCTCTGCGGCGACAGGGACTTGATGTCGACTTCATCCACACCGAAAGCCCCAATCTGGATGACTACAAGCTGATTTTTGCACCAGCACTGTTTTCCTTCTCGGATGCGTTCACAAAGCGGCTCGGTGCTTTCAACGGCAGGCTGGTCATCGGCCCGCGCAGCGGTTCAAAAACTCAGGAGTTTTGCATTCCCGAAAAATTGCCACCCAGTCTGCCGCGCGACATCCTTGATCTCAAAGTCAATGCGGTCGAGAGCCTGCCGCCGAAGATGCCTGTGCGCGCCGACGGTGGTTCGCTGAAAATCTGGCGTGAATTCGCCGAGCCGGGACCAGATTGTGCGGTTTTGCGGTGCTCTGATGATGGCCCGAGTGTTCTGTTCCAGCAGAAGAATGTCTTTTATCTGGCTGGTTGGCCGGACAATGACCTGATTGATGAAATCCTGACCGGTGTTGTCGAGGGCCTCGATCTGAAAACACAGTCCCTACCCGATGGGGTCCGTATCCGACGTCTCGGCAATCTCATCTTTGTGTTCAACTACGGAGAAGCCGAACACAGCCTCGCCGACCTCGGCGTGAATGGTGAAACTGTCATCGGCGGGCCGGTGTTGGCAGGATCAGATGTTGTCATCGTGCGTCAAAACGATCAAATGTGATCGTTCCGATTCAGAATCTGTTCACCATGATGAGGGTAGACCGGGAGCACATCGAAAAAATTTGATCGATGCGCTTTGGCTTTGACATGTTTCAAACCCATTTGCCGTCGATCAGATGCGAAAGCTCTCAGGCCGTTCCGGATTCTAGCCTTGATCGAACCGTTCTCCACATTTTCTCGTCCTCTGGTCTCTCTTGCAGCACTTGCCGCACTTTCAGTTCTGGCCTCTGGCTGTGTTTCAACCAATGCCGGATTTGAAGAGCGCCGTTTCGTAGCAGACGCTGCCTTTCTACCCGTCAACTCCGTTGTCAGTCTTTATACCGCGGACCAGTCGGATACTTGTCTGCAATCCTATGACAGTGATCCTGATGCGAGCCATCTGGCCTGGTGCCAATCCTATGTGCTCAACGATCTGGTTGACCGGATTGAGAGCAACGGCGACCCACAGGCCATCGCAACACTTCAAAGCCACATCGAACGTTTGCAAACCAGCCTCAGCAGTCCCAAAACTGATGCGCTACGCGGCCGCGTGGTCAACGGTTGGACCTCTGCGAAGTATGAAGGCAAGCGGCCCCATGTATGGGCGGTTCACAATGGCATGGTCGGCTACCCACTTGCCCGATTTGCCTATGTGGTTCGCAAGAAGGGGTTGAGTGAGCAGAACGCACTTGCCGCTTCTGCTCTGAAGATGGCCTACGATCTTTATAACGCCATGGAGCCCGATTTTTCAGGCGGAACTTATCGGTATCCCGTGAGCGGGCTCGGTCGACCCAAGGGTGATCATCTTCCCCTCAACATGCAGGCCGCCATGGGGCTACTGGCACTGCACCTGCACCTCGCGGATCGTTCCAACCAGGCAACACTGACCCGTGCCAACCAGATTGGACGCTTCATCAACAAGGCTGCGTTTTACCGCATCAGCAACGGCAAGCGGCGTCTTGTCTGGCCAATTGACCTTGTTAGCGGACCGGAAGACACCGGCCACGCGATCCTGACCATGAGCTTCATCACCAAGATGCACGAAAACGGGCTGGTGTTTTCCAAGCGCCGCTATCAGGAGCTTCTGGACAATTTCATTGAAAACGCCATCGGCACAGGCACTCGTGTGAATGCCGACATTGTGGATCGTGGCGGCGGCAAGGGTTCGAACTTCAAGGACACCTGTCACCGGGCACTGATTATTTATCGGCATGACAGCCCGACCTTTAATCGCTGCAAGTCGGCGTTTTCGGCTTAGGACCAACACAGGCACACAAGTTCAGATCTGCCCCTCACTCGACGGGCAGCTCGCATCACTGCGACAATAATGTCACGGCCAATCACTGTGTGTCATCTCATCACAGTTGAATACAATTGAGTTTCTGCAAACGAATTGATAGAGCAGGCCGCGAAATCTGTTCCACAGCCGACGCTCCTGGAAAGCAGATCACCAATTTTGGTGTGGTACGTCGGCAATGTCTTCAATTCTTGAACGATGCTGCAAGAACCAACGGTTCTGACGGAGTTCTTTGTTAACAAAATGCTGGGCATGACCGCGGATCATCTGGCGGCATGAGACGGGGAAAATATGAGCGCCGATACGCTAATCAACTCTATTGAATCAAAAACTGCCCGTATCGGGATTATCGGGCTGGGATATGTGGGCATTCCGCTGATGATCCGTTTCTCGGAAATCGGGTTTCCGGTTCTGGGCTTTGACGTAAGCACCGAGCGTGTTGATCAGCTGAACTCCGGCACCAGCCCGATTGAACATATCAGCGGCGATGCCATCAAGGCGGCAGCAGGTCAGGGGTTTGAAGCCACGACCGATTACTCCCGCATCGATGAAGTCGACACGATCATCATCTGTGTGCCCACGCCGCTCAACCGGTACCGCGAGCCGGATATGTCATTCATCGTGGCAACCATGGACAGCCTGGTTCCGCACATTCGTCAGGACCAGTTGCTGACGCTTGAATCAACGACCTATCCCGGCACCACAGACGAGTTGATCCGCCCCTATATTGAGGGCCGCGGATTCACCATCGGGTCGGACTTCTTCCTGGCCTATTCGCCGGAGCGCGAAGATCCCGGCAATGCAAATTTCGAAACCCGCACGATCCCCAAAGTGCTCGGCGGTGTTACCCCGGACTGTACGCGCGTGGCTGCCGCACTTTATGCCACTGCAATCGACAAGGTGGTTCCCGTTTCATCCACAAAAGTGGCAGAGCTCACCAAGCTTTTGGAGAACATTCACCGTGCGATCAATATCGGCCTTGCCAACGAGATGAAGGTCATCGCCGACAGCATGGACATCGATATCTTCGAGGTCATTGATGCTGCAGCGACCAAGCCCTTCGGCTTCACACCTTACTATCCAGGCCCGGGCCTAGGCGGGCACTGCATCCCGATCGATCCGTTCTATCTGACCTGGAAGGCGCGCGAATACGGTATCCACACCCGGTTCATCGAACTGGCCGGTGAGATCAATTCCGGCATGCCTGAATGGGTCTATGAAAAAGTTGCCCAGGCTCTCAATGAGCGGGAAAAACCCGTCAAGGGAAGCCGCATTCTTGCTCTTGGGATCGCCTACAAACCGGACGTTGATGACATGCGGGAATCACCATCCGTGTTTGTGATGGAGCAATTGCGAGACCACGGCGCGGTGCTTGATTATTCGGATCCACATGTTGCCGAGTTTCCGGAGATGCGCGAACACCATTTCGATCTCAAATCTGTTGATCTGACCCCGGATGTGATTGCATCCTATGACTGCGTTGTGGTTCTGACACACCACAAGAGATTTGATTACGACATGATTCTCGACAATGCGCAGCTCGTGATCGACACGCGCGGCGTCTATCGCGAACCCCACGACAAAGTGGTGAAGGCTTAAAGATATGAACTCCCCGGCAAATGGCTCCGTGCGTGTTGCCCAGGTTGGCTGCGGCTACTGGGGCAAAAATCTCGTACGAAATTTCTCCGAGATCGGCGCACTGGAAGCCGTCAGCGATCTTGATCCGGAAACCACCGAGCGATTTGCCAGTCAGTACTCCGTTCGAGGCATGACATTTGCCGATGTTATGTCGGAGCCGACCATTGATGCCGTTGCCTTTGCAACACCTGCGCCCTTACATGCATCGCAGGCACGCCTTGCCATGGAAAATGGCAAGCATGTGTTTCTCGAGAAACCTCTCGCGCTGACAACCGAAGACGCGCTTGAACTCAAGAGCGTGATTGCCGAAACCGGTCGCACCCTGATGGTCGGGCATCTGCTGCAATATCATCCGATTTTCGCGCATCTTCGCACGATGGTTCAAAACGGTGATCTTGGAGACGTTGAGTATGTCTATTCCAACCGCCTGAGCCTCGGCAAAGTGCGCATTGAGGAAAATGTGCTCTGGTCCTTTGCACCGCATGATCTTTCAATGATCCTGTCACTTGTTGGCGAAAAGCCAAACAAGGTGCGCGCGCAGGGCCATTCCATGCAGACCGATGGCATTGAAGATTATGTGCTCGTGACCCTCGGCTTTGAAAATGGTGCCAAGGGGCATGTGCAGGTTTCGTGGAACCATCCGTTCAAAGAACAGCGTCTCACCGTCATTGGCTCGAAAGCCATGGCGGTTTTTGAAGACAGCTTGACCGAGTGGGGATCAAAGCTTGCCATCTATCGGCATACATTCGAGCGGACGAACGGTGTTCCCGTTCCCAGCAAAGCTGATGCGGAGTATCCGGAAATTCCGATTGGCGAACCGCTGAAAAACCAGTGCCAGCATTTTGTCGATTCCATCGCCAACGGCACCCGCCCACGCACCGATGTGGACGAAGGCCTCGCTGTGCTTCAGGTTCTGGAGCAGGCTGAATTTGATCTTGCCAAGGCGCGCGGCAGCATCGACCCGGAAACTCCCTATCAATTCCCAGGACAAACGGCGTAAACCCATGACCGACAATATTGCATTCATCGACCTCGCAGCTCAGCAGAAACATCTCAAGGCCGATATTGATGAGGCCATCGCGACGGTTCTCGCCCATGGAAAATACATCATGGGACCGGAAGTCGCTCAGTTTGAGCAGGAAGCCGCTGCTTTTTGCGGTGCGAAGCATGGCATTGGCTGCGCCAACGGTACAGATGCACTGCAGCTTGCTCTGATGGCGCTGAATGTGGGTCCAGGGGACGCGGTTTTTGTCCCAAGCTTCACGTTTGCTTCTACAGCGGAAGTCGTGCCGAGCCTCGGTGCCACGCCGTTCTTTGTCGATTGCCAAGACGACACATTCAATATCGACCCGGAAAATCTGAAAGTGGCCATTGCTGACGCAAAGGCAGCCGGGTTGAACCCAGCTGTGGTTATTCCGGTCGATCTGTTCGGTCTTCCGGCCGACTATGATGCGATTGAGGCCATTTCTGCCGAAAATGGTATGAAGATCATTTGCGACAGCGCTCAAGGATTTGGTGCAACATATAAGGGCCGCATCACGGGTTCGATTGGTGATCTCACCACAACTTCGTTTTTCCCTGCTAAACCGCTCGGTTGTTACGGCGATGGCGGTGCGATCTTCACCAATGATGATGATCTTGCCGCGATGATCCGCTCCCTGCGCGTGCACGGCAAAGGCACTGACAAATATGACAATGTGCGCATTGGCATGAACAGTCGCCTCGACACGTTACAGGCCGCAATCCTGCGTCCGAAGCTGGCGGCCTATGCCGAGGAGATTGAAGCGCGCAACCGGATCGCCAGCCGCTACAATTCCGGCCTGGCAGGTCTGAAGCTGACGACACCCCACACACCAAATGAGTGCCGGTCGGTCTGGGCCCAGTACACAGTCAAACTTGAGGACGGGCTGACACAGGCCGACATGCAGGCTGCATTGAAGGAAAAGGGTGTACCATCAGTGGTTTATTACCCACTCCCGCTGCACCAGCAGACGGCATATGCGGATTGCCCATCGGTTTCCACCGGGCTTCCCAACTCTGAAAGCCTGTCCAAGCGTGTGCTCAGCCTGCCGATGCATCCTTACATGGATGAAGCGACGCAGGACCGTGTGATCGAGGCCGTTCGCTCAGCCGCAGCCTGAACTCCGTCGGCTGATCACGCAGGGATCCGGTTTGGTCAATCACTTGTGAAACGGTTCTGATTGTGAGCCGTCTTTAAGGCTTCCTTAAGGTTACCCATCTCAAACTTCTCATCGACCGGGCTTTGCCGAGCCCGGTTGCGACAACGAGAAGTGCGATTGGCGTGAAGGAAACCACTCCTTGCACCTGTGCGCACAGGAGTAAGAAACATGATGATCTTGTTGATGACGCTTTTGGTTATGGCCGGACTGGTGTCCTATTCCATCGCATACGGTTGAAGCTCCACCAGTACATCGCCGACCGAAGCCTGATCACCGACCGAAACATTGACGCCGGTCACCTGTGCGTCGGTCGCAGCCATGAGTGCGTTTTCCATCTTCATTGCTTCAAGCACGATCACGACCTGATCCTTTTGAACGTGATCGCCCTTTGAGACCCTGATTTCCCGCACAAGACCCGCAACAGGCGCTGCAATTCGCCCGGGATCACTGGCGTCGCCGGAACCGGCAAGCAAATCCGGCTCTTCAAACCGCCATGTATGACCCTGGTGCAAGAACCAGATTTCGTTGCCGGGATCGCAATAGCGCACCGTTTGCGTCACACCATCAAGTTCCAAGTGAACAGATCTGTCGCCAACACCCAGCATTTTGATGTCGATGCGATCATCACCCACCTGGATTGCGGCAAGCCCGCTGCCCTCAAACACTCCGCGGACGGTGTGGTCCTGCCCATCGCAACTCAAATCCAAGGGATATTCTGCTGCGCCGGTCGAGCGGAACCAGTCACTGCCGTTCTTATGAAGAGCGATGGCTGCGGCCACAGCGATCGAGCGGGAGCTGGCCTCGGGCTTCGTCAGGCTGGGATGTCCCTCTTCAATCCACTGGTCAATCAGATCGGTCGTTACCGCTCCATTCAGAAATGGCTCTGACAACAGTAGGCTGCGCAGAAAATCAGCGTTGTTGGTGACACCATAAAGTGGATTTTCATCCAGCGCCTTCACAAGCGCTGCAATCGCCTGATCGCGTGTTTTGCCATGGGTGATGATCTTGGCGACCATCGGGTCGTAAAACGGAGTGACTTCATCCCCTTCTTCAATGCCGGCATCAATTCTGACAGAAGGTGTTTCTGTCGGTTCCCAGCGCGCAATCCGCCCGGTTTGTGGCTGAAATCCGTTGGTCGGATCCTCCGCATAAAGCCGCACTTCGATGGCATGACCATCAAGGGCAATGTGATCCTGAGAGGCCGGCAAGGGGTTCCCCGCTGCCACACTTAACTGCCACTCCACCAGATCATGGCCGGTGATGCATTCGGTGACCGGGTGCTCCACCTGAAGCCGGGTGTTCATTTCAAGAAAATAATATCCGCCATCCTGATCAACGATGAACTCAACCGTTCCGGCGCCCACATAGTCGACGGCTCGCGCGGCAGCGACCGCGCTTTGTCCAAGCCGCTCGCGCAGATCCGGCGAAACAAACGGTGATGGCGCTTCCTCAATCACCTTTTGATGGCGGCGCTGGGCGGAACAGTCACGTTCGCCCAGATGAATGATATTTCCATGAGTATCGCCAAACACCTGTACTTCGATGTGGCGCCCACCGGTGATCAGCTTCTCCAGAAGGACGGCACCATCGCCGAATGCATTCTGGGCCTCACGCCGCGCCGATTGCAAGCTTTCAGCAAAATCCAGTTCTACATCGACCCGGCGCATGCCACGACCACCGCCGCCCGCTGCGGCTTTAATCAGCAAGGGAAAACCGATGTCTTTAGCCGCTTTCGCAAGCACGTCGTCGCTCATGTCGCCAGATTCCAGACCCGGCACCACCGGCACGCTTGCGTCCCGCATCAGTGCCTTGGCCTGCGCCTTGTCACCCATGGCTGCGATGGCCTTCACCGGTGGCCCGACAAAAATCAGCCCCGCATCGCTGCAGGCCTGCGCAAACGCTGCATTCTCCGACAGAAAACCATACCCAGGATGGATCGCATCTGCCCCGGTGGCCTTTGCAGCGGCAATAATTGCCTCGCCATTGAGATAGGATTGCGAGGCCATTGATCCGCCGATGTGCACCGCCTCGTCGGCCTGTTTCACGTGAAGGGCAGATCGGTCAGCATCGCTATAGACCGCGACCGTAGCAATGCCCATCCTGTGAGCCGTTGCCATCACCCGGCAAGCGATTTCGCCGCGATTTGCGATCAGAAGTTTGGAAATTCTGCTCACTTGATGTCCCAATCAGCGGTTTGAGGTACCGGGAAGCGTGCCTTCGAGCTTGCAGATAATGCCAAGCATGATTTCATCTGCACCGCCGCCAATTGAGGCCAGCCGTCCGTCGCGGAAGCTGCGGGAAATGGGGTTGTCCCACGTGAAACCCATGCCACCCCAATATTGCAGGCAGGAATCCGCCACTTCACGCATCAGCCGTCCGGTCTTCAGTTTCGCCATGGATGCCATTTTGGTCACGTCGCGACCGGCCACATATTGTTCGACCGCATCCCAGGAAAGCGAGCGCAGGGCCTGAACTTCCGTGCGCAATTCGGCCAGTCGAAAATGAACAACCTGATTGTTGAGGATCGGATTGCCGAAGGTGGATCGCTCGCTTGTATACTCGATGGTCAGATCAATCAGTCTGTCCAGCGCCTTCAGCGAATTCATTGCCGCCCACAGCCGTTCTTCCTGAAATTGCAGCATCTGCATCATGAAGCCGTGACCTTCTTGACCGATCAGATTGCGCTGGGGCACGCGCACATCGTCAAAGAACAGTTGCGCGGTGTCCGACGAGTTCATGCCGATTTTTTTGATCTTCTGTCGCTCGATGCCGGGGGAATCCATCGGCACCATGATCAGCGATTTGTTGGCGTGAACTTTCCCTTCCGACGTGTTTGCCAGCAGACAGCACCAGTCGGCCTTCATGCCGTTGGTGATCCACATCTTGGTGCCGGAGATCACATAGTCATCGCCGTCCTTGCGCGCCGTTGTCTTGACCGCCGCCACATCGGAGCCACCGCCGGGCTCAGAAACGCCGATACATCCCACCACATCCCCTGCAATGGCAGGCGCAAGGAATGTCTCTTTCACATGGTCTGACCCAAAGCGGTTGAGGGCCGGTGTGCACATATCCGTCTGCACGCCGATTGCCATTGGAACGCCGCCGCAACTGACGAGGCCCAGTTCCTCGGCCATCACCATCGAATAGGAAAAATCGAGCCCCAGCCCACCATGGGCGGTGTCGTATTTGATGCCAAGCAGCCCGAGATCACCCAGTTTCTTGAACAGGTCGTGGGAAGGAAATTGTTCCGCTTCTTCCCACTCGTCCACATGTGGGTTGATTTCCGTGTCGACAAAACGGGCAACCGTCTTGCGCAATTCCTCATGTTCAGGCGTAAACAGCATAGTCTTCGCTTTCTAAACGGTCACAGTCGTGCCACGCCAAATGCATTGGGCTGCAGTTCGCGTCGGTCCGCTTCTGCGGCAATGCTCAGGCACTCGGCCAGAATTTTTCGTGTGTCGCGAGGGTCGATAATGCCATCATCCCAAAGGCGGGCGGTGCCATAGAGCGCCGTTGATTCCACATCCATACGCTTGACGATCTCGCCGGACATGCGCGCAAGCATATCCTCATCGATTTTCTGACCCATGCGTTCAAACTTGTTACGGGAAACGATTTCCATCACTTTCGCCGCCTGTTCGCCGCCCATGACGGCAGTGCGGGCGGAAGGCCAGGCGAAAATGAACCGTGGATCAAAACCTCTTCCGCACATGCCGTAATTGCCCGCCCCGAATGATCCGCCGATCACAATTGTGAACTTTGGAACCCGTGCGTTGGCGACGGCCTGGATCATCTTGGATCCATGCTTGATGGCACCGTCATGTTCGGCTTCCTTGCCCACCATGTAGCCGGTGGTATTCTGCAGGAACACGAGCGGGGTGTTGGACTGATCGCAAAGCTGGATAAACTGTGCCGCTTTCAATGATCCGGTGGGCATAATTGGCGCATTGTTGGCGATGATCCCGACCTTCGAGCCGCCAATCGCTGCATAGCCGCACACCGTATCCGGCGAATACTCACCTTTGAATGGCAAGAAGGCTGAACGGTCGACCAGCCGGGCAATGACCTCATGCATGTCAAAGGGCGTTTTGTCGTCCTCCGGGACAATGCCCATCAGTTCTTCAACATCATAGGCCGGTGCATTGTCGGCATTGCAGGAAGCGGCACCCCTTTCATCCCAGTTGAGATGAGCCATCAGTTCGCGGGCCGTGGCAATCGCCTGTCGATCGTCTTCGGTTATAAACTCGCCAAGGCCCGTGATGCGACCATGCACGTCCGCCCCACCCAGTTCCTCGTCCGTTGCATCTTCACCGATAGCGGCTTTGACCAACGGTGGCCCGGCCAAAAAAATCTTGGAGCGCTCTTTGACAAGGATCACATAGTCGGAAAGGCCCGGAAGGTAGGCCCCACCGGCGGTCGACGATCCATGCACCACGGAAACCTGAGGGATGCCAGCTGCCGACAGTCTTGCCTGATTGGCAAAGGTGCGCCCGCCTTCGATGAAAATCTCGGCCTGGTACATCAGGTTTGCGCCACCTGATTCCACAAGATTGATGAGAGGAAGCTTGTTTTGAAGCGCAATTTCCTGAAGGCGCAGGGATTTCTTCAATCCCATAGGCGCAATCGTACCGCCCCGTATCGCGGAATCACTTGCTGACACCATGCAACGTTTGCCACCGACGGTTCCAATGCCTGCGATGAGCCCGCCACCGCAGATGTTTCTGTCGCCGTCATCATCATGCATCTTGTAGCCGGCAAGGGTGCACAATTCGATGAAGGGTGTGCCGCGATCCAGCAGCCGTTCCACGCGTTCACGCGGCAAGATCTGTCCGCGAGATGCAAACCGCTCCTTTTTGGAGGCCGAATTGGCGCGAACCTTGGCTTCCAGATCACGAACATTGGCCAACCGATCTGACATGGCCGCATGGTTGGTTTCATACGCCTGCGAACGCTCCGCAAGTTTCGACTGAAGTACCGGCATTCATCCTCCCGTGATTGGGGGCACCATCTCCAGTTTTGACGTTTACGTCAATGGAAACTGCGCCGGAGATCAATCATTTCGCTATGTTCCTGTTGCAGGGCTGTCATGAATTCGGATGACTTCTCAAACACGGCTGCGCAGACCATATGGCCTTTAGTGAAACCGCACGGCTCTGAGGAGCGCCGCGCGCGTGAAACTCAATCCAAAACCAAAAAACCAAGAAAGGATGGTCCCATGTTGGATCTCGGCAAACGCATTCGCGACTGGAACTCTCGCCGCAGAACAGTGGCAGAACTCAATCGGCTGTCCGCTCACGAGCTGGAAGATATCGGTCTGACCAAGTTCGACATCGCCGCTTACCGCCGCAACGGCCGATAATTGACCTCAAGCGCGGGAAACCAAAATCCCGCGCCCCGGAGCGAATAAAAATGCTCCGACAAAGATAATCGACATCACCAGCACTATTGTCGGTGCTGGTGCACTGTCGAGGAAAAAACTGGCGGTGATCCCGACGAGGGATGAAGTACTCGCAACCATGACAGACACGGCCATCATTCGTTCAAACCTGTTTGTCAGCAGAAAAGCAATCGCCCCCGGCGCGATCAGAAATGCAATTGTCAATATGATGCCGACCGCCTTGAGCGCGGCCACAATTGTCAACGACAATATCGCCAGCAACACATAGTGCAGCACTGATACCGGCAGGCCCACGGCCCGTGCGTGCTGCGGATCAAATGCGTAGAGCTGAAAGTCTCGCCGCTTGAGCACCAACACCAGAGTGCAGACAAGGGCAATGACGCCCGTTTCCAGAATATCCTGCCAGTCGACCCCCAGCATATCGCCAAACAGAATATGGTCGAGATGCACATTGGTTTCGATCTTGGTGTGGAGAACCACGCCCAGGCCGAACATTCCAGAAAACACCACCCCCATGACGGTGTCCTGTTTCACCCGGCTGTTTTCGGACAGATACCCAACCGCAATCGCGCAGAACATGCCGGCGGCAAAGGCACCAATCGCCAGCGGTATCGCCAGTATATAGGCAATCACAATGCCTGGCAGGACGGCATGGGAGACGGCATCTCCCATCAACGACCAGCCCTTGAGCACCAGAATGGACGACAATAGCGCAGACGCCACCGCCACAAGCATGGTGATGATCAGCGCCTGTTGCATGAAGGTGAGCGAAAAGATCGATGTGAGCGTCTCGATCATGACGCCTTCTCCAACGCCTGCGCCGCCTTGCGGCGGGTTTCGAGAAGGCCATGCTTGGGTGCAAACAGGAAGGCAAGCAGGAAGACCGTCGTCTGCAAAACCACGATGATGCCGCCTGTCGCACCATCGAGAAAGTAGCTGACATAGGCGCCAACGAAGCTTGTGAGTGCGCCAATCGCAACACTGATGATGATCACGTTGGGAAATCGGTCGGCCAGAAGATAGGCCGTCGCGCCCGGCGTCACCACCATTGCGATTACCAGAAACGCTCCGACCGTCTGCAAGGCCGCGACGGTGGATGCGGCAAGCAGGGTGAAAAACAAAACCCGCAGCATGGCCGGATTGAGACCAATCGAGCGGGCATGGTTTTCATCAAAGAAAGCGACCATCAGATCCTTCCATTTAACGAGCAATACGGCGAGCGAGCCCAGTCCGATGATCGCCAGTTGAAGAATATCGGACGGCGTGATTGCCAGAATATTTCCCAGAATGATGGTCTGGATGTTCACCGACGCAGGCGATAGCGACACCATGAACAGGCCAAGGCCAAAGAACGACGTGAAGATCAGCCCGATGATCGCATCCTCTTTCAGCCGGGTTCGCTGGTTCAAAAACAGCATGGAAAGGGCCGCAAGCCCTCCAGCGAGAAAGGCTCCAAGGGCAAAAGGAAGTCCCAGCATGTAAGCCCCGGCCACACCTGGCACGATGGCGTGGGACAACCCATCGCCAATCAATGACCAGCCCTTGAGCATCAGATAGGCGGAAAGAAAGGCGCACACCGCACCCACCAGCGCACTGACCCACATGGCGTTCAGCATGTAGGTGTAGGTGAAAGGCTCGAAAAGGACGCTCATTGATCGCGACCGTTTTGGGCCTGGGCGTCTTCCGCCTCGTCCTTTTCTCCGTAGAGCACGAACGGCCGCTCATCGTCGGTGATAACGGTGACCTGACGGCTGTCCTCGTCGTCATGGAGATCGGTGCCGCCCAGCACAAAGTGGCGGAGCACCCCACCAAAGGCGCGCTCGAGATTGGCCTGGGTGAACACCTCTTCAGTCTTGCCGGAACCAAGAATCGTTTGGTTGATCAAAACGGTGCGGTCGCAAAACTCAGGCACACTCCCCAAATTGTGGGTGGAAACGAACATCATGTGACCTTCATCGCGCAGGGCGCGCATGAGTTCGACAATCGCATCCTCGGTTTTTACGTCGACACCGGTGAAAGGCTCATCGAGCAGGATCACGCGGCCCTCTTGTGCCAGTGCGCGGGCCAGAAAGACCCGCTTTTTTTGCCCGCCTGACAGTTCGCCAATCTGTCGCTTTCGATAATCGGCCATTCCGACCCGGTCGAGCGCCTGTTCAACCATCTCGTGATCGCGACGCGTGGCCATGCGCAGAAAATTCATGTGGCCGTAGCGCCCCATCATCACCACGTCTTCAACCAGCACGGGGAAATCCCAGTCCACATCTTCGTTCTGAGGAACATAAGAGACAATATTGCGTTTCAGCGCCCGCCCGGCCCGACCACCAAGGATGTGAACCTCACCCTTAGCAAGCGGCACAAATCCCATGATCGCCTTGAAAAGCGTGGACTTGCCTGAACCATTGATCCCCACCAATGCGCATATCGAGGAGGCAGGGATTTCAAAGCTGACGTCATTCAGGGCCGTGTGGCCGTTGCGATAGGTGACGGTGATATCATCAACCCGCAGGGCGGGATGAGCCGTGTCGGACATTCGTTACAGACCTTCAGCTTTCAGAAGGCCGGTGACGATGGTCTCAACCGTGACGCCCAGCAGGGTCAGATAATCCGGTACGGGACCGTCAGCCGTGGAAAGTGAATCCACATAGATGACACCTCCATAGAGCGCTCCGGTTTCCCGAGCGACCTGTTGCGCGGGCTTCGGAGAGACCGTGCTTTCGGAAAACACGACGCCGATCCTTTCGGCGCGGATGGTATCAATGACGTTGCGAACCTGTTTTGGAGTTCCCTGCGCATCAGCATTGATTGGCCAAAGGTAAAGCTCTTTCAGGCCAAAGTCCCGTGCCAGATAGGAGAATGCACCTTCGCTGGAAACCAGCCAGCGCTTTTCTTCCGGCACTTTGGCGATGAGCTGGCGCAGCGGATCAACACGGGCGCGAATTTTTGCCCGGTAGGCCTCCGCATTGGCTTTGTAGGTTGCTGCATTGTTCGGATCGGCCTTCGCAAGCGCCCGCTCAATGTTGTTGACATAAACAAGCGCGTCCGATGGCGACATCCAGGCATGGGGATTGGGCTTCCCTTCGTACGGCCCACGGGCGATGCCCATGGGCTCCACGCCCTCGCTGACCACCACAGCCTCCACACCATCGAGGCGCTTGAAAAACCGCTCGAACCAAAGTTCAAGTCCGAGCCCGTTCCAGAGAATGAGGTCTGCGTCCTGGGCCTTCAGAATGTCGCCGGGGGTGGGGCGATAGTTGTGAATCTCCGCACCCGGCTTGGTGATCGAGACCACATCTGCAGCAGCACCCGCCACATTGCGGGCCATGTCGGCGATGATCGTGAAACTTGTGGCCACCTTGATCTTGGCCAGTGCCGGAGCGATGGCAGCAAAGTTGATGCTGACCAAAGCCAGCAATGCCAGTGCAAAATTCGAATGTCGACGCAACATGATTTGAACCAATTGTAGAGCGGAGAACGGAACCTGACTGGGCAGGTAAGGACGTCTTATCGTAATTGCAAATCGTTTGCAATAAGGAGATTTTCCTTGCATAAGGTGCAACGTGTGTGAGGTTCAATTATTTGCAACCACGGAGCCATGCGACGTAAAAGAAGGCTCAACGCCAATTCACACTGCGCTCCCTATTCGGATCCAGCCAGATTTCATGACGTCATCACCACCCAAAATTGATGATCTTGAAAAGAGCCTGAAGAAGGCCGGGCTGCGACTGACCGCGCAACGGCGTGCGATTCTTCAGGTGATGTCGAAAACCAGCGACCATCCCGATGCGGAGGAGCTGCACCGCCGGGTACGAAAAATCGAGCCCGGGATTTCCCTCCCCACAGTCTATCGCACAATCAAGGTGTTGGAAGATTGTGGCATTGTGCACCGTCACGCATTCGATGGCGCAAGGGCGCGCTATGAGCACGCCGCGGCAGACCATCACGATCACCTCATCGACATCGACACTGGAGATGTTATCGAATTTACGTCGGAGCTTATCGAAAAGCTTCAGGAGGAGGTCGCGGCCAAACTTGGCTATGAGCTCACCAGCCATCGGCTGGAGCTCTACGGACGCAAGCAGAAGCGTCCGAAATAGGCCGGTTGCGCAGAAGTTGATCAAATGTCATCGCGCGAGGTTTGACAACGCCCATCGATCTATCCAACCTCGTGCACAGGGGCAGCTATTTGAACTGATTTGTTAGGAGCGCATCACCGTTTCACAAAAACGCTTCCGCGCTCCTGGCATTTGCTTTGTCGCGGTTCCTTGTCCTTTCGATGATTCCATCGAACGGGGAACGGCTCTGGAAGGCAAACGGGGTCAATGACGATTGGACTGCTGCTTCTGACATTGTTCACGCTCGGCTTTTGCATGATTGCAAACCGGGTCTCGAAGACAATCGTCACCGCGCCAATGCTTTTCATTCTGTTCGGGTTCCTGCTTTCGAAAGCCGGAATTATGCCGGAAGGCGCATCGGATCACGCGCTGCACTTGGTGGCAGAGGTTGCGTTAATCCTGCTTCTGTTTCTCGACGCAGCTCAAACGAATTTGAAGGCGTTGCGTCAGCGCAATATCTGGCCGCTGCGGATGCTTTTGATCGGCCTGCCATTGACGATCCTGTTGGGATCGCTGGCCGCATGGCCGCTGCTCGGCGCCATGCCATTTGTGGGGGTTGTTCTGGTTGCTGCCATTCTCGCGCCAACCGATGCCGCACTCGGGCAGGCGGTGGTTACAAACACGCTGGTCCCCGAGCGGGTGCGCCGTGCCCTGACCGTTGAGAGCGGCCTGAATGACGGGTTGGCGCTCCCAATCATCTTGTTGTTCGCCAGCCTGACCGCAGACATGATGGTGTCGAACGGAACGGACTGGCTGCTCTTTGGAGCAGGGCAACTGATCCTCGGCCCCCTTGCCGGCATCGTTTTTGGCATTGTCGGAGGGAAAGTTCTCCTGTGGGCCAAAGATCGGGACTACACGTCCGAACCCTACGAGGGTGTGGGCGCCGTGGCGCTTGCCGTGTCAGCTTATCTGGGCGCCAACGCCATCGGCGGCAATGGATTCATTGCTGCCTTTGTTGCCGGCCTGTGTTTCGGCGATGTGGTCAAGGACAAGTGCAAGTTCATCTTCGAATTCACGGAAAGTGAGGGGCAGGGTGTCACCTGGGCGGCTTTCTTTCTGCTCGGTCTCGTTCTTGTCCCGGAAGCTATCACCCATCTTGATGCACAAATGCTCGCATTGATCCTGCTGAGCCTTTTCATTGTGCGACCGCTCGCAATCTATGTTTCGCTCATCGGATCGGACGCATCCCCCACCACGCGACTGTTCTTCGGATGGTTCGGCCCGAGGGGGCTAGCGACTGCCCTCTTCGCGCTTCTGGTGGTGGAGAAAATTGATCAATCCATGGGCGAACCCATTCTTCACATCGCTGTCAACGCGGTCTGGATATCCGCCCTATTGCACGGCGTTTCCGCACAACCAGCAGCAAAATGGTTTGCTGCTCGCCAAAAACAACAATCACAATCAACGCTCGCAGAAGCAACGAGCGCATAGACATCTAGAGGGACACTCGATGAAGAAAACGCCCATCGCCGCCTACAGCACTTTGAAGGACCGCAAACCGACTTATGCCCTTGTCGGCGAGGTTGATCTGGTGGTGGTGCGTTTTGACGACGAAGTATCAGTGTTTTATGGACGCTGCCTGCACCGCGGCGCGCTGATGTCCGACGGGTTCGTACGCGGCAACAATCTGGTTTGTGGCTTGCACTATTGGGATTATCGCATCGATGGCGGCGTTTCGGAATATAACAACAAGGAAGCTCTGCCCAAATTCTCTTCGTGGGTGGAAGACGACAGGATCCTTGTCGATGAGGATGAAATCAGCGCTTGGGCGGTCGAACACCCCCAACCGTTCAATCGCGAATCCTATCTGGGTCTTTATGCGGATACGAGCCACGGCACACCGGAAGAACCCTACAATGGGCTGATCCAACAATATGCCCGTGATGGGTTGAGCAAGACCGGACACCATGGTCGCGTCGATGCCATGGGTGTGCCGCGCGATCAGCTTCCCGACTGGGATGATATCCAAATCCTCACAGCCCAACTCCACAAGGCACCATTGCTCGATGGAGATCCTGTGGGCACCGATGTGGTGATCGGGCCCAACGCGCAAAAACCGCTGAAGCTCGATATCCCACTCTTCGTTTCGGACATGAGCTTTGGCGCCCTGTCCGAACCGGCAAAAATTGCGCTGGCGCGCGGCGCGGAACTGGCAGGTACGGGCATCTGTTCCGGCGAGGGCGGTATGCTGCCGGAGGAGCAGGAGGCCAACTCACGCTATTTCTATGAACTTGCCTCTGCCAGGTTCGGCTTTGACTGGGACAAGCTCAGCAAGGTTCAGGCCTTCCACTTCAAGGGAGGGCAAGGTGCAAAGACGGGTACGGGCGGTCATCTGCCCGGCAAAAAGGTGAAGGGCAAGATTGCTGAGGTGCGCGGCCTCAATCCCGGAGATGACGCCATCTCGCCACCGCGCTTTCCGGAATGGACGGAAGTCTCGCAGATCAAGGATTTTGCCGACGAAGTGCGCGATCGAACCGGTGGTATTCCAATCGGCTACAAGCTGTCCGCCCAGCACATTGAGAAAGACATCGATGCCGCTTTGGAGGTCGGTGTCGACTATATCATTCTCGACGGACGCGGCGGCGGCACGGGTGCGGCACCGATCATCTTTCGGGACAATATCTCTGTTCCGACAATTCCCGCACTCGCCCGCGCAAGAAAGCATCTTGACCAGTCTGACCGGAAGAACACCTCGCTGGTGATCACTGGCGGCCTGCGCAAACCCGCCGATTTTGTCAAAGCGCTGGCGCTGGGTGCGGATGCGATTGCTCTATCAAACTCCGCCATGCAGGCGATTGGCTGCATCGCCATGCGCGCCTGTCACACCAACAATTGTCCTGTCGGAATTGCGACGCAAAAACCGGAACTGGTCAGCCGCCTTGTGGTAGAGAAATCCGCTCGCCAGCTCACCAATTTCTTCGAAGCGTCAGTAGAACTGATGCAGGTGATGGCGCGCGCCTGCGGCCATTCTCATATGTCGGACTTTTCGAGCACCGACCTCACCACCTGGAAAAAGGATATTGCGGAGCTTTCCGGCGTTGCCTTCGGTGGCCTGAACTGACCGACAGCGCACCAACAATCAAGAGCATTCAAACAGTGAGTCCCAACCATGAGTGACACCGAACTCGACTGGATCAAAGTCGCCAACGAATCCGACCTCCCCGAAGGTCGCGTCAAGACCGTGACCGCCCGCACGGTCTCGATCTGCCTGTCCCATTTTGACGGTCAGTGGGCGGCAATGGACAATCATTGCCCACACCAGAAAGGCCCGCTTGGTGAGGGTTCCATCGAAAAAGGTGTCGATGGAAAGTGCTGGATCCGCTGTCCCTGGCACGGCTGGGACTTTGACCCGCTCACCGGTGCGCCTCCCGGTGGTCATGAGGATACGGGGCAGAAGATCTATCCCCTCAAGATCGAGGATGGCGAGATCTTCGTCGGGCTGGAGGCAGAACCACCGCGTACGCGAACGGTCACGGATGTGATGGCCGAAACCATGGTCAATTGGGGCGTGAAGCGGGTGTTTGGCATGGTCGGTCATTCCAATCTTGGCCTTGCAGACGCGCTTCGCTTGCAGTCCAACGCGGGCAATATCGGCTATGTTGGCGTTCGCCACGAGGGAGCCGCGGCGTTTGCAGCATCCGCCTATGGCAAACTGACCGGCAGGCCAGCGGCGTGTCTTACCATTGCCGGACCCGGCGCCACCAACCTTTTGACCGGGCTGTGGGACGCAAAGGTTGATCGGGCGCCTGTGCTTGCCCTCACCGGGCAGGTGCAAACGCAAGTGTTTGGTCCCGGTGCTTTTCAGGACATTGATCTAAAATCGGCCTTCGATGCGGTTTCAAAATTCTCGCAGCCTGTTCTCACCTCGTCGAACCATGCGGAACTGATGTCGCTCGCGTGCAAAACGACATTGGTGGAGCGGGACGTGGCGCATCTTATCTTCCCGGATGATGTGCAGACCGTACCAAGTGAAGCCAAGGCACGTTCGCCCGAGGGGCGGTTGGGAAGAACTGACATCACACCGTCGACAAAGGATGTTTCAGCAGCCGCCGAAATGATTGCGGCTTCAAAGCGCCCGTCGATTGTGCTCGGCCATGGTGCGGTTGATGCCATGCCGGAAATCATCGCCTTCGCGGAAAAGATCGACGCTCCGATTATGACCACCTTCAAGGCGAAGGGGCTGATTTCAGACAGCCACCCAAACGCGGCAGGTGTTCTTGGCCGGTCCGGCACGCCCATCGCGAGCTGGTTCATGAACGAAGCCGATCTTCTGATTGCGCTTGGTACCTCCTTTTCAAATCACACCGGCATCAATCGTGGCAAAAAGATCATTCAGGTCGACTTTGAGCGCATGCAACTTGGCAAGTTCCATCCCGTCACCCTGCCGGTTTGGGGTGAACTTGGTGCGTTCTGCGAAGCGATTGCACCAGGCCTTACCAAGAGCCCGCAAGCCGATGATCAGATCAGCGAGCTTGCAGACCGCTGGGCCATCTGGCGGGCAGAAAAAGAAACCCGGCTTGGTGAGGATTTGGGCAATGGCATCAATGCCGCATCGGTGTTCAAATCGCTCACACACCTTTGCCCGGACGATGCAATCATCGCCGTTGATGTGGGCAACAACACCTACTCCTTTGGCCGATACTTCGAACCTAGAGGCCAGCGGGTGCTGATGTCCGGCTATCTGGGGTCCATCGGGTTCGGCTTTCCGGCAGCAATTGGTGCCTGGAGCGCCACTCAAGACTTTGAAGAATACAAAGGCCGCAAGGTGATCTCCATCTCGGGCGATGGCGGGTTCGGGCAATATCCGATGGATTTCACCACCGCCGTGAAATACGGCATGAACATCACCCATATCTTGTTGAACAACTCACAGCTGGGAAAGATCTCCAAAGAGCAGCGATCCGGTGAGTGGCCGGTGTGGGAAACGGACCTTCACAATCCATCCTTTGCAGCCTTTGCCCGTCTTTGTGGTGGGCACGGCGTTCGGGTAACCGACCCGAGTGAACTTGATGCTGTGATTTCTGAAGCGCTTGCCTATGATGGTCCCGCCCTGGTGGAAATCATCACCGACGCTGAATTGGTTTGATATTCTAAATGACTTTTGCCGAACTGATTGTGAGCCTGGTCGAATACTGGCTTTATGCCGGGCTTCTCGTCGCCGTCCTGTTTCTCTTTGTTGGCATCGACCGGATTGATCCTGCATCTCACAATGCCTATGCATTCCGACCCCTGCTGGTGCCAGGCATCCTTGTGCTTTGGCCTTTGGTCTTGTGGCGCTGGTGGACCCTGGAAAAATTGAAGCGCGATGGATGTCCGGCAGCGGATAGCGGATCGCAAGGGGAAGACACGTGAAAAACGCCTTGCGCAAAAGCCATTCGCGGATCTGGTCGGTTCTGGCTGTTCTCATCCCGTTGATCATTCTATCGGCGGTTTGGGTCAAACAATCGCCGGACGATCTTTCTAGTCCGGTTCAGATTTCCGAGCCAGCGGCGGGGAACGGTTCATGAGCAGCGCTTACCGCCCCATCCTTTGGAACAAGAACAAATATTTCTACGACGCCGTGCTCATTGTTGGCACGGTGCTTTATCTTCTCGTTTTCCTGAAATGGGCGCCTGACTTTCACGACGCATCCCGCCCCGTTGAAACGCCAATCCTGCGCATGCGCGCCTTTGGTTCCTGCGCGTTCCTGATGCTGACAATCATATTGTGCATTGGCCCGCTGGCGCGGCTGGATCGACGATTTTTGCCTCTTTTGTACAATCGTCGCCATTTCGGCGTGCTGACCTGCCTCGTTGCCCTGACCCATGCGGGCTATGTGCTCGATTGGTATTTTGCATTTTCACCGACCAATGAATTCGTGGCGCTGTTGAACTCCAATGTGAGTTTCGGCCAACTGCTTGGTTTTCCATTCGAATTGTTCGGTGTGCTGGCGCTTCTCATCCTGATTGTCCTTGCGGTAACAAGCCACGATTTCTGGCTGAGCTTTCTCACGCCGGCGATCTGGAAGACGCTGCATATGGGGATCTACTTCGCCTATGCGGCGCTCGTTGCACACGTCGCCTTTGGCTATTTTCAGGACGTCAATTCTTCCGCCTTCGGTCTTGTTTTCCTGGGCGGCGCGCTGGTTGTGACCGTGCTTCATGTCTATGCCGGGATTGCAGAAGCGCGTCAGGACACGATTTCAGGTGACTCCGCCCAATGGGTTCCCGTGTGCCCGGTGTCGGAACTTGAGAACAAACGCGGGCGCGTGATGGTGTTGCCGGATGGCGAACGCGCCGCCGTTTATCTCTATGACGGCAAGATTTCGGCGATTTCCAATCTGTGTGCGCATCAGAACGGCCCGCTTGGAGAAGGGCGGTTTGTCTTCGGCTGCATCACCTGTCCATGGCATGGCTATCAGTATCGCCCGGAGGACGGTTGCTCGCCGCCGCCATTCACGGAGAAAGTGCCGACGTACAATTTGCGCCTCGACGGCGATGTTTTGATGATCGACCCGATAGCCAATCCGGCCGGCACCTATGTTGAGCCTATCCGTCTTGAGGGAGCAGCAGCATGAGCGACAAGCGCTATGATGGTTTCTTCATTGGCTGGGGCAAGAAACTCCCGGAGGGGCTGAAGCTCTTCGTTCCACTGATTTCCGCCCTGTTGATTGGTATTTTTGCCGGTACCGCATGGTCATTTGTCACAACACAAAATGATCCTGGTGAAGGAGCGTTTCGCGGTCGGCTGACCATCACCGGAAAAATGATGGCGCTGCCTTACCCGCATATCTTCATTCCACCCGGAAAACGCTATCCCAACGGTCACACAATGCTGATTGCCGGACCCGGCAAGCGCGGGGCACAGCAACAGGCTGAAAAATTTGACGGAAAGCTGGTCACCGTTCGCGGCGCGCTGTTGCAGCGCGGTGATCTCGACATGATGCAAATCAACCCGCGCAGCATGAAGCTGGTGGAAGACGATATGCCACCACTGGACGATGAGACTGTCAGCCTTGGGCGCTGGACCCTTTCAGGGGAGATTTGCGATGGTAAATGTTATGTTGGTGCCATGCGCCCCGGCAATGGACTTGCGCACAAGGCCTGCGCCAATCTCTGCCTGATTGGTGGCATACCGCCGGTGTTTGTCTCCAAGGGCGAGGTCGAAGGCGCATCCTTTTTCCTGATTGGTGACGAAGAGGGCAACCCTCTGACACCTGATCTGTTGAAACACACTGCCGTTCTATTGTCTGCAGATGGCGAAATCGAACGGCGCGGCGATCTGATGGTGTTCAAAATGGACACCAGCTCAATCAGGGTGCAGTAGCGATGATTTCGATGAAACATCTCTTCGGCCTGATTATCACCATCGCCCTGCTGGCCCTGTTCTATTTTGGTTGGAACGACTGGTTGCCGCAGGGGCGGCAGTTTTTCCGCGGACTTCCGTTCTGGCGGTCGGTCTACAATGAGTTTTCGTTGCTCATCGGGGCAGCGCTCGCCTTTTTGATCCTGACGCTGGTTCAACTGCTCTGGGACCGCTTTCCATCTGGCGGGAAATAAGGTCTGAACCTCCGCACAGGTTTTTACCGGATGATCAAAAAGCCCGTTGCTATTCGCTTTCATCTCGCTAAGAATGAAGGGTAGTTCACAGAGATGTCATAAGCCGCAGTCAAGGCAAGGCTCTCTGGGATGGTCCGTTTACCGGCACATTTCAGCCATGCCCTGGCATTTGTTGTTGGAATTGCAGGGGTGAGGGGACAGTAACCTTGATTGGGAGATACTCATGAAACTGATGAAAACGGTACTTGCCGCTGCAGCAACCCTTGCACTGTCGGCGACAACTGCCCTTGCAGAACCGGGTCTGATTATTGACCTGGGCGGTAAGTTCGACAAATCGTTCAACGAAGCAGCCTACAATGGCGCTCAGCGCTGGGTGAAAGACACCGGCGGCAGCTATTCCGAAACCGAGCTCCAGTCAGAAGCGCAGCGCGAGCAGAACATGCGCAAAATGGCTGAACGCGGTGCAAACCCAATCGTTGTCCTTGGCTTTGCCAATGCGTCGACGCTCGACAAGGTTGCCCCGGACTATCCGGACACCAAGTTTGCGATCGTTGACATGGTGGTCAACCAGCCAAACGTGAAATCCATTGTGTTCTCCGAGCACCAGGGTTCCTATCTTGTCGGTATGCTTGCAGGCATGGCCTCAAAGTCCGGCACCGTCGGCTTTATTGGCGGCATGGATGTTCCGCTCATTCGTAAATTTGCCTGCGGCTATGCCCAGGGTGTCAAGGCCGTTAATCCGGATGCCAAAGTGGTTCAGAACATGACCGGCACCACGCCGTCTGCCTGGAACGACCCGGTGAAGGGCGCAGAACTCACCAAAGCGCAGATCAGCCAGGGCGCTGACGTTGTTTATGCCGCCGCTGGCGGTACAGGCGTTGGTGTTCTTCAGGCTGCCGCTGATGCGGGCGTGTTCTCTGTTGGTGTTGATAGCAACCAGAACCATCTGCACCCCGGCTCCGTGCTTACCTCAATGATGAAGCGCGTGGACAATGCCGTTTATGACGTCTTCAAGAACGAGTTCAAAGCCGGAATTCAGGTGATGGATCTCGCCAACGAAGGTGTTGGCTATGCCCTTGATGAACACAACGAAAAGCTCATTACCGCTGACATGAAGGCCAAGGTTGACGAAGCCCGCGCCAAAATCATTGCCGGCGACATCAAGGTGCACGACTACACCTCCAACGACAGCTGCCCGGTCAACTAATCCGACTGATGCAAGCTGAAACGCAATCGGGGCGGCCCGCCGAGGCCGCCCCAACGCCTCAGATGTCTGCCAACGGCGATCATTTCGCGATCGAACTGCGCGGGATATCCAAGGCATTCGGGCCGGTTCAGGCCAACAAAGACATTTCCCTTCAGGTTTCCCGCGGCACGATCCACGGCATTATCGGCGAAAACGGAGCCGGTAAATCCACGCTGATGTCGATCCTCTACGGCTTCTATAAAGCCGACAGCGGCGAAATCTTCATCAATGGGCAACCCACCCAAATTCCCGATAGTCAGGCGGCAATTGCGGCCGGCATCGGCATGGTGTTCCAGCACTTCAAGCTGGTTGAAAATTTCAGTGTGCTTGAAAACGTCATCATGGGTGCCGAAGAAGGTGCCTTGCTGCGCCCGTCCATGGCCAAGGCGCGCAAATTGCTGGCGGAGCTCGCTGATGAATATGAACTCAATGTGGACCCCGATGCGCTCATTGAAAATCTGAGCGTCGGACACCAACAGCGTGTCGAGATCCTCAAAGCGCTTTATCGCCACGCTGACATTCTGATCCTTGATGAACCCACCGGTGTGCTGACACCGGCGGAGGCCGATCATCTGTTCAGAATTTTGCGCAACCTTCGTGATGAAGGCAAAACGATTATCCTCATCACCCACAAACTGCGCGAAATCATGGATGTCACCGATACCGTGAGCGTGATGCGGCGTGGTGAAATGACGGCAACCGTCAAAACCGCAGACTCTTCACCCGAAGAGCTTGCCGAACTCATGGTCGGTCGCAAGGTGCTTTTGCGAGTGGAGAAAAAGCCCGCCAACCCGGACGAGACCATACTCGAGGTTGCCAACCTCAACGTCACGGATTCCAAGGGCGTACACCGGCTGAAAGACGTGTCGCTTTCGGTGAAAGCGGGGGAAATTCTCGGGATTGCCGGTGTTGCCGGTAACGGGCAGTCGGAACTGCTCGATGTGCTTGGCGGCATCTCCGGTGGCACGGGCACGGTGCGCATTTCAGGCCAGGATGTTGATCTTGACGGGTCAGAAGCCAATGGCAGGGCGCGGCGCGATGCCGGTATTGCTCACGTCCCGGAAGACCGGCAACGTCTCGGTCTCATCATGGATTTTCACGCGTGGGAGAACGCCGCTTTCGGCTATCACCATGATGACAACTATCAAAGCGGTATTCTCATGAACAATGAGGCCGTGCGCAGTGATACAGCTGGCAAAATGGAACGCTTTGATGTGCGCCCTCCAAATCCGGCACTCACCGCAAAGAATTTCTCGGGCGGCAACCAGCAAAAGATCGTTCTGGCGCGCGAGATTGAGCGCAATCCGGAATTGTTGCTCGTGGGCCAGCCCACGCGCGGGGTCGACATTGGCGCCATCGAATTCATCCATCAGCGCATTGTTCAGTTGCGCGACGAGGGCAAAGCCATCCTGCTGGTTTCGGTGGAGCTTGATGAGATCATGTCCCTGTCGGACCGCATTGCCGTGATGTTTGACGGTCGCATCATGGGTGAACGCGATCCTGCAAACACCGACGAACGTGAACTTGGCCTGCTTATGGCCGGTGTGGAAAACGGAGCCGCTTGATATGGAAGCGATGCCCCGCTGGGCCGACATAATTCTGGTTCCTCTCATCAATCTGTTGCTGGCGTTGATCGCGTCCGGCCTCGTGGTTCTCTACATCGGGGAAAACCCGTTCGAAGCCATGCGCATCATGGTCAATGGCGCTGTCGGGTCTGCCTATGGCTGGGGCTACACGCTCTACTATGCCACCAACTTCATTTTCACCGGTCTAGCCGTGGCGGTAGCGTTTCATGCGCGCCTGTTCAACATTGGCGGAGAGGGTCAGGCAGCTCTTGGCGGCCTTGGTGTGGCGCTGGTTTGTCTTGCGCTTCCCTGGCCGCATTGGTCGCTGGCACTGCCTGCGGCGGTGATTGGCGGCTCTTTGTTTGGAGCAGCCTGGGCTGCAGTTCCTGCTTACCTTCAGGCCAAACGCGGCAGCCACATCGTGATCACAACGATCATGTTCAACTTCATCGCTTCCGCGCTTCTGGTCTACTTGCTCGTCAATGTGCTGAAGATGCCGGGTCAGATGTCGCCGGAAACCGCCCGCTTTGTGGAAGGTGCACGCCTGCCCTCTGCCCATGACTGGTTTGCCTGGGCCGGTTTTCGCAAGTCGGCTCCGCTGAACGTGTCATTCTTTGTGGCGCTCATTTGCTGCCTGCTTGTCTATATCCTGATCTGGCGCACCAAACTCGGATATGAAATTCGCGCCTTCGGTCATTCTGAGCCCGCTGCCGTCTATGCCGGCATCAACCCTGTGCGCATCACCATGATCACGATGCTGATTTCAGGTGGTCTTGCCGGTCTCATGGGTGTGAATGCTGTGATGGGTGAAGCGGAACGCCTTGTTGTCGATAGCGTTCAGGGTGCGGGATTTGTGGGCATCGCTGTTGCCCTGATGGGACGATCCCATCCATTTGGGGTGCTTCTTGCAGCACTTCTCTTCGGCATGCTCTATCAGGGCGGTGGAGAGCTTGAATACGAGATGAAGGCCGTCTCCCGCGAGCTCGTGGTGGTTATTCAGGCCATGGTGATCCTGTTTACCGGCGCGCTCGACAACATCGTACGCATGCCGATGGAGAGAATGTTCCTGAAATTGCGCAAGGGGCAGGCGTGATGGATTTTGCAACCGCTCTTCAGATCTTCGATTCCACCCTGCGTCTGGCAACGCCGCTGTTGCTTGCCTGTCTGGCCGGGCTTTATTCTGAGCGTGCTGGAATTTTTGACATTGGCCTGGAAGGCAAGATGCTGGCAGCCGCGTTTTATTCCGCTGCCATCGCCGCCGTTTCAGGCTCGGTCTGGACGGGCTTCCTGGCCGGCGTTTGCGCCTCCATGTTCCTGTCGCTCATCCACGGGCTTGCCTCGATTTCATTGCGCGGTAACCAGTTGATATCGGGTGTTGCTATCAATTTTCTGGCCGCGGGCATCACAGTTGTGGTGGGGCAAAGCTGGTTTGAACTGGGTGGCCGCACGCCGCCGCTCGAAGGTGCAGCGCGATTCCAGCCCATTGATCTGCCATTTGCCAGCACGATTGAAGTTATCCCGGTCTTCGGCCCTCTTTATTCGCAGGTGCTTTCCGGCAACACGATCCTTGTCTACGTCGCGCTGCTTGCAGTTCCCGTCACCTGGTACGTGTTGTTTCGAACCCGGTTTGGCCTGAGATTGCGGGCAGTTGGGGAAAATCCTGCCGCCGTGGACACAGCTGGTATTTCGGTGATCCGGCTGCGCTATTCAGCAGTACTGATTTGCGGCCTTCTGTGCGGCATTGCCGGTGCATATCTCGCCACCGGACTTGCTGCCGGATTTGTGAAGGAAATGTCTGCCGGTCGCGGCTTTATCGCGCTTGCGGCTCTCATATTCGCCAAGTGGCGCCCCTGGCAGGCACTGTGGGCCTGTCTGTTGTTTGGCTTGCTGGAAGCAATTGGCAACCGCTACCAAAACATTGAGATCGGCACGTTCGTTGTGCCAGGTCAGTTTATGCAGGCCCTGCCCTACATTTTGACCGTGATCATCCTTGCCGGCTTCATCGGCAAAGCCATTCCGCCCCGCGCGGGTGGTCAGCCCTACGTCAAGGAACGGTGAGCGCCGAGAGCACTATCGGCTCCTCAAACTGACCTTGCGATTTTACCAGCCTGCAAAGGCTGTGCCGCTCATGGCGATGATGGTGAGGGCGGCGGCCATGCCAATTGCGGTGAAGCCGGACAGAAGCACAGTTCTTGTCATGATGTGTTCTCCAAATTGTTAGTTGTCCATACGCTCAACGGGCGATTATGGTTCAAACACGCCGACGGCCTCAGATATTCGGAATGTTTGGAAAAAAGAGCACACACGATCAGGTGACCGAAGGGCTGAAGGCTGTCTATCCCCGCTTGTGGCGATATTGTCTCACGCTGACCGGAAATGCCGACCGGGCCAACGATCTGGCGCAGTCCACGGCCATACGTGCCATGGAAAAATCGCACCTCTTCAAAGCTGACACCCATGTGGACCGTTGGCTGTTTCGCATGGCCCAGCGCATCTGGCTCAACGAAGTGCGGTCCGACGCCGTAAGGCGTGGCGGTGGGCTCGTGCCCATAGAAGACGTGGAACTGCCGGATAAAAAACCGGGACCGGAATCGAATTTATTGACGCGTGAAGTGTTAAAGAAGGTGATGGACCTCCCGGAGGCTCAGCGCGCCACCATCATGCTCGTCTATGTGGAAGGTTACAGCTATGCAGAGGCCGCTGAAATTCTTGAGATTCCAATCGGCACCGTGATGAGCAGGCTGCATGCGGGACGCGCCAAGCTTTCAATGACGATGGGCAAACTGGATCACAAAACCGGATGAGCAACGCACAGAAATTCAGTGATGAGCAGCTCGTCGCCTATCTGGATGGCGAGAGCGACCATGCGCCAATTGAAGAAATCAACGAAGCGCTCAAGACCGATGCTGCGCTTCATGCCCGTCTGGACCAGATCACGTTTGATCAGGACGCCCTAACCGCCTCGCTCAAGTCTCTATTGGAACAGGCCCCGGCTGCGCCCGAAATTCCGGCTGAACTGATACAGCCGCAACGACGGTCTTTTGTGCCCGCACTGGCCTATGCAGCGGCCGCAGCGCTGTTGTTTTTGTTTGTCGGCTTTGGTGGCGGTTACTATCTGGCACCGCGGGAAAAGGAGCCTGGCTGGCGTGCGATCGTTGCAAGCTATCAGTCGCTCTATGTGAACAGCACCCTGTCGCACATCAATCAGGACGACGCCGCATTGGATGCCGAACTCGTTCGGGTGTCTCAAGCCATTGGGCGCAAGTTTGAACTTTCAGAAACCGCTGGCGTTGAAACGCTGGATTACAAACGCGCGCAGCTTTTGGGTTTTCGGGGCAAGCCATTGGTGCAGCTCGCCTATCTTTCCAAGATAGGTGAACCCGTGGCGCTTTGTATCATCAAGAGCGCCAAGACTGGCACCACCAACGTAACAGAAACCAATCTGTGGGGCATGAGCGCGGCGCACTGGCGCAAGGACGGCTATGCCTATCTGTTGATTGGCGGCACCGACCAACAGATGATCCGGTCTGCCGCCCAAAAATTCTCCGAAACACTCTGAGTGACGGTCCAACGCTTCTGTTGAAAATGGCCCGCCAACGGCGCCCTAAATGGCTGAAAAAGTTGGTTTTCAGCGCACAAAAGCCTATATCAGAGGTAGATTTGGCCGCAGTTTGATTCGATGTGATCGCAGTGAATTTGCGAGCCTTGCCGGGGCAATTTCAGTTTATATTCCGTAGTTACTGAAAACCACTCCAGGCCATTGATTTCATGTGGTTTTTTGCCAAAGAGTCAACTGCTCTTAACGCAAAATCTACCCAGGACGGGTTTGCACGCAATGAGTGACACCACCAGCAACGACGCTGAACTTGAAAACACCGTTTCCGAAAATGGCGGTGCTGAGGGTTATGGCGCGGATTCCATCAAGGTTCTCAAGGGTCTTGATGCGGTGCGCAAGCGCCCGGGCATGTATATTGGCGATACGGACGATGGCTCAGGCCTGCACCACATGGTCTACGAAGTGGTGGACAATGGTATCGACGAGGTGCTGGCCGGACATGCTGACCGGGTAGCCGTTACGCTCAACCCCGATGGCTCTGTCACCGTGACCGACAATGGACGCGGCATTCCAACGGACATTCACGCTGAAGAAGGCATCTCCGCCGCCGAGGTCATCATGACCCAGCTTCATGCGGGCGGAAAATTCGACCAGAATTCCTACAAGGTCTCCGGCGGTTTGCATGGCGTGGGCGTGTCGGTGGTGAATGCGCTTTCCGTTTCGCTGAACCTGAAAATCGCTCGCGACGGCAAATGGCACGAGATTTCCTTCACCCATGGCGTCTCGGACGGTCCTCTGGAAGTGACGGGTGACGCTGGCGATTATACGGGCACTGAAGTGACGTTCCTCCCCTCGCCGGACACGTTTTCAAAGACCGAATTCGACTATGGCACGCTGGAGCATCGCCTGCGCGAACTTGCCTTCCTCAATTCCGGCGCGCGGATCATTCTTTCCGATGCGCGTCATGCGGAGGACAAGACCCTCGAACTTTTCTACGATGGCGGCTTGCGGGAGTTTGTGCGCTATCTTGATCGCACCAAGCAGCCTCTGATCGAGGATCCAATATACCTCAAGTCTGAGCGGGACGGCATAACGGTCGAGTTGGCGCTATGGTGGAACGATTCCTACCATGAGAACGTTCTTTGCTTCACCAACAACATCCCACAGCGGGATGGCGGCACGCATCTTGCCGGTTTTCGCGGGGCGCTGACCCGTCAGGTTACGGGCTACGCAGAGTCCTCCGGCCTTATGAAGAAGGAAAAGGTCTCTCTCACGGGCGATGACTGCCGCGAGGGCCTCACCTGTGTGCTTTCGGTCAAGGTTCCCGACCCAAAGTTTTCCTCTCAAACCAAAGACAAGCTGGTCTCGTCGGAGGTGCGCCCTGTTGTGGAAAGCCTCGTCAACGAGGCGCTCAAGGAATGGCTGGAAGAGCACCCCACCGAAGGCAAGACGCTTGTTTCCAAAGTGGTGGAGGCCGCAGCGGCACGCGAGGCAGCTCGAAAGGCGCGGGAACTCACTCGCCGCAAGGGCGCGCTCGACATTGCCTCCCTGCCGGGCAAGCTCGCCGATTGTCAGGAGCGTGATCCCGCCAAATCGGAAATCTTCATCGTGGAGGGAGACTCAGCCGGTGGCTCGGCCAAACAGGGCCGTTCGCGGCAAAATCAGGCCATTCTTCCCCTGCGCGGCAAAGTTTTGAACGTGGAGCGTGCCCGCTTCGACAAGATGTTGTCATCCGAGCAGATCGGTACGCTGATCACTGCGCTTGGTACGGGCATCGGCAAGGACGAGTTCGACATCGGAAAGGCGCGTTACCACAAGATCATCATCATGACGGATGCGGATGTGGACGGCGCGCACATTCGCACCCTATTGCTGACCTTTTTCTTCCGCCAGATGCCACAGCTCATTGAGGCCGGGTATCTCTATATTGCCCAGCCGCCGCTCTACAAAGTGACGCGCGGGAAATCCTCGCAATATCTCAAGGACGAGGCCGCGATGGAGGATTACCTTGTCGATGGCGGGCTCGATGAGGCAGCTCTGGTGCTTGCCGATGGCGAAGTGCGTTCCGGCGCTGACCTGCGCAGTTGCGTTGAGGTGGCACTCACCGTGCGCGGGCTGATTGACGGGCTGCATTCGCGCTATGACCCGCAAATCGTTGAACAGGCGGCAATTGCCGGTTCGCTCAATGCTGAGCTCTTGTCAGACGCGGACCGTGCCGCTGAAGCCGCGCAATATGTGGCCAAACGCCTGGATGCCATTGCCGAGGAGACGGAAAAAGGCTGGGAAGGCTCGGTTCGCGACGATGGCGCGCTCGTGTTCAAACGCACCGTGCGCGGTGTGGAAGACGTGCATGTGCTTGATGCCGCACTTATCGGTTCGGCGGACGCTAGACGTCTGGACCAGTTTGCGGGAGAACTACAAGAAGTCTACACCCACGCCGCTGTGCTGAACCGCAAGTCGGCGGAAACCACCGTCCACGGCCCGCGCGATCTGCTCGAAGCCGTGTTCACCGCCGGGCAAAAAGGCGTTTCCATCCAACGCTACAAAGGTCTGGGCGAAATGAACGCCGATCAGCTTTGGGAGACCACGCTCGACCCAGACGCCCGATCCCTGTTGCAGGTGACAATTCACGATGCGGCGGATGCAGACGACCTCTTTGTGCGCCTGATGGGCGATCAGGTGGAACCCCGCCGCGAGTTCATTCAGGACAATGCGCTCAGCGTGGCAAATCTGGATTTTTGAGGGGCAAAAGCCGGGTCCTCGTTCAACCAAGCCCAGAACACGCCGTGCATCGGAAAGTTGCCTCAATAGAGGCACTTTCAAGTCCCGTGACCATGCGTCGGCAACATTGCGTAAATGGTTCCGACCAAGTCATCCCACGCGCGTTCGCTTTGCCCGGAATTTGTGACGGAAGACAAACCAGCCGGTCCACAGAACAGCGTTAACACCAAGTGCAGCGTAGATTGCCGGCATTGGACTTTCTGGTGAACTGACCGAACCTGCATACGCTCCGATCAGAACATAAGGCATTGTACTTATTGAAAAAAAGACGGCATAGCGTAGAAGTGACATGCCCGTCGCACCCGCCATGCATGCTGTCACTTCCGGTACAATAGGTGCTGCACGAGACAGCATGATCATCACTGGGCCGTTGCTATTGAATGCCTCCGCCATCTCCCTTCGATCAGAAGGATTGCGCAGAACGAACGAGATCGCGCGATCTCCCCATATTCGGCTTATGGCAAAGCCGGTGAATGCAGCGAGCGACATGCCAAGGAACGCCGCCGCCGCCCCCATCGGAAATCCAAGGAAGAAACCGGAGAGAATTGTAATCGTCAGTGTTGGCACGGCAACAAACAAATCAAGGAATAGAAGAAGAACTGCCGCCACGGCGACCCACGCAGGATCAATTTCAAGTGCGCGCTCCAGCCATCCGCGAACATTGTCGACGGTCAAAATCCCGAAGAGACGGCCCGCAATGAAAGTGATGGCAAAGATGCCGCCGAGGATGAGCATCACTTTGATGAGAGGTCTCATTGGATCAGCCCCTCTTCATGATTTTTTGAGCCAGGTTTGGCGACAATCGATTGATCGACCGAAGCAACCTGACTTTACCCACATCAATCGTTGGACCTGATTTGCCGAGCCCTTCGACAATCTCATCAACCACCCGTTGTACGGGCAGCTTGCTCGTTCCTCGACCTTTGGTCATCGCGGTGTCAACGAGCGGAAGAAAAGCCTGCTTTACCTGAATGTTGGTTTCTTCTAGTTGATAGCCGAGCGACTGGGAAAAGATGTTCATCGCGCCTTTGGTGGCGCAGTAGACCGCCGAGGTCGTTTTGGGTGCAAGCGCAAGACCTGAATTGATGTTCAGGACCGTCGAGGGAGTGGACTTCAAGAGCGCTGGCAACAAGAGATAGGTGAGCGTGCAAACCGATGTGAAGTTGATGTCAATCTCTCGCCTGATTGACTCATATCGGAAATCGTCATCAAGAAATGTCTGCACGTGTTGAACCGCAGCATTGTTGATCAACAGGTCGATCTTCCTGTCGGGTTTCACAAGCTGGTCGGCCGCCTGTTCCACTTGCGCCAGATCCGCGAAATCTGCTTCATGGACGGCGATATGATCATATTCGCCCCTTAGAGCTTCAAGCGCAGACGACGGACGGCAAATGACAGAGATTTCATTTTCCACATACAGTTTTTGGACCAGACCCAGTCCGATTCCAGACGCCCCTCCAGTGATGACAATATGTTTTCCGGCCAGTTTCATGATAGCTCTTCGCCAAGTCGGGTTTTTGATGGCCAACTCGATAGTCGAAGATGTTCGGTCGGGAATTAACCCAGGTTAAAAGCGATGAGATTGGATGAGTATTTTGCCGAAAATGGAAGAGCCGTCACAAAAGCCACGGGTGAGCATCTCTTTCGGCAGGGGGAACATACCAAGCTGATTTATTTCGTTAATTCTGGCCTGCTGAAGGCCTATTATCTTTCTGCAGATGGTCGGGAACACGTAAAGTCGTTTATTTTGCCGGGCGACAATATCGGCAGCTTGATGTCCGTTCACGCCAAAAAACCGAGCACATTCAGCCTGGTTTGCCTCAAACCGTGCAATTTGACAGTCGTTGAATTCGATGCGCTCTATAGGGCAAGCCAGTCCGACATTGAGTTGGCAGCTGCAGTGGTGAATTTCCTTCTGGGCTTTGGAATCAAAAAGGAAGTTCGCGAATTCGAGCTTCTGTGCCTTTCAGCCGAAGAGCGCTACAGAAGACTTGTGGAAAAAACGCCCGATCTTCTGGAACTGGTGACCCAGAATGAAATCGCTCGTTACCTCGGCATCACCCCGGTTGGCCTCAGTCGCATCAAAAAGCGGCTCTCCAACTGATCCGGGACGTTGCAGCTCAGCAAAAGCATTTGTGAATTTCGACCAATCCACTTGTCACCCCGGAAGTCTCACGGGGTTTATGCGTCTGCGCATCAGAGTTTCTGACGGCTTTTCTTCAAATTTTTCTGCATAGAGCTTTGAAAATCTTCCCAGATTGCTGAAACCCCATTTGAAGGCAATATCGGTAACACTGGTATCGCCGATAACCAGATCCTGCCGCGCCCGGTCCAGCCTGATGTTTCTGAGATAGTTCAGCGGGCTTTCGTTTCTGATCTTCTGAAAGCTCGCAAACAAGGATCGTTCGCTGCACCCGACTGCGTTTGATAGATCGGCAATACTGACACCGTCGGCCGCACGGTCGCGCATATATTCCTCGGCATTGTGGACGATTGCCGTATGGACATTCGGCCATTTTCTGACCCTGTCTTCCGTCCGAAAGCTGTGTGGCAGTTGGCTCAGGATCGATGTGAACAGAAAATCTCTGCTGCTCGCCGCCATTATCGGGTTTTGCAGCACGCCAACGTCGCTGGTCAGAAGCGAATAGAAGTACTGGATTGATGAGATCACCGACCGGCCCGCCATGGAGTTCATGTTCAGAAGCGGATCAAACCCGAAAGGCTTGGAACGATCATACTCAAAAAACCGGCGGGCCCGTTCCTCCAATTCATCAAGCGGCAGAGTAAAGTCAAAAACCGCCCGGCTTGTATCGCTGGTGATCGTGGTTCCGGACTTGATTTGCCAGATCCGCAATTGGTCCGGACTTGGGGAGATCATTCCAAGGTGCGGGTCGATTGTGCTGGTCAGGTTCTCAATATTGAGTGAGATCGCCAATCGTTCGCGTCGGGTTTTCTCAAAAACGCCGGTGGACGGCTGATTCCAGTTCGCAAACACGGCACCGATACCATCAAAGATGTGGTGCGTGGTTGTGGCTCTCAGATCACCTTTCGTGTTCGACCCGGGGGTCAGGCGATAGGGCTCAAACCGGTTGGAGAACATATCGGTCGCTTCATCGAACGACTTCAGGATCAGTGAGTTCTTGTTCTCACGCAAAGACGACAGAATCTGTGCCTGCAAAGTCATGGGCCTGTTTCCGAGCGATCGCCAGAAAGCGCCGATGTTGACTGCACAGAAGTGGCAGTGGTCGTCGCCGCTGTTAAACACCACCTCGATCAGAACATCGAGAATCAGTCCCACCTGGGCAGATCAGATCCCTCGGAATCGCCTGCCGTAGCGTCAACAATGTCCTAATTTTGAGAATCGCGCTGGCCGCAAACCGCAGCGAAAGGACAGATTCCGCATAAAATTGCGTTTTTGGTCCAGCCATGGATGTCGCCGTCAAGCCCATGGCCAGATTTGTCTTCGCTCAAAAATGAAAAACCGGCCCCCTTGTGAGGGGCCGGCTGCGCCGAATACCGAAAGAGAGGGGGCCGGGTTATCGGTATGACAGGGCGCGGATTTCGTCCTTCAGGCGAAGACGGGTCTTTTTCAGCCTTTGTAGCGTGCCGTGGTTTGGCGCTGGTTTACGGTGTTCTTCAACAAGTCGGCGCGTGGTTTGCAAAACCTTGGCCTTCAAGCCGGCCATACGCAGCATGATCTTGTCTGTTGAAATCTTACGCATAGTCGCCAACCTTCGCCGTTCCTCGCCCACGCCCGGATCGTTCAATCATCATCAGAAATGGTTCCCGCAAGCCAAAGAGCGCATGGCGGCTTACAAGGCGGGGTGTTGATGAAAATCGTTCAGATGGTTCATGACGCAATGCAGCTCCCCCTTCGCATTCCCACTGTGAAACGGCTTGCTGGTGAGGGGTGAATTTTGCCGGGTCGGCAGGCATTTTTTGCTCCTATGCTGGTGTTGATGACCAACAAATTGGAGTGATCGCCCATAAAAACAAATCGAAAATCGCACGCAATTTAATTGAAAATATCTATCGATTGACAATCACTTCGGGCAACCGATCAATCGCGATGGTGCGCACCATGTCTGAGATTTCTGTAAATAGTTGCGCATGAACAGACCGTTGACGCCAGGCAAGGCCGATTTGACGGAACAGATTTGACGCTCGCAGATTGATGACAGCGATCTCACCGCGATCACCAATTTCCGAGCGAATGTAGAGGGCGGGCAGAAAGGCTATACCCACACCCATCCCGACCATAAGACGCAGCGTGTCGAGGCTGGTGCCCTCGTAATCACGCAAGGGTTCCGCCTTAAACTCTTCACAGAGATAAAAAACCTGATCATGCAGGTGATGGCCACGCTCCATTGCGAGGACCTTTTGTCCGGCCAGATCCTTGCGTTCAATCTGTCCCCGCCGCGCAAAGGGATGATCGGGTGCGGTGACCACCTGAAGTGGCTCTCGGAACAGGTCGACCACAACGAGGTCAGAATGGTTGATGGGCAAGGGAGAAATGACAAGATCATGCACGCCCTCCTTGAGCTCCAACTGCAGATCGTGAGGCTTCCCTTCCTTTACATAGAGCTTGAGATCGGGATGATTGGCGTGAAGTTCCGGCACAATGTGCGGCAACAGGTAAGGGCCGAGAGTTGGTGGGACACCAACCCGAATGGTGCCATCGAATCCGTGTTGCGAAGCCGCGGCAAGGTTCTTGATATCCTCCACGTCCGACAGGACGGACCGGGCACGCTCCACAATTTCGCGACCGAGCGGGGTGAGCATCACCTTGCCCGCATTGCGTTCCACGAGCGAGGCTTTGAGCTGGCGTTCAAGCTCCTGAATCTGAATGCTGAGCGTGGGCTGAGTGACATTCATGCGTTCCGCAGCGCGGCGAAAATGCAATTCCTGCGCAAGCGCCACGAGATAGCTGAGTTGTCTTAACGTCGTCATGGAGCACCGAAATGCGTAAAACCGGTATCTAAATACGATAAATCAAAACCCCAAACAGCAATAGAAAAACTCTATCGGTTAAACCCGCCGAATATATTGGGTTTTGATGAGCAATGTTTCCACTTCCAGGGCGTTCATTGTGAAAGGAAGCCGCCATGACCGTTTTCGATTTTGTTCTGCTGGCCTGTGCCCTGCCGCTGGTGGGTGTTCTCTGCTATGGAGCCTATCGGTCATTTTCTGATCCGGACGCTAACGCCCCGGTGTTTGCTGCTCACCGGGTGGATCAGTCAAAACAATAGATGAACGCCGAACTCACTCATCCAAAATTGTTCTGATCCGGTCAATCTGATCGTCATTCAGGTGGCGCACTGAGCGTGCCAGACGGTTTGCCATCTCGGTGCGGTGCGGCGACAGGCCAGCGGTGTCGATCACGATACGCGGGTCAGAAATGCGGGCGAGCTGCTGCAGCTCCTCCGCTTCGTCCCAAATGATGTTGAAATAGACAATGATGCGCTGAACCAGATCAAAGCTTGGCCGCCCGCGGCGACCATGCTCGAGCGCTGAAAGATAGGCTGCCGAGACGCCAAGAGAAGCGGCCATATCCTTCTGCGCGATGCTCCGCTCTGTGCGCAAATGCCGGATTTTTTCGCCAAACGGAGTCATTGTTTTTGCCGCGCGCCGCGCCGCTTCAAGCGGACGTAAAGCGCACCCTCTCCACCGTGCCGTGCCCCGGCCCATTCGATGCCGCTGACAAGTGGCGCGAGCTCCCCCAAACGCAACCAATCCGGCACACGACGCTTGAGGACACCGCTCCCCTCTCCACCTTTTCCAGAGCCCTTGCCGGTGATGATCAGCACCACACGATGGTCCGCCTCGCGCGACAGGAGAAGAAACCGGCGAAGGGCGGTTAATGCCTGGTCCTGAGTCATGCCGTGCAGATCGAGCCGACCGTCGACCTCAATACGACCCTTGGCAATTTTGCGCACGGTTTTGCGGTCGATGGGGTCAAGATCGCGCAGAACGGCCTTCGCTTTCTGGGCAAGGGGTATGTTTTTCATCAATCGCGGCACCGAAGCCGGTTGGACCGCCATAGGCGAGGCGCCGGATTTCAACGTCTTCGCCGGATTTTGCGGCTTTTTCAGACTTTCTCGAAATGGGACTTCGGCTAGCTTGCCAGCAGGCATCGCGCGAAGGTCGAATTCGGGCTTCGCCATTGCCATTGGCGTCACGGTCTCGGTCACCTTGCTCCAGAGACGTCGATCTTCCTCGCTCAAACCCTTCTTACGGCGCGCCATCACGGATTGCTCCGCGGCCACAACAGTGTGAATTTTGCCGACTGATTGACCCGGCCAGCAATCTGACCGGCTGGTTCACCTGAGCCCACAAATAGATCGCCACGCACAGGCCCGACAATTGCTGAGCCCGTGTCCTGAGCGATCATCAATCGGTCAAACTGGTGCGGCTGTTCAGGATCAATGCCGGCCGTCGAAACCCAGATTGGAAGGCCATATGTGTGTAGCTCCTTATCCACCGCTAGGCTGCGTCCGTCCTGCAACTGTACTTTTGTGGCCCCGATGGGCCCGAGTTCAGGGTCGGTACCTTCAACAGTCCTGAAAAAGATAAAGGAACGATTCTGGTTGAGAATTTCGCTGGTGCGATCCGGATTGCACTCAAACCAGCGATGCAACGCAGCCATATCGGAACTGGCGAGTTCGAGCTCTCCGATATCGATGAGATATTTGCCGATTGACGTGTAGGGATGGCCTGTTTTGGCAGCATACGCGATGCGGGTGGACGATCCATCGTCGAATGCCAGACGCGCCGAACCCTGAATGTGAATGAAATAGGCGCTAAGAGGATTCTTGACCCAAGCCAGCTCCAGCCCTTGTTCATTAAGACACCCCGCACTAATCGCGGCGCGGTCGAAATAGGGGGAAATCCCGGCATCGGCTTTCCGAGCGAATCGGAAGTATGGATCCATGTCCGGCGGGCGATTGTGATCATCAATGTCAATCAGATCGGGAGGGCGACGATAGAGCGGGACTGGATACTGATCCGATTTCGCCTTCGAGGCCTGTGTGACGGGTTCGAAATAGGCCGTTACCTTGCCGATGGGTGACAATCCATTTTCAGTGTGCTGAAGCAGCATCCGGGGCTCAAACCAGTGCTCAAAGAAGGCGCGGGCGTCAGCATGAGAAGGCGAACCCGCGTTGATCCTTTCCGCAAGAGCCAAAGCCGCTTCGGCAGCGGGTTTCAATTCGTCAGGATGTGGCCCGATCTTTTTCGTACTATACTGGTCTTCAAGGATCAGTCGTGCCGTCCGGCAAAAGGCCGCAAGTGCAGCGGCATGATCATCGCCCTGCCAGCCCGGAATGTCGTCGAAAGATGCTGGCTGAAGATCAAAGGACACCCCACCGCCCTTTCAGATGGTCAGCCGTCTGTGGCGATCAGCTTCCAGTTTGGATCCCGCGATCGGGTGGAGCGTGAGAACGTCCAGATATCGGTGATTTCAGCCACTTCGCTGAGATCGCCGTCAACCACTTCGCCCTTTTCATCCAGAGTGGCCTGAATCATCTGGCTCACCAAACGGACGGTAACATGTGAATCATCGCGGTCCATTTCCGCTCCGACGATGTCGGAAGATTCGATTCCCACGAAAGAAGTCTGCATGCGCTCGTTTCGCTCATTGCGGTCGTCAATCGCAGTGGCAAAATTCTCGTAAACATCGCGGGAGAGCAGGCCTTTGAGTGCCTTCTTATCGCCATCGGCGAACGACGTCACGATCATCTCATATGCGATTTTCGCACCGGCAACGAACTGCTCGGGATCAAATTCCGGGTCTTTCTCAATAATTGCGTGAAGTCCATCGGCCAGCGCCTTGTCGTCTCCAGCAACCGAATTGACCATCTCGACAACGGGATCAACTGATGGCGCGCCCGAGCGACCGTCCCGAGAGCGGGGCAGTGTGACCACATTGTCATTGGCCATATCGTCCTGATCCGGCCCGTTCTGCTTGCTCATCTGGTCGCGGCGCGCATAGCCTGTGCTTCGAGGCCGCTCATTTCCAGTGCGGGTTCCAAGCACACTGCGCAGCCGCCAGAAAATCACCAGCGCGACAATCAGAGGGATCAGGGTAAAGAGGTCCATATCGTTTCCGGTTGTGTAGGTCGATTGGCAGCAAAGCGAAAAACGTCTTGGATCAAGCTTTTGCCGAAATTCGCCGGGCGACGCAACTCACAGCTCCTTCAATATGGAACTTTCTGCGTTGCCATTCAAATATTGGTTGTTCATTCCTATTTAGGAGATGTGAAGCCGGTTTCAAAGGACCGGTTTTGCGCAATTCGCTCGCTTACCGGAACCACAAGATGCCATTCACGCTCATCCCATTCCTTTTGCTGGTCGTTCCCATCGTGGAAATTGCCATGTTCATTGTGATTGGCGGCGCGATCGGACTGTGGCCAACCCTTGCGATGATACTGGTGACGGCGATCATTGGAACCTTTCTGCTGCGGCATCAGGGCTTTCAAATCGTGGATTCCATCCGACGCGAGACCGAAGCCGGTCGCATTCCGGGCCGTCAATTGGGTGATGGCGCCATGATTCTTGTTGCCGGGGTCCTGCTGCTGACGCCGGGCTTTGTGACCGATGGCCTTGGCTTCCTGCTGTTTGTTCCACCGGTTCGAACCATGATCTGGTCGTTTCTTGCCTCCCGCGTCACCGTTGCCAGCATGTCCGCCACCGGGCAGGGCGAGTTTCATCGTTCGAGACGCGATCGACGGGAAGATGGTGACGATATGATTATCGAACTCGATGATGATGAATATTCATCATCCGCTGATCCCACCACGCCCTGGAATCGCTCCAACAATTGATTGAGGACGGCAAACGCACGCGTTTTTGCAGCGCTTGTTTCACCATTCACCCCATGGTAGCCAGCGCGAGACATTTGCAGACCCGCTCTGCACTCATTTTCAGCCCCTTATCTCAGGACCAATCATGGCCAATTCAGACAATACGACCGGCGAAGCCGCCGGTGTTGGAAACGGCGCTGCGCCATCCCTCAACGTGCTTGCCCAGTACATCAAAGACTTTTCATTCGAGAATCCGAACGCTCCGAGTTCCCTGCGCCCGCGTGATAACCCGCCGGAAATCAACATCAGCATCAATGTGAACGCCAACCCAATGTCGGAAACCGACTTTGAGGTTGAGCTGATGATTGAGGCTGAAGCCGGTGAAGAGGCTGACGCCATGTTCAAGACCGAGCTGACTTATGCAGGTGTGTTCCGGCTTGAGAACCTGCCTCAGGAATCGCTGCATCCAGCAGTCCTCATCGAGTGCCCGCGTCTGCTCTTTCCTTTTGCCCGTCAGGTGATTGCAGATGCCACACGCAATGGCGGCTTTCCTCCGCTGATGATTGACCCGATCGATTTCGCCCAGCTTTTCCAACAGCGCATGGCCGAAGAACAGGTCAAGGCTCAGGTTCAACCGAACTAAATTTGCTTATTATTGCGGTGGGTCAAAGGCGACGCAAAGCGACCTGATCCACCGCATGATCCTTGCCCTTGTGCAGGATGAGATCCGCGCGCTGCCGCGTCGGCAGAATATTCTCTTTCAAATTGCGCAGATTGATGCGCTCCCACAGCCCTTGTGCGATGGCGAGGGCTGCACCTTCCGAAACTTGCGAATAACGGTGAAAGAAGGAATCCGGGTTTTTGAACGCGGTTTCCCGCAACCGCATAAAGCGGGTGATGTACCACGTCTCCACAAGCTCGATTTCGGCGTCGATATAGATCGAGAAATCGAAGAAGTCGGAGACAAAGGGCACGGAATTGCCGTCAGCGGGCAGTTCATTGGCCTGCAGCACATTGATACCCTCAAAGATCAGAATATCGGGCTGATCAATCGTGACCACCTCGTCCGGGATCACATCATAGTAGAAATGCGAGTAGACCGGTGCGGTGACGGTCTTGCGGCCAGCCTTCACATCGGAGAGGAATTTCAGGATTCGTCGCCGGTCAAAGCTTTCAGGAAAGCCCTTTCTCTCCATCAAACCCTGTTCTCGCAGCTGTGCGTTGGGTTTCAAGAAGCCGTCCGTCGTGATGAGATCAACCTTCGGACTTGCCGGCCATCGGGCTAGAAGCTCTTTCAGAATGCGCGCCGTCGTGGATTTGCCAACCGCAACCGAGCCGGCAATGCCAATCACAAACGGGGTTTTACGACCATCAATGCTGAGAAACTGGCTGCGTTCGTCAAAGAGCCGCTGCGCGCTTTCCACATGGGCGGCGAGCAGCCTAGAGATTGATAGGTAGATGCGGCGCACCGCATCGAGGGAAACAGGGTCACCCAACGAGCGCAGGCGTGTCACTTCGTCTTCGGTGAGCGTCAGCGGAGTGTCGGCGCGAAAATTCTCCCATTCGGCCGCAGAAAAAACCCGATAGGGTGACAGTTCGCTGTCGAGAAATGTTTCTGGAGATAGTTGCTCCATGAACTCAATACCCGTCATTGCTGCGCTGAAGAAACGGCAGCACTTTCGCACCAATTTAGCCGGAATTCCCTAATAAATCGACTGGCAGGGCCTACGCCTTTGGTCTGGCAGCCTTTTCCGCGTGACCGGATTGCCCGGTTCGTCTTGCGAGTTCTTGGAGCACATCATCAAGCGCAATGTCATTCGCGCGCAGAACAACGAGAAAATGAAACAAAAGATCGGCAGCTTCTTCTGTCAGATCGGACTTTGAGTCGGACACCGCTGCAATGACGGTCTCAATCGCCTCTTCGCCCATCTTTTCCGCAACCTTGTTGCGTCCCTTGGCAATGAGCGAGGCTGTGTAGGAAACTTTTGGATCATCACCTGCTCGCTTGGTGATGATGGCTTCCAGATCGGCAAGCGTGAATGTTGTCATGTTCCTGTCCACTTGGGAGTAGGCCTCAGCTCAAGGATCGAGCCGAACGGCAATTCCAGCCTTCGCCATGTGCTCCTTGGCCTCGCGAATGGTATAAGTACCAAAATGGAAAATTGACGCCGCAAGGACTGCATCCGCCCGACCCTCTGTCACGCCTTCAACTAGGTGATCGAGGTTGCCCACACCGCCGGACGCGATGACCGGTATGTTGACGGCCTCAGAGATTGCCCGGGTCAGTGGCAGATTATAGCCCGCTTTCGTTCCATCCCGATCCATTGAAGTGAGCAGAATTTCCCCGGCTCCCTTCGCAGCAACCGTTCGGGCGAACTCAACGGCATCAATGCCTGTTTCCTTGCGCCCTCCATGGGTGAAAATCTCCCAACGCGGATTATCTGGCGGAGACTCGACACCCTTGGCATCAATTGCAACAACAATGCATTGATCACCGAACTTGTCGGCTGCTTCCGCCACAAAATCCGGATCGAACACCGCCGCTGTGTTGATCGAGACCTTGTCGGCACCTGACAATAGCAGACGGCGGATATCCGCCACTTCCCGCACACCGCCGCCCACGGTTAGCGGCATGAAACAGCGCTCGGCGGTTTCCGCGACCACATCAAAGATGGTCTCCCGATTGTCGGAAGAGGCAGTGATGTCGAGAAAGCAAAGCTCGTCTGCCCCGGCCTCATCATAGGCAGTTGCCGCCGCCACCGGGTCGCCGGCATCGATGAGATCGACGAAGTTGACGCCTTTCACAACGCGCCCGTCCTTCACATCGAGACAGGGGATGATGCGGGTTTTGAGGCTCATGCCGACCTCGCCGTTTCAAGCCGCGCCAGTGCTTCGGCAGGATCAATCCGGCCGTCATAGAGCGCCCGGCCCGATATCGCGCCTTCCAGCACTTTCGCATCGGGCCGGCACATGCGTTCAATATCGTCCATCGAAGCGAGTCCGCCGGACGCGATGACCGGAATTGATGTTGTTGCTGCCAGATGAAGGGTCGAGTCCCAGTTGATCCCGGTGAGAACGCCATCACGGTCGATGTCGGTGTAGATGATTGCGGATGCACCAGCATCTTCAAAGCGGGCTGCCATATCAGTCACGGAAAGGTCAGAGGTTTCAGCCCATCCTTCCACGGCCACGCGGCCACCTTTGGCATCAATGCCAACCGCAACATGGCCGGGGAACTTTTGACAGGCTTCGCGCACAAGGGCTGGATTCCGCACCGCAATCGTACCCAGAATCACGCGGGAGAGCCCTTTTTCGAGCCAACTTTCAATATGGGAAAGCGTGCGAATGCCACCGCCGAGTTGCACCGGCATGGTGGTGGATTTCAGGATCGATTGAACCGCCGCGCCATTCACCGCTTCACCGGCAAAGGCGCCATCAAGATCCACCACATGCAAGTGGCTGAACCCCTGATCCCGAAAGGCGCGCGCCTGCGCACCGGGATCTGTGTTGTAGACCGTGGACTGGTTCATGTCGCCAAGCTTCAAGCGAACACACTGGCCTTCTTTGAGATCAATGGCGGGAAAAAGGATCATGGCGACCACCGCAAAAAGTTGGCAATCAGAGCCAGCCCCAGTTTCTGGCTTTTTTCCGGGTGAAACTGGGTGCCGGCCGTATTGTCCTTGGCAACAATCGCCGTGACATCCGCACCATAGTCGGTGGTGGCGATGATCCGCTCGGGATCGCTCGCTTTCAGATGATAGGAGTGAACGAAATAGGCGTGCAGGCCAGCTTCACCAGCCGGAATACCAGCCAAAAGCGAGTGGTCGGCTTTCTTGTTGAGCGTGTTCCAGCCTATTTGCGGGATTTTCAGGCTGTTGTCGTCGGGTTCCATTAGGACAACATCGCCTTCAATCCAGCCAAAGCCGGGCGTCACCTTCTTCTCAAGGCCGCGGCTCGCCATGAGCTGCATACCAACGCAAATCCCTAAAAACGGCCGTCCTTTGTTGTGCACATGGTCTTCGAGCGCTTCCCAGACGCCATCCACGGCGGCAAGACCCTCGCGGCAATCTGCAAACGCACCCACACCCGGCAGTACGATGCGATCAGCGCTGCCAATCCACTCTGGGTCGCGGCTTAACGCGATTTCGGCATCGATGCCGCTTTCCCGCGCCGCCCGTTCGAAGGATTTGAGCGCCGAGTGCAGATTGCCCGAACCATAATCAACAATTGCCACCCGCATGATCAGATCCGATCATCCACCAGCCCGAGCGAGAGCGGTTCATTGTTCCACGGATCAACGGCGACCCGGCGGTCCTCCGAGGTGACCTTGTTTTTCGATTTCTTTGGCTGTGCAGGCGCTTCGGCATAGTTCACAGGGCCGCTCTGATAATTGTTCACATGGCGGGCAATGAGGAGTTCCTCTGCATCACGTCTGTTTGCAGCTTCGACAACACTGATCATCGGAAACCCTCTTCGCTCCAATTTCGCGCGCCGAAGATTGTTGCCCTCAAGCAGCAGGTAAAGACCGGGAAGTGAGGCCAGCACAAAGGCAAACGGGCCAAGCGCGGTGAGCAGTGAAACCAGCAGAATGGCCGTCACCAGCAGATAGACCAACAATCCGAACCACAGCCGGTGCACGATGAGCCAAAATGGCGGGGCGATGATGGCCCAGGGCGCTGTCGCCTCCGGCACAAGTTTCGCTGTTTCCAGCGCCTCGGAGCCCGTATCTGCAGCGTGAACGGTAAAAATCATGGCCCTATCCGCTCAGCGTGCCCTTGGTCGATGGAACCACATCCGCCATGCGCGGATCGGTTTCCGTGGCCGCCCGCAATGTTCGGGCCACCGCCTTGAAACAGGTTTCAGCAATGTGGTGGCAGTTCTCGCCATAGAGATTTTCGATGTGCAGGGTGATCCCGGCATTCTGCGCCAGCGCATGGAAGAACTCCCGGAAGAGCTCGGTATCAAATCCACCCACCTTGTCGCGAGAAAAGTTCACCCGCCAGATGAGGTAAGGTCGCCCGGATACATCCAGCGCAGAGCGCGTCAGCGTTTCATCCATAGCAAGATCAAGCGAAGCGTAGCGGCGAATGCCCTTGCGGTCGCCCAACGCCTCGGTGAGCGCCTGCCCGATTGCAATGCCTGTGTCTTCCACCGTGTGGTGATCATCCACGTGCAGGTCGCCTTTGGCCCGGATTTTCATGTCGATCAGCGAGTGGCGAGAAAGCTGCTCAAGCATGTGATCGAAGAAACCAACGCCCGTTTCAATGTCGAATGCGCCGGTGCCATCCACATTGAGTTCAACGGAAATGTCGGTCTCATTGGTTTTGCGAGCAACGGAAGCTGTGCGCTTTTTTACGGCGGTCTTGCGGGAAGCCATGGTTCGGCTCCTGTCACGGTGGAATTCGACGAGGCTGTAGCAGGCAGCGGGCGCAAATTCCAGATCGAGACGGCTGCAAACCGCCTGATCTTTAACATATTCAGCCAAGGCGTTTGATTTTGCCGCTGAAAACAATACATAGCCTGTTCACGATGCGGGCACCGGTATTCGAACATATTTTCACGCCGACATCCTCCCGCAAATTGATCAGACAGGACGTCACGATGAGCGAACAGTCTCAATCCATGCACGCAACAACGATTGTCACCGTGCGTAAAGGCGACAAGGTGGTGATTGCCGGTGACGGGCAGGTGAGCCTTGGCCAGACGGTCATCAAGGGCAATGCGCGCAAGGTGCGCACGCTCGCAAAGGGCAATGTGATTGCCGGATTCGCTGGCGCCACCGCCGACGCCTTTACCCTGCTGGAGCGACTGGATGCCAAGCTCGAACAATATCCCGAGCAACTGACGCGAGCCTGCGTGGAACTGGCGAAGGACTGGCGCACCGACCGGTATCTGCGTCGACTGGAAGCCATGATGCTGGTTGCCGACAAATCCACATCACTTTGCCTCACAGGCACCGGCGATGTTCTTGAACCGGAAGACGGGGTTATGGCCATCGGGTCCGGCGGAAATTATGCGCTCGCCGCAGCGCGTGCGCTGATGGAAACCGACAAATCAGCAGAAGAGATTGCCCGCCGCGCCATGGAAATTGCCGCCGACATCTGCGTCTACACCAACTCAAATTTTGTGGTCGAAAGTCTCGATGCCGAGTGATCACGTCCTTGAACAGGCCGTAAGCCGCGGCATCATCACTGCCGATCAGGGTCGCCAGATCGCGGCGCTTGATGCCGAGCAGAACCAGGTTTGGGGTGCCGCGCGCGAGCCCGTGAGCGAGCCACAGCCAGTTCCGCTGGTGGACCCTGATGGTGACGCCCGCACGGATGGTGAAGATGATGAAGCCTTTCGCTTTCTGACCGGCTTCAATGACGTGTTTCTAGCGCTCGGCGTGGGCATGGTTCTTTATGGCCTGTCGATTTCCGGCACCACCGCAACGGTCAACGGGCTGATGATCACGCTGGTCGTGTTGTGGCTGTTGGCGGAAGTGCTTGCAGCCCGGCTCAAGCGGGCCTTGCCAAGCATGATCATTGCGGGCGCTTTTGTTTATCTCGCCATCAAGCTTGCCGGACTTCAGTTTTCTGATCTGGTCTTTGGCGAAAGCAACATTTTTGAAGCGCTGCTGGAAGATGCGACGCGGGTGCTGCCATTCTCGCTGGCAGGAACCGCCGCAGCGCTCATTTTCTATGTGCGTTTTCGGCTTCCGTTTGCCGTGTTTCTGATTGCCGGATCGCTGGTGTTTCTGGTGTTCACCCTCACCTTTTCCTATTTGAGAGAAGATATCACCACCTATGCCATTCCCATTTTGCTCCTAACCGGGCTCTCGGTTTTTGCAGCCGCGATGTATTTCGACACCTCCGACATCAATCGCCGGACCCGGTTGAGCGACAACGCGTTCTGGCTGCATCTCATTGCGTCACCGTTGATTGTGCATTCCATCATGTGGCAGGCCGCAATCTGGATGGGTGTGGGCGATCCGGAACTGTGGAGTGGCAACAGAATTGGAACCATAGTCGGTCTTCACTCCATTGCGTCCACGCTCGCGATCATCGTCTTGGCCATCTTCATTTTTGTCATGGTTGTTGCACTCGTCATTGATCGCCGTGCGATGCTGGTCTCGTCATTGATCTACGTATCGGCGGCGGTTGCCTTCTACGTGACCAGCCAGGGCGCAGTGCTGAGTGCTGCAACCTTTGTACCCGTGATCATCGGCGGCGGCATCATTGCCGTTGGTACCGGCTGGCGGCCCCTACGCCGCGCCGTATTCAGATTTTTACCCCTTGCGGCCGTGGAACCATACGTGCCGCCGCTTAGAGGAAATCCTGTATGACGAACTTTTCTCCACGCGAGATTGTTTCCGAACTCGACCGCTACATTATCGGCCAGAAAGACGCCAAGCGCGCGGTTGCCGTGGCCCTGCGCAATCGCTGGCGTCGGCAGCAACTTGAAAGCCCGATGAAAGAGGAGGTTCTACCGAAAAACATCCTCATGATCGGGCCGACCGGCGTTGGCAAGACCGAAATTTCGCGCCGCCTGGCGCGTCTCGCGGGCGCACCATTCCTGAAGGTTGAGGCCACCAAATTCACTGAAGTCGGCTATGTGGGCCGCGATGTGGAGCAGATCATCCGCGATCTGGTGGAAGTGGGCATCGGGCTGGTGCGCGAGCGCAAGCGCGAACAGGTGAAGGCCAACGCCCATCTGGCGGCGGAAGAACGTGTGCTCGATGCGCTCGTTGGATCAACTGCGAGCCCCGCAACCCGCGAGAGCTTTCGCCAGCGCCTGCATGATGGCGTGTTGGATGACAAGGAAATCGAGGTTGAAGTCGCCGATCATTCAAACCCCATGGGCGGATTTGAAATTCCTGGCATGCCGGGTGCCAATGTGGGCATGATTGATCTTGGCGATATGATGTCCCGCGCCATGGGCAATCGCACCAAGAAGCGCAAAACGACAGTGCGTGAATCCTACGAACTTCTTATCAACGAGGAATCCGACAAGCTGCTGGATGACGAGCAAATCGTGCAGGAAGCCATCGCTTCGGCAGAAAATGACGGCATCGTTTTCCTTGATGAGATCGACAAGATCGCCGCACGAGAGGGCACGCAGGGCGGTGGCTCGGTCTCCCGCGAGGGTGTGCAGCGCGATTTGTTGCCACTGGTAGAAGGAACCACCGTTGCCACCAAGCATGGTCCGGTTAAAACCGATCATATTCTGTTTGTGGCCTCCGGTGCGTTTCATGTCTCAAAACCATCTGATCTGTTGCCGGAACTGCAGGGTCGTCTTCCAATTAGAGTGGAGCTTCGGGCGCTGACGAAGGAAGATTTCGTTCGCATTCTCACCGAAACCGAAGCAAGCCTCATCAAACAATATGTAGCTTTGATGGGCACCGAAGAGCTGACGCTTGAATTCACCGATGATGCCATTGACGCTCTGGCAGACATTGCAGTGGAGCTCAACGCCAGCGTGGAAAACATCGGTGCACGCCGTTTGCAGACCGTTATGGAGCGTGTGTTGGATGAAATATCCTTCACAGCGCCTGACCGGTCCGGGGAAACGGTCAAGATTGACGGTGAGTTTGTGCGTAAGAACCTGGGCGAACTCGCCAAAAACACCGATCTGAGCCAGTTCATCTTGTAGTTGCCCAATTTGGGCATTAACGGCCTGCACTGAATTGCACAGACATGCGCTCAATTTCGTGCCAGACTGGTCGCCAGCTCGATGTGATCTTCGTCAATTCAAAGATCATTTTTCGTCATTCCGGCCTTTATAGCCGGAATCCATGATGTCGATTGTAGAGCTGGATTGCGGTCCTGAAGACCGCAATGACGCACGTGAAGCGTTTGAAAGAGAATGAACATGGTTCGATTGTTGTTGGCTGTCTTTCTGGCGGTCGCCCTGCAAACCACCAACGTCGCCCTGGCGGCATCAATCTCTGTGCCACCGGGCAATCGCCACGCAAAACAACCCGCGATTCCATCAGGAGCCTACAAGCGCACGCGCTCCTCTGCCGGATCGTTTGATGCCAAATATCGCAAGATCAGAAACCTTCTGGCGCGCGATAAAAAGCTGATGAAAAAGATCAAATCCGCCGCCCGCAAGTTTGGCATTGATCCGATTCATATTGTTGGCGCGCTGGTGGGTGAACACACTTACAATGTGGATGCGCTCGACCGGTTTCAAACCTATTATGTCAAGGCGCTCGCCTACCTCGGCGAGTCGATTTCCTTCGGCTACAAGCGCACCTCCATCAAGAAAATGATGGCGAAACCACAATTTTCAAAGTGCACCGCCATTCGCGATTCCTACGACAAATGGTCGTGTCGCGAGACGGTCTGGAACAAACAATTCCGCGGCAAACGCGTTGATGGCATTGCCTGGCCCAATGACCGCTTCGGACGGGTGTTCTTTCAGCCGAAGTTTGCAGGTCAGACCTTTGGTCTGGGGCAGTTGAACCCGCTGACGGCGCTGAAGGTTTCCGACATGGTTGCCCGCAAGAGCCGGTTCCGCAAACTCAACGAAAACAATGCGCCGCAGGTCTACAAGGCGATCATGGATCCTGATTCGACGCTCCTCTACATGGCAGCCGTCATTCGCAATTCCATCGACACCTACAACAAGGTCGCCGGCTTCGACATTTCGAAGAACCCGGGCATCACCGCAACACTCTATAATCTCGGCAATGTTCGCGCCCGTGCTTATCAGCTCCGCGCCAAGAACAAGGCCCGCCGGGCGCAGGGCAAAAAACCGATCCTGCCACAGGAAAACTATTACGGCTGGCTGGTGAACTCAAAAGCCGAGGAACTGCGCGGGCTTTTGTAGGGCGGCGCACGCTCGGGCTTGAGGGCAATGGAATTGGTTCGCCTGACAGCCGGCAATCTCGGCAGTTGAACCCAATTCCCGTACTGGCGGCAGGCTTAGTGTGCAATACGCGGTGGATTGGGCAGCAGAAGCGCATGTCGAAGCGCTTTACTGATAGTTTGCTAGGTAAGCTGCGTGGTGCACAAATGTCTACTTTTGATCGCGTCACCTAACTTATGTGAGAACTTCTAGAACTGCATCCGCTCATCCATCCAACATCAAGTACGTAGAACTCGCATTTGTGTAGACAGGCACCATCGTCTCCCAATAAGTCACCTCATCGTCGTGTTCCTTCTGATTGTAGGTAATATACGGCTCTGGATTATTGTGGTGACGGGATTCCATCTGTAGGTATAAGTGGTCTGTCTATGGGTATAGGCTAAGGGATGCTGTGTCCACATTGCTAAACGCGCGTGATACCGTTCTCCGTCGAAGTGGGCATAGTGCCAATGTAGTTCGGAGAAATCGATCAACATGAACACCGAAGCTGAAATCAATACCGTGAGATCGTTTATGCGTAGCGACCAATACAAGCGTCGCACGTTTAAGACGATCAAGTCTCATTTTAGAGGAGTTCCGGACGACCAGTTGCGGCGACTGTTAATTTCTGCCGGAGCGGTGGCCAAGACGGGCTCCGATGAGACTGAGTTGTGGGGACTGCTACCGAAAAACGACACAGAGGAACGTTCGGCGGTAAGTGCCGTTCGCGAGATTTTTCATGGTTTAACGGATTTCCTAAAAACCGTCACCGGCTTTCTGCTTGCAGTTGGGGCTTTGGTAGGTGCTGTTCTGGCGCTCATTCAATACTATCCAACCCCCAAAATTGATTGTTCAAACCCAAAAACACAGGAGGAGTGGACGGAATGCGCAAATCAATAAGAGTGGGCTTATATTCGGTTGGAATGGTGTTCGCCACCTCCCCGGTTCTCGCAACAGAATGCCCCGAAGATATCTCAAAAGCCAGCAATCTGCCCAAGGCACTAATCGCTTGCATTCAAGAGTTGCAGACGGAGCTTAAAAGGATACAAGATCCCGAAGCAGCAGCCTTGTCGGGGACTGTCAAAAAAAGTTTGCAGACCATGATTACAGATGGCTCATTGAGCCTCAAGGATGGCGTTGATGGCAAAGCAGGCAGGGATGGACAGGATGGTGCGGTTCTCAAAGTATCGTACGCATCGGGAAATGGACCGAACGACGGTACTGATAATGGCCGGATTGTTTCCCGAGCATTACGATTCTTGAAAGATCAGGACACGACGGACATAAGAATTTCATACTCCGATAGTCATCGGGTCGCAGGCACAGGAAAGGCTTGTCGTTGGACGGTCAAACTGGACGGGACTGATTGCCGAAATCTGAAACTTGTAGCGGATCGGCACGATCAGAACCAATCAAACGTCCATAGTACGTCTACGATCGTCGGCTATTGCACGGGACTCAATGCCGGATGGCACACCGTCAGCGTTTGGGTTTCAGAAGTACCCAAACCGGACAATGCATATCAGGGCTCAGACTGCTACACCGGATGGGATGCCAGCGTGTGGACAATAGAAGCGACAGAATTAACCGCCACGCCCCATCAACCTTGATCTGCTGCCTTTATGCAATTGGGGCATAACACACTGGATTTAGAAAAAAGCCGGACCTCACGGCTCGGCTCCTCGCTCTACATTTAGCCGAGTGTCAATGGTTGTTTCGCTCGTCAACACTGGCTTGGAGCCAATCCAGCGCTTTACTCTCCAGTCATCCGGCCTGTTTGTTGCTGAGCGCTACTCGTATGGGGAACTGCTGGTAGCTTCTAGGTGCGCAATTTGCACAGAGCCGTCCTTGGTGAGTTGAACTACAACGGCTGCAAGGTCCGCATTGACGACCTCGAGGCAAGTGTAGTCCACGGGAGGTCGACCAAGGCTCTCTCGATGCACCTCTTGTCTGGTTCTCTTTGGTTCCCGAAACACCGACAGTCAGATAAAGGCCAAAACGGGCCTCTTAACTGATGCGCCCGGTCAGCGGCGATCCATCAGAATGGCATGGGATGGTCGCGAAATGCGTTCTCCAAATCACCCAGCACATCACTGTCCAACTCAGTGTCACGACCAGCCATTAGATGCTCCAGTTGAGGCACCGTGGTTGCTCCGAAGATCGGAATGCAGGGAAATGGCCTGTGCAGGCAAAATGCCATCGCCAGATGAACAGGATCAATCCCGTGTTTGGAGGAGATATCCAAAAAACCACGAACGGCTGAATCCAGTCGTGCCGACTGACGTGGCGAACCGCCTGCAATCTCGTGGCGAGAACCGGTTGGCAAAGCACCATCGAGATATTTTCCGGTTATAAATCCAGTTACCAGGGGCGAGAACGCCAGCAGGGTGACATCCTCATTGTGACCAAGCTCAGCCATGTCGGCATCGTAGGGCATGCGGCACAGCACAGAATACTCATTCTGGATCGAAGCAATTCGTGGGCCGCCGGTCACTTCGGCAGCGGAAAGCCATTGGGCCGTGCCCCAGGCACTTTCATTTGAAAGGCCAAAGGATCGGATCTTGCCCTCATCGACCAGATCCTTCAGCGCACCCATGACGTCATGCATATGCTGCACCGTTGTGGCGCGGTCCTGCTTTGACGGATCAAAACTCCAAATCTGCCGAAAGTGGTAAGAGCCACGATTGGGCCAATGCAGCTGATACAAATCGATCACATCGGTTTGCAGTCGCTTCAGTGAGCCTTCGCAGGCAGCGCGAATGGATGGTCCATCGACCGGCTGGCCTTCCCGTACAAATGCGCCGTTCAGACCCGCGCATTTGGTCGCGATGACATACTCATTGCGGCGTCCCGATTTGGCGATCCACCGCCCGATGATTTCTTCCGTGCCGCCTACGGTTTCCTTTCGCACGGGATTGACTGGATACATCTCCGCGGTGTCGAGAAAGTTGATCCCGAAATCGAGGCTCATATCCAGTTGTCGAAAGCCTTCTGACTCCGGCGTGTTGGTGCCAAATGTCATGGTGCCCAGGCAGTATTCACTCACCGAAATGCCGGTGCGCCCCAGCGTTGTCTGTTTCATTGATGCTCTCTCGATCGAACCAATTGTCTGGCTCGTATTTGGTGGAATCGATGGTTTTTCACAAGGCTGTCGCGGCCTAGATTTCTTGCCGAAACTTTTTACGCAAAGTGATCGGCGATGCGCTGGGCCAGTTTGCGGGCCACATCGTCCTTGCTCATGGTCGGCCAGGTTTCCACATCGTCAGACGTGATCAGATGGACCGTGTTTTCATCACCACCCATCACGCCGGAGCCATCAGCGGATACAGAGACATCGTTGGCGACAATCCAGTCCGCCCCCTTGCGAGCAAGCTTGGCCTTGCCATAGTCCTTCACCTTGTCGGTTTCGGCGGCAAAGCCGATCACCAGCTCCGGCCGATCAGATTCAAGTGTGCCAACCGAGCGTAGGATGTCCGGATTCTCGGTGAGTTCCAGAACCGGCAAGGTGCCTGATCCATCCTTTTTCATCTTCTGATCTGCCGCGCTGGCCGTGCGCCAGTCAGCCACCGCCGCCACGAACACGCCGATGTCGGCGGGAAGGGCGGTGTGAACCGCTTCCTTCATCTGGCGGGCCGTTTCCACGGGCACGAGTTTCACATTCTGTGGCGCCGCGATGTTGACGGGTCCGCTGACCAGCGTGACATCGGCACCAAGCTCGGCAAGGGCCGCGGCAATTGCGTGACCCTGTTTCCCGGATGAACGGTTGGCGATATAGCGCACGGGGTCAATCGGTTCGTGGGTGGGGCCAGACGTGAGAACCACATGCTTGCCAGCGAGCGGTTTGGGTCGGTCGTCAAGCAATGCCTGCACCGCATCGGCAATGGCCAGGGGCTCACTCATGCGTCCAAGCCCGGCCTCACCGCTTTCCGCCATTTCACCACGCTCGGGACCAATGAAGTGATGGCCATCCGCAATCAGCAGCTCATGATTGCGTCGGGTTGCCGGATTGGACCACATGGCCGGGTTCATGGCAGGCGCGAACAGGACCGGACCGCGCGAGGCGGCAAGCACCGTGCTTGCCAGATCGTCCGCAAGCCCATTGGCAACCTTCGCCATCAGATCAGCAGTGGCCGGAGCGACCACGATCGCATCGCAGCCTCGCGCCAGGCGGATATGCCCCACATCCTGCTCGTCTTCCCGGTCAAAGAGATCAGTGAAAACACCGTTGGCAGCCAGCGCACCGGCAGCAAGCGGCGTGACGAATTCCTGCGCCGCCTTGGTCATGATCACCTGCACCGTCGCGCCGCGCTCGCGTAACCGCCGGATGAGATCGAGCGATTTATATGCTGCAATGCCCCCTGCGATGATCAGCAATATGGTCTTTGAAGAAAGTGCCAGATCACCCGAGGTGCTCGACTGTGGGTCTCGTGACGGTACGGAATCTGAGGTTACCCCGGAGCCGCCGGCCTGGTCACTCAGCAGCCTACGGACCTCTTCTTCCATGGAGTGGCCATTCCGCGCCGCTCTTAAACGCAACGCCTCCTTGGCTTTCTCATCAAGGTTTCGGATCGTAATGCTGGCCATTCGACATCGCCTCATCTGATTTCATTGAAATCGATCAGATGTCAAAATATGCCAATGCTGCAATCAACGCAATCACGATAAGCGCCCAGCGACCAAAGCGGGACTCCCGTGCCTCGGCTTTCCCGATCTGTCTCACGGTTTCAGGGTTGAGCCGCATTCCGTGTTCGCTCATGCGATCAAGCTCATCGGAAAAGCGCTCGGTGCGGGCAGCAAATTCCGGTGCCTGATTGATCAGCCGTCCGATTGCCAGACCGGCGTCCTTCAGATCGTCCAGGCGACCCATCGGCCCCAGATTGCACGCCACCCAGCGACCAACCACCGGCTCTGATGCTTTCCACATGTTAAATTTGGGATCGAGCGTTCGCGCCACACCTTCAACTACCACCATGGTCTTTTGCAGGAGCAGAAGCTGAGGCTGGGTCTGCATGTCGAAGAGTTCGGTGACCTCAAACAGCAGCGTCAGCAGCTTGGCCATGGAAACCGTTTCGGCGGACTGCCCGTGAATAGGTTCCCCAATCGCGCGAATGGCCTGGGCAAAGCTTGCCACATCGTGATGGCGCGGCACATATCCGGCCTCGAAATGCACCTCAGACACACGCAAATAATCCCGGGTGATGAAGCCGTAGAGAATTTCGGCCAAAAACCGGCGTTCTTTTTTTCCAAGTCGTCCCGCGATGCCCAGATCCACGGCGACAATTGTGCCGTCGGCCCGGACAAACAGATTGCCCGGATGCATGTCGGCATGAAAAAACCCGTCACGCAGCGTGTGGTTCAAAAACGACTGAATGAGCACCACGCCAAGATCGTCAAGGTCGATGCCAGCTGCACGAAGGCCTTCGATGTTCGACATCTTGATGCCTTCAACCCAATCCATGGTGAGGCAGTCCCGGCCCGTGCGCTCCCAGTCAACGCCAGGTGCCTCAAACCGTTCATCATGCTCCGTGTTTTCCTTCAGCTCGGAAAGACCCGCCGCTTCGAGCCGCAAATCCATTTCCAGCCGGGCGGATTGGGCAAGCATGTCCACCACGGAAACCGGTTTGAGCCGGTCCATGATCGGAACGGTTTTTTCCAGAAGCCGTGCGGCAGAATAAAACGTCTCCAGATCGTTGTTGAACCGACGGCGCACACCGGGGCGGATCACCTTGACCGCGACCTCTTTGCCATCGCTCGCCCGAACCGCCTTGTGCACTTGGGCAATTGAGGCCGCGGCAACCGGTTGGGAGAAAGCCGAGAACAATTCATCAACCGGAATGCCAATGGAGCCTTCAACCGCGGCGCGCGCCTCATCCTGAGAGAATGGCTCCATCTGATCCTGCAGCAGTTGCAGATCACCTGCGATCTCTGCACCAACCACATCCGGACGGGTGGCGAGAAACTGACCCAGTTTCACCCAGGAAGGACCAAGTCGGTTGAGTGCGCGGGACAGCTGTTCCGATCGCGCCGAGCCCGCTGTGCGCCGACGCGCTATTAAGCCTGCGATTGTGTGGGCGAATTTCACCGGCGGCGGCATGCCTTCTTCCGGCAATGCAGAAATCACACCTTCCCGTGCCAGCACGAAACCGGCGCGCATCAGTGAAAAGAGGGCAAAGAAACGGCGCATTGGAAGTCAGATTTTCCAGCCGGAATGAAGGGCTGCAATGCCGCCGGAAAAATTGCGCCAGTTCACGCGCGAAAAACCGGCTTCCCTGATCATGCTTGCAAAACGGTTCTGGTCCGGAAACTTTCGGATCGATTCCACCAGATACTGATAGGCATCCCTGTCTCCCGTCACCTGCGCACCGATGGCGGGAATGGCTCGGAACGACCACTCGTCATAAAATCTGTCGAGAAACGGCATATCCACCTGGGAGAACTCAAGGCATATGAAATGCCCTCCTGGCTTCAAAACCCGCATGGCCTCTTTCAATGCCAGATCAATGCGCGGCACATTTCGAATTCCAAAGGCGATTGTGTAGGCATCGAAGCTTTTGTCTTCAAATGGAAGGGCTTGCGCATCTGCTTCGACAAAGCTGGTGTTTTCCAGGAAGCCTCTTTTTTCTGCCCGCTTGCGCCCCTCATCCAGCATTGAGCCATTGATGTCGGAAACGGTGACATGAGCCGTGCGATTGGACGCCTCAACAATCCGAAATGCAATGTCTCCCGTGCCGCCAGCCACATCAAGACTGCGCCAGTCTCCATTACCATGGCGCGGTGGCGAAACACTCGCCACCATGGCGTCCTTCCACAGCCGATGCACACCAGCCGACATGAGGTCGTTCATCAGATCGTAGCGCGATGCGACCTGATGAAACACGCGGTCTACACGTTCCTGCTTCTCGTCAGTGTCGACGGGTTGAAACCCGAATGATTGCGATAAATCTTCGGCTGATTTTGCCCGATCCAGTGTCATGTCTGATTTGCCATCTGTGTCGGTTGATTGGTGCGATCAGAACCTATCCGATTGCGCCATCGGATGCTATTGGCGAGCCGCAGGTGCGGCGACGTGGCCGTTAACCCTGTTTTGTTGGAGGACTACGTGCCGGAACTGCCGGAAGTGGAAACTGTTCGCCGGGGATTGGAACCGGCTATGCAGGACGCAACAATCGTGCGCTTGGAACAGCGTCGGTCTGATCTGCGCTTCCCGTTTCCGGAACAGTTTGCGGAACTGCTTCAGGGCGCCCGCATCACCGGGCTGGGCCGCCGTGCCAAATATCTCATCATGAGTGTGGAATCGGACAGCACGTTGCCAGAGCCGCAAGTGGTGATCATGCATCTTGGCATGTCCGGCTCGTTTCGCGTGGAGCAGGATGATGCCGCCAACGCGCCGGGCGTATTTCACCATTCACGCGACCGGCAGGAGAAGCATGATCACGTGGTGTTCCATCTGGAAAAGGAAGGGACAACCATCAGAGTGATCTACAATGATCCCCGTCGCTTCGGCTTCATGCTCATGACACCGGCAACGACATTGCATGATCACAAGCTGATCCGTTCAATCGGCGTTGAGCCGCTTGGCAATGAACTCAATGCGCAGTTGGTGGCCACGCGCTTTGAGAACAAACGCACGCCTCTCAAGGCCGCGCTGCTTGACCAGCGCATCATCGCCGGGCTTGGCAATATATATGTGTGCGAGGCGCTGTGGCGTACCGGCCTTTCCCCGAGGCGGCTTGCCGGAACCCTTGTGAAGGCCAATGGCAAGCCATCGCCACGTCTTGAAACGTTAGTAGACGCCGTTCGTCAGGTGCTAACCGAGGCGATCGAAGCGGGTGGTTCCAGCCTACGCGATCACGCCCAGACCGACGGGACGCTCGGTTATTTTCAGCACCGATTTGCCGCCTACGACCGGGAAGGTGACGATTGCGCCAAGCCAGACTGCGATGGCACAATCAGCCGCATCACCCAATCCGGTCGGTCCACGTTTTTCTGCCCGAAATGCCAAAGATAGACTTGGGCGCTGATCATCGCTTGACCCTCGCGTTGAGCGGACGCACTTTCAATCCCGAACAACGAGACACGCGAATCTGGAGCCCATTGCCGTGACGTATGAAAACATTCTGGTTGAAACCAAAGGCAAGGTTGGCCTCATCACCCTCAACCGCCCAAAGGCGCTGAATGCGCTCAACACGGCGACCATGGAAGAGGTAGTTCGGGCCGTGGAGGCTTTCGATGCCGATCCGAAGATCGGTTGTCTTGCGCTAACAGGATCACAAAAGGCGTTTGCAGCCGGCGCGGACATCAAGGAAATGCAGCCGCTAGATTATGTGCAGGCCTATGACCTCGATTTTTTTGCCGGATGGCAACGTCTGACCAACTGCCGCAAGCCATTGATTGCTGGCGTTGCAGGATATGCGCTTGGCGGAGGGTGTGAACTCGCCATGATGTGCGACTTTATTGTTGCCGCCGAAAACGCCAAGTTCGGACAACCGGAAATCACGCTCGGCGTTATGCCAGGCATGGGCGGTTCCCAGCGGCTTACCCGATTTGTGGGCAAGTCAAAATCCATGGATATGTGCCTGACGGGCCGTATGATGGATGCAGAAGAGGCGGAACGCTGTGGGCTGGTGTCCCGGGTCGTGCCAACGGACCAGCTTATCGAGGAGCTGCTGACCATTGCCGGGAAGATCGCTGACTTTTCACTGCCGTCCCTGAAGATGACCAAAGAGGCGGTCAATCGCGCCTACGAAACCACCATGGATGAAGGGCTTCGGTTTGAGCGCCGGGTGTTTCATTCCCTGTTCGCCACCGAGGATCAGGACGAAGGAATGAGCGCTTTCATCGAGAAACGCTCACCCCAGTTCAAAAACCGCTGATCGGCTCCCGTTTCGGGCAGAACCGAACAAATATTCTGTCCGCCAAAACGATTGACCAATCGCGGCCATTGCACTATAGCGTCGCGCTGAATGGGCGGTCTCTTGAGGCCGCCAAGTTGTTTTCGCCTGCAGGCTGGCCAATTTCTTCGCCGCCACGGTGCGAAACTTCCCTGAATTTGGATCGATTTGGCAAGAAAGGCTGACAATGGCCAATACACCTTCGGCAAAAAAGGCTGCACGCAAGATTGCACGCCGGACGGCCATCAACACCATGCGCAAAAGCCGCATGAGAACCTTCGTACGCAAGTTTGATGAAGCCGTCGCTGCCGGTGACAAGACCGCCGCAGAAGCAAGCTTCAAAGAAGTGCAGCCCATCATCATGAAAGCAGCAACCAAAGGCGTCATGCACAAGAACACCGCATCGCGGAAAGTGTCCCGCATGGCAGCCCGCATGAAAGCACTTTCTGCCTAACGTTGCGGCACCTGCCAATTGTGGCGATTGAGTGTTCGAGCCCGGCGATGCCGGGCTTTTTTGTGTCTGGAAATGGCCGAATTCCGGGCATTGCGGGCGATTAATCTCTATGTCAAAAATGTGTCACAGAATTGCTTTGTGATTCAAAGGCATGGACACAGGTCCGGCTTGTACATGGCCTTCTCGGCACCTTAAGAACGCGGAAATTGAGTCAATCCCTCATGGCTGAAAAATATTTTTTTAGGTCCGATTCTGAGGCTGGTGATTACAAGCAAATTTGAAAATTGTTTGATTCAACAACAGTTTTTTTGTGAGTCGGATTGAAGCGCGTTTGACATTTTTGCCTCACATTTTGAGGTGCGGTTGGTCGAACGCGATTCGGCTGTTGCGTGGCAAAATCCACCTGTGTATGTTGCCTGAACACGCGGGCGTTTTAAGTTGAATTGAGTATAAGACAGAACCGTTTGCGCGTAGTTGGCAGTCAGATGGCATAGTTTTCATGCGCGACTTCCAAACATAAGAATTGATGAATTGTATACAGCAACTGCTGGTCGATATACATGAAATCAGCCCGCCGCCATAAGTACCGGCATCTGTAAAATTTGAATTTTCTTAAGTGCCAAATGACTCCATTTGGCTTGTGGGGGAAGTATTGACTTACGCGGACGACGTCACACCAAGCCAGTGCTGGCAGCAATTGACCGAAAATCAGGCAGCTCAAATCGTCGATGTTCGCACAGTGGCCGAATGGTCTTTTGTCGGGCTGCCGGACCTTTCCACCGCATCAAAGGACGTGATTTGCGAGGAATGGCAGCAGTTCCCCACAATGCAGGTGAATGAAGCGTTTGCCCACCGTGTGGGTGAAAAACTGCAGGCAATTGGAACGAAGACAGACGATCCGTTGTTCTTTTTGTGTCGTTCCGGCGTACGCAGCAAAAGCGCTGCTGCGGCCATGACGGCAGCGGGCTACACGCAGTGCTTCAATATCACCGGTGGTTTCGAGGGTGACAAGGATGACGAGGGCCATCGCGGGGGCGTGAACGGCTGGAAAGTTGAAAACCTGCCCTGGCGGCAAGGCTAGGGCAGAGGCCGGGAAAAAGGGGAGAAGTAGCGGATCAGTTTTGCAGGGAGCCAGTTCCCTGCAATCCCGGAACAGCTTTCCAACAGGCGGACCGGGAAATTTCGGAACCGATGGCTGATGCCAATCAAGACGGCATCGGGGTCGGTACAGTGGGGCAACAGGCCGGGTACAAAAATTCCGGTTCTGCACAAACAAAAAGTATGCCGGCGCACAGTGCGTCAGGCGTTGCGGCGATACAGGGGGTTTACAGGCATGAGCGACGGAGTGCTATGGCCAGGTGATGATGTACGGGACAGCAAAAGCGGCAAGCGAAATCCACATCACTTTACCGGCGCAGATTCTTCGAATGAAAACAACCCCGTCGGTTTTCCTCAACCTGTCAATGGCGGCATGATAACCGCCGAAGAAAACAAATCGTGGGAACGGGTTCGCGCCAAACTTCAGACCAAGCTCGGTTCTGATGTTTATTCAAGCTGGTTTGGCCGCTGCAAGCTTGAGCGTATACATGGCGGGCAGGTTCTTCTGTCTGTCCCAACCACCTTTTTGAAAACCTGGATCAACACCCATTATCTGAAACTTCTGGAGGAGTTCTGGGCCAAGGAGAACGCCGAATTCACTAGCATCGGCGTTGTGGTTCGAAGTGCGGTGCGCTCCAGTTCCATTGCCATCCGGTCTTCGGCGTCAAAATGCAAGACCAACACTTCCGGTCTAACGGACGATGCAGGAATGGCCGCTGCGGACGAGACCAGCCCGGGCGTCCTGACATCAGCTGATGCACAGACCCCCGACTATTCAAACGCAACACAGGGCTTTGCCGGCTCTCCGCTTGATCCGCGCTACACGTTTTCAACCTTCATTGAAGGTTCGTCCAACCGCATGGCCTGCGCGGCAGCGAAATCCGTGATGGAATCGGGCATCAACAACGCCCGTTTCAATCCGCTGTTCATTCACGCATCTGTGGGGCTTGGCAAAACCCATCTGCTTCAGGCAATCGCCTGGTCTGCTCGGCTTTCGCCCAAGGGAATGAAGGTTCTTTATCTCACGGCTGAATATTTCATGTGGCGCTTTGCTACCGCCATTCGCGATCAGTCCGCACTCTCCTTCAAGGAGTCCCTGCGCGATATCGACATTCTGCTGATTGACGACATGCAATTTTTGCAAGGCAAATCCATTCAGCAGGAATTCTGCCATCTTCTCAACGCCCTGATCGACAGCGCAAAACAGGTTGTCGTGGCGGCTGATCGCCCACCCGCTGATCTGGAATCGCTTGATGAGCGGGTTCGTTCCCGCCTGCAGGGCGGTGCTGCACTGGAGATCAAGGCGCCTGATCTTGCCATGCGCCGCAGCATGCTTGAGATGCGTTACGAACAGGCCTGCCAGGAAGACACGGGCCTTAGCCTTTCTCCCGAGATCCTGGACTATGTGGCGCATGTGATCGCCACTTCGGGCCGTGATGTGGAAGGCGCGTTCAATCAACTCCTGATCCAGCACCGGTTTTCCGATGGTCAGCTCACAATCGAGAATGTGGAGACCATTCTGGGGCATCTGGTGCGCTCCAACGAACAGAAACGGGTGCGGATTGAGGACATCCAAAAGGTCGTCGCGAAGCACTTCAACGTGACGAAAAACGATCTGTTGTCGAACCGCCGCACAAGGGTGATTGTGCGCCCGCGCCAGATCGCGATGTACCTGTCGAAGGTCATGACCCCCCGGTCCTTACCTGAGATTGGGCGGCGCTTTGGCGGACGCGATCACACCACGGTGCTGCATGCGGTCCGCAAGATCGAGAAAATGGCCGGCGATGATCAAAAGCTGTCGCGCGAGATTGAGCTTCTGAAGCGGCTGATCAACGAGTAACCCTGTGTTCCAGCAAGATTGCCGATCACCGCATGGATTGAGACGTGTGCGAGGGCTGATCGGCAATCAGCATTGGATAATCGTGAAAAATTCACAACCGGTCGGGGATTGAACGGCGCGCAGCCTTGCGTGCCCTCGCGTTTTTTCGCAATTTACGCATCGCTCATCCTTCGTGACGAACGAGAACGCCTGTTGCGTTCCTGAGCGGTTCGTCACTCAGACTTCGAAAAAAAGCAACAATCATGCGCGTGATACTGGAACGATCGGAACTCTTGAAATCCCTGAACCATGTTCAGCGCGTGGTTGAGCGGCGCAATACGATCCCGATCCTGTCGAATGTGCTTTTGCGGGCCGAGAATGACAGTTTGCAACTGAAGGCGACCGACCTTGATCTGGAAGTGGTGGAAACCACCGCCGCCTCGGTTGAACAATCTGGGGCAACCACGGTTTCAGCGCACATCCTATACGACATTGTGCGCAAACTGCCTGACGGTGCGGAAGTGATGATGTCGCTAACCGACGATACCGGGCTGACAGTGACATCCGGGCGGTCGCAGTTCCGTCTGCAGGTTCTGTCGGACGCGGACTTCCCGAACCTCACCACCACAGATTTCTCGCACACATTCCGCCTGTCCGCTGCCGCCCTGAAAGGCATGATCGACCGGACACAGTTTGCCATTTCCACCGAGGAAACACGCTACTATCTCAACGGCATTTATCTTCACGCCGTTGAAGATGAAGGCACACAAAAACTGCGCGCGGTCGCGACAGACGGGCACCGGCTTGCCCGGACAGAAGTGGAGTGTCCGGACGGGGCGGCAGATATGCCTGGCATCATCGTTCCGCGCAAAGCGGTAAGCGAGATCCAGAAGCTCGTTGAAGACCCCGATGCATCGGTCATGGTCGAACTCTCCGACAGCAAAATCCGCCTGACCGTTGGTAGTGTGGTGCTGACCTCAAAACTGATCGACGGCACATTCCCGGATTATAATCGTGTCATTCCATCGGGGAACGACAAGGAACTGACCCTCGACCGGCAGACATTTGCTTCCGCAGTCGACCGTGTCTCCACCATCTCCTCGGATCGCGGACGGGCCGTCAAACTGTCACTCAGCGCGGGTGCATTGAAACTCAGCGTGAACAATCCGGAATCCGGGAGCGCGGAAGAAGAAATAGCCGCCGGATATGACACTGATGATCTGGAGATCGGCTTTAACTCGAAATACCTGCTCGACATCACCGCCCAGCTTTCGGGAGAAACATCGGTGTTCATGTTTGCCGATCCCGGCTCACCCACACTGATCCGCGACACAAGCGACGAAGCGGCGGTGTATGTTTTGATGCCAATGCGTGTTTAGCGCGCGTTGCCCGGGGGTGCTGCTGCGATCGACAATCGATATCCGGTCTGGCTCAGCCGCCTGAAACTCAATCATTTCCGCAATTATGAACGCCTCTCCCTCAATGTGGGCGAACGGCATGTGGTTTTGAGTGGCGACAATGGTGCGGGAAAAACCAATCTTTTGGAGGCCGTTTCGCTGCTTTCGCCGGGGCGCGGATTGCGCCGGGCCATGTATGAGATGTTGGCGCACGCTGCCAATGGCACGAGCCATCCGTGGAGTGTGAATGCGGAACTCAACGCACCTGGTGGGCCTGTTTCGATTGGAACCGGACAAACATCGGCAGGTGAGGCACAGTCGGGGCGCGTGGTCCGCATCGATCAGCAACCGGCGAAGCTCAGCGATGAGCTGCTCGAACACAGCCGGGTGCTTTGGCTGACCCCCGCACAGGATGGTCTTTTCACGGGCCCCACATCTGATCGAAGGCGTTTTCTTGACCGGCTGGTGTTGGCAATTGACCCGCAACATGGCCGACGGGTTTCCAGTTTCGACAAGCTGATGCGCCAGCGAAACCGGCTGCTTGAAGATACACACGCTGATCCAGTCTGGCTTGCCGGCATTGAGCAGCAAATGGCTGAGGCGGGAACAGCGATTGCCAGTGCCCGCATTGAGCTCGTGAGCCTCCTTCGCACCTGTATCGAGGCGGTCTTCTCCGAAAGTCTTTTCCCCAAGGCAGTCATCGCGCTTGAAGGGACACTTGAAACCGCGCTGGCTGATCAGGATTCCATTGCGGTGGAAGATCAGTATCTGACGACCCTGTCCCAGGAGAGATATCGCGACCGGGCAGCCGGGCGCACGCTCACAGGCCCACATCGCACAAACCTTGCCATCCGACATGGCCCAAAGGACATGGAGGCTGCACTTTGCTCCACCGGCGAACAAAAAGCGCTTCTCATTGGACTTGTGCTTGCGCATTCCCATCTGGTGGGAGACATTGCCGGAATGACGCCCATTTTGCTTCTCGATGAGGTTGCAGCCCATCTCGACACCAAAAGGCGCGCCGCCCTTTTTTCCCACCTTGATGAGATCAGCACACAGACCTGGATGACCGGAACCGACAGAAACCTGTTCGAGGCGCTGGAAGGACGCGCGGATTACTTCACCGTCAATGCAGGTGAGGTGATAGCTGATGAGTAGCGATGGAAATGCGGTTCTTTCCGGCGACGAGATCGAGCGCTATGCCCGCCACATCGTGCTTGCCGATCTTGGGGGCGTGGGACAGCAGAAGCTGAAAAATGCAAAGGTTCTGGTGATCGGTGCTGGAGGTCTGGGTTCGCCCTGCATTCAATACCTCGCTGCGGCCGGGGTGGGTACCATCGGCATTGTGGATGATGATGTGGTGTCGCTCTCCAATCTGCAACGTCAGGTGCTGCATTCAACCAAAAATGTCGGGAAAGCGAAGGTCGAAAGCGCCAGCGAGAGCGTTGCAGACATCAACCCCCACGTGATCTGCAACCTGCACAATTGCCGCCTGACCCACGACAATGCCGATGCGCTTGTCGGCCAATATGATCTGCTGGTTGATGGGTCCGACAATTTCGACACGCGCTATCTGGCCGCTGATGTGGCAGAACGCCAGGAAGTGCCATTGGTGACGGCGGCTGTGGGGCAGTTTGACGGGTCAATCACAACGCTGAAACCCTATGAGAAAAATGCAGATGGTGACCTCAACCCGCGCTATCGCGATCTGTTTCCCACGCCGCCAGAGCCTGGGACGATCCCCACTTGCGAAGAAGCGGGTGTGCTCGGAGCACTGACCGGCATTTTGGGGTCCATGCAGGCATTGGAAGTGATCAAGGAAATCACCGGGGTTGGCGACGGTCTGGTTGGACGGCTGTTGCTTTATGATGCCCGCCGCTGCCGCTTTCAACTTCTGAACTATCGACGCGCGCCAGAGTAGTTTGGTAATTGCTAGTGCATACCACCGAAAAGTGGATACCTGTCTTCGGAAAATAGTGTGCACAATCAAATAGATCGTGCAACGTAGTACGCGCTAGAGCGCGTCAGTTTTACACAGAAGCAAACACTCAACTCCGTCATCCCGGCCTTTAGGGCCGGGATCCAGAATATTTATGCAAAATCAATGGATTGCGGCCCTGAAGGCCGCAACGACGATGAGCGGATAGCGATTCATTGAAAGCCTGACACACTCTACAGCGCGTTCGGCAAAACCCGGTCGGGTGGGCGATGTCCATCGATGAACGTGCGGATATTGATGACGACCTTCTCGCCCATCTCAATCCGGCCTTCGACGGTTGCTGATCCCATATGCGGAAGCATGACGACCTTGCCTGCCTGGGCGAGTTTCTTCAGCCGGTTGTTCACCGCCGGCTCATGTTCAAACACATCCAGGCCGGCACCGGAAATCCGACCCTGCTCAAGCGCCTCAATCAAGGCTTCCTCGTCAATGATCTCGCCTCGCGCGGCATTGACGATATAGGCATCCGGTCGCATGAGCTTCAGGCGGCGGGCGGATAGAAGGTGAAAAGTGGCAGGTGTGTAAGGGCAGTTGATGGAAACGATATCAACGCGCGCCAGCATCTGATCGAGGCTTTCCCAATAGGTCGCCTCCAACTCATCTTCAACCTGTTGGGCGGCCCGCTGGCGCCCGTGATAGTGGATTGACAGGCCAAAGGCCTTGGCCCGGCGGGCGACAGCCGCACCGATTCTGCCAAGTCCGACAATACCCAGCCGCTTGCCATAGATCCTGTGTCCCAGCATCCAGGTTGGCGACCAGCCTGCCCAGGCCTGCTGACCCTTTAAAACATCGGCACCTTCCACCAGACGCCGTGGCACGGCAAGCATCAACGCCATGGTCATGTCGGCTGTGTCTTCGGTCAGGACTTCCGGCGTGTTGGTGACGGTAATTCCGCATTCGGCGGCAGCCTGGACATCAATATTATCGACCCCATTGCCAAAATTGGCAATGAGTTTCAGGCGTTCGCCAGCCTGTTTCAGCATGGCCGCATCGATGCGATCGGAAACCGTAGGCACCAGAACGTCAGCCTCTTTCATGGCGGCGACGATCTCCGGTTGTGTCATCGGGTGGTCTTCAAGATTGAGACGGGCATCGAAGAGTTCGCACATGCGGGTCTCTACGGTCTCCGGCAGTTTCCGCGTGATGACAACAAGTGGTTTGGTTTTCGACATCCGTTCCGCCTTTTTTTGCTCCTCTACCTGCAATTGTTGAGAGGTCCTTAACCAGAACCTTTCACACTGCGTACACCGAAGCCCGACAATTTTTATCAGAGCGGGATCGGAACTCAAACGAAAAGGGACGCGGCAAGCAGTCCCGCATGATTTGTGAGTTTTCGGGGACGGCGAAACAGTGACTGAGTATCTTTCCAAATCCATCCGCATTGGCATCGCGGCTATTTGCGCCACCGGTGTTCTGGCATTTTCCGGTGCAGCCTGGGCTGAGTCGGTCGGCCGCAAATCCGGACTGCCACTGCCCCGGTTTGTCAGTCTGAAATCCAAGGCGGTGAACCTGCGCGTGGGTCCCGGACGCCAGTACAGCGTGTCGTGGCTCTATGTAAAATCCGGATTGCCGGTTGAGGTCATTCAGGAATTTGACCAGTGGCGCCGGGTGCGGGATTCGGAAGGCACCGAAGGCTGGGTTTATCACTCACTTCTGACCGGCAAGCGCACCGCGATCATTGCTCCCTGGTCAAAATCGGAAAAATCCGTGTTTGTTGAAGCGCACAGCCAGCCTAACGCAGACGCTCACACCGTGGCCAAGCTTCAGGCCGGTGTGGTTGTGAAGGTCAATGAATGCGAAAGAGGCTGGTGCGAGGTTACCGCCGGCGACGTTGACGGCTATGTGGACCAGCAGGAACTCTGGGGGGTTTACCCGGAAGAACCGGTCAAAGGCTGAGTGTCAGTTTAGCTTTTCGGACGCACCCGCACCACCACATCAACCCGGCTGATTTCCATATTGTCCGGAATTGCCGGCAATTCACTGATTTCGACAGATGATGCCGGAATGTCCACGACGCGATTTTCACCCTCAATGAATAGGTGATGGTGTTCGGTGACATTGGTGTCGAAATAGGTTTTTGCTGAATCGACCGATACAGCCCGCAATAGGCCGGCCTGCGTGAACTGATGCAGCGTGTTGTAAATCGTTGCCAGCGACACCTGCACATTGGTCTGCAGGGCTTCCGCATGAAGGTCTTCAGCGGAAACGTGACGGTTTCCCTTTGAAAACAGCAAGTCCGCCAAGGCCATACGCTGCCGCGTTGGTCGCAGATTTGCCTGGCGCAATACGCCGCCAATATCGCGCAGATGCTGGACGGTAAGACAGGTGGTGTCGGCAGGCGTGCTCATGCGAGGATCCGAATTCTGTTGATTGCGTCCCGATAGAGACCGGAGCAGTTGTTGCGCCTAAAATAGACAAGCACTGCACCACTCGCAAGTGCATTGAAAGTCGCAACGACAGGACACAAATACGCATCCAGTGCGGCAAAAGCGTAGAAACTTGCGCAAAACTAAGCAAATCACGATAGGAAGCACTGCCAATGCCGTGATATGCGTTAACCATTCACGTGATTTGGTTGGCCGCGATTTTCGGCCGACGGGCCCAAAACGCAGGAAAATGCCATATGAGTGATCGTCAATCGAGCTTCAGCTATGAGGAACTGCTGTCCTGTGGACGCGGTGAACTGTTCGGGCCGGGCAATGCCCAACTTCCCCTGCCACCCATGCTGATGTTTGATCGCATTACTGAAGTTTCCGAAGACGGTGGCGAAAACGGCAAGGGCCACATCCGCGCCGAGTTCGACATCAAGGATGATCTTTGGTTTTTCCCCTGTCACTTTCAGGGTGACCCTGTGATGCCGGGCTGTCTCGGACTTGATGCGCTTTGGCAGTTGACCGGATTTTACCTTGGCTGGCTTGGCGAACCCGGCAAGGGGCGTGCCATCTCCACAGGTGAAGTCAAGTTCACCGGCATGGTCACACCCGACACGAAACTGGTGGAATATGGCATCGATTTCCGACGCGTAATGCGGGGGCGACTTGTGCTGGGAATCGCCAATGGTTGGCTGAAAGGCGATGGCGAAGTTCTTTACACCGCCAAGGATTTGCGGGTTGGCCTGTTTCAGGACCAATCCTGAGTCTGGCCCCGCCTTCGACGACAATCAGATATGATCGCTCCATCCGGCACAGTTCCGGTGCCAGTGGAGCAATTGACAAGTTCTGCCACCATTGCCATTTGAGGGCAAAGACGGTGAATGCCCGAAAGGATACTTTATGAAACGCGTTGTCGTGACTGGCATGGGCATTGTTTCATCCATTGGAAACAACTCCCAGGAGGTGCTTGCCTCCTTAAGAGAAGCGAAATCCGGAATTTCGCGATCAGAAGCTCATGCCGAACATGGCTTTCGCTGCCAGGTGCATGGTGAACCGGACCTTGACCCATATGAAATTCTGGACCGGCGCACTGCGCGATTCATGAGCAAGGGCACAGCCTGGAACTATATTGCTATGGAGCAATCGATCCAGGATGCGGGCCTTGAAGAGGGAGACGTGATCGACCCGCGCACCGGCATCATCATGGGATCGGGCGGGCCATCCACCCGCACCATCGTGGAAGCGGCGCAAAAGACGGTTGATACCGGTTCGCCAAAACGCATCGGGCCGACGGCCGTTCCTAAGGCGATGAGTTCAACGGCTTCTGCTGTGCTTGCCACCCAGTTTCAGATCAAGGGCGTGAACTATTCGATCTCGTCGGCTTGTGCGACGTCGAACCATTGTATTGGCAACGCCTATGAGACCATTCAGCTCGGAAAACAGGATGTGATTTTTGCCGGTGGTTCGGAAGATCTCGACTGGACCATGTCGAACCTGTTCGACGCCATGGGGGCCATGTCTTCCAAGCACAATGACACACCGGAAACCGCTTCTCGTGCCTTCGATGTCACCCGCGACGGGTTTGTGATCGCCGGTGGAGCCGGTGTACTGGTTCTGGAAGAGCTGGAACATGCCAAAGCCCGTGGTGCGAAAATCTACGCCGAGGTTACAGGCTACGGTGCCACGTCAGACGGTTACGACATGGTCGCGCCGTCCGGAGAAGGTGCGGTTCGCTGCATGCAGATGGCGCTCGACGGCATCGATGGCAAGGTTGACTATGTGAACCCGCACGCCACTTCCACGGGTGTTGGTGACGAGAAGGAAGCGCAGGCCCTGCGTGAAGTGTTTGGCGAGGACATTCCGCCAATCTCCGGCACCAAGTCACTCACTGGCCACTCTCTGGGTGCCACCGGCGTTCAGGAGGCCGTTTATTCGCTTCTAATGATGCAAAATGATTTTATTTGCGAGAGTGCGCACATCACCGAGCTTGATCCCGTGTTCAACGACATTCCTGTCGTGCGGGAGCGGGTGGACAATGCGGGCCTGAACACGGTTCTTTCAAACTCATTTGGTTTTGGTGGCACGAACGCCTCATTGGTATTTCAGACATTTAACGGTTGAGGAATTTGATTATGGACGGCCTGATGAAGGGCAAGCGGGGGCTGGTCATGGGCGTTGCCAACGACCATTCCATCGCTTGGGGGATTGCCAAAAGGCTTGCTGAACACGGCGCGGATCTCGCATTCACCTATCAGGGAGAAGCGTTTGGAAAGCGCGCCAAGCCATTGGCGGATTCTGTTGGTGCCAAGCATCTTCTCCCCTGTGACGTGGAAGATGAGGCCTCCATTGAGGCGGTTTTCTCCACGTTGAAGGACGACTGGGGCGGGCTCGACTTTCTCGTGCACGCCATCGCCTTTTCCGACCGGTCGGAACTGAAGGGTCAGTATGCCAACACCTCACGCGATAATTTTTCGCGCACCATGCTCATCTCTTGCTACTCTTTTACCGAAGTCGCGCGCCACGCGGCGGCCATGATGAATGATGGCGGCAGCATGATCACCCTCACCTATGGCGGCTCAACACGGGTTATGCCGAACTATAACGTGATGGGTGTAGCCAAAGCGGCGTTGGAAGCCTCCGTGCGCTATCTGGCAAGCGACTATGGCCCTCAGGACATTCGCGTGAACGCGATCTCAGCCGGACCGGTGCGCACACTCGCTGGCGCAGGCATTTCCGATGCGCGACAGATGTTCAACTATCAAAAGCGCAACGCGCCCCTGCGGCGGACAGTGGACATCGGCGAGGTTGGTGGTTCAGCCCTTTATCTGCTTTCGGACCTCTCCTCCGGCGTGACCGGAGAAATCCACTATGTGGATTCCGGCTATTCGACGATTTCCATGCCGCGGCTTGATGAGTTGCAGATACTGGAAAGCGCTGCAAACGAGTGAATCGTTTCCCACTTTTCAATGGCATAAACTAAATCGACTGATTGTAGTCGCCCACTTCCGGGCTCTCACGCAGGATCGCATCCATTGCGTGGAACATCTCCCGTTTGCGCTTTTCCGAGACCGGACTTTCCACCACCACAACAAGCTGTGGTGTGTTGGATGAAGCGCGAATGAGACCCCAGGTCCCATCCTCACAGGTTACACGCACACCATTGATGGTGTTGCAGTCGACAATGGCGTGTCCGGCAAGGCTGGAACCGTCAGCGTGCAATCCACGAAACCGGTCAACAACCCGCTCCACCACCCGATATTTTGTTTCGTCGGCGCAATGAGGCGACATGGTTGGCGAACCGAAGGTCAAGGGGAGATCCCGCTTGAGGTCAGCCAGCGATTTGTCCGGATTCCGATCCAACATGTCACAAACAGAAAGCGCTGTGATCAGCCCATCATCATAACCGCGCCCCAACGGGCCGTTGAAAAAGAAGTGGCCTGATTTTTCAAATCCGGCGAGCGCATCAAGCTCGTGGACCCGGCGCTTGATGTAGGAATGGCCAGTCTTCCAATAGTCCGTTGCAGCGCCCTGTGCCTTCAGGACGGGATCGGTATCGTAAAGACCGGTCGATTTCACATCGACCACGAACTGCGCCTTCGAATGAACAGCGGAGATATCGCGAGCAAGCATGACGCCAACCTTGTCGGCAAAAATCTCGCAACCTTCATTGTCGATCACACCGCACCGGTCGCCATCCCCATCAAAGCCGAATCCCATATCGGTTTCGTGCTCAAGCACCGCATCCCGGATGGCATGAAGCATCTTCATGTCTTCCGGATTTGGATTGTGGTGCGGAAACCGGTGGTCGAGATCGCAATGGAGCGGAACAACCTCGCAGCCCATGCGCTCCAGCAGGGCCGGGGCAAACGCACCAGCAGTCCCGTTGCCGCACGCGGCAATTACCTTGAGCTTTCTCTGCGGCTTTGGCCGATTTGCCAGATCGTCGAGATAGGTTTCTGCAAAGTCTGGCACAAAGTGGTAGGCGCCATCGTTTCGGGCAACCCATTCGGCGTTCAGAACGATTTCTTTCAATCGTGCCATTTCGTCCGGCCCGAAGGTCAGTGGCCGTTCGCACCCCATCTTGATGCCGGTCCAGCCATTGTCGTTGTGCGAGGCCGTAACCATAGCCACTGAATTCACATCAAGGGCAAACTGGGCAAAGTAGGCGGTTGGTGAAAGAGCCAGCCCGATATCGTGCACGCTTGCGCCTGCTGCCATCAGACCGTTTGTGAGCGCCAGTTTGATTGATTGGGAATAGGACCGATAGTCGTGTCCCACAACAATCTCGGGACCGGCACCACGCTCCCGGATCAGCGTGCCAAGTCCGAGGCCAATTGCCTGAACACCGGAGAGATTGAGGTCACCCGCTCGGTCGCTGCCGGGATGCCCAAACCACCAGCGTGCATCATATTCACGAAACCCGGTTGGCTTGATCAGCGGTGTTGTTTCGAACCGTGCCGATCCAGGTTGCAGTTCGGCGACCGGCTTCGGAAACATGTTTGTCACGATGCTGCTTTCTACTGGATCAGCACCATGGTGCCGTTGTCGAACTTGAACTGCCGCAGCTTGTTGAGAAACGTCATGCCCAACAGCGTGCCGTCAAGTGAAGAATCCTGCAGCACTGCCGCACGCACATTGTGCACGACCACACGACCGATCTCGATCCGGTCAATCATGGCAACCGCCATTTTAGCCTTGCCATTGGCTGTGTTGGCTGTGTGACGAAAATCGCCTTGGGTCACTTTCAAGCCGATGCGTCGGGCCGTGGATTCGTTAATCGCAACGCTGGACGCGCCGGTGTCGACCAGCACCCGAACCTGACGGCCATTGAGCCGGGCTTGGGTGAGATACTGACCATTGCTGGCGCGATATATCTGTGCGGTACGGCCGGAAAGATTGGCAACCTGCTTCTGATCGGCATGGCGTCGGTTCTGACGCGGCGCTGGCGCATCCCGGTTTACAAACTTCGGCTGCTCAGATCGGGTGTGTGCCGGGGCCTGGACCACTCTTTGGGCAGGAGCTGTTCCGCCACCATCCGGATTGGACAACATTGATTGGAACATTTCCGGACCCGCAATAGCGAGGCCAATCATGGCAAGGGCAATGAATACGTAACGCGTCACAGGTCTTCTCCCCAAAAGGACAGGGATTTTGTGCGCCTGTGAAGCTAAATTTTCGCTAATTCGGGCCCGAGAACCCGCCGAAATCGACCTTGGGTTAATGAATGGTCAATGCGAATGGTTCGCCGCTATTTCGTACCATACATCCGGTCACCAGCATCACCCAGACCCGGTACGATGTACGCATGGTCGTTGAGATGGCTGTCGATTGCGGCGGTATAGATTGGAACGTCCGGTGCACGCTCCTGAAAGCTCTTGATGCCTTCCGGGGCCGCCAGCAAGCAGAGAAAGCGAATGTCCTTCGCGCCACCTTCGCGCAGCTTTTCGATGGCCGCCGTTGCAGAGTTGGCGGTTGCCAGCATGGGATCAACCGCAATCACCACCCGGTCGCTCAAATCAGATGGTGCCTTGTAGTAATATTCAACCGGCTGCAGCGTAACGGGATCGCGGTACATTCCCACATGGGCAACACGCGCAGATGGCACCAGATCAAGCATCCCTTCCAGCAACCCGTTGCCAGCGCGAAGAATGGAGGCAAACACAAGCTTTTTGCCAGCCAGCCGGGGCGCTTCCATGGGCTCAAGCGGCGTTTCGATGCGTTTGGTGGTCAGTTCCAGATTTCGCGTCACCTCATAGCAAAGAAGCAGGGAAATCTCCCGCAACAGACGGCGAAAGCTGCCGGTTGAGGTTTCCTTGTCGCGCATGATCGACAGTTTGTGCTGAACTAGTGGATGATCGACGACGTGAACCTCAGCCATGGCGGAACCCTTGAACAAATCGTCCATTTGCGGACGGTATTTACAGAAACTATGTTCAGCCAGTTTGAACCCCGGTCTGGCCTGAAACAAGCTGATTCCAGCGTGTGCCTCAGGATTTTGGCCAGTTTTCCAACCGTTTGTGCAAAAGCGCGCGGGTCGGCTCATCGACAAACGCCGCATCAAGGGCTGTACGGGTGAAACCGATTAGCTCTTCATCGGAACAGCCAAAAGACTGTCTGGCAATTTCATATTCCCGCGACAGGCTGGTGTGGAAATAGGGCGGATCATCGGAGTTCAGTGTCACGGTGACACCGAGGTCACGCAGGCGATTGAAAGGGTGGCTCTCGAAGTCAGGAAAGACTTCGAGCGCGATGTTGGAACCCGGACAGGTTTCCAGAACCACACCTTCACGGGCGATGCGCTCCACCAGCGCGATGTCTTCAATGGCGCGGACCCCATGACCGATACGCTCCACACCCAGAACATCAAGCGTCTCATCAACGCTTGATGCGTCACAGAGTTCGCCAGCATGGGACGTGATTTTCAGGCCGCCATCTTCGGCATGCGCAAAGGCATCAATAAAATCTTCAGCTGAATATTGCCGCTCGTCACCCGCCATTCCAAAGCCCGTGACCTTGGGATGCGGGTTCTCGACCACAAGCGATGCCGTGTTTTCGACCGCTTCCGGGCCCAGATGGCGCAAGCCAACTACAATTATGCGTCCCTCGATCTGTGTTTCGGCTTTTGCATCCTCAATGCCATCGGCCATGGCGTTGATCAGGTCGCGATAGCCGATCCCCATCAGGGCTGCATGGTCGGGCGATGCGAACACCTCGGCATAGATACAATTCTGATCGGCCAGCCGGGAATAATGATCATATGTCAGCAGCCGATAATCATCCGGGGTGCGAAACACCGATGATGCCCGGTCATAGGCTTGCAGGAATGTGGTGAAGTCCGACCAGACATAACCGCCTTTGCCGTCCACGATGTCGGACACATCCACATCGTATTTTCGAGCCAAACGAACCACCAGATCAGGGTGGGCCGCCCCTTCAATGTGGCAGTGCAATTCGGCCTTGGGGATGTTTTGGACCATCATTCCGCCGCCTGTTTTTCGCTCAGGAACGATACGCCATGCTGGCCCGGTGCGATGCCAAGATGGGCAGCAATTGTCTCGCCAATGTCTGCAAATGTGTCCCGCTCACCGAACCTACCAAACGGCAGATCAGGCGAGAAGCAAAGAACGGGCACGGCTTCGCGGGTGTGATCGGTGCCATGCCAGGTCGGGTCACAACCATGATCTGCCGTCAGGATCAGCAGATCGCCCGAATTCAACCGCGCGAGCATTTCCGGCAGGCGGTGGTCGAAATGTTCAAGTGCCGCGGCGTATCCAGCTACATCGCGGCGATGGCCGTAGAGCTGGTCGAAGTCAACGAAGTTGGAGAACACGAGATCACCGCTTGCCGCATCGTCGATGGCCTGAAGGGTTGCGTTGAAGAGGTCTTCATTGCCATTGGCCTTGCGGATGTCTGTCACGCCCTGATGCGCGAAAATATCGGCAATCTTGCCGACGGCGAACACGCCGCGATCATCAGCTTCCAGCCGATCAAGCAGGGTGGGTTCAGGTGGCGGCACCGAATAGTCGCGCCGGTTGCCGGTGCGTTCGAAGGTCTCGCGGGATTTGCCGGTAAAGGGCCGCGCAATCACCCGACCGATGTTAAGTGGGTCAGCGTGCTTTCTGGCGATCTGACAAAGCTTGTAGAGACGCTCCAGCCCGAAGAACTCCTCATGCGCCGCAATCTGGATGACGGAATCTGCGGACGTATAGAAAATCGGTTTACCGCTGGTTATGTGATCGACACCAAGCTCCGCGATGATCTCGGTGCCAGAGGCATGTTTGTTGCCAATAATGCCGGGTAGTTCAGCCTCGGCGATGATCGCGTTTGTGAGATCCTCAGGAAAACAAGGAAGTGTTTGCGGGAAATAGTTCCAGTCGAAGCGCACGGGGACACCGGCAATCTCCCAGTGTCCGGATGGTGTGTCCTTGCCGTTTGAGACTTCGTGCGCCACGCCCCACTGGCCGGAAAGCGCCGTCGGATGGTCGATACCTTTCGGCCAGATGCCAGTCGCCAGCTCCGCCGCGTGGCCAAGCCCCAGCGCCATCATGTTTGGGACTTTTAGTGGGCCAGAACGAAGACCATCCCGATTCGCTTCGCCGGCGGCGCAATGTTCAGCAATGTGGACGAAGGTATTCGCCCCTTCATCACCGAACTTCGCCGCATCGCGCGCACCGCCAATGCCAAATGAATCAAGCACACAAAGTATGGCGCGCGACATTGCTGGATCCCGTTACTGATTGTTTGAAAGCAATTTCAGCCCCTGCCCGTGCCAAGTCAATTGTTCTTATTCAGCCTGAGGTGCAGCATCATGCCGGGCGATCATAGTCCACACGGGTGAGATACAATCCCTGAGGCGGGGCAACGGGTCCGCAACGGCTGCGATCCTTTGCGTGCAGGGCCGCTTCTAAGTCATCTGCCGACCAGCGCCCTTCTCCCACGAGCTTCAGGGAACCCGCAAATGATCGGATCTGATTGTAGAGGAATGAGCGCGCAACGGCGCAGATTTCAATCACCTCGCCCCCAAAAGCTGACTGACGCGTCGTCACGTCGAGCTGATCGAGTGTTTTGATTGGAGACGCCGCCTGACACTCGCTTGATCGAAAGGTGGTGAAATCATGCTCACCAATGAAGCGCTGTGCGGCCTTGTGCATGGCGTCGTGATCGAGCGACAGTTTCACGTTCCACGCGCGATTTGCTTCCAGGCGCAGAGGCGGGCGCCGGGCGATGATGCGATAGAGATAGTGTCGTCTGATGGCTGAAAACCGGGCATGAAACGCATCATCGACTTGCTCCGTATCAAGCACCGCAACGGTCTCGCCTTCCAGATGAAAATTCACGGCACTGGTGATTTTGAAAGGATCGCGCGGCATTTCAAGATCGACATGGGCAATTTGACCGGTAGCATGCACACCGGCATCGGTGCGGCCTGAACCCTGAACGATTACCCGTTCACCACAGAATTTGAAGATCGCTTCTTCCAGAGCGCCCTGCACCGACGGCGCGTGGTTCTGTCGCTGCCACCCGCTATAGGGCGCGCCGTCATATTCGATTGTCAGTCTGTATCGAGGCATGAAGGATCAACTTGGCGCATCTAGACGCGTCCCCGCTGGTACGGGAGATCCGGCCAGAAACTGATCCGCCGACATTGCCGCAGAGCCTGCTTTTTGAACCCCCAGCAAGCGCACAGCCCCTTTGGAGCAGGCAACTGTCAGCCCATCATCGAGCACGGTTCCAGGTTCGGCATCGCCATTCGCCTTCTCTGAACGTAGAATTTTGGTCCGAACCGGTTTTCCGCGAATTGGGATTTCACACCAGGCACCTGGAAAGGGTGCAAGCCCGCGAATGTGATTGTGAACCTCAGACGCCGGTTTCGACCAGACGATCCTTGTTTCGTCCTTGGTGATCTTCTTCGCGTAACAGGCTCCGTCCTCCGCCTGCGGGGTGAGTGTGAGCTCGCCTTTCTCCATCTGATCAAGAGCAGAGACCAGCAGTGCCGCGGTTTTTTGCGCCAGAATGTCGTGTAGTTCTCCCGCCGTTCTGTCCGCTGATATGGGCACTTCGTCGCTCAGCGCCACTGGCCCCGTATCAAGGCCCGCATCCATTTTCATAACCATGGTGCCGGTTGTTTCATCTCCCGCCATGATCGCGCGCTGAATGGGTGCGGCACCCCGCCAGCGAGGCAATAGCGAAGCGTGCCCGTTGAAGCAGCCGAGGCGGGTGCCTTCAAGGATTGGCGGTGGTAACAAAAGACCATAGGCGACAACGATCGCCACATCGGCCTTGAGATCGGCAAATTGTTGCTGGGCGGCCTCATCCTTTAGAGAAGCTGGCGTGCGGACCTCCACGCCTGCATCTTCAGCAAGCTGGTGCACAGCAGACCGCACCAGCGACAGTCCGCGGCGACCCGCAGGTCGTGGAGGCTGGGAATAGGCGGCAATGACACTGTGGGGCGAGGCGAGTATGGCCTTCAGCGCTTCAGCCGCAAAATCGGGCGTTCCCATGAATACCACATCAAGCGGCATGGTTTTTTCACCTATTTCCCGTTCTGGCGCGCGATCTTGGTGAACTTGCGGATCACCATGTCGCGCTTCAGCTTGGACAAATAGTCGATGAACAAAATCCCGTTGAGGTGGTCGATTTCATGCTGAACGCAGGTCGCGAGCAGCCCATCGGCCCCGAGTTCGCAGGCCTTGCCGTTCCGGTCGAGATAGCTCACCCGGCACCGCGCAGGCCGCTGCACTTCGGCGTAGTAGTCGGGAATGGAAAGACAGCCTTCCTCATAGCTGCTCAACTCATCGGACTGCCAGATGATTTCAGGATTTACGAGGAAAATCGGATCGCGTGGCGGCTCTTTATCCTCCTCATTTTCCTTTTTGGAAACATCGATGGTGACGGCACGAACGGGTTCACCAACCTGAATCGCGGCAAGGCCAATCCCCGGCGCATCATACATGGTGTCGGCCATGTCATCGAGAAACGCCCGCAGCGTGTCGTCCACTGTTTCCAGTGGTTTTGAAGCCGTGCGAAGAATCGGGTCCGGCACATGAACAATGGGTCGAATGGTCATGGCGCTCAGATAGGGAAATCGTTGATGACGGTCAACGCTGCTTGCGACTGTGGGGGCACATTCTCTCCATTGTCATCGTTGGCCCGGCGATGCGATGAAATTGCAGAAGCCGTGATCCAACGACCCGTACCGTTTTCTTTCCAGCCGATTTGAATTGGAGAATTCACGGAGTGGTTTCCCGGGTCTCATTCTCGCCAAGGCTCGAATGGCCCGAGAATGACAAGTTGAGGGTGGCTTTCGACCTGCCCTTCGCTGGCGCTCAACCGGCGATCTGAACCATCAAAGACGTGATGTAACACCTGTTCCTGATCTTTCCTGATATCTCCCCCACATTGTGGTCATCGGAAGCAAACAACAGCTTCCAAACATCGAGACAGCACACTCGACACAGCAACAGGAGAGAGACAATGAAAACCCTGAAACTGACAAGC
>JBCCGR010000004.1:0-174448 GCA_039029195.1 Pseudomonadota bacterium
GAGTCGCCTCGCCCTGAACCTTCAGCCGTGCATGGTTGAGATAATCCATAAAGAACAGAGACATCCGCCTGGTTGTTTTCAGATTGCCCATGGAGATGAACTGCCGGTTGCCGTGATAGTCGGGCACGGCGAGCCGGTTTGGGCCCGCAACCTTCACGAACCCGCGTGTGCCGCCACGATGCTGCACATAGGGCCAGCCATCGGACGTGATGGTGGCCATATAAAAACTGTCCCGCGCGTTGATGAACGCAATGTCGTCGTCAGTTAGCGCCTCCGGCGTGCGATGCTTATAGGCCGCCTGGTACTTTTCGAAAGTGCCCTCAGCGCGCTGAAGCTCCGCCACGGCGTCCTTGAACATGAGATCAGCATAGTTTTGCATGGGGGCCCTCGTGTTGGCGGGAAAGGCAAAGGGTGTTGAACCGTCAACAGGTTTGTCAAACCAGGGCGAAGTTCAAGGCCGCTCACGCACTGGTGAACACGAGGCCTGATCTGGGCCGACGCTATTGACGCGCTGCCAAAATCAACTGGTTCCTTGATCTCGATCAGGGAGCGCTTTCCGCCGATCTGTCAATGAAGAGGAGCGTTTCTCTCAGAAACCCGTTTTTTCAACTGCCCGGACGCAGCCATGACCAGCCAGATCTTTAGCAAATATGTGACGCAGAATGTGCCGCGCTACACGAGCTACCCGACTGCACCGCATTTTCACGACGGGGTGACGGGTGAGGACTATGCCGGTTGGCTGTCGCGGCTTGATCCGCAAAAACCCGTCTCGCTCTATCTGCATGTGCCCTTTTGTCGGCAGCTTTGCTGGTATTGCGGTTGCAACATGAAGCTGGCCACACGGCAGGTGCCGATCTCGGCTTACAATGACACGCTGATTGAAGAAATCGGTCTGGTGGCCGGGCATCTGCCGGCCCGCATGAAAGTCTCTCATCTGCACTGGGGTGGCGGAACGCCCACCGCGCTCGAACCGGATGAGCTTGAGCGCGCCATGGCTGAAGTTGCCAAGCATTTTGATTTCACCGATCAGGCTGATATGGCCATTGAAAGCGATCCGCGCACGCTGGATGCGGTGATGATCGAACGCATTGGCGCGCTCGGTTTCAACCGGGCGAGCTTTGGTGTTCAGGAGTTCGATCCAAAAGTGCAACAGGCGATCAACCGCATCCAGCCGCCCGAAATGGTGCGGGCCTCGGTGGATGGTTTGCGCAAAGCCGGTGTGACAAGCATAAATTTTGATCTGATTTATGGCCTGCCGCATCAAACGGTCGAAACCTTGCTGGAGACCATCCGGATTTGCGGTGAAATGCGACCCGACAGGATTGCGCTTTTTGGCTATGCCCATGTGCCATGGATGGCGAAAAAACAGAGGCTGATCGACGAAGCCGCGCTGCCGGGTGCCTCGGAACGGTTGGAGCAGGCGCGAGCCTCCGCTGAAGCCTTGATTGAGGCGGGCTATGTGCCCATCGGGCTCGATCATTTCGCGCTGCCGGACGATGCCATGGCGATTGCCCATGCCAACGGAACATTGCGGCGCAATTTTCAGGGTTACACGACAGACGCAACCGACACGCTGATTGGTCTTGGCGCGACCTCCATCGGGCGCACGCCCTCCGGCTACCTGCAAAACACCGTCGAAACCGGCGCCTGGGCGCGCACCGTTGAGGCGGGCCAGCTGCCGGTGATGAAAGGCGTGGTACTCAGCCTTGAGGACCGTGTTCGCGGCGCGGTGATTGAACAATTGATGTGCTTTGGAACGGCCGATCTCGATCGGATCGCGCTGGAACACGGGGTGGAGCCCGCGCTGCTTGACGACAGCCTGCTGGCGCAGGAAGAACTCGTCGCCGATGGCCTCGTGAAGATCCAGGACCGCCGCGTGGTAATCACCGAAGACGGCGCAACCCTCGTGCGCGTCATTGCCTCGAAGTTCGATGCATACTTTCAGGCGAGTGTGGCGAGGCACGCCGTGGCGGTGTGAGGGGTCTAACCGCTTTGGGGCGCTGAATACCCACACCGCCTCACTGGCTTGAAGCGAATCCGTTTTTGGCATCTGGGCATTGTCGCCCAGGCGGCGGATCTTGTCCTTCTCATAGTCTTCGAAGACCTGAATTCGGATGGTGTGGTGAGTTAACCGCATGGCCTGAATGAGCGTTGTGGAAGCTCAACAGCGCTGGAATGAGAAAGAAAACGGGCCGCCAGACAGGCATGGGATTGCGGCACTCGGCCAGCTCGATTGAGAAAACAAAATGACAAGCCCTTTCGATGATAGCAGGATTGGCCTCCCGCAATTGTGAGTTTTCAGGCATTTCGTTGTATGTCGATAACACGACGCAAGCCAGGGGAGGTGGTTCAGTGCAGGAAAAGCCGTTGCAAGAGTTTTGGAAGGTTTCGTTTGAAACGGTACCGGCAATGTTCGCACAGGCTGTGCACAACGCTGCCGAAAAGCCCTTTTGTAAGTCTGGTTCCGGAACACTTTCCTACGGTGAAGCTGCGCTTGCCGTGAACGGTTTCGCCGAGTGGCTGGGCACAAACATCAAGGGGCGTCCTGTCGCGCTGGTCTTGCCGAATTCAACCGCTTTCCTGATCGCTTACTATGGCGTTCTGTTTGCTGGTGGAATGCCGGCCCTTGTGAACTATGCGCACCCGGACGCAACGATTGCCAAGCTGGTTGAGGATCTGGATGTGGCGATGATTTTGTCGGACCGCGATATCGACGGTTTGACGACAAGATATTTCAATGATGAGACGGTACACAGGTTGGCCAGTTCCGGTGTTGCGGGCGGATTGGAGCCTCAGACGTCCGCATCTGACATTGGAGCAATTTTGTTTTCAGGCGGTACGACCGGGCTGCCGAAAAGAGTGCCGCACAGCAACCTGGTGCTGACAAGGAAAATTGAGCGGATGGAATGGGGCTGGCCCACCCATGAAAATGAGGTCTGGTTGCCCGTCGCGCCGTTCACCCACATTTACGGGTTTCTGATGGGCGTTCTCAATCCGGTGCTGCGTTGTGGTTCGATTGTCATTCCACCAAAATTTCAACCAGACTTAATTCTCGACATGCTCGCCGATGAGGCGATCACGATATTTGGTGGTGGGCCGCCCGCAATCTATCAGGGCATTATGGCTTCTGAGAAATTCAAAGATGCGGTGTTTCCAAATCTGCGCGTTTGCCCTGGAGGTGGTGCGCCCTTTCCTGTGGACGTTCATCAACGATGGCAAGCCGCGACGGGACTGCCCATTACCGAAGGGTACGGCATGACCGAAATCGCACCCATTTCGGTCAATACGGTGAGCGATGGCATTCGTGCCGGAGCAGCGGGCAAAGCCGTTCCAGACACGATCATTGAGATCGTGGACGTTCACGCTGGTTACAAGGTTTTGGGTGTGGGAGACGTTGGCGAAATCCGAGTCAAAGGCCCTCATGTCATGACCGGCTATGAAGGGAATGAGAAAGAAACCGCTGAAACACTGCGAAATGGGTTCGTCTATACCGGTGATATTGGATCGATTGATGCGGATGGTTTTCTGACGATCAGTGATCGAAAGAAGGATGTCCTTTTCGTCAAAGGCTTCAATGTGTTCCCAAGAGAAATCGAGGAAACCCTGTTGAGCCACCCAGTGGTCTCTGGAGCCTGTGTGGTCGGTCGTGAAGATGAGCGCGCCGGAGAACTACCGGTCGCCTTTGTCACGCTTAACGGGCAAATCCAGAATGTTTCAGAAATTATGGAGCATTGTCGGTTGCATCTGGCCAACTATCAACAGCCCGCTGACATCGTGGTTCTTGAAAGCCTGCCTCTGACACCAGCAGGCAAAGTCGACCGCCAGACACTTCGTTCCAGGGTCTGAACAGCAATTCGCCAGGCTCCGATGGCCGACCTCCGGGCATTTTAACAACTCTGCCTGCGCTTCCCCGGAATTGCGCTGCGCGGTTCCTCGTCTCTCACCGCCCCAGCGGCTTAAAGTGAATGCGTTTTGGCGTGAGGGCGTTGTCGCCCAGGCGGCGGATTTTGTCCTTCTCATAGTCTTCGAAGTTCCCTTCGAACCACTCCACATGGCTGTCGCCTTCGAAGGCGAGCATGTGGGTGGCCAGACGGTCAAGGAACATGCGGTCATGGCTAATGATGACGGCGCAACCGGCGAAATCCTCCAGCGCATCTTCGAGCGCTGACAGCGTTTCGGTGTCGAGGTCGTTGGTCGGTTCGTCGAGCAGCAGGACATTGGCGCCGGATTTCAACATTTTTGCGAGATGCACGCGGTTGCGTTGACCGCCGGAAAGCGTGCCGACCTTCTGCTGCTGGTCACCCTTTTTGAAGTTGAAGGAGGATAAATAGGCGCGGGAGTTGATCTCGTGCTTGCCGAGCTTGATGACATCATTGCCGCCGGAAATCTCCTCCCAGACGGTGGCGTTGGCATCGAGAGAGTCGCGGCTTTGGTCCACATAGCCAAGCTGCACGGTTTCGCCGGTGCGGATGTCGCCCTTGTCCGGGGTCTCCTGACCGGTGAGCATTTTGAAGAGCGTGGATTTACCGGCGCCGTTGGGGCCGATGACGCCGACAATGCCGCCAGCCGGGAGCTTGAAGGTGAGGTCTTCGATAAGCTGGCGATCGCCAAAGCCTTTTGAGACGCCATCGACTTCAATCACCACGCCGCCAAGGCGCTCGCCCACGGGAATGGAAATCTGCTGGTCGGATGGTTTGCGTTTTTCGCTGCGTTCCAGAAGCTCTTCATAGGCCTTGATGCGGGCCTTGGATTTGGTCTGGCGGGCGCGGGGGCTCGAGCCGATCCATTCGCGTTCGCGGTCCAATTGGCGAGCGCGGGCATCGTCCTCGCGGCCCTCCTGAACCATGCGCTTTTTCTTCTTCTCCAGATAGGCGGAGTAGTTGCCCTCATAGGGAATGCCGCGTCCACGGTCGAGCTCCAGAATCCAGCCGGTGACATTATCCAAAAAGTAGCGATCGTGGGTCACGATCATCACGGCGCCCTTGAAATCGCGCAGGTGCTTTTCAAGCCAGGCAACGGTTTCCGCGTCGAGATGGTTGGTCGGTTCGTCGAGCAGCAGCAGATCGGGTTCGGACAGAAGCAAGCGGCACAGCGCGACGCGGCGGCGCTCACCGCCGGACAGCGGGCCCACATCCGCATCACCGGGAGGACAGCGCAGGGCGTCCATCGCCATTTCGACCTTGGCATCGAGATCCCACAGGCCTTCCGCGTCGATCTGATCCTGAAGCTTGGCGGCTTCGTCGGCGGTCTCATCGGAATAGTTCATCATCAAATCGTTGTAGCGGTCGATGATCGCCTGCTTGTCGGCAACGCCGTCCATCACGTTGGCGCGTACGTCTTTTTCTTCATCAAGATGCGGCTCCTGAGCGAGATAACCTACCTTCGCGCCTTCTGCAGCCCAGGCCTCGCCCTGAAAGTCGCCTTCAAGCCCTGCCATGATTTTCAATAGCGTGGATTTACCGGCGCCGTTGGGCCCCAAAATGCCGATCTTGGCGTCGGGGTAGAAGGAGAGATGGACATTGTCCAACACCTTCTTGCCGCCGGTATAGGCCTTGGTGAGACCTTGCATGTGGTAGATGAATTGCCGTGCCATGATGGATGATCCGCAAGCTGATCGCGCGGGCTGAACGAGGCCGGATAGTCACGCGATTTGAGGAAGGAAATTTGTTTGCGGGGATTACAAGGCAAGGGGGGCAAATGCAAGGGGAGGGGGTGTGCTGACTGCCATGTCTGGCGCTGCGGGTGGCGTGCCAATTCGATGCGGAGTTCTACCTACAACCAAATAGGGGTTGATGTGCATATCAACTATATTTATAATTGATTTTGCTTTACTTAATATATTTGATTGGAATTATTTGATGTTTCTCAAGATATCTGTCTCTGCTCCCGTAATTTTCTCAGCTTTTATTGCGAGTTATTCGCACGCTGGAACGTGCGAATTGATAGGCGAGTACGGTCGCGGAAGTGACAAGGCAAAGCTATATCTGTCGGATGACAAAGTAATAACATTCACAGCGGATATGGATATCAATACGGACGGATCTATAAAGTCGTACAAAATCGATGATCTTGGATTTCTGAATTCCCGAAGGCGGATAGATACCCGAAGTGCCTTGAACACAATATGTAATGGTGTTTCTATCTTGAATTCGCGCAATGTCAGGCTTTCAATGAGTTGCACCGAAGAAATAAAGGAATTTCAGAGAATTAGAGATTTTGGGTGGCTAAAAGCTGGCGAAAATTATGTAAACTTCTTTGGGATCGAACTGAAAGAGAAGGCTGCAGATTCGCCACGTGGTGTCTACAAGGGAATTCCGTGCGAGCATGGCGGATATTATGTTTCACAGGTGGCACGGTCATTTGGTGGGCGATATGGAGATTGCAGCGTCAGCAAGTGGCCTGATGCACTCAAGATTCCTGGTATTGTGGTCCCCCTTGATGCCAAGTTACGGGCTCTGGGAGTGAAACATCATGATCTTGCTATTGTGAGGCTGCATTCCAACGGCGATTGGATCGGAGCAATTGTTGGCGATACAAATCCAAACAAGGTCGGTGAAGCCACTGTTTTCACTGCGATGAAGCTCCGCAACAAGGCCGAACCAACCAGCTATCGGCAGTCTGTTGCGTTGGCTCTGGGGTACGACAAGGTTGAGTATGTTGTGTTTCCTGGAACCGCGGATGAGCTCCAGCCCTTAAACAATGCGAGCAATCAAAAGATACAAGCTGCAGCCCAAAGGTATTTTCGGGAATTCAATCTGGCGTCGCGAAAGCCGGTCTGCAATTGAGTTAGTCGTGTGGTGATCGATTTGCAAGATGGCCGCACTCGCTACGTCACTGTTGGTTATAGCTGACACGCCATAGGGTGTCTTCGGCGTCTCCATATGGGATGGATGGTGTCCGGATCCCGTATTCGTTTGCGGATCGAATAGTCCGGGCACGTGCTACTTCACGTTTGAACTTGCCTGTGCTTTTCTTCTGATAAGCGAAGCCGGTTTTGAGAGTGAAAGATGCCCCATTCCCCTGTTGATCCTGATGGCCTGATGGAATTCTCGGTCGTCTTCACTGACCGGTCGCTCAACCATATGTCTGCTACCTTTCAGCTGGTGATGCGGGACATTTCCGCGACCTTGAAAGAGGTCTACAACGCTGATGGCGTGGTGGTGGTGCCGGGTGGTGGAACCTACGCCATGGAGGCCGTGGCGCGGCAGTTTGCGACCGGCAGAAAGACCACCACAATCCGCAATGGCTGGTTTTCCTATCGCTGGACGCAGATTTTCGAGATCGGCAACATTCCGTCGGATCAAACCGTGCTGAAGGCGCGCCAGACCGGCAATGAAAGTCCTGCCCCCTTCGCGCCTCACCCAATCGAGGATGTTGTCAAAAGCATCCGTGAAGAAAAGCCCGATGCGGTCTTTGCCCCCCATGTGGAAACCTCGGCGGGCATGATGTTGCCCGATGATTACATCAAGGCCGCTGCCGGGGCGGCGCATGAGGTCGGCGCCCTGTTCGTGCTTGATTGCATTGCGTCGGGCACGATCTGGGTCGACATGAAGGCGCTTGGGGTTGATGTGTTGATCAGCGCACCGCAAAAGGGGTGGAGCGCGTCACCCTGCGCCGGGCTGGTGATGTTGTCTGAACGCGCGTTGGCCGCGCTTGAGGGCACGCAAAGCTCCTGCTTCGCGGTCGATCTGGGCAAGTGGCACTCGATCATGCAGGCCTATGAAAATGGTGGTCACGCCTATCACGCGACTATGCCGACGGACGCTCTGCGCGCCTTCCGGGATACCATGTTTGAGACCAGAGACTATGGGTTTGACCGGGTGAAAGACGAGCAGCTGGCGCTGGGCAAGGCCGTGCGCGGTTTGCTTTCCGAGCGTGGATTTAAGAGCGTTGCGGCAGCGGGCTTTGAAGCGCCGGGCGTGGTGGTGAGCTACACGGATGATCCGGCGATCCAGAACGGGTCGAAATTTGCCGCACAGGGCATGCAGATTGCCGCCGGCGTGCCGTTGATGTGCGATGAACCTGAAGGGTTTTCCACCTTCCGTCTCGGGCTCTTCGGCCTCGACAAGCTCCACGATGTTGATGCGGCGGTGGGCAAGCTTGAGAGGGTGATTGGTTTATTGAACGCTGCTTGAGTTTCTGTCGAGTTGCACGGATGAGAGCAATGGTTGTCCTACATTGACTATTTCAAATTTATTGATTCTGGTCGAATATCAAACAAGGAAAAAGTTTATTGAACCAAATTTAATTGTGAGAGTCTGATGTCGAAATCTATTCGCTCCATGTATCCCGAGAGCTCAGAAATTCAAGATCACGTGAATGATGCCGCGGGGAAGCTGCAATCCCTTTGGTTTGGCTTCATGGGACTAAGTGCATTCATAGTTATAATTGCAGCGGATACTGGGCACGAAGATGTTTTTCTCGACAAGACAATTGGTGTCCCAATTGTAAATGTTGACTTGCCAATTGCCGGTTTTTATTTAGTCTCTCCAATTATTTTTGTTTTGTTTCATCTGTATATTGCTATCCGAATCAATTTTTTGCTGGAGAGTTTCAGAGAATATAAAAAAATATCGGAATCAGAGATTTCAAATCCGGCGACGCGTCTTGAACATTCTCGGTATTTTGGAGCCTCATTGTTTTTACAGGCCCAAAGGGCGCGTGAAGATGGATCAATGTTGGTTCGCGTTCTTGCGGTGGTTTCTATTGTGATAACTGTGGCAATTGTACCTGCGGCCGCACTAATTTTCTGCCAGATAAAGATTATTCCCTACCAATCGAATTTCGTAACGGATGCGCAAATTGTCACCATCGCGCTCGACATGCTGGTTGTCGCATTCGTGGTCTTCAGTACCCTCCGGTACACTGAAATCAACATGTCCGGAATTGCGTCCTTCACGGTTTACGCCGCGTTGGCAGCCGTAGTGTTGTGGTCTGCGCTAACCATCACCTTTCCCTCAAGCCGTTTCGATGGAAATCTGGTTGCTCGAACACTTTGGGGCACAGATTCCAGCTTCGGGATGCCATCAACAAGCGTGAACAGGTGGTTTGAAACAACACTGGATTTGGCCAATCAAGACTTTGTCGACGATGATCTGCTCACCGTAGACCGGGCCGGGTATACGTTGAATCTTGTTGGTCGCAGCTTTATCGGTGCGAATTTTGATCGCGTCGACATGCGTCAAGCAGACTTCACAAATGCAGACCTTCGGGGATCAGATTTTCGTCACGCCAAATTCCAAGGCAGTCGATTTCTAAACGCTGATTTGCGGGGCGCGAAGTTGGAAGTAACAGAGCTTCAGAATTCCAATATGCAATATGCGAACGTCGGAGAGGCCCTGATCGCTAACGCTAGATTTCAAGGTTCTCAACTCGAATGCGCATCATTTGTTGGTGCCCACATAACGGGGACCAAATTTCAAGGGTCGGACATGCGCGGCACCAGTTTTGTAGCAAGCCAAATCTCGAATTCGAATTTCGATGCAACAACGCTGTATGGTGTTCAGTTTCAACTATCTGATATCACGAACACCAGCTTTCGGTGGTCAACAATACAGTCGGCCCCGCAAGCCAATGTGCCACTATATCGTGTACATGTTTTTGGTGCGCAATTCGACAGTAAGTCGACATTTGCTGGTTCAATTCCAGGTCAATTCAGCCATTCATCTCAGATCAAATTTCTAAACAGGAAAAACTGCTACAAGAATGAACAGAAAGAAGGTGAGACAATTCAAGTTTGGGTACCGCTAGATGACTCAGCAATTGAGCGGTTGCAACAGAACTATCTGGTAACAAAAACTTCAAAAAAGAGGATCGAAAAATTTGGTGACCTGAGCAAAACCACACTTGCCGTTGGCCGCCATCAATTCGACCGGGCTCAAAATCAAATGCGAACTTCGTTTAACAACAACGAATATTCGCGTCGTTTTATTGAGTTGGTCTGCGGCAAGGAAAGCGCGCCATATATGGCTACTGCGCTCATCCGTAGCCTGAGACTAAAAGGTCTGTTTGTTACCAATAGCGAGACCAATGAGCAGATGTCGGCTGCCGCATATGTGCTGGAACATCGCGACCACTACGATAAATCGAAGGCAGCCAAATGCACTGGTGCAAGAGAATTGAGTGATTGGTCACTCAACAAACTCTGGAGTTGGGCGCAGCTATAGTAAATCCTCCTTGTCGAAATTCGTTTGTGTTTCTGACAATCAGAAAAAAACTGCCACCTGAAACGCGTTTGGCGCAATTCATTTCCGTTGCGTTAACTTCGATCCAAATTCGATAGCCTGTTTGAGGGATTGAAGGCGCCGAATTAGGCCAAATTTTAAGCATTTCTCTCATCCTTCGTTGTTTGAACCGCCCCCAACTTCAGGTGGCGAGTGCAAACAGGGACAAAACGGCCAGATCAACTGGCCGAACGGGGATGAGCATGAACACACTCGAATCCGATTGGTACGCCAAGGTGCCGGAGCCTGCGCGCGTGACCTCCGATCCGCTTGACGCCGCGCTTGGCTGGTGCAGGACAATCGCACCGTTCGAAAGCCACGAAATTGTCACCAAACGCCCCTGGGCAACGACCGTTCGCCTCAATGGCATTTCCGGGTTTTTGTATCTCAAGATCGTGCCCGGCATGAGCGCGCAGACCATATCGGGGCTTACGGGCATCAGCCGCGTTCTCCACAGCGAAACACCAAGCCTGATTGCGAGTGATGCTGAAGATGGCTGGCTGCTCTATGAAAATCACGGCGGTGTGGAACTGGAACGCAAGCAGTCGGATGGACAGAAGCAGGATATTCTGAACGCCTATGGCCGTCTGCAAGTGCGAGCCAGCAAGGCGCGCGATCAGCTTACCGCTCTGGACCTATGCTCTGCTGACGAGGCTTTTGATCAACTGATCGCCTTCCTGAAGAATGATCAGACTGCGCCGTCACTTGACGGGTCGGTCGGTGGCTCATTCTTTCTCGGCCGTGACAAAGCGGACCGATATTGCGAGACATTCGAAGCGCATCGCGATGGTTTCATTGCCTTTCTGGCGCGAGCACGCGAGCTGCCACCTGTCCTTGAACATTGCGATCTCAGACCGCCGAACATGGCACGACGCGGCAATGGTGGCCTTGTGTTTTTTGATTGGGACGAGGCCGTGCTGGCCCCACCTGGCTTTTCGCTGCACGCTCTGTTTTCAGGCTGCTCGCGTATTTTCAGGGCACTGGATCGGGCTGATGAGCCATCTCTTTCTGCTGATGAAAGAGAGCAAACTGTCAATGACCGGCAGACCCTTGCTGCCTATGCGGAACCACTGGTGAACGTTGGTATCGGATCGCGTGATGCGCTGCGGGCGGCCCTTCCTGCGAGCGCTGCTGCCGGCGTGATCCACTACATCAGAAGTTTCGGGAACTATGCCGACGTCAGCGACACTCTGAGGAAGTCTGTCGCGCGCAACATCACCCGTCGTCTCGATGATCTGGTTTTTCTGACTGAGATGCTGGAACCGACCGCGCCCAAAGGCGAGCCGAAACAAGTCGAGCGGGAACAACGGCCAGCAGCACCGGCAGTGGTGGCTCCTGCCTTTGATCCGCAGGACGCGCCGGACCGGGTGCCTACCATTACGTTCTCTGAGCAGGAGCAGGATGAGGCGCGCCCGCGTGAGGAAACAATCGAGGAAGCCGTTTTTCTGTTCAAGCGCCATGGCACGCTGCTGTTTGAAAACGCCGTGCCGGTTGATTTGATCGACACCGCGCATGATCGCTTCATCGAGCGCTACGACCGCTATCTGACCGGCAAGCGGCAGGATGATGCACTGCGGGTGGGTGACAAGCGCTTCATGATTACCCTCGATTTTGAAGCGCCCTACAGTGATCCGCGCTTTTTCGCCTCGCGCTTGACGCAGCCGATCATGCGCAAGCTGCTTGGCAAGGAGCTGATTTTGGGCAGCCTGACCTGCGTCGCCTCTCTTCCCGGTTCCGCTGATCAGCGACTGCACAAGGACCATGCGGCGCTGTTCAAGGATGATCCTGATCTGGTACTGCCGAGCTTTGCCATAACCACGATCGTTCCACTGGTCGACCTCAATGAGGTGACGGGGGCAACGCGGCTGATCAAGGGCAGCCATCGTGTTTCGTCTGAAGAGGCAAAATCGATGCCCTATCAGGATCCGGTGATTGATCGTGGGTCCTGTTTCCTCATGGATTTCCGCCTGTCGCATCAGGGCATGGCCAATCGCTCGGAACGGCCAAGGCCGATCGCATCGGTGGTCTATCAGCGGCCCTGGTTCCGCGACTATCTCAACTATCAACAGCAAAAACCGCTGGAACTGGCCGGGTTCGATCTCGACACCCTGTCATCGAAAGAGCGGGCACTTGTGGAGTGGGCAAGCCATGAATGAGATGATAGATCCAAAGACGCTTGAGGTCGAGCGCGCCTATGTGGTCGATGCGCCCTACACCTGGAGCTATTTTGAATATCAGAATCCGCTGCTGATGCAGTTTGTGGCGCATCTCAATGGATATGCCGCACCTGACACGTCAAAGCCCTTTTCCTATTGCGATCTGGGCTGTGGCAATGGCGTGAGCGTCAATCTGCTCGCCGCAGCCTATCCGCAGGGCCACTTTGTGGGCGTCGATTTCAACAAGGAACACATCGACAATGCGAATGTCTATGTGGACCGGGCCGGGCTCAACAATGTTGAGTTCATCGATGCCTCGTTTGACCAGTACCGTCGGGCTGATCCAACGCAATTCGACTTCATCACCATGCATGGCATCTACAGCTGGGTGGGTGAGGAGGTGCGCCAGCAGATCCGCGATCTGGTGGAAAAAACGCTGAAACCCGGCGGGCTTTTGTATGTCTGCTACAACACGCTGCCAGGCTGGACCGACCTCATACCCATCTGGAAAATGATGCAGATGTACATCGCCGACATTGAGGGCGATTCTGTCACCAAGGCGAAGAAGGGCCTTGCCAAGATTGATGCGCTTCGCCAGTCGGGCGCGCGCTATTTCAAGGACAATCCTTCCGCAAGCCGTTTTGTTGACCGGCTGCTGGCGCGCGATCCGCACTTTGTGGCGCATGAGTTCTGCATCGGTTGTTTTGAACCGCAGTATTTTCTGGATGTGGCGAATGGGCTGAAGGATATCGGCCTGAATTATGCCGGGACGGCAAAGGTTTACCGCAACGATCAGCGCAACATCCTGTCGGACCGCTATGCCGAGGAACTGGCAGATGCGCCCGACCGGCTGAGCGCCGAGGCGCGTGCCAGCTTCATCCGCAACGAATTTTTCCGCCGTGATATCTATGTGAAAGGCGGGGAGCGCCTGAGTGACGACGCCCGCGCCGAGGCGCTTGGTCGCTATGTCACCGGTGCCAATGTGGTGGCCTCCAAGCTTGAGGATCGCATTGATCTTGAGCGTCGGGAAATCAAAGCCAATCGCGGCGCGTACAAGGTGCTGCTGCCGCTGATGGCGAGCGGCAAGTACCGGGTTGAGGAGCTCTATTCACATCCAGACCTGCGCCATTTGCCACCTGCAGAGGTACTATCTGCTGCGATTGACCTGATCGGTGGTGGTCAAATCACACCGATTGCGCAGAAGATCGATGCGGCACCAGTGAGTGGCACGGACAGGTTCCGCGTTGCCTCGGAAATGAACCGGGTGTTTCTCGATGAACGTCTGATGGATGAGGGCAAAGCCTATGTGCAATCTCCTGTGCTCGGCTCTGCATTGCGGTTGAACATGGTGAGCGGCCTGTTTCTGCGCGCGCTGCACAATCGCACACCGGGTCAGGCGCTGGAACAGGTTGCAGAGGAGGTTGCATCCTTTTCAAAAGCTGAGCGCGAGCGCCTGAAAATCCGCAACGACAAGAACTACCGCAAATGGTTGTTCGATCAGTTTGTGCGGTTTGAGGAGCGGGTTTTGCCGCTGCTGATCAAATATGGCGTGGTGGAGAAGGGTTGAGCGAGCGTTCAGGATTTACCGAGTGCTCTTTGTGAGATTGCCAATCCCCTGCGTACGCGTTTGTTTTTGGGGTGAGCTTCAACGCTTTCTTGAACAACCTGCGTTCGCCGTACATCTGTCCCTGATCAGCGTGGAGGCGAGCCAATGCCTTTCTTGAGGAACGAAAACCTCTTTCTGCGCTCCGGAAATACTTAGAACTTCGCTGAGTTGGTGGCCCTGTCGATGTACGGCAACCGCAAGGTCCCAATAAATTTTCGGGTTCTTTGGATGTAATAGCCATGCCTGATTGAACCGTTTGCCGGCCATGTTGCGGCCCCTCTGGGCGAGCAACCGCCATCCCAATCGGTTGGCCGGGGCGGCGGCCATTCGTCACCCACCCAGTTTTTGAGCAGTTGCGATAAGCACTCTATGAGCCTTTTTCATTTGAGCAGTTTTGCGGTTCCGCTCGACATGGGATTTTTGCGCGCGTGAGCCTGATGCGGGACTGTCAGACCCACAATCAGCAGGAATGAGCCCAGGGCCAAAAGGACAGTTCGAAACATCTTTTGGTTTCCTTTCAACTGATCCGATCAATTGGTTTGTATGAACGTGAACGTCGTTCATGATGAGATCGTGTTTTTTGGAAATACAACTGGGGCAAATGTTTTGTGTGTTGTGCCAAGCCAGTTCTACCTCATTCCAGTTCCGTCCATCGCTTCCCCACTATCTCGGTCGTGGCTCCAATCTGTTCGGATTGCGCATGGAGGATGAGGCGTTTAGGCTGCCCGGAACACAGGAAACGTGTTTTTGAGGGTGGTTGGTGACGAGCCGTGCAAGAAGCGACGAGGTAGCCAGGCCGAATTCTGAACTCGCGGATTTGCGGGAACGCGAGGCAGCGATCGCCGATATTCTGCATGCGATCAGCCGGTCCCAAGGAGATGAAATCCCGGTCTATGACATGATCCTGAAGCATGCCTCAAACCTCTGTGGAGCGCCGTTGGCGATGTTCGGGCTGATTTCGGAAGACCGCACACACTTCACGGTTCCTGCTTACGTTGGCGCAAAGCCGGATTACATCGATTTTATCAGTGCAAACCCGCCGGAACTTGACCCCGACAAATATGCTGCTGCGAAGGCGATGGTTGAAATGAAAACCGTTGCGATCGAAGATCTTGCTGACCCAAAACTCTATGGGGCAAGTGCCGCCGCCCGAACAAGGAGTGTGGCAATGGAAGGGATCCGATCAGCAATTTGCGTGCCGATGATCCTGCACAGCGAAAGTATTGGCGGACTTTTCCTGTATCGCCGGGAAGTTTCTCCCTTTTCGAAACATGAGATTGCTCTGGTTGAAACCTTTGCCTCGCAAGCGGTTATCGCCATTGAGAACGTCCGCCAGTTTCTCGAAGTCCAATCTCGATTGCAGCGGGAAGCCGCAACACGGAAAGTTCTTGAGGTCATCAGCCAGTCGAGGGATGACGCTCAGCCTGTTTTCGACAGGGTTGTGCAATTGTCAGCAGCACTTTGCCGTGCCGATCGCGTCGGGTTGCATGTATCGAACGAAGACCGCTCTCAGGCAAGCTTTGCCGCCCAATGGGGACCGCTCTACAGTGACTTTGTCCCCGGCGAATTTACCTATCCCCTGACTGGCGATCATCCCATTCCAAAGACGATCCTGAGCGGGGCCACGACCCACATTCACAATCTTTGCGATGATCCGCTGTACCGGGCGGGCAACCCGGTTCAAGTGAAAATCGTGGAAGAAGAAGGGTTTCGAACCTTGCTCGTCGTTCCACTCGTTGCGGGCAAACACGCGATTGGAGCAATTGCTCTGTGGCGTACCGAAGTCAGGGCCTTCTCTGACGATGAAGTGGCACTTGCCCAGACGTTTTCCGCACAGGCAGCCATCGCAATCGAAAACGTCAGGCAATTCAAGGCGCTGGAGACGCTGAACGCAGAACTCGGTGAACGGGTCGAAAAGCAGGTTGGCGAGATCGAGCGGATCGGCAAGTTAAAGCGGTTTTTACCGGCGGCGGTGGCAGACACGGTCGTCTCTCAGGGGTCGGAGAAACTTCTCTCCAGTCACCGCGCCCTTCTTGGGGTTTTGTTTTGCGATATTCGAGGCTTCACCGCGTTTTGCGAAACGGCCGAACCTGAAGAGACGATCGAAGTTCTCCAAAACTATCACGAGGAGATGGGAAAGCTCATCAGCGAACATGGTGCCGGTGTCGACCATCGAATGGGCGATGGGATCATGGTTCTGTTCAACGACCCCATAGCTTGTGATGATCCCGCCGGGGATGCAGTTCGACTGGCCATTGCCATGCGTGCACGCATGGAGGAACTCGCGAAAAAATGGAAGCGACTGGGCCACCGGCTTGGGTTTGGCGTTGGAATATCGCTCGGCTATGCGACGGTCGGAATGGTCGGCTACGAAGGCCGATACGACTATACGGCATCGGGGACGGCGGTGAACCTGGCGGCTCGACTTTGCGACCGGGCAGAGGATGGAGAGATATTGCTGAGCCCGCGCGCGCGCATTGCGGTTGAAGATGATTTTGACACGGAATCGGCCGGCGAGTTCACGCTCAAAGGTATGCGGGAAGCGGTGGAAGTGTTTTGCCTCGCAAACTCTGGAACCTAGTGGCCTTTGATCTACGGAAACGTAATGCGCGTTTCACACGTACGACTTGGAAAGAAAGGCATCTGGTGAGCGCCTGAATATCCGCGACGACAAGAACGAGCGCAAATGGCTGTTCGGCAAGCCTGTGCGGTTTGACGATCGGGTTCTGCCGCTGCTGATCAAATATGGCGCGGTGGAGAAGTGGCGAGTCCTCGAAGGAACGCTCGGGAACCGCACGCTAGTTGACCGGGAACACGCCGTTCCCATAGGCTTTTGAAATGGCAAGCGGCAAATATTTCGATGATCTGTCTGTGGGAGACACGTTCGAGACTGGCGGCGTTACCCTCACCGAGGGTGGCATCATTGATTTTGCATTGGTGCACGACCCGCAACCCTTCCACCTCGACAAGGTGGCCGCGACCGGGTCGATTTTCAGCGGGCTGATTGCGAGCGGATTTCAAACCATCGCGCTGACCTTCAGATTGTTTCGTGATACGGGCGTGTTGAACGAAACCAACCTTGGCGGCCACGGCATGGATGAGGTGCGGTGGCTGGCGCCGGTGTACGCTGGGGATACGATCCGAGTTCGCGTAATCGTCGAGGCACTCACGCCGTCCCGCTCAAAACCAGATCGTGGAACTGTTCGGTTTCGCTATCGTTCGTACAATCAAAACGATGTTGAAGTGCTCAGCCTGACCATGGACCACGTCATGGCGCGGCGGAATTGAGTTTATTTTGCTCCAAGTGAATTCAGATGTCTTTCAAGGATGTTGGAAGGCCTAACATTTGGGGCTACGGCCAGATTTTCACAAAACTGCGACTGCCTGCGCCCAAATAAAACCGGTATTTGTTTAACTGAGCCCGGCTGCGAGTGGTTGGACACCGCTCCAGCGTCTGGGGGATTGGCCATACATGCGCTTGAACTCTCTGCTGAATTGCGACGAACTGACGTATCCTGCTTCCAGGGACGCCTGATTTACTGGTGTGCCACCGGCAATTTTCATTGCGGCACTGTTGAGGCGCATCGATTTCAGGAACTGGATTGGTGACATGGTGGTGGCCTGTTTGAATTTTCGATGGAAGGCTGCCCGGCTCATCCCCGCACGGCGGGCCAGTTCGTCGATGGACACAGGTGCGTTCAGGTCTGATGACATCTGCGAGATTGATCGGGCAATTGCGTTTCCAACGCCAAAGGCCTGTCTGGCAAACGAACCCGCTTCGCCTTTAAGCACTGCAAAATAGAGTTCGCGCAGGCGCGCACCTGCCAACACGGTACGATCTGCCTCACTGTCCATCAGGTTGAGCAACCGAAGCAATGAATCGGAGAACACATCATCCCATTTTGCGATTTTAATACCCTGTACTGTGGAGCTGTTTCCCGTCGGTTGGGTGGCAGCTCCAACGGTTTCCATTTCCATGACCAGTTCGGTCATCACACGCTGATCAAGGGCGATATATACGCCAAACAACGGATTTTCCGGCGATGCAGCAGGCGTGCCGGCCTTGACCGGCATCGACAGCGGGCAACACATATAGCGGCTGTTGTCATAGACGTAGCGCTCGCCGTCCAGCACCGCCTCTTTGGTGCCGCTGACAATGGCGATGATGCAAGGCTCGTAAACAGCCGGGGCGCAAGGAATGGCGGTTGTCGCCCGAAAGAGCCTGACGCCCGGAATGCCTGTTTCCGTCAGGCCATCCGCCGTAACTCTGGCTTCGATGAATGTTGTGATTTCCTGTCTTTGCATCCAACACTTCTAGCGCTGCCTAAATGAAAATTGCAACAGCTCTGATACAATCAGGCAATTATCCGCGACGATAACGCCTGTTTGTGTGCGCATGTGAGAGTTATTTGTAAGTTCAGACTTGGACAGAACACTCCCATATACAAAGGAGCAAGAGCATGGCGGACACTCAATTTGGTCGCGCGGGATGGACACCAGACCGTCTCGGCTCGCTTGCCGGCAAGACCTATGTGATCACCGGTGCGAACGCAGGCGCGGGGTTCCAGGCATCCCGGATCTTGCTAGCCAAAGGCGCGAGCGTGGTGATGTTGAACAGAAGCGCGGATAAATCAGAGGCCGCGGTCCAGGAACTGAAACGAGAGTTTGGCTCAAGTGCGCAGGTGGATTTTGTCCGCATGGACCTTGCAGATCTTGCGAGCGTGCGGGAGGCGGCGGAGACGGTGCGAAAATCCGCTCCACGTATTGATGCTCTCATCTGCAATGCTGCCATTGCGCAGGTGCCGACCCGTAAACTTACGGTCGACGGATTTGAAAGCCAGCTTGGCACGAACCACTATGGACACTTTGTGCTTTGCGGGATGCTCTATGACCTGATTAATGAATCGGCAGGGCGCATCGTGGTCGTCGCCAGCCTTGGCTACAAGATGGGACTGCGCACAATTCGATTTGACGATATGAATTGGAAGGAAGGCTATCGAGCCAACCCCGCCTACAGCCAAAGCAAATTGGCTCAGATGATGTTCGCCTATGAACTCCAGGACAGGGGGCAGGCCGCCGGGAAAAGCGTTGAGGTCTTTGTCTGCCATCCCGGATCGTCAGCCACCTCGTTGATCAGCACAAGTGGCGGATACATCACCCGCCTTGTCTGGTGGCTCATGACCAAATCACCCATGGTGCAGACTGCGGAGAAGGGGGCGTTTCCGGAAGTCATGTGCGCGACGGAGGATGGCCTCAAGCATCGCGCTCTCTATGGTCCGACAGGTCGCATGGAGTTTGTTGGCCCGGTGGGTGAAGGCACGTTGGAACCCTTTGCCTACGACAAGACTGTAATGGAAAAATTGTGGGTGCGTTCCGAGAAGGAAACCGGGTTCACCTGGGTGTTTTGAGGGGGTGAGCCGAGCAAGCATTGGCCGTAAGCGCGGTGGTCAGCGGTGGTCGAACTGCTAGCAGCTCCTCAACCGTTTCCATTGTCTGGTTTAAAGCCGACGGTCATCGCAGTCTTGCGGCTTCATAAAGGGTGGAGTGGAGCAGTTGGTGCTCGCCACCGAAGCGAACGACGATCAGATCATGTTGCGGGACAAGATATGTGATCTGGCCGCCCTGTCCCATGAAATAGATGAACGGCATCTGAAGCTGTTAGAAGAGTTACTTGGGTCAACATCCGACCGGAGAAGAAGGTAGAATGCAATCAATCTTCGCCAACAATGAAAACAAATACAAAAGTAAGGAATGGCTGCCGACAAAATTTTATATTCGAAAATTCCGAGCGAGCCAGAATGTACTCAACTGTACATGAGGTAGCGGCAATTCACGCACAAAAAAAGCCTCAATGCGATTGCATTCGCTCTGTAATTTCACTAGTAAATATATGTCTCGAGAAAAATAGCATAAAAATCATATTTCTAATCAAATTTGAATTCATCTCGTAGTAAATCGATAAATTGCACATATTTTCTTGATCACTTTTCGGGAATCTCACTTCGTATGATATTATTTCGTTTCTGACGAAATATCTTCTTGTATAAAACACGTCACCGTCGACGATTCCTGATATTACATACCAGTTCGATATATTTTCAGATTTCTCAGGCGCTTTGTATGTTATCAATTGCCCACTGTCTGATAGTGTTTTTGCTTCCTTCTCTCTTTCTTCAATCACGCCTTGATTTATTTTTCTGGGAATTCGAGATATTATTACCCGTGTATTCTGTTCCTTGTCTACAAGGTGCAGCTTTCCCATTTGTTGTTTTGTATCGTCAAGACTTAATAGCCCGATCGGATATTTTATGGATATCCCAAGAAATTCCGATTCGTGCTCAACAATACTCTTCTCAGAGTAAATTTCATCACTTCTGTTCTGATTTTCTGGTTTGCTGCTTACACTGCAGTCGATGAAGTGTTTGCAAGCAACAAGCTTTCCCTCGTCTAATATTTTTCCACCAACAGGTATCAAGATAGCTACCGCACCCATAAAAGTTGCGGCTTCTTTTGACCTCCGCTTGAATTTTTCTGCTAAACTCGGATTTGGGTTTGGAGATGTGTTGGAATCAGTCAACAGTCTGCCCATATGTATTCAATTCGATAGTCAATATTCGAAGTTTTTGCCGTTGTTGATTTGTCGATCAATTCAAACATCGTTGTAGTAGACGTCCGTCCATCAGATGACCTAGGAGGAGGTGCACCAACGAGTGGTCCATCACCAAGTCCCGATAGGAGATGTACCATTGCGTCTTGTTGCAACGGATTGAGCACATTTGCCATTCGTGTTGAGAACTCGCCAATTTTAATTGTGATGTTTTCCCCGATTCGCGTCTTAAAGCGGTAAATTTATGCGCGACCAATACAATTCCCAATATCAACCATAAAACTGGCACAACTCAACTCAAAAAACTTCCACTGATCTGTTTGGCCAAAATCAAAGGTGCGCTGTAAAATTCACCGCAGCCTGGCGGCTTCATAAAGGGTGGAGTGGAGCAATTGGTGGTCGTCACCAAAGCGAACGACGGCCAAATCATGTTGCGGGACAAGATAGGTCGTCTGTCCGCCCTGTCCCATGAAATAGAGGAACGGCATTATTGTTTTGGGCCTTCTCGCCAGCGCCATCTCTCTGATTTTCCGTTCGTTATGTCATCGAGCTGGCGATTGTAGTCCTCGCGTACCTTGCGCTCGCCTATTTGGCAGTCTGTTGTATCGGGCGCGGCAACGCGATAAATCCGAGCATTCTGATCGGCAATTTCAAGCCTCATTTTCCGCTCAAGCGATGGCGCGAAATCTTCCACACCATCAACGGCAATCGTGAACGCTCCGGGTCCCCCGATCACGCAATCCCGAAAGTAGGCCGTTAGACCGGACCCTTCTTCGCTTTCGATGGGCAAACCGTTGATGGTGATTCCGCGCCGAAGCCCGACATCGCGCGCAACAGTCACATGTCCGCCATCATTGTTGTAACCATCAGAAGAGATGTCGATTACCCAACGCTGGGCAGATGGGGCAGAAGAAAACAGTTTGGTCGCAACGTTCAGAGCCGCGGAGATGGACGTTTCACCGCTTCGATACAAAGGTGCGTTTTCCAACCGCTTGGCAACGGCTTGGGCCGATTCCGGCCCATCGATGATCGTCCAGGGCAGTATGAGATGTTGTGTGCTTTCGTCGCCCCACTCCAGGTATGCGATAGCGGTACGGCCATGGTAGCCACTGGTCATCGCCGCGATCACGCCCCTGGAACGAAAAGCCTGCACATAGCCGCGACGCTGCAGATCGAGCTCGTAAGGTCCAACAGAGAATGAGATATCTGCCGCAAGCACAAGGGCCAGATCAACCCGTTCCTCCGCATGCGCGGGTGTGCAGAAAAGTGCGAGCAATATGAGGCCTAAGAGGCGCAAACCATTCACCTGAGCGTTCCAACCGTCTGTGCTGAAGAGTGACAGCCTGCATGCCGCCTGTCACGCAAAATTAGCGAGGGTTACCGGCCCAGGTTCTCTCGGATTCAGTCACCTTTCTTTCAGGCTGCCTGCAGAACACAAAAACCGCGGACCATTTGTAACAAATGGTTAGGGCAATTGTTTTTGATGAATGGTTTGGCGACTAGCAGGTGTAAGTTGGCAGGTGGGTTCCGCCGAGATGGGGAGCAATGGTCTGGTTTGCGGACTTTTTTGCCGTTAGCAAATGCAGCATGGTTTACGAGTAAACTCTGTTTTGATCATCACAATTGTTGATGGGGTACTGACAGGATTTCGAAAGCGGACCTTGAAGCTCCTTAACCCTAATTTTTACGGGCAAGGATTCTCGAGGACCTTGGTCAAGGGTGCCTGTTTAAGTGCTATCGCAACGAACCATTCCGTAAAAGATGGGAGAAGACCCAGACTGAGCCTCGCCAATCAATCTGAACCCCTGCCTTTCGTAAAATGGGAGATTGCTTGGGTTTGCCGTTTCAAGATAGGCGGGCGTTCCGTCTATTCCACACTGTGTCATCGACTTGCTGAGTATTTTTCCTCCCAATCCGCTACCTTGTTTTGCCGGATCAACGCCAAGAAATGTTAGGTGCCAATGTGGATCCTTGGGTTTTAATTCGCTGAGCTGTTCTCCAACGGAAACGATTTCTTGAATTTTAACCTCTTGCATAGTTTCCACGATCAATTCACCTAGTTTTTCTTCGTCATGGATTGTGTTTGGAGGTGACCATAGCGCCACAGCTCCTCCACCTTCGTCTTGCAATACAAGTTTATTATCAAAGGCCGGCGATCCGAAATATCGTATAAAATTTGGATAATTAGTTATGTAAGATTGGGCGTCAGGAAATGCCCATCGTGTGAATGGATCTGCTATAAACGCAAGGGTTAAAGTGGCGAGCGCTTTGTCTACATTTACAGTGTCCGATAAGTTCACAATATTGCTCCCTGAACTCAGAATTCTCACTCCAGAAAACTAAAGCATATTAATGCTCGGAAGTCAGATTTGAGCCCAAACGGCCACATTTTGAGGATTGACCGAATGACCGCTTATCGTATCCGCGCCAACAGGGTGCGTACTGCAAAGCGGATGAGTTCCTCTGCCTCCAGGTCCTTTATCATCTTGAGATCGACAAGTCCGTGCATCGTTGCCCAAAGTGTCCTTGCGGTGTAACTGACTTGGACAGGATCGACATCTGGCGAAGCCGCTTGCCTCAGCGCCTCCTCGAATAAATCAAACGCAAGCGAAGCCTGTTGCCGAAAAACGCTGTCTGTTTCATCCAACAGCTCCACGCGGAACATAATTGAAGCATATCCGGGATCGCTAACTCCCATCTCGCGATAGGCCTGACACATGGCGACAACCTTGGCCTCAGTCTTGCGCGAGCTTGCAGCTGCCGATTCCATTTTGTTCGCTAGTTTACCGAACCCTTTAGCTGCGATTGCTGTGAGAAGGCCTTTGGCGCTGCCGAAATGGTGCGAGGGCGCTGCGACGGCCACACCGGCGCGCCGTCCAACCTCACGCATACTGAACCCGTCGATCCCCTTCTCGGACAAGAGCTTTGCCCCCTCGTTGATTAGGACATCCGGCAGATTACCGTGATGGTAGGTATCTCGTGTGATGGTTACGTTTTTCATGGCTTTCACAAAAGCACATAACCAACATTGACACAATCTGATCATTGATCATATTGTCATTTGAACGCTGATCAGATTGGAAGCCAAACCGCAAATGAGTAAAATCAAAAACGTCGTCCTGGCATTATCCGGTCTGGCGCTGTTCTATGTCAGCACGATGAGGTTGATAGACCCATCAGCAGCCACGTTTATGAAAACCTACCTTGCTGATTCCGGGAATGAACTGACCGTTGAGATGGCCAGTGAAGTTAGGGGAATTGGTGCAGGAATGATCCTGACGGGCATTGTCGCCTTTCTTGGTATCTTCATACCGCGTTTCAAGTTACCAGCATTCGTCAGTCTCAGCGTATTTTTCTTCGGTGTTGTTTTGGGAAGAGCAGTCAGCTCAATTGTGGATGGCGTTCCGGATGAAATCCTTTTCATGCCGGTAACCCTTGAAGCCATTCTGGCAGCGGTGAATGTATTTTGCCTCGCTCACATTCTTATTGCCGAACGAAAATCACAGGGAGATTGACCATCTCTAGCCAACTGATTCTACTCAGATTCAAACTCGGTTGACATACGCATGTCGGGTTTGAGCCCATTTTACGTGATGCTGCATTTAATACGAATGTCGGCAATTATACAGCGAAGGATTCACCCGTTGCGAACGCATAGGATCGCGCGACGATCTGCATTACAGTTTGCAATTCTTCCTCGTCACGGGGTGAGAAAATCATTACCAGACCAACAGGCCATTGTCCCTGCGTCACCAAATAGTGGTCTTCGCCCCATCCGGTTCGTTTGACCTCAGCCACGTCCTCGACAGGCAACACAAGATGCATGCTGCCGTTGTCAGGCTTTGGATGGATGTGAGCAAACTCGCGCCCAATCATAAAGGCCGCCTGAACTCCGGGGACACCATCACGCAAAACAAGGGCACGCGAACCGGGGACGGATATCCCACTTGTTTCATTGTTGATATTCGGCAGAGCAAAACACCAAGTGTGCAATGCATCCACGATGTCATCTGGCCCGTGTTGTGTGAGCTGCGAATGAGGAAGTTGGCCAAGTGTCTGTGGCGCCGGCCCCGGACGCTTTGGCAGGCTTAGTGATTGGCCCATTGTCCGCTCCATGCTGGTTCATAAGACATAGATATATGTATACTTTAGCAAAGTTACTTCCAAAATTCGCAGGCGAACTTTGCCGGAAGGCACAGAGGTCCCGCGCAGATCAGAATCAGATCCTACTTTCGGACTTTAACAGTTCTTTGTGGGCCAATATGCCCAAGCAACAGCGGGCATTGACGTTTTTGGTTCGATGCCCGCTTTGTCCGCGACTCTGAGGTTTGGCCTAAGATTCTCATACAATCTGTCTGAAGGTCTGCTTTTTGATGCACAGCAACAGCCAAGATTGCGAGGTACTAATATTGCAGTTGCGAAGAGTCAGGGTAGCCGGATGTCAAAAAGGGCTCAAACCAGCCGTTTGCCCATCCATCGTCGCCCTGTTTGAACGTACGTCTCAGCCCGCATCACAGTTCGCTTTAGACTGAATTTCTTCAATACAATTTTAGGCCCATCGACCATGGGCTTGGGCGCGCAAACAAAGTAGTGATCGTTTTCGTGTTCGCCGGTCAGCTCTTGTGATGAAATTTCTCTCTGTCAAATCTGTGCCCGTCCTGCCGTGGAGTTCGCCGCAGGCCTTCACGCTGCGCCCGCCGATTGTTTCGCTGATGCTGCTCATTGTCGGGCTCACGATTTTTGGTCTTGGCGAAGCCTTCCTCATTGCTGCCGGTGTGGGCGTCAGCCCGTGGACCGTTTTTGCCGAAGGGCTGACCCATATCACCGACTGGAGCATTGGCTTTGCCACATTCATCATCAGTGTCGGTGTGCTTCTGCTTTGGATCCCGCTCAGGCAAACGCCGGGGATCGGCACAATCCTCAACGCGATTATCATTGCGCTGGTGCTTGAGTATCTGCTTCCGTTCCTGCCCCGGTTTGAAAGCCTGATGGCGAATATTCTGATGGCGGCCTTTGGCGTTCTTACCACCGGATTTGGCGGCGCAATCTATCTGATTGCCAATCTTGGTCCGGGGCCACGCGACGGCCTGATGACGGGTCTGCAATCCGTTACCGGCCAGCCGATTGCTGCGGTCCGAACGTTTTTGGAGATTGCTGTGGTGGCAATTGGTTGGCTGTTGGGGGGAACCGTTGGCATCGGAACTTTACTGTTTGCGTTCGGGATCGGGCCCTCTGTGGCGATCGGCATGCTGGGACTGCAAACCGTGTATCGGGAGCGTCACCAATGAAAGCCACCCGTCTTGCCACCTACGGAACACTCGCCCCCGGCCGGGTCAATCATCACCAGCTTTCTGAACTCGACGGTTCGTGGAGCAAGGGAACGGTGAAAGGCAAGCTGCTCAGCGAAGGGTGGGGTTCGGACCTTGGATATCCGGGCATCGTTCTCGACCCCGACGGTGATCCGGTCGACGTGTTTGTCTTTCAATCCGCCGACCTGCCAGACCACTGGGAGCGTCTCGATGCTTTTGAGGGCGATGGGTATCGACGTGTTCCGGTCACTGTTCAAACGAATGAAGGTGACGTCGAAGCGCAGATGTATGTCTTGAACCGCGGGTGAGGTTGAAACCTACCTGCACCTGATGCGCAGGTAGGGTCAGCTCACTCTCGCTGCGCGACTTCTGGCGATTTGCGCCCTCTACGAACCTTAAGGCGAACGCACGTCACCCCACAGGATCAACATCAATTGCTTCAAGTGCGGCTTTGGCGACTGTGACATCCTGTTCGCCGGTGCCTGAGCCAACACCAATGCCGCCGAGGCATTCACCGTCCTTAAGGATCGGCAGGCCACCCGGAAGAAAGGTGATTGTGTTCTGCGTTGCGCTGGAAATGCCGGCGCGGATGGGTTCTGGCACATTGGCGCTGGGCGCACAGATGGAAGCTGCCGTTAGAGCCTTCGACATGGCGCTCTTGCGGCTCACAAATTTCGAACCGTCCATGCGGATTTCACCCAGGGGAACACCGCTGGCATCCACAATCACGATGCATTGGGGTGCGCGGATTTCCTCTGCCTTTTTCACCGCAGCTGCAAGCATCGTGAGAACGGCTTCGTGTGTGAGGGCGGTTCGGGTTTGAAAGTGTGCCATTGGTGTTCCGTCAAATATTTAAGCAAACTGCGCTCTACGAAGCGGGGACAAGAATTGCAAGAGACTGGTCCCTTCGGGCCGTCTCGCCTATGGTTCTTCAATCGATTGTTGTGACGTGAACTTGTTGAGGATTTTCCATGGTAAACACCGCCCCACAAATGGGTCTCATTGGCCTTGGCACCATGGGGGCGATGCTCTCTCTGAACATTGCGGAAAAGGGGTTTGCGATCGCGGTTTACAATCGCACGGTTGAGAAAACCCATGCCTTTCATGCCAAGGCTGGCGCGCTCGCCGAACGCATCACGCCATGTGAAACGCTGGAGGCGCTGGTCGCGTCCATGGCACGACCGCGCAACATCATTCTCATGGTTCCGGCGGGAAGCGCGGTGGACGATCAGATTGCGGCGCTTCGTCCGCTGCTTGATCCCAATGATCTGATTGTTGATGCGGGAAACGCCTTATTCGAGAACACGAACACCCGGGCGGCGCAGGCTGCCGCAAGTGGCGATCTTTTCCTCGGGATCGGTGTTTCCGGCGGTGAGGAGGGCGCACGGCACGGCCCGTCGATCATGGGTGGTGGGCCACGTCCGGCCTGGGACCGGGTCGCCAACGTGCTGGAGGCGATTTCTGCTAAGTACAATGGCCAACCCTGCGCCACCTGGATGGGTGAGGGCGGTGCCGGACACTTTGTGAAAATGGTGCACAACGGCGTTGAATATGCCGATATGCAAATGATTGCAGAGGTTTATGGCATCATGCGCGATGGCTTTGGCATGGAAGCTAGCGCCATCGCCGATGTATTTGCGCGCTGGAATGAGGGGCCGCTTAAATCCTATCTGATTGAAATTTCAGCTGCTGTTTCCGCCGCAATGGATGAAAAGACCGGCAGGCCGGTTCTGGATGTCATTCTGGATCGCGCCGGGCAAAAAGGCACGGGTCGCTGGACCGCGATTGAAGCACTGCAACTCGCTTCCCCGGTGACGGCGATTGATGCGGCCGTGGCAGCGCGCAATCTATCCTCGCGGCTTGATGAACGCATCGCCGGTGAGGCGGTATTTGGCGGGGCGCCGACAAGTATTGATACGGCTGCGCTTTCTATCGACGCCATGCACAATGCACTGCTTGCGGGCAAAATAGCCTGTTATGCGCAAGGGTTTGCCATGCTGGATGCGGCGTCACAACACTATCAGTGGTCGCTCCCCATGCCGCAAATTGCCGAAGTGTGGCGCGAGGGCTGCATCATTCGCTCATCCATGCTCAATGACATGTCTGCCGCGCTCAACGAGAACGCAGAGCGCAATTTGATGTATGCGCCATACTTTGCCGAGATCATGCAATTGAGCCACGGCGATCTGCGCCGGGTGGTGGCGTGTGCGGCGATGTCCGGTAGTCCGGCGCCAGCGCTTTCTGCGGCCCTTTCCTATTTCGACACGATGCGCACCCAGCGTGGGACCGCGAACATGGTGCAGGCGCAGCGGGACTATTTCGGTCGTCATACTTTTGAACGCATCGGCGAAGAAGGGGCGTTTAACGGCCCATGGGCCGGATAAATGGGGCCGGATGATTGGGAGGACAATCGCATATGGGTACTTTGCTTGGATTTTAGCTCTGTTGTTTCCCTCACCCAGCGGGGGAGGGTGTCGTCGTAAGACGACGGGTGGGTGAGAAAACCATCGCAATCCCCACCCGTCACGGCTTCGCCGCGCCACCCTCCCCTTTGAAAAAGGGGAGGGAAACGGAGAGCCTGACAGCTAAACTCCCATTTGCGATAGACCTGCGGGTGAGACAGGCACGGCACGTCACCTACTCCGCCATGCTTTCGAGCTTCGCAGCGCACAGGCGGTGCAGGGTCTCGATGGTCGAGGGATCGGCAACGCCATCCACCTTTTCCGGTCGGAAATGACGCTGGAAGGCGGCGACAACCCGTTGGGTGGCTTCGTCGAACACTCCGCTTTCAGGAACGCCGTAACCATAGAGCGCCAGCATGGTTTGCACGGCTTCCACCGGTTGGCCCTCGTCACCAAGCTGGAAAAAAGTGCCTGAGCGGATGGGTGCGGGCTCGCGCCACAGGCCGATGCCGTGTTCTGCAAGCCGGGCCCAGGGAAACAGCTCGCCCGGATCGCGCTTTCGCCCTGGTGCGATGTCCGAATGGGCCAGCACCCGATGCGGTTCGATTAGGTGGCGAGAAATGATGTCCTTGCTGAGTTCGATGACCGCTTTGATCTGAACGTCAGGAAACGGGGGCAGGCCATAGTCATGGCCACCATTGACGATCTCAATGCCGATGGAGCGGGAGTTTGTGTCCTCGTTTCCCTCCCAAATGCCGCGTCCGGCGTGCCAGGCGCGCTTTTCTTCGCCAACGAGTTGCAGCACCTCGCCATCTTCGAAGATGAAATAATGGCAGGAGACCTGGCTTTCCGCCACGCAGAGCCAGTTGAGCGCCGCGTCAGCGGTTTCCATGCCGGTATAGTGAAGGAGGAGCATGTCTACGGCCGAGCCTGCCGGACGTTCACCGAAATTGACCGCCGGGACAATGCGTTTCACACAGGCGGAATCCGCCTCAAATGCGCTCATCCGCCAACGGGTGCTGTGCGACGGCTGGGGTGGATTTGCTCCACCATCTCCCACGCCTTGTTGAGCGCGGCGACGCGATCGTTGGCAATGCGGATGAACTCGGGTGGAACACCGCGCATCAATAGCTTGTCTGGATGGGATTCAGCCACGCGTCTGCGGTAGTGCGCCTTGATTTCGGCAAAACTCCACTCAGGCTCGGCTTCAAGAACAGCATAGGGATCGGCTTCGCCAAGCGAAACATGGCGCAGTTTCTGAGCCTCAAACTGGGAGACAGAGAAGCCGAACAGCATGGCTACCTCTTCGAGATAGAGGAGCTCGTTTTCGTGAAGCACGGAATCAGCTTTGGCGATATGGAACAGTGCGTCCATCACATCGCGCAAGACATCTTCATCTTCAGGGAAAAGGGACTGCACCTGTGTGGCATAGGATTGAAAACCCGCCACATCCTGTTTGGCGATGTTGAAGACGCGAGAGACGTTTTCAGCCTCCCCCTCCGGCACTTCAAATATCTGCAGAAAGGCGGTGATTTCCTCTTCCGTGACCACGCCATCGGCCTTGGCCATTTTGGCAGAAAGCGCGATGATCGCGATGGAAAACGCCACGCGTCGACGCGTGTCGGCATCACCGGCAAACACGGTCTTGATGGATTCCACCACTGCCGAGAAGCCGGAAATGGCCGCCCCGGAGAGTATCCGGCCTATGTCGCTCCAGACTGACAAATGATGGTCTCGCTTGTTTACCTCAAAAACGTGAACAGATCAGTCCGCGCTGATTTGCTGATAGCTTACCAAATGGGCCGGAATTTGGCCATTAGCGCGTTCCACGTTTTGATGGATTCAAAACGCCGCGCTATCTGTTTGATTGTGCATACCATTGTCCGAGTGAGCACGGGTCGCCAGCGGTTCGAGGCCCGGACGTCGAACCCATACCCACTTTTCGGTGGTATGCACTAGCCGATTGCTGCGTGTAATTCCGCACACTCTGTCGCTTTTCGCTTACGGAACCTGGTTTGTCTGAGATAAAGCCGGAAGATGCCGAATTCTCCCACTCGCTCTTCCGCAACACAGCAATCACGGTCAAATTTCTGGCTTGCCTACGGGCTGGGGCTTTCAGGTGTGGTCATGTTCGGCGGGTCGGTACCCATGACGCGTTTGGGGGTCGCAGAGTTTGCACCCTGGTTCCTGACCTTTGCCCGATCAGCGATTGCGGGGCTTTGTGCGGTTGTCTTTCTGTTGGTTTCAAGAAGACGTTTCCCGCGAGAACATCTTGCTGCTCTGTCGATTGCAGGGCTCCTGCTATGCTTCTGTTTTCCAGGCTTTATGGCGATTGCCATGCAGACGGTTCCGGCCGCACATGGTGGTGTGGTGCTTGGCATTCTACCACTGGCGACAGCGATGTTTGCGGTTCTGATTGGTGGTGAGCGACCTTCCGCATTCTTTTGGCTGTGCGGCATAGCTGGTTCGGTGCTGGTGGTGATTTTCGCCATTCGGGATGGCGCCGAAGGTTTTGCAGCGGGCGATTGGTGGCTGGTTGCTGCGTGCCTTTCAGCCTCCTGTGGCTATGTGATTTCCGGCAATCTTTCGAAACACATGCCAGGCTGGGAGATGATCTGCTGGGCGCTGATCCTGATGCTGCCCGTGTCACTGGGCGGCACCGTCATTCTCTGGGAGGCAAGCTATATTGCCGTATCCGCGGCCTCGCTCGGTTCGCTTGCCTATCTCGGCCTGTTTTCGATGTTTTTGGGCTTTTTTGCCTGGAATGAAGGGATGCGGATGGGTGGCATCTCCCGCATTGGCCAGCTTCAGCTCCTGCAGACATTCGTGACCCTGGCGTTCGCCTGGGCGCTTCTTGGAGAGGCTATCAGCCTCGAAACGCTGATGTTCGCTGTCGCGGTTCTGGCCGTCGTGGCGCTTGGGCGAAACGCGCGGGTGACGCGATGAACTTCGAGGTCAGAATTCTGTGATCAGCGCATGTGTTTTTCATGCAGTGCTATCACCCGTGCCCCATCACATCCCTTGTCTTGTAGGGTGCTTCGAGCCGTTTGATTTGCCCGGCGGTCAATTTCACATCCAGTGCGGCGATGGCCTCCTGAAGCTGATATGGTTTTGTTGCGCCGACAATCGGTGCCGTCACGAACGGTTTTGACATCACCCAGGCATAGGCGATCTGGGCGGGTGTGCGGCCTGTTTCCTCGGCGATCTTGATCACCCGGTCCTGGATGGCAAAATCCTGTTTGGAGCCGAAATAGTTGGCGGCCATCGGGTCGATTTTGGCGCGGTTTGATATCTTCTCATCGCGAGACCGGTTTCCGGCCAGAAAGCCTCGGGCAATGGGCGACCAGGGCACCACGGCAACATTTTCGGCTTCGCAGTAGGGCATCATCTCGCGTTCTTCTTCGCGATAGATGAGATTGTAGAAATTTTGCATGGCCGTGAATGGCCGATAGCCAGCGCTCTTTTGCATTTCGCGCATTTTCGCAAACTGCCATGCCCACATGGAAGAGGCCGCCGGGTAAATCACCTTGCCCTGCCGGATCACCTGTTCAAGCCCCTCAATCAGCTCTTCCAGTGGCGTGAGCGGGTCAAGGCGGTGGACATAAAGCAGGTCCACATGATCCATTTGTAGTCGGCGCAGGGAATGATCGACGGATTCCACAATGTGCTTGCGGGAAAGGCCTTTGGTGTTGGCGCCACCGCCGGTTGCCAGCCCGACCTTTGTTGCGACGACGATCTCATCACGGCGGGCATATTTCTTCAGCGCGCGGCCCGTAATTTCCTCATTTTCCCCGTGATTATAATGGTTTGCTGTATCGAAGAAGTTGATTCCGGCTTCCACTGCCAGCTTGAAAAAGGCCTGCGCATCCTCTTCCGGCACGACCCAAGGATGAGTCGGGCCGCCCGGTGTGCCGTAGCTCATGCAGCCGAGACAAAGCGGGGAAACCTGCACACCCGTGGTGCCAAGCGAAATCATATCCATGGGATCAGTCCTTTGAGAAAAAGTGCGAACTGTCATTTTCGCACAAACGAGGGAGGTGGCAAACACCCCACATGAAACTGCCGATGGTTTCCAGCCTCTTCGCCACCATCCCAAATTATCCGATTGACAATTGACCGCGAACTTGGTGCCACCAACACAACAGAACATTTGAAAGGCACGGGCAACAATATGAGCGGCAAATGGGATTTCTGGATTGATCGCGGCGGCACATTCACCGACATTGTGGGTCGTGATCCCGAAGGCAATATTCATCCCCACAAGCTGCTATCAGAAAACCCTGAAAGCTATCGCGACGCGGCGATCCAGGGCATTCGCGATCTGCTTGATGTTGCGCCCGGCAAAGCAATCCCGTCGGATCAGATCGCGACCGTGAAAATGGGCACGACCGTTGCCACCAATGCGCTTCTCGAACGTAAGGGCGAACCGACCGCGCTGCTCACGACCCAAGGCTTTGGCGATGCCCTGCGCATTGGGTATCAGTCGCGCCCGGATATTTTTGCCAAGGAGATCATACTTCCCGAGCAGCTTTATCACCAAACGACGGAGATCAATGAGCGCGTTCTGGCGGACGGTGCAATCGAAGCACCGCTGGACGAGACGGAAGTTCACGCCGCGCTGGAAACAGTGCGTGAAAGCGGCATCCAGTCTGTGGCCATCGCATTCCTCCACTCCTGGGCCTATCCAGAGCACGAGAAAAAGGCGGCAAAAATTGCCCGGGAGATGGGCTTTGCCCAGGTCTCCGTCAGCCATGAAGTGTCGCCGTTGGTGAAGCTTGTTGGCCGTGGCGATACAACTGTTGTGGATGCGTATCTCTCGCCGATTCTGCGCCGCTACGTGGAGCAAGTTGCAGGCGAACTCGGCCTTGAAGAAGCAGAAAATGCACCGCGCCTGATGTTCATGCAGTCCTCCGGTGGTTTGACGGCCGCCGACCTTTTTCAAGGGAAAGACTCTATCCTTTCCGGTCCGGCAGGCGGTGTTGTTGGTGCCGTGGAGACATCCGCGCTTGCGGGCCACACAAAGGTCATTGGGTTCGACATGGGCGGTACGTCCACCGATGTTTCGCACTATGATGGCGAATATGAGCGCGCATTCGAAACGGAAGTTGCGGGCGTGCGCATGCGGGCTCCGATGATGAGCATTCACACCGTCGCGGCAGGTGGCGGTTCGATCCTCCATTATGAGGCTGGTCGTTTTCGGGCCGGGCCTGATTCTGCAGGTGCCAATCCCGGTCCTGCGGCCTACCGCCGGGGTGGTCCGCTGACGGTGACCGACGCAAACGTGCTGGTCGGCAAGCTCAAGGCTGAGAATTTCCCGTCCATATTCGGCCCCGATCAGAATGAACTTCTGGACGTGGACGCGGTGCGCAGCAAGTTCGAAGCACTTGCGGCTGAGATTGGCGATGGACGCTCAGCAGAAGAGATCGCCGATGGTTTCCTGAAGATCGCCGTTGAGAACATGGCCAATGCGATCAAGAAAATCTCGGTTCAGCGCGGCTATGACGTTACTGAATATGCACTGACCTGTTTTGGCGGTGCGGGCGGGCAACACGCGTGTGCCGTGGCCGATGCGCTGGGCATGGAAACCGTACTCATTCATCCGCTGTCCGGCATTTTGTCGGCCTACGGCATGGGGCTTGCTGATATTCGCGCCAGCCGGAGTCAGGCCGTGGTCAAGGTTCTGAACGAAGCGCTGGAACCTGAATTGCGCTCGCTGGAAGCGAAGCTTGAAGCCGCTGCGCGTTCTGAACTTCGCGATCAGGATGTGGGTGATGAAGAAACGCGAAGCTTCACCCGAGCGCACATTCGCTACGATGGCACCGACACACCAATTCCCGTTCCCTTTGGCGCGCTTGCATCCATGCAATCCGCCTTTGCTGATGCGCACAAAAAGCAGTTTGGATTCAATTTTGAAAACAAGGAGCTGATTGTTGAGGCGATTGAAGTCGAAGCTGTTGGCGGCGGTGCGTCCATTGACGAGGCCGCGGGCGCTGTATCCAATACCCGACCGGATGCCGATCTCAAAGCGCAGTTTTTCTCATCGGGCAGATCGCACGAATGTGGTGTTTTCAAACGCGCTTCGCTCTCTCCCGGCAATCGGGTTTCTGGTCCCGCGCTGATAATTGAAGATCATCAGACCATCGTTGTAGAGCCGGGCTGGGATGCGACCATCAACGCTCTCGATCATGTGGTGATGAACCGTGCGGAGGCCCTGCCGCGCATGGCGGCAATCGGCACAGGCCTTGCGGATGGCAAAGGGGCCGATCCGGTCATGCTCGAGGTGTTCAACAACCTCTTTATGTCGATTGCCGAGCAGATGGGCGTGACGCTGCAAAACACGGCCTACTCGGTCAACATCAAGGAACGGCTTGATTTCTCCTGCGCTGTCTTCAACGCGGAAGGCCAACTCGTCGCAAACGCTCCGCATATGCCGGTGCATCTGGGCTCCATGGATCGTTCGGTTGAGACCATCATTGAGCAGAACAAGGGCACAATGAAGCCGGGCGATGTCTACGTGCTCAACGCGCCCTACAATGGCGGTACGCACTTGCCCGACATTACCGTCGTCACGCCAGTGTTCGCGGACGGTCTGAGTCAGGATCAAGAACCGAACAAACCGAAAAGCGCCCAAATGGGCGCCGACGCCCCTGCGTCGCCCTCGCGGAGCCGTGAGGCTGAAAGCCGAACTGGCGTGAACGAAATATTGTTTTTCGTCGCCTCGCGCGGACACCATGCCGATATCGGTGGCATGGCACCGGGAAGCGCCACGCCGCGCGCCACCCATGTGGACGAAGAGGGCGTTCTCATCGACAATTTCAAGTTGGTTGAGGATGGTCTGATCCGCGAGGCTCAGATGATCGAGTTGCTCACAGATCATCCATGGCCGGCGCGCAACCCTGCCCAGAACATGGCCGATATGCGCGCCCAAATCGCTGCCAACGAAAAGGGCGTGATTGAACTGAAAAAGATGGTCAATCACTTCGGCCTCGATGTGGTCGAAGCCTATATGAAGCACGTTCAGGACAACGCAGAGGAGAGCGTACGTCGGGTGATCGATGCGCTTTCAGATTGTTCCTATGCCTATGAAACCGACACCGGTCAGGTGATCAAGGTGGCTATTTCGGTGGATCGGGAGAATCGGCAGGCCACGGTCGACTTTACCGGCACGTCCGAGGCGCAGAAGAACAATTTCAATGCACCGGAGCCCGTGTGCAGAGCTGCCGTGCTCTATGTGTTTCGCATCATGGTGGAAGGAAACATTCCGATGAATGCGGGCTGTCTGAAGCCCATCAACATCATCGTGCCTGAAGGCTCAATGCTGAAACCGGTTTACCCGGCGGCGGTGGTCGCGGGGAACACCGAGACCAGCCAGCACGTGACCAATTGTCTATTGATGGCGCTGGGCGCGATTGCCAATGCGCAAGGGACGATGAACAATCTCACTTATGGCAATGCACGCTATCAGAATTATGAGACGATCTGCTCCGGCGCGCCAGCCGGTCGCGATAATGCGGGACGCGGGTTCCACGGTCGTTCCGGGGTGCACACGCACATGACCAACACGCGCATGACCGATCCCGAAATTCTGGAAATGCGCTATCCTATTATTGTTGAAGAGTTTTCCATCCGAAAGGGTTCAGGCGGGAAGGGCAAATTCAATGGCGGTGACGGCACGCGTCGCGTATTGCGTTTCCTTGAAGACATGGAATGTGCAATTCTCTCAAGCCACCGCAAGCGCCCGCCGGCAGGCCTTGACGGGGGCGGTGATGGTCAATGCGGCAAAACCGAAATCCGTCGCCTGAATGGGGCATTGGAAGAGCTGGATCATTGCGATCAAACCAGCGTGGTTACCGGTGAAGCTGTGATCGTCACCACACCAACGGGCGGGGCCTATTTGCCCGAGGGGTAAATTGCGAGTTTGGGTGTTGGCACTGTGACGGTGGGGCTTGCATCAAGCATAAGAGCCTTTCGTGTGGTGTGATCTTACTTCCGCTCGATCTCCTCATCGCGGACAACGTCGTCGTGTATGGGAATCCACTCATATAGCGAGCGAGAATAAACAGACGGTCGTCCTCAAAAGTTGCCCCACACCCTCACCCTGAGCTTGTCGAAGGGCGGGTGTGGTCGATTTTGGAGGCCACCTCGTGGTTCGACAGGCTCACCATGAGGCGGATCGTATCAATCACTCGCTGGATGCTTTCATACGCCAAAGCACTGCCACAAATGTGGAGATTGAGAACAAGATGCTGCCAGCAGGGCGAGGGTTGTTTTTCAATGCTCACAGCTTTGGTATTCGTCCCCAACCCCGCGCCACGATAGCTGTGCAGCAGAAATCCCGACCAATAAAACTCTACCAGCCCGATTTACCTCCCACTTACCATCGTTCCACAAATGCGGCCTCCGGTGCTGCACAATCAGGCAATTTTAACCTCAAGTTCGATGGTTTTTGTCATTCTCAAGTGAAGTGAACCACGGACTTCAGGGGAATCACCATGTCGTTTTCGAACAACAATCATGATGATGAAGCCATTCAGAAAATGTTGCGCGACCGTCGCATCGGCGAGGAGCAGGCAGAGGAAAAATCCGACAAGGTGACCTGGATGGTGACAAGCGGCGCTGCTGCAGTGGCCGTTGGTTGCGTTTTGTATCTGGGCACGTTCTATCTGCCTGACGATTTGATGGCCAACGTGCTTGGCGTGGGCGGTGAAACCGAAACCGCAAAACTTGACGACAGCAAGTTGCGCAAAGCAACGAACACCGCATTTGGTACCGGTCAGTTTGGTGCGTTTGGTGGCGGTGGTCTTGCTGCCAATTTTGTCAAGGAGAAGATGGAGCAAAAGCGGCAGCGCGAGAATAATATGACGCCGGAAGAGCGTCGCCAACGCGAAATTGCCCGTGATGAGTATTGCAAGAAGCATCAGGCAAAAGCGCTGGAGAACCATCGTCGGAAGCTCGAAGCAACGCACAAATACGCTGACAAGGTGAATGCCGGCAATCCGTTTGCCGCAATTGGCATGATCAGCAATGCCCGTTCAGGCGCTATGTCGGCAATGGTTGGTTTCGGCTGTATGCATCGTGACATGAACAAGCGCCAAGCCAGAACCCGAGGTGGTTCGGTGGAGCGCCGTTGAGGCCGTCAACCGGGCAGGGAAGCCCGATCTTTAATTTCTGATCGCGCAGAGTGGGTTCTCACTTGGCCAGACACGGTGTTGTCTGCCAAAGTCAGGCCATGTCTGTTCCACACTTCGTTGCGAAAACGACCACGATCCTGACGATTGGGTTGGGGATGATCTGTATGACACTGGATCGTCCAACTTTCGCGCAAAGCCAGACAGGCGCGACTTTGGATGAGATCTCCATTCCAACGCCCAGGCCCCGTCCGAAAGATTTGACGGGTCCCACGCAACCGGCCGAAAAAAGGGGTGCTCGTCAAACGGGAGTGCCGAAAACGGTCGCTGTAGATGGCGGTGTTGTGGATGGCTCTACAAAAGATTGTCTGAAGCGGCTTGCGGATCTGGCCGAGTTTGAATTGTCTGAAGCGCCGAACGCTAAAGATCCTGCTTGCAAAATAAAAAACCCGGTACGTTTGAAGTCGATATTGGCAGGTAATCCCATCAGGTTGCCGGGAAATCCGGTTCTTGATTGCCCTTTCGCGCTAGATTTCGCCCGCTGGACCATCGAAAGGGCCAATGCACTGTCAAACCAGCATCTCAACGCGAGAATAAAATCCGTGTTGACCGGCCCGGGCTTTGTCTGCCGTCGTCGGAACAATCTTCCCACCGGCAAGCTCTCCGAGCACGCCTTCGGCAATGCGATCGACATTGCCAGCCTGGAACTGGACAATGGCATTCGCTTTCCCATCAAGCAGCATGAGGAAGAACCGGCCAAGAGTTTTCAACGCGCGTTGCGAACAGCCTCATGCGACCATTTCTCAACGGTGCTCGGACCCGGCTCCAATCCGGCGCATGATTTTCATTTTCACTTCGATCAGTCGCGCGGCGGCAACAAAGCGACCTATCGGCTGTGCGAGTAGAGGGCTGTCTGAAGCAGGTACCGAGTTGATCAAATTTATACAGAAGCGAATCTTGACCTCCGTCATCCCGCCTAGTCCGTAACTTGCAATAGGAAGGGGCTCCTCCGATCAATGGCGGATCATGGGCTCCACAGGGATGGACATTGTTGACCGTAGTTCCGCATTCCTGCCCACCTCCCCCTTGAGCGGAGGTCAAAACTGGCTCAGCCATGTTTCGGGTGGGGGTATCTAAAAATCCAAGTTTCTCAAAGCCCTACCGCGCAGAATGAACCGGCGCCCCCACCCGGTTCCGGCTCGCTGATGCTCGCCGATCACCGACCTCCCCTCAAGGGGGAGGTTAGGAAAGAGGATTTGGCTCCAGACGGCCGGGACAGGTCCGAAGAAATCGAGCATGCATTAGTTGGCGTTCCCGGTGGAAACCAGTTCCACGATCTGATCCGCAAGGTCTGTGTCAAGCTGCTGATGTCCGATCAGCAAGCGGTAAAAGATGGCGCCATAGACCATGTCGAGCATGGTTTCGATGTTCACGTCGCTTCCAAGCTCGCCGTTCTCCACCGCTCTATCAATCAAGGATCGGCCCTCTTCACGGCTTCTGAGGATGATCTCGTTGCGAAAGGCCTTTGACAATTCGCTGTCGGCCTCCGATGCGGCCATGAGCTGGGCGATTTGCCTCCCCTGCGCGGTGGCGAACACCGCGATCACCCGCTGCAAATGGGTCTTGAGATCGGTCAATGCGGAGAGGGACAACGCCTGCGGCATCTGGGGGGAGGAGTGCTCCAAAATTGAAGCAAGAACCAGTTCGCGGGCATTTTTCCAGTAGCGATAGATGGTCGGTTTTCCGACCTTCGCTCTTGCTGCAACTGCTTCCACTGTGACGCGGCTCATGCCGTCTTCCAGCAGAATGGAATAGGCCGATTTCAGGATCGCGCGCCGTGCCGCCTGACTGCGCGGCCTTCCGCGTTTGATGGTCCGACTTTCATCGGTCTGCGCTGTGTTGGTGTTCTTTGAACCCGGCATTCGGGGGTTTCTCTTGACATTTATGAAACGGTACGTAACGTAAATATAACATAAATCAGGAGGCTTGGAAAATGGCAAATGAAGCGTGTGAACTTTCTCCCTATCTTACGGTTAAAAATGCCGACGCGATGATCGCATTTTATGAGCAGGCGTTTGGCGCGGAACTGCACTACGCATTACGCGGTCCGAACGATGGCAAGATTGGCCATGCAGAACTCTCCATCTTTGGCCGTCGGATGATGCTGGCTGATGAGTTTCCGGATTTTGGGGCGCTTGGGCCGGAAACGATCGGTGGCTCGCCGGTGAAACTGCATCTGATGGTGGATGACGTGGACAAGGTGTTTGCCGCTGCCCTTGCTGCCGGGGCGACTGAACTGCGCCCGGTGAAGGACCAGTTTCACGGCCACCGAGGTGGCATGATTGCCGATCCTGCCGGGCATCACTGGTTCATCCAGACGAAGACGGAAGATGTATCACCTGAAGAAATGCAGCGTCGCTGGGCGAGTGAGATGGGGTAGGGCGCTGGTCTCTGCGCATTCTGTTTGTGCAATCTTCTCTATCTACAGTGCGTACCGCACCTCACGCGTGTGGTGCTGATGTAACACAATGTGATGGCCAATTGTGATTTTGGTCACATTGTGGATCCGATTGTTGGGCACGAAATTTGGCGAACCTATTGTAACTGGAGTTTGTTCGGATCGCCGCAAGATGGTCTGTAATCAGCGATCATTTGATCGTCTGACTGGCAAAGACCATCGTCGTTTCCAAACGATGAGAGCACCTTGGATCGTGCTCTATCTGTTTGAATAGAAGCAGGTCTTGACGCGTTGGCCATCTGGCCGTGCCCAAAGCCCGCCCAACCAAAAGAGAATAGAATGCAGATTTCCGTCAACGCGGTTTGCGCCGTGCTGCTGGCAGGCTCCCTTTGTGCCTGCCAGACCGCCAACACCGGCTCATCGACACACGGCGTCGCGCCCGTGTCAGCGAAAAAACCCGTCAATCGCGCCTTTCAAAATGAGGCTGCGAGCTCAGCAATCAAACCCGCCGCTCGCACAAAGGCTGCTGTGGTTCGGCGTGCAACAACGAAACCGAAACCGAAAACCGAACGCGTGATCGTCAATGAGGCGCGGAGTTCCGCGATCAAGCCCGTGCGACGCACCGCCCGAAGCGTGCCGAAGAAGTTCGCAAAAAGGAGCGGAAAAACCGCTCGGTCTTCACGGGCAGGCAAGAATTATGACCACCTCATTTCAAAATATGCCAAGGCCAATGGCGTGCCGATTTCGCTCGCCCGTGCGGTGGTGAAGGTCGAAAGCAATTTCCGCCCCCGCGCCCGGGGAGCTGCCGGTGAGGTGGGTTTGATGCAGATCAAGCCGGCCACGGCCCGAGGCATGGGATATCGCGGTTCGACAAAGGGGCTTTATGGCCCTGAGACCAACATCAAATATGGCATGAAGTACCTTGGCGGTGCCTACCGCAAGGGTGGTCGCAACACCTGCGGCGCGATCCTGAAATACAATGCCGGGCATGGTGCACGCCGCTGGAACAAAACCAGCCGCGCCTATTGTAAAAAGGTGAAACGGATCCTGGGGAAGGTGTGATTTCCGCTCCCGTCATCGGCTTCGGACCCCGGTCTGAAGCCGAGCTGTGACAGACTTGCAAGTGACACATGCAAGGCAAGCATTGCTGTCAATTCTAAAACATGACAATGAAAGTCTTGTTTAGAATTTGGCCAGTGGAACCGCGCTTTCTGGCCTCATGGCCCGGAGAGAGCGATGAGTTGGTTGCGACTTCACCAGATGATGCAGCAACGTGGTGACGGCATGGTGCCGAAGCTGCAACAGGTTATGGAGGCGCACTTGGCAATTTGGCAGGGCGCGCAAGGTAGTGGCGCGGAGGATCAAGTGGTTCAGATTGCCGATTTTTCTGATCGTCACGCCAAGGTGGTGGGTCCGGCACCAAAAGCCAGGCTCACCGGCGCTGATTGCACCAATGTGGTGGTTCTGAACCGGCAGCCCGTTGCCCTGAAGCAAAACAGCGCCTGATCCGGCCGTGGTTTGTTTCTAGGTGACCTAGGGCTGTTCAAAATAGCCCAGAAATTTTTGCAGGGCGGCCGGACCGCCCTCAATTCGCAGTTCGCCAGATAGCAGCGCCGCGGCGGGGCTCAGCCGCTTCGCCGCGATCTGCTTGAAGATGCTGCTGTCAGCGATCAACGTGCCCGCTCTGCCATTGGTCAGCCCCGTCTCGATCACCGCAATGCCCCGGCGAATGCGCATGGTGTAGGGCGCGTCCAGATCGGTGAAGTTGAAGCCAAACGCCGTTTCAATATCGAGCACGTCTTCCGCCTTCAAACCCACTTGAAGCGCGTTCAGATAGTTTTCAACGGGAATGGCGTTCAGCACTTCCAAAGGCGTGTTGTCGGCTTGTGATCTGGGGATTTCGAACCCCTCAACCTCCGCCGCCATGGTCAGAAAATAGTTGCGACCCGTTGCTGAAATCTCGCGTTCGCCCAGAGCGCGCATCGCTTGTGCCCGCATGGCATTCGCGCCCTCATCACCCAGGCGATACATATGAGTTGCCAGAACCAGCGCCCAGGCTGGTTCCTTTTCTTCCATCGCACGTTTGAACTCTTCCTTGAGCCGATCATTGCCGCCCGCCAGCCTGCTGATCAGTTCGGATTCCCGCGCCTTGGCAACAGGAAGAAGATCTTCCGGGTCGCCTGAAAACCAGCCGAGCACGCCCGAAAACACCGCGCGTGACGCCCAATCGACCCGTCCGTAAAACGGTTGCAGATAAGGCGCGTTGGCGAGGTGTGGCGGCAGTATCAGGCGCGTCGCAATCTGATCCGCCGTCATCCCCTTGTTGATCATGCGGACCGTCTGGTCGTGAACAAACTGGATCGCATCGCGATAACTGGTGAGTTGTTCGCGGATTTCTTCCGCACCAATCACCGGTTGGGTGTGTTGTGGGATCATGATCTCGGGAGCAAGGCGGATCATCGCATCAATGCTCTCGGCCCACTGGCGCACATCCCGGTATGGCGTGCCGCGGATCGCATAGAGATTCGGAAAGGCGTGATAATAGTTGTCTGCAGGGAGCAACAATTTTCGCGTTGGAAAATAAATCAGAAGCTGGTCCGGCGTTTCGCCCGGTGCGTGTCGAAAGATGATCCTTTCTCCGGAAATCACCTGTTCCAAATGGTCATCGATGACGTGCGTGGGCTTCAGAAAATGAACCCCGGCGCTGTGATCCGTATCGAGAAACGGCCCGATGCCAGCGTTTTCAAACGCAGCGTCCGGCAGATAGGTGCCGAACTGGCGCATCGAACGCTTGAAGATAATGGGGCGCAGTACATTGACCACATTGTAGACGCGTTCTGCCGTGTGCTTGTGCGCCCATATGCGTGGCCGTTTTTCCTGTCCCCGAATGAATACTCCAGCACCAAATACGTGATCGGCGTGATTGTGGGTGTAAATGATGTCGGTGATCGCCTTGCCGCTGCGCTTTCGCAATTCGTCGATCCAGGGCAGGAGCTTTTCCGCGGCGCGAATGCTCTCCAGCGTGTCAACCACAATCAGCCCTTCGGGGGCTTCGATGATGATCACATTGGCAAGACCATAGCCAATGGCCACATGGACATTCGGAATGACCTCTTCGATGCGTTGTTCGAAGATTTTTGTGTGTTCTTTCAGAGAGGGTGCGGATGCCACGTCGCTGACGCTGGCAAAGCGTTTTTCCTGTGCGACGGGCTCAGATCCTGGGTTGAGCACAAGATAGGCGCCAATTCCGGCCACAAGGATGATCGCCAACACGCCGCAGGCGAACCCCATCAGAAACTTTTTCATGCGCTCCCCCAGTGCAGGATTATTTGGCACCGAAGACTATCCTGCACATTGTCGGTGGGAAGCAAAGTTTGGAAGGAACCGATCTTTTGGGGGCGGTGTCAGAGTGAGGATTTCGTTTCCAACGTCAGACCAGCATTTGAACGCGAAAAACGGCGGTGAGGGTTCACCGCCGTGTTCAGTTGAACGGGTTGGCTTGTGGTCAAAAACCGGGCTGCAGATAGGCGGTGATGAGCACGGAAATGATGACCAGTTCAACAACCAGTGGCGGGATCACCGCATTGTCGTAGCCGTCCGAGACAATGCCGACAACGCGTCCGAAGGCAACGACGCCCAACAGAGTGGCAACAGCAAGAAAGCTAAGGGTCTGGCCTGTGTAAAGGCCGAAGGCGAGCATGGCGACGCTTGCCAGAAACAAGCCGCCGATCACAGAGCGGATTGTGCTGAGGCCAGCGTTGCCGATCGGCTCGATCGCGAAATTGTTGACCATGCGCCGCGGTGCGAACATCGACATGACGCCGAGGCCAGTCAGCATAAGTGTGGCAAGACCGACGGAGATTTGCAGTGTGAGTTCCATTTTGAAGTCTCCTTGAGTTTGGATTTGGGTTGGGTTCAGGCGAACTGGTGAACGGCGCGGTTGGCGTTGTCCTGCGCCCAGGTGTCCCCCAGAAAGGCATCAATCTTGACCTGATCGACAACTGGTCCGGTGGGGGAACCGCTGCGGCTCGCGTAGAAGCGGCCGGTTTCGAATTTTGGATTGAGAAGCCCGTCGACATAGCGCCGGGCGCCCTTTTCGACGCTGTGCATCATGCCGAAGATCGGCATCAGCGTACCGCCGACATATTTGAAGAAGAGCTTCTTCATGAATGGTAGATCATCCATGCCGTTGGTGCCGGTGGTGCCACCGGGGCTCATCGTCACAAACCGAATGTGCGGATGCTGGCGTGCCATCGACGCCATCCACAATGCGCCGGTCAGTTTGATTGTGCCGTAAACGTCGAGCGGGTCAGCCTTCGGGCCGAACTTGCTGCCGTCAGCGATTGCGGTGAATTCTTCAACCGAGGCCGAACTGATTTCAGGTCGGGCAACGCCCATTTTTGGAATACCACGAGCGGCTTCGGAACCTGCATAAAGCACGGTGGAGGTAACAAGCTGGCGTTCCAGCAGCTCGTCCACCAACACCACGTGGCCAAGAACATTGGCTGCAAATATGTTGGTCACGCCTGATCGGGTAAGGTCATTGGGTGTGCGTCCGCCAGTGCCGCCAGCGTTGAGGATCACCGCGTCGACCGGTGCGCTCAGTTTCGCGACCGCCGACTTCACCGAAGCAACATCAGCCACATCCATGATGACAATGCTGAAGATGTCGCGTCCAGTTTCCTTTACCAGTGCCGCTTTGGCGGCTTCCGCTTTGGCGGCGTTCCGACAGCCGAGGAGGATTTGTTCGACCCCGTTGTGGAGGGCCAATTGTCTGGCAGCTTCGCGCCCGAGGCCGGCATTGGCGCCGGTTATGAGAACGGATTGTATTGGGTTCATTTTTCATGGGTCCCTGGTTTGGTTGCTCGTCTGACCCGAACCTAGTCTGGTTGAAAAATGATATGTATGGAGGTAAATTTGAACATCGTGCCTCAAAAATGAAACACGTAGATTGAGCAATGCCGCAGCAGGAAAGCCATACGCTCAACTGGGATGATCTGAAGTTCTTTCTTGCTGTCGCCCGCACGGGCACGTTGCGGGGTGGTGCGGAGAGCATTGACGTCAACCACGCAACGCTCACCCGACGGATCTCGATCATGGAAGATCGTGTGGGAAGCCGTCTGTTTGATCGCTCGAGACAGGGGCTGGTGCTCACCCAGCTTGGCGAAGATCTGATGCCCCACGCAGAGCGCGTGGAAGAAGAAATGACCGCGGCGTCGCGTGTCATTGTCGGACGTGATGCTGAACCGACGGGCACCGTCTATGTCACCATGCCCCACGGGTTGGCTATGACCTCCATCATGGATGATCTGGCCGCATTTGCGGAGCGATATCCCGACATTTCCCTCAACATGCATTTTACCAACGACGTGGCTGACCTCACGCGGCGCGAGGCCGATGTATCGCTGAGGGTCGCCTACGAGGTGAGTGACGATGTGGTGGGCCGCAAGCTCGTTCAGATGTCACAGGCGGCCTATTGCACGGCGGATTATGCCAAACGGGTGAAGGACAATGGCGGGGCTGGGCTCAATCTCATCGGCTGGCATGAACCGGAAGGGGACAAGACGGCAAAATGGGTGCGCGAAAGCCACTATCCAAACGCCACGTTGAAACACCGTGTCTCCGAACTGGTGCCGCTGATCACGCTGGCTGCTTCTGGCCTCGGGATGGCGTATCTTGCCTGCAATCTTGGTGATCGACACCCGGATCTGATCCGCGCGCCGTTTCAAAAACCGCTTCCTTACCGGTTTCTGTGGTTGTTGCTGCATCGCGATCTGCGCAACACGGCCAGGGTGCGGCTGTTCGTGGATTTTCTGGCGGAGCGCGTGAGATCAAGACGAAACGAGTTCTGGGTTGCTGGAACAGCAGAGCGTTAAACACGTTCGAAGTGCCCGCCCTCCCTCACACGTTTGTCATTTCCGTTTTAACGAGCAAAACGGCAAAGACGCGTGCGAAGGGAACCTGATTTTAATCCGAGTCCAAAATGGACCTTTTCTTTGGTTATCTTGCTGGTGTTCTGACGCTGCTGAACCCTTGCGTTCTGCCGGTTCTGCCTGTGGTGCTGATTGCTGCGATGAACGAACATCGGGCCGGCCCGCTTTATCTTTGCGCCGGGCTTTCTCTGACCTTTGTCACGGTCGGTCTGTTTGTGGCGGCACTCGGCCCCGCGCTCGGCATTGACGACACGCTGGTTTCCCGCACCGCAAGTGTGATCATGATCCTGTTTGGACTGACACTTTTGGTGCCCGCGTTTTCCTCCCGTTTCGCGCTTGCCGCGAGTGGCGCGAGCAATGTCCTTTCAACCAAAACGGCGGGATTTCATGCCGGTGGTCTCGGCGGTCAGTTCCTTACCGGTGTCCTGCTCGGGGCGGTGTGGAGCCCCTGTATCGGTCCCACGCTTGGTGGTGCAATTGCGCTCGCCTCACAGGGCAACGATCTCGCCTGGGCAGGTGCGATCATGCTGGCCTTCGCGCTCGGCGTTTCGACAATCATTCTGCTGCTCGCGACGGTGTCCCGCGAGGCGCTTTTCAAGCGTCGCGATGCGTTGCAGCGTCTCTCCAGTGTGGCGAAGCCCCTCATGGGCGTTCTGCTCGTTGCTCTTGGACTTTTCCTGTTTTTCGGCCTGCACCATACCGTCGAAGCGTGGGCCGTTGAAAATCTGCCGTACTGGCTCCAGGACCTTTCGGTGCGGTTTTGACAATTTCCTATTTGGCTTCAATCAAGGAGACTTTGAAATGACCCTGTTTACCCGTCGCCTGGCGCTTGTTGCGCTGATGATATTTGGCCTCGCCGCTGTTGCGCCGCATGGTGCAGATGCGCGCACGGTGACCTTCACGCCTGCGACCTACAACAAGCTGTTGAAGAGCGGAAAGCCGTTCATGATCGGTGTGCACACCAAATGGTGCACCACTTGTGCCGCCCAGAAACGGGTTATCAGATCATTGCGTCGCTCGGGCAAACCCTATGCAAATCTGACCGTGCTTGAGATGGATTGGGACAAGTATCGCGGTTCCAAGATCGGCAAGCAGTTGCGCATTCCGCGCCGCTCCACGTTGGTCATGTACAGCGGCGGCCGGGAAGTTGGCCGCATCATTGCCGGCACAGGCACCGGTTCGATCAAGCGGTTGATCAACAAGGGCTACAAGGGCGGCGCATAACGCCGGTCATTGACCCGGTCTTCGTTCCACGCCAAAAGGGCGCGCCAGCTGGTCGGATGGCCGCCCTTTTCAAGGCCGAAAGGTGAACGGGGAGGAAAGTCCGGGCTCCATGGAAACACGGTGCCGGGTAACACCCGGCGGGGGTAACCCCAGGGAAAGTGCAGCAGAAATCAAACCGCCCCGCGCGCGGGGTAAGGGGGAAATGGTGGGGTAAGAGCCCACCGCATCTCCAGCAATGGCGATGGCAGTGTAAACCCCACCGGGAGCAAGACCGAATAGGGGTGATGCGGGATGGTAACATCCCGGCCGGTTTCCAGGTCAGATCATCCGGGTAGGTTGCACCGAGGTGTCTGGCAACAGGCATCCCAGACGAATGGTCATCCCGTGGCGGGCCTTGTGTCCGTCATACGACAGAACCCGGCTTACAGACCGGCTGGCGTTTTCCGAATTTTCGTTTGCGGCGCGCAGTTGCAAGTCGACAAACAACAAGGACCATTGAGGTTTGCTGTTTCCCTCCCCCAGCGGGGGAGGGTATCGTCGTATGACGACGGGCGGGGGAGAAAACGGCCAAAATCCCTACCCGTCACGGCTTCGCCGCGCCACCCTCCCCTTGAAAAGGGGAGAGAAACGGAGATGCTGAGTACTGCCGCCAAGCCAAACGCGAACACACTCGTTCTTAGAGGACGACTGTCGAGTGGTGGTCACCGCCTTGCGCATGTTCCAGACTCCGCGCAAAGATGCACCGTTTTAAAAGCGCATTGTGGTTAATCCTTGAAGCAATCCCACGCCGTTCTTGTTCTCGCTGCCATCGGTATTTTCTGGGGGGCTTCGGTCCCCATGTCAAAGTTCATTCTGAATGCCGGGCATGCGCCGATTGGCATTCTTGCGTGGGAAAATCTGCTGATCGCGATCACTCTATTTCTCTACAAGAAGGTGCGGCGTGAGCCGATCCCGCTGCATGGGCGGGCCATCAGATTCTACGTTCTGGTTGGGCTGCTTGGCACGCTTTTGCCGGGCTTTTGTTCCTACACCGCAATTTCGCAGCTTCCTGCGGGGATTATGTCGATCATCTTTGCCAGCGTGCCGATGTTTTCTCTCTCCATTGCGCTGATTGCAGGACTGGAACGCTTTGCCATGATCCGAGTTGTCGGTGTGCTCTTGGGGATGGGAGCAATTGTGCTCCTGATTGGTCCAAGCACCAGCCTGCCCGACCCGGCAAAGGTCGCCTTTGTTTTCGTCGGTCTGCTTGCGCCGTTCTTCTATGGGTTCGAAGGCAACTATATCGACGCGCGCAAGCCGGAAGATGTGGATGCGATTAACGCACTTTTGGGCGGTTCGGTCCTGGTGACGGTGGTGGCGGGCAGCATCGCCTGGCGCGGTGGCGATCTGATTGATATCACCCAGCCCTGGACCGCGCCCTTGTGGGTCCTGTTCTTTGTCTCCCTCATCCACGCTTTTGCCTATGCCGGTTTCATCTGGCTGATTGGCAAGACGGGGGCCGTGTTTGCCTCGCAAGTCTCCTACATTGTGACCATGACCGGGGTTGTGGCGAGCCTGATCTACCTGGGTGAAAGCTATTCGCTTTACGTCTGGACAGCGCTTGTTTTGATGTTGGGCGGGCTGGCTCTGGTTCAACCGCGCAAGGCAGTTGAGCCGGCGCCACACTGATCGCTACCTCGCTACATACTCAATCTATGCCGTGCGAAGGGAGATTTTAGACACCCTCACCCTGAGCTTGCCGAAGGGCTGGGTGTGGCCACAATTCAAATCGCACGTTGAGCAGAGCGAAGCGCAATATTTGAACAGATAACCAAAGACCACCTCGTGTTTCGACAGGCTCAATATGAGGTGGAAGGGAGCTCGTTAGTGAAGCGGAATCTCAGTTGAGCCTTTGTATTGAGTCCGCGCAGTTCAATGCATCAACGGGCGATGTCTTCATCTCTTAACGCGTCCGTAAACGAAACCTTAAGAACCATGATTCACAAAAGGTAAACGGGCGGGGTCCAGACCGGATTTTCGCCATGAAATTTCGCTTGTTTTCCACCCGATTCCGTTGACGCCCAAATTTGCCCATGATATCCCAAGACTTCCCATACAGCAGTTCTCCGGGGGCGGCGATGATGCATGTGAGACATCGCCCTTTTCCGGTCGGACGGTTGCGGGTTTGGAGAGATCGCCGGGGAATTTGTTACGCGTATTTGAGGGGAGCACAGGCGTCCGTTGGAACGCTTTCTGTCCAGTGCCACAAACCGGATCGACCGGAAGGGCAGGGTATCCATACCCGCGCCATTTCGTGCGGTGCTGGCGCGGCTTGGCGAACAGGAGCTTTACACGGTTTTGTCGGTGGACATGCCCGCCGTGGATGCGGGCAGCTCGCAGCTTCTTTCAGCGTACGAAACGCGGCTCGCAGAGTTCGATCCGCTGACCAGCGACTTCGACGATCTGTCGACCTGGTTTCACGGGGACAGTGCACTTTTGAAGCTCGATCCCGATGGTCGGATCATCTTGAGCGATGCGATCCGGGATCATACGGGCATAGTCGATCAGGTGACCTTTGTGGGGCGTGGCGATCATTTTCAGCTCTGGGCGCCGCCAGCGTTCGAAGAGCGTCGGCAGGCTGCCCGGAAACGGGTGCGCGAATTGAAACAGCAACTCTCCTTGCAGGCAGTCAGGACAAGAACAGAATGAGCGACCAGGCAGCACCGCACTTCCCCGTGATGCTGCCGCAGGTTCTTGAGACCCTTGCTCCCAGACCCGGCGAAACAATTGTCGACGGCACGTTTGGAGCGGGGGGCTATTCTCGCGCGATCCTTAAAACCGGTGCGTCCGTTATCGGGTTCGATCGCGACCCCACGGCAATTGAAAACGGCCAGTCGTTGGTGGATGAATTTGATGGCCGCCTGAGGCTTATTGAAACGCCGTTCGCCGAGATGCGGAGCGCACTTGCCAACCACGGTGTCGAACAAACTGACGGCGTGGTGCTCGATGTCGGTGTTTCCTCCATGCAGATTGATCAGGCCGAACGCGGCTTTTCCTTTCAGCAGGATGGTCCCCTGGATATGCGCATGGGGAGCGCAGGTGTCACAGCGGCTGATGTTGTGAACACGGCCGCACCGGCTGACCTGGTTCGAATTCTGGGCATTCTTGGCGAGGAGCGGCAGGCCAAGCGCATTGTGCGCGCGATTGTCGCTCGCCGAGAAGACACTCCTTTTACCCGCACCCGTGACCTCGCAACGGCTATTGCCAATGCGGCACCGGGATCCCCACAAATGCGCATTCATCCGGCAACGCGCAGCTTTCAGGCACTGCGGATGTTCGTGAATGGCGAACTGGAGCAATTGGCCGGAGCCTTGCAGGCGGCGACCGCTCTCCTTTCTCCCGGTGGACGGTTGGTGGTGGTTTCCTTTCATTCACTGGAAGACCGGCTCGTGAAACGGTTTTTTCAGTCCGCGACCGCGCAGGGCGGCGGTTCGCGCCATATGCCTGAAACCACAGCTGAGCAGCCGCTTTATGAGATGATTTCCAAAGGCGCGATGAAGCCGACCGAAGAGGAAATCGCGATCAACGCCCGTTCGCGGTCTGCTCGGCTGAGGGCTGGTCGGCGAACAGATGCTGAATCAAGGGTGATCGGGGCGGCGAAACTTGGCTTGCCGGACTGGTCGGGTGTGAAACTTCATCCGCGAGGTGACCGCGCATGATCCGCTCCCTCGACCTCATTCTTGTGGCAGCCATGATCTGCGGGGCTGTTTGGACATTTTCCATCAAACATCAGGCAGAACAGTCGGCAGAAGAGGTGGCACGGCTGCAGAAGCTGATTCAGGCGGAAAAGGAAAAGATCAACCTGCTGCGGGCCGACTGGGCGCTGCTCAATCAACCGGCGCGGTTGCAAAAACTTGCCGAGACCCACGCGGAAGAGCTGCAGCTTAAACCTCTGAAATCCACGCAAATCGCCAAGGAAGGCGAACTCCCGGCCATTCGACCACCGGAAGATCCGGAAAATGATCCCATTGGCGATCTGGTGGAGACGAAATCAGAAAAAGATCCACTCACAACGGGCAGTACACGGGTGGCTGACGAATGAAAAAGGCGTTCCTGAAGGGTCTCATGGGCCGCTCCAAACCGCAATCGCTGACCCTGAGCTCCTCGCGCAAAGCTCGCAATGAGCAGGCGGCTGCCCGCATTCTTCTGGTGATGGCAGGGGTGGTGCTGGTTTACGCCATTATCGCAGGTCGGCTCATCTATTACGGGTTCAGCGACCCCAAGACCGGTTCCATTCACCGGCTGGCGGATCGTTCGACGTCGGCAACGCGACCGGAACTGGTGGATCGCAATGGCGAAACGCTTGCCATGGATATCAAAATGGCCTCGCTCTTCGCGGAGCCGCACATCATCGTGGATGCGGATGAGGCGATTGAATTGCTCTCGACTGTTCTGCCAGACATCGAGTTCAAGTCGGTGCACAAGAAGCTCACCAGCAAGGCGAAGTTTGTCTGGTTGAAGCGCGAGCTCACCCCCAAACAGCAAAGCCGCATTCTGGCGCTTGGTATTCCGGGCATCGGCTTTCGAACCGAGAACCGTCGCTTCTATCCTGGCGGGCCCACCGCCGCGCACATTCTGGGTCAGGTGAATGTTGACAATGTGGGCATCTCCGGCATTGAAAAATATGTCGACGACAATGGACTTGCTGATCTTCACGCTGCCGGATTTGCGCGAAAGAGGGAATTGGAGCCGGTCAAGCTTGCCGTTGACCTCAGGGTGCAGCACTTCATCCGCGATGCGCTGAGCGAGGCAATGAAGCGGTACAAGGCCGTGGCGGCAGCAGGTATCGTGCTCAATGCGCATACGGGCGAAATCGTCGGCATGTCGTCGCTGCCCGACTACAACCCCAACGAAAAGACTGATTTGCGCAAGGAGAAGGACAAGTTCAATCGCATCTCCGGTGGTGTGTTTGAAATGGGGTCCACCTTCAAAGCGTTCACCACCGCAATGGCGCTGGACTCCGGAAAAGTGTCACTGAAAAGCCGGTTCGATGCGCGAAAACCGATCCGCATCGGGCGGTTCCGCATCAATGATTTTCACGGCAAGAAACGCATTCTCTCCGTGCCGGAAGTGTTCATCTATTCTTCCAACATTGGCACCGCCAAAATGGCGGATGTGGTGGGCATTGACGGGCATCAGGAATTTTTGACGCGCATCGGGCTTCTGTCCCGTCTGGAAGGGTTTGAACTTCCTGAGGTTGCTCGCCCAACCCAGCCGAAAGTGTGGAAGAAGGTCAACTCCATCACAATCTCCTACGGTCACGGCATTTCCACCACACCGCTTCAAACAGCGGCTGCTGCAGCGGCGCTGGTGAACGGTGGAATGCTCATTCCACCGACCCTTTTTCCGCGCACCCGTGATGAGGCGCAACGACTTGGCAAGCAGGTCGTCTCGTCGGCCACAAGCGACAAGATGCGCTATCTCATGCGTCTCAACGTGCTGAAAGGTTCCGGCAAACGGGCGAACGTTGAGGGTTTCCGGGTTGGCGGCAAAACGGGCACTGCGGAGAAGGTCGTGAACGGGCGTTATTCGCGCGCCAAGCGGTTCAATGCATTTTTGTCGGCTTTTCCTGTGGATGACCCGCAATATGTGGTGCTGGTGATTGTCGATGAACCCAAGCCGGAAGAAGGAAAATATTACGCCACCGCCGGAATGAATGCGGCACCTACGGTCGCAAGAATTGTGGAGCGCTCTGCTCCGCTGCTTGGCGTTGATCCCACTTTCGAACCGGCGGCGAATGCCATTCTGTCGTCATATTGAGCATGTCTTCCCCCCGCATGAAATTGTCCTCTACCCCTACCTCCGAACTGTCACTGGCCGATCTGTTTCCCGACTTTGCCGGGGTGGAGTTGGATAGCATATTGCCTGTTTCGGGGATCACTGCAGATTCCCGTCAGGTGAAACCTGGCAGCATTTTTGCGGCACTTGCTGGCTCGCACGCGGATGGTGCGACATTTGCAAAGAGTGCCTGCGAAAATGGCGCGGTGGTCATTCTGGCCGCTGAAGATGCTGTTGTTCCAGACGTTGATGTCCCGGTGATCCGGGTTGCGGATCCTCGCCGCGATCTGGCGCTGATTGCTTCAAAGCTTTTCTCGGCGCAGCCCGGCAAGATTGTTGCGGTTACTGGAACGGCCGGCAAAACTTCGGTCGCTTCGTTTGTGCGGCAGATCTGGTCAGCAGAGAAACGCCCTGCCGCCATGATCGGGACCACCGGCGTGACAACTGAATCAGGCACCGACTACGGATCACTGACGACGCCCGACCCAGAGTTGCTGCACCAGTTGCTGAATCAATTGGCGGATGATGGGATCAGCCATTGTTCGATGGAAGCCTCAAGCCATGGACTTGATCAGCGGCGGCTTGATGGGGTGCGGCTTAGCGCGGCCGGATTCACCAATCTTGGCCGCGACCACATGGACTACCATCAGGACGATGTGGAGGATTATCTTTCCGCCAAGCTGCGCCTGTTCGATACGCTGATGCAGCCAGGCCAGCCTGCAGTTGTCTTTGCAGACGATGAATATAGCGAGCGTGTGCTAACAGCGTCGCGCGAGCGTGGGCTTGATGTGAAAGCGGTTGGTCGCAAGGGCGACTTCATTGCGCTGAAACGGGTGGAACAGGAGCGATATCGCCAAATCGCTGAACTGGTTCATGCCAGCCAAACCCATCGCGTGATCTTGCCGATGGCCGGTGAATTCCAGCTTTACAATGCTCTGGTCGCGGCGGGTCTGGCGATTGCAACGGGCAGCGATGCGGGCACGGTTTTTGCTGCACTTGAGAGTTTGCAAGGCGCATCCGGACGCCTTGAACATGTGGGTTCCAGCGCTGCTGGCGCACCCTGCTATGTGGATTATGCCCATAAGCCGGACGCGCTTGAGAATGTGCTTCTGGCACTGCGACCATTTACAACGGGAGAGCTTGTTGTGGTGTTCGGCTGCGGTGGTGACAGGGATGCCGGCAAGCGCCCCATGATGGGCGAGATTGCCCAACGACTTGCCGACCGGGTGATTGTGACCGACGACAATCCAAGAACAGAAGATCCTGCCTCCATTCGAGCGGCAATTCTGGAGGCTGCACCGGGCGCAACCGAAATTGCCGATCGCCGTGCGGCAATTGTTGAAGCCGTTCGCTCGCTCGGAGAGGGCGATACGCTGGTGGTGGCCGGCAAGGGCCACGAGACGGGCCAGATCGTTGGCGATGTGGTGCACGAATTTTCAGATCATGACGTGTTGCGCGAATCATTGTTGGGAGATCCCGCATAATGTTGTGGCGAACCGACAAAATGGTAGAGGCAATGGGCGCGCGCATCGTGAGCGACGTGCCCGAGGGCATCACCGGTCTTTCCATCGACACGCGCACGCTTCAACCGGGAGACGCTTATTTCGCCATCAAGGGCGACGTGCATGATGGCCACAAGTTTACCCGTGCTGCAGGCGAAGCCGGAGCCGGTCTTGCGGTTGTCAGCGAAGAAAAGCTGGCGGAGGTTTCAGACGCAGGCGTAGGCCTGTTGGTGGTCGATGATGTTCTCAAAGCACTGGAGCGCCTGGCGGTCGCAGCGCGAGCGCGAAGCAATGCCAAAATCATCGCCGTCACCGGCAGTGTGGGGAAAACCGGAACCAAGGATGCGGTGCGCCACGTGCTGGCGCGCTCGGGAACTGTTCACGCTTCTGCCGCCTCATTCAACAATCATTGGGGCGTGCCGCTGACGCTGGCGCGTCTGCCGGACAACGCTGATTTCGGCGTCTTCGAAGTCGGGATGAACCGCCCGGGCGAAATCACGCCGTTGGTCAAGATGGTGCGCCCGCATGTGGCGATCATCACGACGGTGGCTGCGGCGCACCTGGGTGCGTTCAAGGATGTTTCCGAAATTGCCCATGCCAAGGCTGAAATCTTCAACGGGCTGGAGCCGGATGGAACGGCTGTTCTCAACATCGACAATGACCAGTTTGACTTGCTGATGACCCTTGCGGGCAATGCCGGTGTGTCAAACGTTCTGACATTTGGCGAAAATGAGCGGGCAGACATGCGTCTGGTTGAATTCTCTTCTGTTGATGACGGATCAGACATTCAAGCCGATCTTTCTGGCCAACGGATCAATGCGCATATCGCGATGCCTGGTCGTCACGTGGCGCAAAACGCGCTTGCCGTTCTGGCCGCCGCGCATTTGGCAGGTGCGGATCTGAAAAAAAGCGCGGATGCGCTTGCTGATCTTCCGGCTCCCATCGGGCGGGGTCAGCGGCATCATCTGGCGATTGGTGGTGGCAGCTTCACTGTGATTGATGAGAGCTACAACGCCAATCCGGCTTCCATGAAAGCGGCCTTGGCCATGCTTGCCGAAACGGCACCTGGGGCCGGTGGCAGGCGCATCGCCGTTCTGGGCGATATGTTGGAACTCGGCGTTCATTCAGACGCTTTGCATGAGGAAATTGCAGCGCCGCTTGCCCAATCACAAGCCGATCATGTGCTGCTTGCGGGACCGCTAATCAAATCTCTTGTTTCAAAGGTGCCCAGCGAAATCGAATGCGTCTACAAGGCAGACACGCCTTCGCTCGCACCGGAACTTATGGGGCTCATTCGCGCAGGTGATGTCGTACTTCTGAAGGCCTCAAACGGCCTGAAATTCAATCAATTGATCAAGTCTCTGATCGAGACCTATCCCGCTGTCGGCGGCTCCGGCATAGACCGCGCGGCAACCGGCTGACGCGGGACGAGGGGGACTGAATGCTATATTTGCTGGCCGAGCTGGGAAAAGAATTTCCACTGCTCAACCTGTTTCGCTACATCACATTCCGCACCGGCGGGGCGATGATGACAGCGGCATTCCTTGTGTTCATGTTCGGACCATCCATGATTCGGAACCTGCGTGGCCGTCAGGGCAAAGGACAGCCCATTCGCGCAGATGGTCCAGCAACCCACTTCAAGAAAGCCGGTACACCGACGATGGGCGGGCTGATCATTCTGGTCGGTGTTTTGTTGTCGACGCTGCTGTGGGCCAATCTTGAAAGCGTCTATGTCTGGGTCGTGCTGCTGGTGACGGTTTGCTTTGGCGCAATCGGGTTTTACGATGACTATCTGAAAGTCTCGAAGGCGACCGACAAGGGCTTTTCCGGTCGGGCTCGACTGACACTTGAATTCATTATCGCGGGTGCCGCCTGCTATATCCTGATGAGCAACGGCAAGGCGCCGTTTTCCTCCTCGCTCACCTTTCCGTTCTTCAAAAATCTGGTGATTGATCTGGGCCTGTTTTTCGTGGTGTTCGGCGGGTTTGTCATCGTTGCAGCGGGAAATGCCGTCAATCTGACTGATGGTCTGGACGGCCTCGCAATCGTGCCGGTGATGATTGCATCCGCCACGTTTGGCGTGATCGCCTATCTCAGCGGCAACGCCGTTTTTGCCGATTATCTGCAAATCCATTTCGTGCTCGGGACGGGGGAACTCGCGGTGATCTGCGGCGCGCTGATTGGCGCCGGGCTTGGCTTCTTGTGGTTCAACGCACCACCGGCGGCGATCTTCATGGGAGACACCGGATCGCTCGCACTGGGTGGTATGCTGGGCACCATCGCTGTTGCCACCAAGCACGAGATTGTGCTGGCGATTGTGGGCGGTCTGTTCGTCATGGAAGCGCTGTCCGTGATCATTCAAGTCTTCTCGTTCAAGCTGACCGGCAAGCGCGTTTTCAAGATGGCGCCGATTCATCACCATTTCGAGCAGCTTGGCTGGACGGAAAGTCAGGTGGTGATCCGGTTTTGGATCATATCCGTGGTGCTGGCGCTCATCGGCCTTGCCACGCTGAAACTGCGCTGACCGGACCTGCGGAGCGCCACACATGATCCCCGTCACCACAGCAAAGGATCGGACAATCGCCGTCTTTGGGCTTGGTGGTTCGGGGCTGGTGACGGCGCAGGCGCTGAACGAGGGCGGCGCGAACGTTGTTGCCTGGGATGACAATCCGGACCGGGTTGCCGAGGCGGAAAGTCAGGGCATTTCTTGTCGCGATTTGCGCACGCTTGATTTCTCAACGACCGATGCGCTGGTGCTCGCGCCGGGTGTGCCGCTGACCCATCCTCAGCCGCACTGGACCGTGCAGCTTGCCAATGATGCCGGTGTTCCGATCATTGGTGACGTGGAATTGTTTGGTCGGGAACTCGCGGCCTCGAATAAGGATGCACGCTATGTCGCGATCACCGGCACAAACGGTAAATCGACCACGACGGCATTGATTGCCCACGTGCTGAAGGAAGCGGGCCGGGATGTACAGATGGGTGGGAATATTGGCACCGCCGTGCTTGCTCTGAAACCGCCGCAAGACGATCGCGTCTATGTGGTGGAGTGTTCGTCCTATCAGATCGACCTGGCACCTGGCATCGCGCCGGATGTGGGCATTCTTCTCAATCTGTCGCCTGATCATCTCGACCGCCATGGGGCGATGGAAGACTACGCCTCGATCAAGGAACGGCTGGTGGCCGCAAGTTCGAATGCCATCGTTGGCGTTGATGACAAGTACTGTCGCGACATTGCTGACAGGCTTGAAGCCGGCGGGGTATCCGTTGCTCGCATTTCTGGCGAAACGCAGGTGGAGCGCAATTATTCCCTTGAAGGCATTGGCTCGCTGCGCGGCAGGCACAATGCGCAGAATGCGGCCGCCGCATATGAAGCCTGCAGACTGCTCGGTCTTTCAGCTGATGAGATACAGGCCGGATTCTCAAGCTTTGGCGGGCTGGTGCACCGCATGGAACAGGTTGGCCACGTGGGCAAAGTGCTATTCGCCAACGATTCCAAGGCCACCAACGCGGAGGCCACCGCACCGGCGCTTGCCAGCTACCACGATATTTACTGGATTGCCGGTGGGCTGGCGAAAGATGGCGGCATTGAAGAACTGCGCCCCTTGTTTGGGCCAATCCGCAAAGCCTATTTGATCGGCGAGGCGGCGGCGGCCTTTTCCGCAACGCTTGGCGGTGTCGTCGACTATGAGATTTCCGAAACTTTAGACGCAGCAGTGCATCATGCTGCCCGCGACGCGGCAAGCAGCGACGCCGAAGAGCCGGTCATACTCCTGTCCCCGGCCTGTGCGAGTTTCGATCAATTCCCGAATTTTTCCAACCGTGGCAATGCGTTCAAGGACCTTGTGCGCGCATTGCCCGGATTTTCCCCGTCCCCGAGCCGGGCAATGGAGACCTGAAACATGATTTCACGTGCCAATCGCGGAACACTTGCGGAATGGTGGTGGACCGTTGATCGCTGGTTGCTGTTCTCGATCATTGCTTTGATCAGCGGCGGACTTGTGCTCTCTCTTGCGGCCAGCCCACCCGTGGCAGAGCGCATTGGCGTGGGGAATTTTCACTTTGTACAGCGGCATGTGATTTTTCTCATTCCGGCGCTGCTTATTCTGTTCGGCGTTTCATTGTTGAACCTCAAACAGGCCCGACGTGCGGCCTTTGCCATGTTCCTGGCCGCTGTGGCAGCGCTGATCCTCACTATGTTCATCGGCTTTGAGGTGAAGGGCGCGCGGCGCTGGATTTCACTCGGTGTGTTTTCACTCCAGGCATCGGAATTTGCCAAGCCCGCCTTCGTCGTCGTGTGCGCATGGCTCTTTGCCGAGCAGGCGCGCAAGCCGGGTGTGCCGGGCAATCTGATGGCGATCATTCTGCTTGCCATCATGCTTGCCCTCTTGATGGTGCAGCCGGACCTGGGACAATCCGTGCTGGTGGTTGGCGTGTGGGCGGCCATGTTCTTTATGGCCGGAATTCCGTGGATATGGATCATCGGACTGGCCGGCCTTGCCGTCGTTGGTCTTTTCGGCGCCTATTTTTCTTTCAGCCATGTGTCTGGTCGCATCGACCGATTCATCACCGGCGCAGGAGACACGTTTCAGGTGGACACTGGTCGCGAGGCGATCATTCGCGGTGGTTGGCTGGGGCAGGGGCCGGGCGAGGGAACCGTGAAGCGTGTGCTGCCGGACAGCCATACAGATTTCATCTTCGCGGTGGCGGCAGAAGAGTTCGGCATTCTCATCTGCCTGGCGCTCTTGGGCATCTTCGCGTTCATCGTGGTTCGTGGTCTGCTCCACGCCCTTTCGGAACGCGATGAGTTTGTAAAACTCGCTGTGTCGGGCCTCGTTCTGCTCTTTGGTATGCAGTCGATCATCAATATGGCGGTCAATCTTCAACTGATGCCAGCCAAGGGCATGACGCTGCCATTCATTTCCTATGGAGGGTCCTCGCTTATTGCCATGGCGTTCGGCATGGGGCTGGTTCTGGCGCTGACCCGCAACCGCCCGGATGCGCTCAGGCATCGCGACGTGGAAGTTGGATCGCTGACCCGGTTCGCGGGAGCCTGACCTTTTGGAAAAGACAATCATCCTGACGGCTGGTGGCACGGGTGGTCATCTGTTTCCGGCACAGGCACTGGCAACAGAATTGGTTGAACGCGGCTGGACGGTGCATCTTGCCACCGACGATCGCGCGGAACGGTTCACGGCTTCATTCCCGGCGAAGGAAATCCACATCATTCCTTCTGCCACACTGAGCTCAAAAAACCCGCTGAAGCTGATCGGCGCGGCCTTCACGCTGCTCATGGGCTATCTGAAGTCCCGCTCACTTGTCAGCCGACTGAAGCCAAAAGTGGTTGTTGGCTTCGGTGGCTACCCGACCATTCCACCCATGCTGGCCGCCCGCCACAAAGGGGTTCCAACGGTTCTCCATGAAGCAAATGCAGTGCTTGGCCGTGCAAACCGGTTTCTGGCGAAATCGGTGAAGAAGATTGCCATGGGCGTGAAGAGTGCTGCGTCCGGACTGAGCGCCCATATACACACGGGAAACCCGGTTCGCGATGCGATCCACGATGCAGCGGAACGCGACTATGAAGCCCATCAGGCGGACGGCGCGTTCCGATTGCTGGTGTTTGGCGGCAGTCAGGGCGCTCAGTTTTTTTCAAGTGCATTGCCAGATGCCATCGGCAAGCTGAGCGAATCGGACCGTGCACGGCTGGAAGTCGTTCAGCAGGCGCGGCCCGAAGATGAAGCATCGCTCAAGTCGGCATATGAAGCCCTTGGCGTGTCGCAAACGGTTGCCACCTTCTTTTCGGATATGCATGAGCACCTCGCTTCGGCTCATTTCGTGATCGCCCGGGCTGGCGCTTCCACGGTCAGCGAACTTGCCATTGTCGGGCGTCCGTCGCTGCTTGTTCCCTATCCATTTGCGCTTGATCATGATCAGGCAGCGAATGCCGAACATCTTGCCACGTCCGGGGGGGCAGTATTGTCGAAGCAGGCTGATCTTTCTGCGGAAAAACTAGCGGAAATTCTCAAAAATGCCCTCGACGATCCGGCAAAACTTGCATTGGCGGCGGAAAGCGCCAAAAAGGCGGGCGTTCCGGATGCCTCGAAGAGGTTGGCTGATCTCGTTGAAACAGCGAGTTTGTGAGGGTATCTGGACAAATGATTAGGACATGGAGACCGGGTCGTGCCGACGGATTCGTCGACAACGGCAGGTAGCAGGTCTCGTTAATTGCCCCACACCTCATCCTGAGCTCGTCGAAGGACAGGTTGTGGCCACCTCGTGGTTCGACAGGTTCACCAGGAGGTGGAACCTATCGACGGTGCGCCGCGGATTGAGAGTGTGACCAACAACCGCGTGTCAAAAATGGGGACGTATTCGTCCAAACGGGGAAACAGATTTCTATGAGAATGGCAGATGACATCGGGCTGATCCACTTTGTCGGAATCGGTGGGATCGGCATGAGCGGAATTGCCGAAGTGCTGCACAATCTTGGACACAAGGTTCAGGGGTCAGACCAGTCTGACAGTGCCAACTGCCAGCGCCTGCGTGACAAAGGCATACCTGTTTTCGTTGGCCACAAGGCGGAGAACCTTGGCGACGCTGCAGTGGTGGTGACGTCGACCGCCATTCGCAAGGACAATCCGGAACGGGTGGAAGCCCGCGAGCGCAGTTTGCCTATTGTTCGTCGTGCCGAGATGCTGGCGGAACTGATGCGCTTCAAACAGGCGATTGCCGTTGGTGGCACCCATGGCAAAACCACCACCACGTCAATGGTGGGCACGCTGCTAGAAGCCGGTGGGCTGGACCCGACGATCATCAATGGCGGCATTCTGAACGCCATTGGCACAAACGCCAGAATGGGCGAGGGTGCCTGGATGGTGGTTGAGGCTGATGAATCCGACGGAACCTTCCTGAAACTGCCAGCTGATGTTGCGATCATCACGAATATCGATCCCGAACATCTTGACCACTACGGGACATTTGACGAAGCCAAAAAGGCGTTTCGCAGCTTTGTCGAAAATGTGCCGTTCTATGGTTTTGCTGTGATGTGTCTCGACCATCCCGAAGTTCAGGCAATGGTTTCGCAGATCGAAGATCGCCGGGTTGTGACCTACGGAACCAATCCTCAATCGGATGTGCGCTTCGACAATGTGCGGGCGGAGGGTTCGGTATCGAAGTTCGATATCACCATCCGCAATCGCGCTGGCGATGAGGAGGAGATCATTCCTGATCTCACGCTTCCCATGCCAGGGCTGCACAATGTTTCCAATGCCACGGCTGCGATTGCGGTCGCCAGCCAGCTTGGGATCGGCGCTGACAATATTCGCGAGGGGTTGCTGGCGTTTGAAGGGGTGAAGCGTCGCTTTACACGCGCCGGTCATTGGAATGGCGTTGAAATCATTGATGATTATGCGCACCATCCCGTGGAGATATCGGCCGTATTGAAGGCTGCGCGCTCCGCGGCATCGGGCACGAAGGTCATCGCAATCAAACAGCCGCACCGCTACACGCGGCTGCAATCGCTCTTCAGCGAGTTTTGTGCCTGTTTCAATGATGCAGATACTGTGGTTGTCGCGCCGGTTTACGAGGCCGGAGAGCGCCCGATTGAAGGGGCAGATTCAGCAGCCCTTGCCAGTGGCCTCAAAGCCGCCGGTCATCGGGATGTCAGAACCATTGATGGCCCATCTGACATTGCGCCATTGATCGCGGATATCGCGGAAGAGGGCGACTACGTCGTCTTTCTGGGCGCGGGCAGCGTGACCCATTGGGCAAACGCACTTGAAGCCGAACTGAAAGCGCTCTGATGAGTGCCTTGTATGACAATCTCAAGGATCGCTTTGCCGAAATACGCGGACGCTTGACCCCCGACGCGCCGATGAGTTCTGTCACCTGGTTTCGCGTTGGCGGACCTGCCGACATCCTGTTTCAGCCTGCCGACGAGGACGATCTTTGCGCGTTTCTGAAAGTGCTGCCGCAGGAGGTGCCAGTTACCATCGTGGGCGTGGGTTCCAATCTTCTGGTGCGCGACGGCGGGATTGAAGGGGTTGTCATTCGCCTATCAGCCAAGGGCTTTGGCTCGATTGAAAAGGTTGATGAATTGACATTGCGTGCCGGAACGGCAGTGCCCGACAAACGGTTGGCCGCAGCAGCTCTTGAGGCGGGCATTGGCGGTTTTGAATTTTACCACGGCATTCCCGGCGGGCTGGGCGGGGCCCTGCGCATGAATGCGGGTGCCAATGGTACCGAGACGACCAACCGGGTGAAGACCATTCGTGCCGTGAACCGGGCCGGTGAAATTGTCGAACTCAGTCATGCCGATATGGGCTACACTTATCGGCATTCATGGGCGCCAAAGGACCTGATCTTCGTGTCTGCGGACTTTGAGGGATTGGAAAAAGACAAAGACGCGATTCAGGCCGATATGGATGCGGTACAGCATCACCGCGAAACCGTGCAGCCGGTAAAAGAGAAAACCGGAGGGTCCACCTTCAAGAACCCGGACGGGCATTCGTCCTGGAAGCTGATTGACGAGGCCGGCTTGCGTGGCTTTCAGATTGGTGGCGCGCAAATGTCAGAAATGCACTGCAATTTCATGATCAACACGGGCAACGCCACCGCAAATGATCTCGAAACCCTCGGCGAGACAGTGCGCGAAAAGGTGCAGGACCATTCCGGCATCCTGCTTGAGTGGGAGATTAAAAGGATTGGGCGGGGGCTGAGTTAGAAATCTTCATTCTACCCTTGTAGTTGAAGTATGGTATCGTATATGATACCGATCGTTAAATGATCACCGTTGAGGTCTATACTTCCCAAGACGGAAAACAACCGTTTGTCCGTTGGTTGGAGAAATTGGACCGGCAGGCGCGGAAGCGCGTTCTCATTGCCATTGCGAGATTGGAAGATGGGAACACATCAAGTCTGAAGTCGGTTGGTGATGGTGTTCATGAGTTGAAGCTCACCTATGGCGCTGGGTTGAGAGTATATTTGGGGCGGAAGGGGCAAACGCTCGTGTTGCTCCTTCATGGCGGAACCAAGCGGCGTCAAGGAAATGATATCGCAAAGGCAAAATCCCTCTGGCGTGATTATCTGACCGAAACTGAACTTGATTTGGAGTGAAGATGCCTTCCTTGCCTTTGGATACCAGCCTCAAAGCGATGGTTTCTCGCAATCCAGAATTTGCAACCGAAATGCTTGAGGATGCAATCAATGCTCTGCTTGCTGGCGATCCTGATGAGGGGCGCCTGATGTTGCGTCAGTACGTTAAGGCTACGATCGGATTTCAAGAATTGGCGAGACGCACCGGCAAGCGTGACAAGAATCTGATGCGTTCACTCAGTGCGTCAGGCAATCCCACAGCGGCAAATCTGTTCGAGATCGTTGGGGCATGTGTCGAATCTGAGGGAGGCGTGGTGTCAGCGCATATTGTCAAAAACTCTGACAACAGGCGTGACCTGGAGGCGGTGTCTTAGCCGGCTATTGATCGGTTGCCTGTTCTACCGCTCACCGATGAAATCTGCCGAGGCGAATCAGGTTGGCGAATCGCCTCCTGTGGAGCCGCCGTATAGCTTTCACCTTCCACCCGCATAAATCGTGAAAAATATTTCAAACTCGTTTTAATCGCAAATCATTGAGTCTTTTGAATCGCTTAGCCAAGCAGGCTGAAATTGCGATTCAAACACTTCCCAATCCGCTTCAATCCTTGTTCTTGATTTGCGCCCAAGCTTGTGATTCTCAATGAGAATTAAGGGGAACACCAGAAGATTTGGGAGCGGTCTTCATGGCGCATGTTGCCGTCCTTATGGGCGGATGGTCATCCGAACGTCCTGTCAGTTTATCGTCGGGCAATGCCTGCGCCGATGCGCTCGAATCAAGCGGTCACAAGGTGACCCGGATTGATGTCGACCGAAAACTTGGATCAGTGCTTGAAGACCTCAAGCCAGACGTTGCATTCAATGCGCTGCACGGCCCGTATGGCGAAGATGGCACGGTTCAGGGTGTGCTGGAATATCTGGAACTTCCCTACACCCATTCAGGCGTTTTGGCCTCAGCGCTCGCCATGGACAAGGAGAAGTCCAAAACCATTGCGCGTCGTGTTGGAGTGCCTGTTGCAGACGCCAAGGTGATGCACCGACTAGAGGCGGCAAAAAAGCACGCCATGAAGCCGCCTTACGTGATCAAACCTCTGGCGGAAGGCTCAAGTTTCGGCGTTCTGATTGTCGGTGAGGATCGCTCAACCCCGCCGCAGGAACTCTATTCATCTGACTGGCCATATGGCGATATCGTCATGGTTGAGCGCTACATCCATGGTCGCGAACTGACCTGCGCCGTCATGGGTGACGTCGCGCTTGGTGTGACAGAAATTCTCCCTATCGGCACAGGCTTCTACGACTATGATGCAAAATATGCCGATGGCGGATCAAAACACGTCTGTCCGGCAGAAATTTTACCAAATGTTTACCAAAAGATTCAGACACTGTCGCTCAAGGCGCACAGGGCTTTGGGGTGTCGTGGTGTGACCCGATCAGACTTCCGGCTGGATGATCGGGTGAACGGGTTGAATGAACTGATCTGGCTGGAAGTGAACACTCAGCCGGGCATGACGCCCACATCTTTGTTGCCGGAACTGGCCCAGCATGCCGGGCATTCGTTTGAGGAATTGTTGAATTGGATCGTAGAGGACGCAAGCTGCAATCGCTGACGGAGATGGTTTCCTCTCTTCGTCCCGGGCGGCGGACGAGGGCTGATGCCGCTTCGTCTTCGGGCGTTCTGCCGCGACCCCTTCGCCTGATGTGGCGATACACCACCCGATTTGTTGAAACCAGCGAACCGATGCCAGCCGGGCGGGGAAGCCTGTATGCCATCGCGTTTGTCTGTGTTGCCATGCTCTATGGCGCTCAACAGGGCGGGCAATTGCGCAGTTTCATGTCTGCGACCGGTGCAACACTTGGCATGCAGATCGACGGGGTGGAAATTTCCGGCCATTCGGAAACCAGTGAGCGCGATGTTCTGTCGGCACTGGGTGTTCGCCCGCAAAGCTCGCTGTTTGGGCTGGATGTAACTGACGCCCGCAATTCGGTTATCGCACTTCCCTGGGTGGAGCGCGCGTCGGTGCGCAAGGTTTATCCGGGTCGCCTGGAAGTCGATATAGAGGAAAAATCCCCATTTGCGGTCTGGCAGCAGGGCGATGTGCTTTCCGTGGTTGAGCAGGACGGCACCCTGATCGCGAAGTTTGAGGGCATGGATTATCTCTCAAACCGGTTTTCCCATCTGCCTCAGGTCGTAGGCGAGGGGGCCGAAAAACGCGCCGCCGATTTCCTGCCGCTTGCTGCCCGTTATCCTGAACTGGCTGGACGGGTCGCGGTGTACATTCGTGTTGCGGATCGTCGCTGGGACGTTCGCTTGCGCAACGGGCTGACGGTCAAACTCCCTGCAAACGATGTACATGCAGCACTTGATGAACTGGCGTCGCTGCAATCGCGCAACGCCATATTTGATCGCGAAATTGAAGTTGTGGATCTGCGCCTTGCGGATCGCATCACCATTCGCCTTTCAGAGAGCGCGAATGAAGCGCGCCGCGAGTTCGTTGAAGCGCGCTCAAAATCTATTCGAACGGCGGAGAAAGATATATGAGCCTGTTTGGCTTCTCCGCCGACCTCCCCCGTTTCAAAGGGCTTTCCAACAAGCGCCCGACCACTGTGTCGGTGCTGGATGTCGGCTCGTCCAAAATCTGCTGTCTGATTGGTCGGCTGCGCCCCAAAGGAGAAAGCGAACTCCTTCCGGGCCGTACCCATCGCATCGAAATTCTGGGCATTGGCCACCACAGATCGCGCGGTATCAAATCCGGTGTCATCGTTGACCTTGATGCGGCTGAGCAATCCATTCGCACTGCGGTGGACGGTGCAGAGCGCATGGCCGGGCTGACGGTGGAATCCCTCCTCGTCAATGTTTCGTGCGGGCGCCTTGCTAGTGAAGCCTTTTCGGTCAGCGTGGATCTCGGTGGAAACGATATCGAAGATGTCGACATTCGTCGCGTGCTCGAAGCCGGTTCTGCCCACGCCATGCGGGATGGACGTCTGGTCGTTCATTCGATTCCCATTGGATACAATCTGGACAGCGAACGCGGCATTCGTGATCCACGTGGCATGTTTGGCAATTCGCTGGGTGTTGATATGCATGTGGTGGACGCCGATACTGCCCCACTGCGTAATCTCGAACACTGCATCAACCGCTCGCACCTTTCGGTCGAGGCAATGGTTGCAAGCCCCTATGCCAGCGGTCTCTCGACACTGGTTGACGATGAATCTGAAATGGGCTGCGCCTGCGTCGACATGGGTGGCGGAACCACCACGCTTTCCATCTTTGTTGAAGGTCAGTTGGTTCATGCCGACGCAATTGCCGTTGGTGGCAATCATGTGACGATGGACATGGCCCGCGCGCTCTCAACCCGGCTGGAAGATGCCGAGCGGTTGAAGGTGCTACAGGGTTCGGCCCTTCCCAGCATTTCCGACGAACGCGATATCGTTTCGGTTCCGCCAATCGGCGAGGACGATCGCGATGTCGCCAATCAAATTCCCCGGGCACAGCTTACCCGCGTGATCCGCCCTCGCATTGAAGAGACGCTGGAGATGGTTCGCGACCGCCTCAATGCGTCCGGTTTTGCGGCAACGGTCGGCAAACGCGTGGTTCTGACAGGTGGTGCCAGCCAGCTCAACGGTTTGAGCGAAGTGGCAAGGCGAGTGCTGGCGCGCAATGTGCGGCTTGGCCGTCCAATGGGGATCAAGGGATTGCCGGAAGCTGCAAGGGGGCCGGCATTTTCAACAGCCGTGGGGCTGATGATTTATCCGCAAACTGCACAGATCGAGCATTTTGCAAAGAGGCGTGCGCCCATGAAGCTGACGGGTACTGGTGGTGCGTTTTCCCGTGTCAGCCAATGGTTGCGTGAGAGTTTTTAACCGGGAGCCGGCGCTGCCGCCGGACAACACAACTAGGTGTAGCGGCGGCTCACCGTTTTAAAAGAAATGAGGACGGCATGACTATCAATCTTCAAAAGCCAGACATCACTGAGCTGAAACCACGCATCACCGTATTTGGTGTTGGTGGCGGCGGCGGCAATGCTGTCAACAACATGATCACCTCGGGTCTCGATGGTGTGGAATTTGTTGTGGCCAACACTGACGCTCAGGCACTTTCGATGTCGCGTGCCGAGCGGGTCGTTCAGATGGGTGTGGCCGTCACCGAAGGTCTGGGCGCGGGTTCGCAGCCCGAGGTTGGTCGTGCGGCGGCAGAAGAGTGCATTGATGAAATCAATGATCATCTCAATGGCACCCATATGGCGTTTGTCACTGCCGGCATGGGTGGCGGCACCGGCACAGGTGCTGCGCCGGTTGTTGCACGCGCTGCCCGCGAAATGGGTATTTTGACGGTTGGTGTGGTCACCAAGCCGTTCAGTTTTGAAGGCCAGCGCCGCATGCGCACGGCGGAATCCGGCATTGACGAACTGCAGAAGAATGTCGACACGCTGATCGTCATTCCAAACCAGAACCTGTTCCGTGTGGCCAACGACAAGACCACCTTTGCCGACGCCTTTGGCATGGCCGACCAGGTGCTCTACTCCGGCGTTGCCTGCATCACCGATCTGATGGTGAAGGAAGGTCTGATCAATCTCGACTTTGCCGATGTTCGCTCGGTGATGCGCGAGATGGGCAAAGCCATGATGGGCACTGGCGAATCGTCCGGCGAGGGCCGTGCCATGCAGGCCGCCGAAGCTGCAATCGCCAATCCGCTGCTTGATGAGACATCAATGTCCGGCGCCAAGGGACTGCTGATCTCCATCACCGGTGGTCGCGACATGACCCTGTTTGAGGTTGACGAAGCTGCAACCCGTATTCGCGAAGAAGTTGATCAGGACGCCAACATTATTCTTGGCGCAACCTTTGATGAGAGCCTTGAAGGCATCATCCGCGTTTCCGTTGTGGCAACTGGCATCGACCGGGTTGCTGGCGAAGCGGCTGCTCCGGTTGCGCAGCGTACCATTGAGGCGGGTGATCGCCTGCGTCAGGCCGCACAGCAACGCAAGGTCACCACACCCGCCGAAGAGCAGGGAGCGGCCCAACCCACTGCTGCACAGGTAAGTGCCGCTGCAATCGAAGCTGAGCTTGCCATTCCCAAACCTGCCGCGACACCAACGCCGGTTGCTGCATCTGGTGACCCGGCTGTGAAGATTGCACCGTTTACGCCGCAACAGCCTCAATATGCTGATCCGATTGCCGATGACGAGTTCCAGGCGGCTTTGGAAGAGCAGATCACACCGGCTGAAGCACCGCACATGCCCGCGGCGGCGAAGATTGAAGATGCGCCCCGCATGCCACGGGTTGAAGATTTCCCACCGATGGTGCGCAACGAGATCAGCCAGAAGGCAAGCGAGGCAAAAGCACCAGAATCAGGTGAAGAGCGCGGCCCGATGGGTCTGCTGAAGCGCCTTGCCACCGGTCTTGGCCAACAGGAACGGCAGAGCGTTTCGGTTCCAGTTGCCTCTCAGTCCGCACCGATGGCTCCAACGAGCCAGTCCGCACCCTCGGCCCCGGTGGCACCAGCCGCCCCTATTCACCAGGTCGCTCAGGAGGCACCTGCCGCATCCGCGCCGCAGCGGGTGGTTCGCCAGGATGACAATCCCTATGCGCCGCCAAAATCCGGTAACATGGATGCGCACGGACGAGCCGTGCCACAGAATCGCCACATGAGTGACGAGGAGCAGCTCGATATTCCGGCGTTTTTGCGGCGCCAGGCAAACTAACAGCCTGTAACAGTCTGTAACAAACAAGGCTCGCCGGAGTGCTTCCGGCGGGTCTTTTTTTGGGTTAACACATTGAATTGTTTTAATAAACCAAGTGTGTAAACACTTGTTAACCAATTAATGTCCGGTAAAAAAGCGTGATTTGGCCAATAGACCCGGTCCGGGTAATCTGTCGACAGTTGATCGGTCGGTGGATGGGGGCCAATCAAGCGACACTGACGAGGAATGTTTGGACGGCAAAAGCGTCGAAAGAACGTCCATGTGACCTGATTGTGGGGAAGTTAAGAATGAGTTCTAGGTTGCCTGATCACCAGACAACGCTGAAAGACCGGATCGACCTTTCAGGCGCAGGTGTACACACTGGCAAACCCGTTTCGATTTCGCTGTTGCCAGCCGAACCGAACACAGGTGTCGTATTTCAACGTTGTGACATTGATAGTGATGATTGTGTCGATATTCCGGCAAACATGGAATCAATCAGTGGAACCGAACTTTGCACCATCCTTGGTGACCCGTCTGGCGCTTGTGTCGCCACTGTCGAACATTTGATGGCTGCGCTTCGTGCGCTCAATGTCGACAATGTGTATGTGGAAATTGACAGCATGGAAACGCCCGTCATGGACGGCAGTTCCGAAGTGTTTGTCGATGCCATCGATCAGGTTGGACTGGTCAAGCAGGCAGTACGCCGCCGTTACATAAAAGTTTTGAAGCCGGTTCGAATTGAAGCCGGTGGTTCATGGGCCGAATTCGTGCCACACGAAACAACCCGCTACGAAGTTGAGATTGATTTCGATGCTGAGGTGATTGGCCGCCAGAAATACTGCGCCGATCTGACCCCCGACGTATTCCGTAATGAAGTTTGCCGGGCCCGCACATTCGGCTTCATGAAAGACGTTGAGCGTCTGTGGGCTGCCGGTTTTGCACTTGGTTCCAGCCTTGAAAATTCCGTTGTCATTGGCGATGACGACAAGATCGTAAATCCGGAAGGCCTGCGCTACGAAAACGAATTTGTGAAGCACAAGTTCCTTGATGCAGTTGGTGATCTGGCCCTTGCCGGTGCACCAATTCTTGGCTGCTATCGCTCTTATCGTGGTGGTCACAAAATCAATGCAACTGCCTTGCGCGCGCTGATGAGTGACGAAACAGCCTTTGAAATCGTTGAGGTTCCAGTGGTTCGGGAAGCAAATGCACCGGCCGAACTCACCGCCATTGCCGCACCCGCATTTGGCCCTGACGTTTCCTGATCACAACTGCGTTGAAAATCCGGCGATTAACCGCTGAAATTTACGCTTTGCCGCATTGTTGCGGTAATTTGATATCATTGACTTTGCCCACGGGCCGAAAGCACGCTAAAAGGCCTGAAATCGTGCGCATTTGAAATGCGATAATCGATGGGGCAGCGATCTGCGCAGATGTGCAGAATTGTGATCGAATGAGTGGCTGAATGATTATGACTTCCGGCGTTATCAAAACATCGCGCAAAACCGGCTGGCGGGGTATGACGACACTTGTTGCTGCCGCGTCGATGCTGCTTTTGCAGGCATGCGCCAACAAGGACACAGCCACCAACGAATTTGTCGATAACACTGAACCGGCAGACAAGCTGTACAATGAAGCGCTGGCAAACATTGATGCTGGTCGCGTTAAAGAAGCGCGCAAGAAGTTCAAGGAAGTCGACCGACAGCACCCCTATTCAACCTACGCCAAGCGGGCGATGGTGATGTCGACCTACTCGGCCTATCGTCAGGGCGATTATGCGGAGGCCATCAATCACGGCAAACGCTACGTGTCGCTTTATCCGGGCAGCCCGGATTCAGCCTATGTGCGCTATCTCGTCGGCATGTCCCACTTCCGTCAAATCCCGGATGTGACGCGCGATCAGATTGCCACGCGTCGCGCCATTCAGGTGATGAACGAGGTTGTTGAGCGTCATCCAGACAGCGAATATGTGGAAGACGCAAAGACCAAGGTGCGGGTTGCCCGCGACCAGCTTGCGGGCAAGGAAATGCAGATCGGGCGTTACTATCAGGAACGCAAGGAGCATCTGGCATCAATCAATCGCTTCCGCACCGTGGTCGAGCGCTACGAGAACACCCGCCACGTGGAAGAGGCACTGGCCCGCCTGACAGAATCCTACTACGCACTTGGCCTGGTGAGTGAGGCGCAAACCGCTGCTGCCGTTCTTGGGCACAATTTCCCGGAAAGTCAGTGGTACAAGGATTCCTACAAGCTTCTGCAGTCAGGTGGTCTTCAGCCTCGTGAAAACAAAGGCTCGTGGATCTCGCGGGCTGGCAAGCTGATCACGGGCTGATCTGACCAGCCTCAATCTGTTTAATTTGTCACCAGCACGCCTGCCAATGGTAGGCGAGCCGAGCAGCATGCGCTAAAGATCACATCGGTCTTTTTTCTTGGAATCGCCTGACGAGGGGCGTCTGCTCGAATGCTGTCGGCACTGTCGATCCGCGATATTGTTCTCATTTCCGCGCTCGATCTGGAGTTTGATCGGGGCCTTAGCGTGTTGACCGGCGAGACCGGCGCCGGCAAATCCATTCTACTTGATTCACTTTCCCTTGCGCTTGGTGCGCGCGGAGAAGGTGGACTGGTACGGGAAGGCCAGCCGCAGGGGCATGTCACAGCGGTTTTCCATCCTCCAATTGACCATGAAGCGTTCCGATTTTTGCAAGAAAATGATCTTGAGGCTGAAGAAGGTGAGATCATTCTGCGCCGGGTTCAGGGGGCTGATGGTCGAACGCGTGCGCACATCAATTCGACTCCTGTCAGCGCCAGCCTTCTTCGGCAATTGGGCAGGCTTCTGGTTGAAATTCACGGGCAGCATGATGAACGAGCCCTCGTGGAAGCGAGCCATCACCGCGATTTGCTGGATGTGTTCGGTGGGCTTGAGGCTGATGTTGAACAACTTCAGGCAGCGCATGAGGAATGGCAGGAGCACCGGAGAGCACTTGCCGCATTGGAGCGGCGCATCGCTGAAGCGCGCAAGGAAGCGGACTATCTAAAATCAGCGTCTGATGAATTGCAGGTTCTTGCGCCTGTACCGGGCGAGGAAGAGGAACTCGCGATCCTTCGCCAGACGATGATGGCATCCGAAAAGGTCGCAAGCGATGTGTCCGAAGGCATTGAAGCGCTCGCGGGAAGTGCCTCTCCGGTGCCTGAAATTTCCAGCCTGGTTCGGCGGCTGGAGCGAAAATCGGGTGATGTCTCTGGTTTGCTGGATCCAGCGATTGCGCATATCGACAGGGCACTTGATGCTCTCGCAGACGCCCAGTCAGCGCTGGAATCTGCGCAACGCGAGATGGCGTTTGATCCGCATGAGCTGGAAAGCACGGAAGAGCGGTTGTTCGCGCTGCGTGCCGCCGCCCGCAAGTACAATGTTCCAACCGACCGGTTGGCGGAACTGAGTCGCACGATGCTAGAAGATCTCGCCGAGCTGGATGCCGGTGAGGGCCAACTGAAGGATCTCGCGCGCGAGGTGGAGTTGGCTGACGCGAAGGTGGTGACACTTTCTGCTCAGCTATCAACTTCGCGGCGGGATGCGGCTGTGATCCTGGCCGAAAAGGTGATGGCCGAACTCCCTGCGCTCAAACTGGAAGCGGCGGAGTTCATCGTCCACATTGAGAGTGATGATCAAGTGCGATCCGCTGAAGGCTTCGACATTGTGGAATTCTGGGTACGTACCAACCCGGGCACAAAAGCCGGGCCCATCATGAAGATCGCATCTGGTGGCGAACTTTCCCGGTTCTTGTTGGCCCTGAAAGTGGCGTTGGCAGACCGTGGTTCTGCGCCGACACTGGTTTTCGATGAGATTGATGCAGGCGTTGGTGGGGCGGTGGCGGATGCAATTGGTTCCCGGTTGGCGCGTCTGTCGGACAAGGTTCAGGTTCTCTCTGTCACCCACGCTCCGCAGGTCGCCGCCCGCGCTGACGGACATTTTCTGATTGCGAAGGATGCAGAAGATAACGGCAAGGCCAATGGAGACGCAGCGATGCGCACCGGTGTTGAATCGATTGCTGGTGACCGGCGGCAGGAAGAGATTGCACGCATGCTTGCCGGCGCAAGTGTGACCGATGAAGCGCGAGCCGCCGCACGACGGCTGCTGTCGGGAGATCAGGCATGAAAGATGTGGCCACTCTGACATCCGTTGAGGCCCAGGGTGAGCTTCAGCGCCTCGCACGAGAAATCGCGCATCATGATCAGCTTTATCACGACAAGGATGCGCCGGAAGTTTCTGATGCGGATTATGATGCCTTGCGGGCGCGCAATCTCGCCATTGAGACGCGATTTCCCGATCTGGTCCGGCCAGACTCGCCCTCGTTGCGGGTGGGCTATCAACCGCAGTCTAAGTTCGCCAAGCATGAGCACGCCGTGCCGATGCTGTCGCTCGACAATGCATTCAGCGATGAGGATGTGGCGGAGTTTGTGACCCGCATCAAACGGTTTTTGAAGATCGATACTGAGGCGGAAACCGGGTTCACCGCAGAGCCCAAGATCGACGGCCTTTCCCTTTCCCTGCGCTACGAGGCTGGAAGGCTTGCCGTTGCGGCCACACGCGGCGATGGCGCGACGGGAGAGAACGTTACGGAAAATGCCAGAACCATCGCGGAGATTCCACAAATATTGATGAGTGAGGACGTTCCGGACGTGGTGGAAATCCGCGGTGAGGTTTATCTCGCGAATGAAGATTTTGCCGCTTTGAATGCCCGCATGGAAGCCGAAGGCAAACCCACCTACGTCAATCCCCGCAACACTTCGGCGGGTTCGCTGCGTCAACTTGATGCCCGTATCACCGCCGAACGCCCGCTAAAATTTTTTGCCTATGCCTGGGGCGAAATGAGCGCCATGCCGAGTGAGACACAGTGGGGCATGATGGAGCAATTGCGGGCCTGGGGATTTGTGGTCAATCCACTAACCGCGCGGCTCACCAGCGTCGATGGGCTGATTGAGCACTATCGCAGGATCGAGGCTGAGCGAGCCACGCTTGGCTATGATATTGATGGTGTCGTCTACAAGGTTGACGATCTCGGCCTGCAGGGGCGGCTGGGATTTGTTTCACGCAGCCCGCGCTGGGCGATTGCGCACAAGTTTCCCGCGGAGACAGCAACCACCGTTCTTGAAGATATTGAGATTCAGGTTGGACGGACTGGCGCACTGAGCCCGGTGGCGCGTCTCACGCCGGTCACCGTGGGCGGTGTGGTGGTTTCCAATGCGACACTTCACAATGAAGATTACATTGCGGGCATTGGTTCGGATGGGCGCCCCATTCGGGACAGTCGTGACCTTCGCATCGGGGACACGGTGACCATCTATCGGGCCGGTGATGTGATCCCGAAAGTGATGGACGTGGATGTCGGGAAGCGTGACGGCGCCAGTCAACCATTTGTTTTTCCATCAATTTGCCCGGCCTGTGGCAGCCCGGCGGAGCGTGAAGTGAATGCCAAGACGGGGCGCGAGGATTCCGTGCGCCGCTGCACCGGTGGGCTGATTTGTCCGGCGCAGGCGGTGGAAAAAATGAAACACTTTGTCTCCCGCAACGCGTTTGACGTGGATGGGTTTGGCGAAAAACAAGCCGAGAGTTTTTACAAGGACGGGATGGTGATGAACCCGGCCGATCTTTTCACCCTAAGGGAGCGGGATCAGAAGTCGCTCACGCCACTGAAGAACCGGGAAGGTTGGGGCGAGACCAGCGCCAAAAACCTGTTCGATGCAATTGACGCGCGCCGTGAGATCGAAATGCCGCGCTTCATCTATGCGCTCGGCATCCGCCATGTGGGGGAGGGGAACGCGAAGGTGCTTGCGCGGTCCTATAGCGAGATCGATCGCTTCATCGAGGCGGTTCATGCTGCAGACGACCGGGAAGGAGAGGCCTGGTCAGAACTCGTGAACATCGATGGCATCGGCGAGACGGCTGCGGAGGCTCTGGTCGCGTTTTTTGCGCAAAGCGAGAATGCGCGTGTGGTCGACGAATTGCTGGGCGCAGTCACCGTGCTGCCCATGGAACAGGCCGCAAGCGATTCACCTGTTGCAGGCAAAACAATCGTCTTCACCGGTTCTCTGGAGCGCATGACACGAGACGAGGCCAAAGCGATGGCGGAGCGTCTTGGCGCGAAGGTTGTCGGCTCGGTTTCCAAGAAGACTGACCTCGTGGTGGCGGGCCCCGGTGCGGGATCAAAACTCAAAAAGGCCGCAGATCTTGGTGTCGAGACCATGGATGAAGGCGGCTGGTTTGATTTGGTGGGTGGGTGAACGACTGTTCCATCAAGCCGAAGCCGCTGGCAGCTCCGATGAAATTGGAGTCGTAGCGGCTTCAAGCCAAGCGCGCACATCCTCATCCACATGATCGGACAGCAGGTTTCTGGTGTGGCCATGATAGGCATTCAGCCAGTGAAGTTCGTCGGGCGTGAGCAGATCGGGATCAATCAGCCTTTGATCAAACGGCACGAAGGACAGGGTTTCGAAACCCAGCATGGGCAGATCACCGCCAGTGATGTCCGTCGCCTCGCGCACCAGGATCAGGTTTTCGAGGCGGATGCCGAATTTTCCTTCGCGGTAGTAGCCGGGCTCATTGGAGAGGATCATGCCTGGAAGGAGCGGTTCCATACCGCGTTTTGACAGGCTCTGCGGCCCTTCGTGCACGGACAGAAACGCGCCAATGCCATGTCCGGTTCCGTGCGCGTAATCCATGCCTGAACGCCAAAGCGCATTGCGCGCAAGCACGTCGAGATCGACACCGCGGGTCTTTTCCGGGAACCGCGCCAACGCAATGGCGATGTGTCCCTTCAATACCAGCGTATAGGCACGGCGCTCATCTGCTCCGACCGCGCCCACGGGCACGGTTCTTGTGATGTCGGTGGTGCCGTCTTCATATTGGCCACCGGAATCCACCAAATAGAGTTCGCCTTCTTGCAAGGTGCGGCTTGATTTGGTGGTCACCCGGTAGTGGACAATCGCTCCATTGGGACCCGCGCCGGAAATCGTATCGAAGGATATATCTTTCAGCGGCATCTGGGCTTTCTCACCCGCACTCACCCGGCAGGATTCAAGCTTGTGTGCCAGTTCAATTTCTGTTCTGGAGCTCGGTTCCTGCTGATCCAGCCAGCATAAGAAGGCACATATCGCCGCTCCGTCGCGAATGTGTGCTGCCCGACTGCCGTTGATCTCCACCTGATTTTTGATGGCGCGCGGCAGGACGACAGGATCGCGCGCTTCAACGAATTTCGCGTCGGCACCAGCGACCAGATCAGCCAGCATGGCTGAGGATTGATTGGGATCAAGCTGAACAACCGAGTTTTCGTTCAGTTCAGACCGGAGAGATGCCGGCAGCTGTGATGGCTCGACAAGATCACTCAATTCGGTGAGATAAGCTGCCGTTTCGATGTTCAATCGCGAGCGTTCCAGGAAGAGCATTGGCCGTCCCTCCGCTCGCAGCAGGCAATGCGCCAGCATCAGCGGCGTGTGCGCCACATCCTGTCCGCGAATGTTGAAAAGCCAGCAGATTGAAGTGGGGTCGCTGATGAGTGCATGGGTTCTGTTCTTATCGCGCAGTCCCGCCGCCAATTGACTGATCTTGTCTTTTGCCTCCTCGCCTGCAAACTGGATCGGATGAATGCGGACGGGTTCCACCCGGCGTGGAGGCTGATCCTCCCAAATCTGGTCGATGAGGTTCGTCTCCACCGGTTTGAGGGCACAACCGGATGCTTCCGCCGCCTTGGTTAGGGCTTTCAATCCACCGATCGTGTGCAGGGCAGGGTCGTAGCCAATGGTCATGTCGTCAGAGGTGTTCTTCTCAAGCCATTTGTGCGGCGGAAGATCAATCAGGCTCAACGGCGAAAAGATATCGAGGTCGGTCTGCTCTTGCACCTGCAATGTGTATCGACCGTCGACAAAGATTGCGGCAGTTTCCTCCAGCACAATTGCGAAGCCAGCGGAGCCCGTGAATCCGGAGATATAGGCCAGCCGCTCGGCATTTGGAGGCAGATATTCGTTTTGATGCTCATCCGCATGGGGCACCAGAAAGCCATTCAGACCGTGCTCTGTCAGCATTTCACGTAGTGCCGCCACGCGCGGCGCCACGGACGCAGGATCTGAGGTGGTTTCGAAGGACTGGAACATAAAGCGCTCGTGGCATGAAAGACTGGTGATTGTTTGCTCTATCAGAATTGTGACAGTTTTGTATCGTTCATGCACCGACCGCATAGCTGCGATGCAGCAAAACGCCTACTCATGCCGATGATGGGCTCCTATCTGTCTGCTGTGAGCGCTGGACGCTCAATCGCATTCAAGAGGACAATTCGATGAACATTCGTTCGATTTACAATGGTCTGATCGCCGCCCGTGAAAAAGAAGCCCGCCGCCGTGTGCACGAAGTGCTGATGTCCATGGACGACGAAACGCTGCGCCGCGTCGGCTACTCCCGCAACGAATTGAGCGCCAACATCCGCCGCACCGGCTCATTTCTTTAAGGCTTAGCCTTTTCTCGTTCTCAAAGGCTCATCACAAGGGTGAGCCACCCGTCGCGAATGTAAAATCGCTCCAGAACGAGACCCTGTTGCCGATAGGCGGAAACGATTCGCGCCTTCTGGTACGGCAGCAGGCCCGACAGGATCAGCGTTGCTCTCGGAGCGAGATGATCCCGCATTGGGCGGGCCAGCCTGATGAGCGGTCCGGCAAGAATGTTGGCGATGGCCAGATCAAACGGGCCATGTTCTTCGAACCGGCGATCCTGAAATCCATTTGCCGCAATGGCTGTGATTTCACTTCCGCAATCATTTGCAGTCGCGTTCTGACGTGTGATCTGCGCGGCGATTGGGTCAATGTCGGTGGCGAATACCGGCAGGTGCGTCGCCCTTGCGACTGCGATCGCCAGCACGCCGGTGCCGGTTCCAAGATCAAGCACGTTCGAAAACCGGCGCTGCTTCAGTACCTCGCCAAGCATATCGAGACAGCCGGCCGTGGTGCCGTGGTGGCCGGTGCCAAAGGCCTGACCCGCATCAATTTCAATGGCGAACTCGTGCGGCTTGGGGACCGCGCGATCATGCGACCCATGCACGATGAAACGGCCCGCCGGGATTGGCGCGAGGCCTTTCAGCGATTCTTCCACCCAGTTGGTGTCTCCAAGTGCTTCCGCATGGAGTGTAAGGCCGAACAGGTCGCCACCCAGCGCGTCTGTGATGCGGACACGCCAGGTGGTTTCTTCATCTGACTCCACGTAAATCGAGACGGTCCACTGACCCGGCTGCTCTTCTTCTTCAAAGAAAGCGACTGGAATTGCGTCTTCTTCAAACGCCGCTTCAAGCAGCGAGTTTATATGCGCGGCTTCCGGTTTGCGCGCGGTCAGATAAAGGCGGGTCTGGGACATAGAGGGGCAATACGAGGGGCTCACCGTTGTTGCAAGAGGGGCAAATCAAAATGAGGCAGGGCCGCACACAAATGCGCCATCAAACCGCCTGAACACGCATGTTCAAATGCGCGTGCAAATGCAGGTTGAGCACTTGCGGACTGCACGCATCCGGTATTCTTGGGAGAAGAATGCATCGTTGAAACGACAATTTATGGAGTTTCTTCAACATGTCATTCCCAAACCCAATTTCACCCTTCAGGAGGAATCAAATGATACGATCCCTGGCGCTTCTCGCTGGACTATTGACGGCAGTAACCCCGGCAATTGCCGGCGATCTCATCAAGAAGTCGAGCCCACATTCCGTGGCCACCACGCTGGACCGGTTGGAAGCAGCGATTGGCAAGGCGGGTGCGACCGTTTTTGCCCGCATTGATCATGCGGGTGGCGCAAAGAAGGTCGGAATGAAACTGAATGACGCCCAGCTTCTGATTTTCGGAAACCCCAAACTGGGCACGCCAGCCATGCAGGCGGGGATCACTGCCGGGCTTGATCTTCCCCTGCGGGTTCTCGCTTACACTGGCGCTGATGGAACAACCCATCTCGTCTATCATGCGCCCGCGACCATGGCGAAAACCCATGGCATTCCAACAGATGCCCCGGTGGTGGCCAAGATGACCGGCGCACTGGACAAACTCACCGGTGTTGCAGTGGCTGCTGAGTAGCAGAATCCCGTAAACAAACGGCACTCATTATGGAGAAGCTGAAGTCATTCCATTGGGCCAGGGTTTCGACTTTACCGAAACTCAACTAGGTGCCGGATTCTCACTGTTTCATAGTTCGGTATCGTTTGAATGCGGTCGAACTGAGATCTTCAATGAAACGACTTCAGTTTTCCACTTTGATCTTCTGGGCCGCGCTCGCACTTCCGGCAATTCCCATGCTGATTGGGTGGTCGCGCGGTTCCATCACTGCAGAAGGCTTGCTTCATCCAACAGGAGAATTTGCTGCGCGCTTCATGATCATCGCAATGATGATCACACCCCTGAGGATGTTGTTTCCAAAAACCGGCTGGTTGATGTGGTTAGCCAAGCGCCGTCGGTGGCTGGGGGTGTCGGCGTTTGCCTACGCACTTTTCCACACATGCCTCTATATCTTCGATATGGGTGCGCTCCAACCGATGCTGGATGAATTCTGGGCGGTTGGCATATGGACCGGTTGGTTTGCTTTCGCGATATTCATCCCGCTGGCGATTTCCAGCAACGATGCTTCCCAAAAATGGTTGCTCGGTCGCTGGAAACAGTTGCAGCGATTTGTCTATCCTGCCGCGTTCCTGTGTCTGTTGCACTGGATATTCGTGCACAACAATGTTGGGCCTGCACTGGTCCATTTCCTGCCTTTGGCCGCCCTTGAAACCTATCGAATATGGAAGACCGTTGGCAGCAAGCCAGCGGTTGCGCGGTCGCAAACCTGACAAACTGGAAAGGACAGATCATGAGAATTTGGATGCTAGTACCACTTTTGATCGCTGTGATGGCGACAAGCGGCACAGCCAATGCAACCGGTCTCTACAGTTGTGATTCTGGCGACAGATCGGAATGGAAGTCTAAGGATCACCTGATCAACAAGGTCAAATCCGAAGGATGGAGTGTTCGACGGGTGAAGGAAGATGGGGGTTGTTATGAGCTTTACGGCACAAATCCCGAAGGGCAGCGCGTTGAGGCGTATTTCCATCCGGTGACGTTGGAAAAGCATCTCGTTGCGAGACGCGGACAGATCCTGTTCCGAAAGGAAGATTAACGGTACGAACTGCCAGGTAACAGTAGTGGGCAGCGTATGAGCATTAGCCCAGTAACGTATCGCAGAGGTTGAACTTCACCCCCGCTCAACAAAACTGTCGAGCACGCGTTTCTGGCCAGCCTTGTCGAACTGGATCGTCAGCTTGTTGCCGTCGATGGAAACGATCTGACCATAGCCGAACTTCATGTGAAAGACGCGTTCTCCAGCGGTGAAAGCGCTTGCGGCGTCGTCTACCACCGACTTGGCGATCAGTTGTCCCTCGATCGTGCGGCCACCCTCTGCGGCATGGCCGGACCGGGTGCCCCAATTGTTCTTGGTCGCATTGGAGGCGTTCGATTGGGCGCGTCGCCAACCGGGGGATGTGTAGCTTGACGTGGTGAACGGGTCGGATGTGTCGAACCGCGACTTGCCGTAGTTGCCGCCTGCGCCCTGCGCGCCGTACCCGCCGTAAGAGCCACTCGCCTCCACCACTTCCACATGGTCCTGAGGCAATTCATCAATGAAGCGCGAGGGGACGGAAGTTTGCCACAGCCCGTGTACGCGGCGGTTGGATGCAAACCAGATGTAGGAGCGAAGGCGCGCGCGGGTGATGCCCACATAGGCCAGTCGGCGTTCTTCTTCGAGGCCGGAACGGCCACCTTCATCAAGCGCTCTTTGATGGGGGAACAATCCCTCTTCCCAGCCCGGCAGAAAGACGGAATCAAACTCCAGACCCTTGGCGGAATGCAGGGTCATGATGTTGACGGCATCCATGTTTTCGTTGGTGTCGGTGTCCATGACCAGCGAAACATGTTCCAGAAAACCGCGCAGGCCGTCGAACTCCTCCATAGAGCGGACAAGCTCTTTCAGATTGTCGAGCCGCCCGGGCGCTTCAGCCGAGCGATCATTCTGCCAGAATTCGGTGTATCCAGACTCGTCGAGGATCATTTCCGCCAGATCAGTGTGCGACATGGTTTCAATCAGCGACGACCAACGCTCAAAATGAAGATAAAGCGATTTCAGTGTGTTGCGCGGTTTTGGGCGCAGCTCTTCGGTTTCGATGAGGTCGGCGACCGCCTGCATCATGGGTATTGATTGGGCGCGGGCATAGTCGCGGATGATGCGCACGGTCGCATCACCCAGACCACGCTTGGGCGTGTTGACGATGCGCTCGAACGCGAGATCGTCGGCGGGCTGGCAGACGACGCGGAAATAGGCCATGGCGTCACGAATTTCGAGGCGCTCGTAGAAGCGCGGACCGCCGATGACCCTGTAATTGAGACCCAGCGAGACGAACCGGTCTTCAAACTCCCGCATCTGAAAGGAGGCGCGCACCAGAATGGCGATATCGTTGAGATTGTGCCCCTTGGCTTGCAGCGCCTCTATCTCATCACCAATCGAGCGGGCTTCCTCTTCCGAGTCCCAGGCGGCTGCGACCTTGACCTTGATTGCTTCGGGATCATCAAACTCGGTGAACAGTGTCTTGCCGAGCCGTCCTTCATTGTGGGCAATCAGATGTGAGGCACTCGCCAGAATGTGGCTGGTGGAGCGGTAGTTTCGTTCCAGCCGGATCACCTTGGCGCCGTCAAAGTCTTTCTCGAAGCGCAGGATGTTGTCGACCTCAGCACCGCGCCAGCCGTAGATTGATTGGTCGTCATCGCCTACGCAGCAGACGTTCCGCTGGCCCTCTTCGCCGGTGCGCTGCGCCAAAAGGCGCAGCCACAGATATTGGGCAATGTTGGTGTCCTGGTACTCGTCCACCAGGATGTAGCGAAAGCGGCTTTGAAAATTGGAAAGCACGTCAGTGTTTTCCCGAAACAGACGAATGCACTCGAGCAACAGATCGCCAAAGTCGAATGCATTGAGTGTTTTTAAGCGTTCCTGATAGGCACGGTAGAGTTCGCGACCACGGCCATTGCCGAACGCTCGGGCATCACCCTCCGGCACATCGTCGGGGGCAAGGGCCTTGTTCTTCCAGCCGTCAATGATGTTGGCCAGTTGCCTTGCGGGCCAGCGTTTGTCGTCGACGCCATCTGCCTGAATGAGTTGCTTCATCAGGCGGATCTGATCATCCGTATCAAGGATCGAGAAATCCGCCTTGCGGCCCACCAGTTCGGCATGGCGACGCAGGATTTTCACACAAATGGAGTGAAAGGTTCCCAGCCATGGCATACCTTCAACGGCTTCGCCCACCAGCAGGCCGATGCGTGCTTTCATTTCGCGGGCGGCCTTGTTGGTGAAGGTGACCGCAAGCACCTGTGATGGCCAGGCTAGCTTCAGATTGAGAATATGAGCAATGCGGGTGGTCAGCACCCGCGTCTTCCCGGTTCCAGCGCCTGCAAGCACCAGCAGGGGGCCAGTGAGGCTTTCAACGGCGTCGCGCTGCTCGGGATTGAGATCGTCCAGATAGGGAACGGACACTGCCGTCGGCTGCCGCGAGGCGAGCGCCTGGGCCGCGATGCCCGAGGGCGGAGATGCGATTTGGTCGGGTGAGGACGTCATATAAACCTGATGTGATTCGGCAGAAGCCGGATTAGAGCACCAATTGCTCCGGTGCGGGAGACGTTTGTGCTGCATTTCCAGCGCCCGGATGGCACCGTTTCAAGTTGCGCGAAACCGGCAGCCTTAAAGCTAAATTAACCATAATCCCCAAAAAGTGAAACCACCGCAGATGCGCCCACCGCCGGGCGTACGAAAAAGTGAATTGCTGCGGACGGGAGTAAGTTGAATGGATCGTTCGCGTCGTGCGTTTCTTGCTGGTTTGGCAGCAACCACGGCACTCGGTCTTTCAGGGTGTGCTGCCCGGTTTGGACATCAGCAATCCTACGCTACGCAGGCTGTTCACTGGCAAAATATGAATACGGTCTTTCACTGGACCGATGTGGCGTTGCAGGCCATCCGCGATCAGGGCATGGCACCACCACTAGCAACCCGCGCACTTTCCATGTCGCATGTGGCGGGTTTCCTCGCCGTAAACGGCATTCAAAAGCGCTATCACACGCCATTTACACTGGGCGATGGTCCACCGGAGGCAGACCCCGACATCGCTTATGGCATGGCGTTTTGCACCGCACTTGGTGAACACTTTCAGCAGACCTTTCTGGGCGACCGCAAAGCGTTCCTGAAGCGGTTTCCGAACCGCGCTCACAAGCAGCGTTCGGTCGATTGGGGTGATCTTGCCGGAAAATATGTGGTTCGCCTGCGCACCAACGATGGTGCCGAACCCAGCAAAGTAAATTATGCGCTGAAGCGTTATCTGAAACGCGAAGATTCGCTTGCCTGGACACCAACGCTACCGCACTATGATGCGGGGGAGGGGCCGTACTTCAACCCGAGCTACGACAATCCATTGGTGCCCGGATTTGGTGCCGTCACACCATGGGCTTTCAAATCACTTGATGCTTATCGCGCGCCCAATTTCTACGATCCGCGAAGCCCGGAATTTGCTGAGGAGTTTGCCCAGATCAAGGTGATTGGCGCGGCGCACAGCCCGACCCGGACCCACGATCAGTCTCAGATCGCTCTATTCTGGGAAGATGGTCCCTGGGGCATATCTCCGCCAGGTCACTTTGCCCTGATCGCAATGCAGATCCTCCAGCACCGGCGGATGGATATCTATGAGCTGTCGCGATCGATGGCGCTGATTTCCATGGCCATGTGCAATGCGGGTATTTCGACCTGGGATTCAAAATACCATCACGACATCATTCGCCCCGAAACGGCAATTCGACACCGGGCGCACAAGTTCCACAATCCTGATCCCCGCGTGGTGGCTGACCCCAAGTGGAAGAGCTTCATTCCAACGCCGCCATTTCCCACCTACACCTCGGGCCACAGCGCCTTTGGTGCATCGGGCTTAAGAATGCTTGCCAACATTGTGGGGCGCGATGACATCGCATTTTCTGCACGCGCGCCCGATACGGTGATCTGGCCGAAAACCCTGAGTGGCGTCACCCGCCATTGGCCGAGCCTGTGGGCGGCGGCGGAAGAAAACGGGCTGAGCCGCATCTATGGGGGAGTTCACTGGAACATCGACAATGATGTGGCACTGCGCGCAGGCCGCGACATTGCCGATCGCATGTTCGCGGAAACCCTTCCGGTGGCTGCATGAGATATCAGTTGAACATCGTTGGTGCCTCTCTTGCCGGTCTGGCGCTCGCAGGCGCCTCTGCGGCCGCTGAGCCGCTTTCGCTCAACTATGACGATCTCGCCTTTATTGAAGCGCCGATTGCGAAAGAGATGCACGGCTTCACGGTCTCGGCGAAACAGCTTTATGATGCCGGTTTCAGGCGCAACACGGAAAAAGGGACAACAGAATTCGTGCTGCGGGGGACGTTCGAGACCAGCGTGGAAAAGCAGCTTGAATCGGCGGTAACCATTGGTGCCACACTCAACATCAATGTGGATGCGGAGAGCATGGCGCTCAATCGCATAAAGAACCGCAATCGGGCAGCAGCCTATCTGCGCAGCGTTTATGGATTGGTGAGTGCGGGTTCTGTGGGTGACATGACCAAAGAGGCGACCCGGCGCCTGCGTGGAACCGGCAATGGGATGCTCTACAATGACGGGCATCTGGGCACACCAGATGAATTGGGCCTGGCATATCAGGCACGGCTGAGTGCCTATGTGGGCACAATTGTCGCCGACAAAGACGGGCGATTTGACGTTGGCGTTTCCTATGAGCGGCCGGCAGCAACAATCGACCGCCGACTGACCTTGAGGGGAACGCGTGGCTCGTTCCAGTCTGCCGACAACTCCACAACGATGGACACGTTGGCGCTGAGCGTTGTAGGCGAAATCATCTATGGTCGCCTGCGCATTGATGGTTCACTCGGCGCTGAACGCCTGAAAGGCGGTCGGGTTGAGGCGGATCGTTATTTTGCGTCGGCTGGGGTGTTCTACAAAAAGGGCAAGGTCACCGTTTCGGCTGAAGGACTTTACGGCCAGACCGATGGTGTTACCGACACATCACTGGCCTTGGGCGCCCGATACGACATTGCCAAGGGCATTTCGCTCAATGCCGGGGTGAACAAGCTGAAGTCGGATGGGCATGTGGACGGTGTGCGACTGTTCGATCATGACAAGACCGAGGCGCGTGTCTCTGCAAGGTATGAGTTCTAAGGGTTCTCCAATCTCTCAACCCGATGGATAATTTGACCCACGATACTCTATTCCGTCATTGCGGCCTGCTGAGTAAATCGAAGCGAGGGCCGCAATCCACCTACTTGGTTCGCCTTTCTGGATTCCGGCCGTGAAGGCTGGAATGACGAAGATAGAGACATTCTGCCGGTGTGAGTTACGCCTTGATCTCAGGTCGGAGGCACACAATATTAAACTAGCAAACACTTATTATAATCATCGATGACTGAAACTTCCCTCGATCGCATTTTGCAGTTCATCAAAAGCCGGGGACCGTTGTCCGCACCCGAACTGGCTGATCTGTTGTCCATCTCCACCCCCGGCGCGCAGCAAAGGCTTGCATTGGGCCTGGAGCAAGGGCTGCTGGATTTTGAAGATCGGGCCAGTGGTCGCGGTCGGCCCCGCCGCTATTTTCATCTGACGGAGAAGGGGCACTCCCGATTTCCCGATCGCCACTCCGAGCTCACCCTGGAAATGCTGGGTTCAATTGAGGATCTGTTTGGCAGTGACGGGATTGATCGACTGATTTCCCACCGGGAACAGGCCACGCTCGACAAATATCAGACCGCGCTTGCTGAAAAGAAAGACCTGCGGGCGAAGCTTGAGGAACTGGCACGGTTGCGGGCGCAGGAAGGCTATATGGCCGAGGTGCAGGAGCAGGATGATGGTTCATGGCTGCTGGTGGAAAATCACTGCCCCATCTGTGCCGCCGCGACCCGATGTCAGGGATTTTGCCGGTCTGAGCTCAGCATCTTTCAGACTGTTCTTGATGGATTGGCGACGATCGAGCGCACCGACCACATTCTCGAAGGTGCGCGTCGCTGTGCTTATCGTGTGAGGCCGGTCAATGGCGAATGATCTGATTGATCAATTGCGCGGATCGCTGGCCGAGTTTGACGGTAAAGCCGTCAGCCTTCTCACCGAGACGGAAGCAATGCTTGGATCCCGGCCGGGCTATCTTGACGGCTTGATCGCAGTTGCTGGAGATCGCGAAGTATCGGTAGGAGATGGGGCGACATGGCTCTTCAAATCGGCTTTGGAAAGTGGTCAAACGCTTTCAGTGGGGCAATCTGAGCATTTGATTGCAACGCTGCCAGACCTGAAGGGATGGGCGGCCCAGCTTCATATCTGCCAGTCGGTTCGATATTTTTCGCTTGACGAAACGCAGGCGGAAGTTGTGGCGGGTTGGCTCGAACCACTGCTTGCTCACAAGCGACCATTTTTGCGAGCGTGGTCGCTGGATGCAATTTGGTGTCTGGCAAAGAGCCATGACAAGCTTCGGGATCGAGCGGATACAGCGCTTTCGAATGCCGAAAATGATGATGCGGCGTCTGTCCGCGCGAGGGCACGAAATCTGAAGTGAACGCAGTTCCGAGCCTATCGTAACCGTTTCACCAGAGCGCGAGACGGGAAGCAGGTCGCCTTTTGGCCCTGCTTTTCTTGCCACATACCAATGGCGGTGCGGGTTTTGTAGCCCACAAGCCCGTCGGCCCCTCCCACGTCATAGCCCTGCGCAATGAGGCGATCCTGCATGGATTTGACCGCAGCCCGACTGAAGGTGGGCAGTTTCTGCCATTTGGTCTTGAAAGCGCCGCCGCCGCGCATTCGGTCTGCAAGGTGTCCGACAAACAGTGCATAGAGATCGGACTCGTTGTAGGCTTTCAGCACATAGAAATTCGGTGTGGTAACAAAGGTCGGGCCAAACCGTCCTGCCGGAAACAGCAAATATCCCTTGCCTCGCATTTCATTTGCCGGAAAGGCACGGCCCGAAATGCGTTTGGCGCCTTTCTTGTTCCATGCGCCGATGGTGCGATCCTGATCCGGCCCGCCAAACGAGCAAGAGAGTGACGCGGGAATGCGTGCCTCAAATCCCCAATCACGCCCCGATTGCCAACCGTGTCTGGCGAGATAGTTGGCAATTGAGGCGAGGGTGTCGGGGGCTGACGTCCAGATGTTGCGCTTGCCATCGCCATCGAAATCCACGGCGTAGGTACCAAACTTCGACGGTAGAAACTGAGGCTGACCCAGCGCGCCGGCCCACGAACTGCCCATCGCCTTGGCTGAAATGTGACCCTTGTCGATGATCTTCAGCGCGGCAATCAATTCGCGTTCGAATAACTCCTTGCGCCATCCCATGAAGGCGGATGTTGCCAGCGCAGCAACGGCATTCTTGGGCATCTTGACCCGACCGAAACCGGATTCCCGGCCCCAGATCGCAACGATGATCTCTTTTGGAACACCGTATTTCTTTTCAATCCGGGTAAGGGTCTTTGCGAAGCGCTTGATTTGTGCCCCGCCCCGCTGGGCCAGAATGTTCAGCGAGCGCTGATTGAAATAGGCTCCGGGCTGGCGAAACTCGGACTGATATTGCTTCTTGGGCGGTGATTTGCGCGTACCGGGCGGAACGATTTCCGGCATCGACCAGTCGAGCTTCACGCCCTTCAAAGCCGCCTGAAAGGTTCGACGAGAAACGCCCGCTTTCTTCGCCTTGGGCCAAAGCACATTCGATTGCCATTGGCGGAATTGTTGCTCTGCCTTTGATTTGTTGACCGCAGCGGCAGGGCCAGCGAGTGAAATCGAAACGACAAAGCCGAGTGCGGCGCAGATGCGAGTTAGGGTCATCGATGTTCCTCTTCACTCACGTCGATCAGCGCGCGATTGAAATGCCTCAACGCCGCGACCTGGGTCGCCCAGCCAATGATCCTGTCCGGTTGATTGGGATCAATCACCGGCAATCGGGCATGTCCGCCCTGATCGAACATTCGGAGCGCGTGCTCCAAAGTGTCAGAGGGTTTCATTGCCGGTGGGTCTTTCTCCGGATTGTGTGGTTCCGGTGTTTCACCTTCCGCCAGCGGCGCCATAAATCGTTCAACACGAGTGTTGCGGACCAGATAGCGATGCGGCCCGTTCTGCACCACAAGTCCGCGGGACTCCAACTGCCATTGGAAATAAGAGCGACCGTGGATCGCCTGATTGATGCCAGCAGCAATCGAAACCACCAGCAAGAGCGCAATCGATAGCGTGTAACCGCCTGTCAGTTCGAAGACCATCACGGTGGTTGAGATGGGTGCGCCGATGACGGCGGCAGCAACCGCCCCCATGCCGAGGATCGAATAAAGGCCCTGACTGGACGCCATTTCTGGCAGAAACTTGGCCGCGATCAGGCCAAACGCGCCGCCTGCCATGGCTCCGAGATAGAGCGATGGGGCGACAATGCCGCCACCAAAACGCGACGCGAGCGTTATGGCCGTCGCAATGGTCTTGGCGATCAGAAGGGCAAGCAGAAGCGTGAGTGGCAGTTCGTTTTTCAGGGCTTTGTCGGTTGCTTCGTATCCGACGCCCAGCACTTCAGGATAGTAGAGCGCGATGGCGCCAATCAGCAGGCCACCAATGGCCGGACGCAGCCACAGGGGCATGGTTATGTTGCGCGCAATATAGTCGCTGCTGATCAGAGCGAACTGAAACAGCACCGCAACAAGGGCACAGGTGAGACCAAGCAGGGCAAAGGCCGGAAACTCGAAATAGGATGTGATATTGTATTCCGGTACCGACCAGGCTGCGACATCGCCGAACCACATGCGCGGAAGTAGCGTTCCGAACACGGATGAGATGACGATCGGTACGAATGATCGCATGGCATAGTGGCCCAGGATCACTTCGTGGGCGAACAAGACACCGGCAATCGGCGCGTTGAACGAGGCTGACACCGCCGCCGCTCCTCCGCAGGCCAAAAGCGTGCGACGCCCCCAATCAGGAAATCGCAGAGAGGCGGCAATTGAAGTGGATATTGTTGCGCCTAGGTGCACCATCGGACCTTCACGTCCGGCACTTGCTCCGGCGCCCAGCGAGAGGGCGGTGACGATCGATGATTTGATGCCCATCTTGAAGTCGATGTTGCGCCCGCCAAGCGCACGTGCCTCAATCACATCTGCGATGCCGCCGGTTCGTCTGGGCGGCAGCCAGTGTTGCAGCAGCAGTCCGACAATCAGTCCGCCAAATGCGGGCGCCAGAAGAACGACCGACCAATGGGTGGCCCGAGCCGCACTTGCCACATTCTCCGACATGTCGCGCAACCACGGCCATTGGAACAGGCCGATGAGCTCGCGAAACATGATTGCGGCCACGGATACGCACACGCCGATCAGGAGGGAAACCAGCCAGATTTTCAGTTGGCGGGTGTCCCAGAAATCCCTGAGATTGGGCGTGATCCACTGGATCAGAATTCCTGGCAGGCGGCGAATGATATCTGGCATGGGTAGACCGTATCATCCGGGCCTTTCAACTTGGTTTATTTTTGGTGAATTTGCGGTGAACGGGTTGCTTCTTTTGAGCGGGTGAAAACGCCGTTGAAAGCCGGGTAAAAATTGTATATGTTTATTGTATATGCAATTGAGACTTGACCTATGAGCGAAAGACGCACAGTCAAGCTGTTTCGAAACAACCGCAGTCAGGCGGTGAGAATACCCGTCGATTTCGAATTGCCGGGTGACGAGGTCATCATGACCAAAATTGGTGAGAAGCTGATCGTTGAGCCGGCCGCTTCGAGTTCGCTGCTCAGTTTTCTTCAAAATGCAGAGTCGGTCGATGATGATTTGCCCGAGATTGCTGATGCGCATCCGGAGCCGGTCGAGCTTTGATCCAGCAATATCTACTCGACACCAACATCATCTCCGATCTGATACGCAACCCGCAGGGGCAGGTGTTCGAACGGATCAGATCGGTTGGAGAGGGAGCAATTTCCACGAGTGTGATTGTGGCATGTGAGTTGCGGTATGGCGCGCAGAAGAAAGGGTCTGTTCAGTTGACCCAGCGAATAGAAGCGCTGCTGGATCGGATCGAGGTCCTGGTTCTTCCGGCCAATGTGGATCAAAAATATGGCTCAATCCGCGCAGATTTGGAGCGTAAAGGCACACTGATCGGTGGAAACGATCTTCTGATTGCGGCGCATGCGGTGAGCCAGAACCTGACGCTGGTGACCGCGAACCAGAGTGAATTTTCACGCGTCACCGGGTTGAATGTCGAAAACTGGCTGGTGGACCAGCCAGGAACCTGAACGGTCTATTTCCGCCGAATTCCAATCGGCTGACCGGCTTTTTCAGGTTTTGGAAGGCTGGAATGGGCCTTGGCCATGCGGCCAATTCGTTCCGATACATCGTCCGGAAATGGCGCAACCCGGGGACCTGATTGATCAATATGCAGCGCGAGCACTTCGCTGGACGCTGCCAGCCAGCCATCCACGTGGTGGATCTCCTGATAGGTGTGGATGCGTTTTTCATCGAGATCAAGAATTTGAAATGAAACACGCACCTGATCGCTTAGGTGCAATTCCCGATGATAGCGAACATGCGCCTCAGCCGTGTAAATCGTGAGGTTTCGGCTTTTCTGATAGTCCGGCCCGACGCCAAACAAGGCAAACACTTCGTCCGCGCACCGGTCAAACAAGACGTTGTAGTAGGCCATGTTGAGATGGCCATTGTAGTCGATCCAATCTTTTTCAATCTGCAGGATTGATGAGACAAACGGAGCTGCGTCCAGCGGGTTTTCAGATTTCGTCATGCATTTCCCATTTACGATTTGTGGACCAGAACGGTGTGTCTCCTAATTGTTCGATGGACCCCCACGACGTCAATCTGGTACTATCTCTTTGATCGTAAAGCTTGTTAGTTGTCAGATAAGTAAATCTGACTGGGAGGTGGCGCAATGGCGCTTTCGGATGTTGTTCGCCTGGAACGCAATGAGAGCGGGATCGAGACCACGCTTGGTATTCTAAAGCAAAGGTTCGGCGACCGCTTTCATACCGGCCAGACGCTTCGTGAGCAGCACAGCCACACCACCACCTATATTCCTTCACAGGCTCCGGATGCAGTGGTTTACCCGCATTCCACGCAGGAAGTTCAGGAAATTGTGCGTGTTTGTGCGGAGCACAAGGTGCCGATTATCCCCTTCGGCACGGGCACGTCGCTTGAAGGCGGTGTCAACGCACCAGCGGGTGGAATTTCCATCGATCTGATGGAGATGAACAAGATCGTCGGGATTTATGCAGAGGACCTTTGCTGCACGGTCCAGCCCGGCGTGACCCGGGAGGATCTCAACACCAATCTGCGGGACACTGGCCTGTTTTTTCCGATCGATCCTGGCGCCAACGCCTCAATCGGCGGAATGACCTCCACTCGCGCCTCCGGCACCAATGCGGTGCGCTACGGAACAATGCGCGAAAATGTGGTGAGCCTGACGGCAGTGACGGCAGATGGCAAGGTGATCACCACTGGCAAACGGGCAAAGAAATCGTCAGCAGGATATGATCTCACCCGGCTCTTCGTCGGCTCGGAGGGGACGCTCGGCATCATTACGGAAATCACGCTGAAGCTTTACGGCATCCCGGAAGCGATGTCGGCGGCTGTCTGCCAGTTCGAGACGGTGGAAGATGCTTGCAACACGACTATTCTGGCTATGCAAACCGGCATTCCCATGGCCCGGATAGAACTGCTCGATGCGCTCCAGATGAAAGCTGTGCGGGACTATTCGAAGCTTGATTATGAGGCAAAGCCGACCCTGTTTCTTGAGTTTCACGGGTCGGAATCTTCGGTCGCGGAACAGACGGAACTGTTTCGCCAGATTGCCGATGAATATGGCGGATCAGCCTTTCAGTGGGCAACGGCTGCCGAAGATCGCAATCGGCTCTGGAAGGCACGGCACGATGCCTACTGGTCATCTCAGACATTGAGACCGGGCGCGCGACCGTTTGCAACAGATGCCTGCGTTCCAATTTCCCGGCTCGCCGAGTGTATCACCGAGACCATGAAAGATGTGGAAGAGCTTGGGTTGATGGCGCCTCTGGTTGGCCATGTGGGAGACGGAAACTTTCACATGTCACCACTCATTTTCATGGATGATCCAAAAGAGGTGGAAGCCGCGGAAACAATGGTTGACCGGCTAAGTGCGCGAGCCATCGCTATGGACGGCACGTGTACCGGTGAACATGGTGTCGGACAGGGGAAGAAGCGCTTCGTCCGGCTGGAACATGGCACAGGCACTGATCTGATGGTTGCCATCAAATCGGCGCTCGATCCCGACAATATCATGAATCCGGGTAAGATTTTCAGTTCGAATTGAGTTGCACTGTTGGCAGTCTGCCGCAATATGGGCGCATAGATGTCATTGATATGATGTCTTGATGATTTTCGGTGCCGAACAACAGTTCGGCTCGACAATGCGCTGGGAGCGACAACGCTGATACGCCTATTCATTCTGTTTGGTGGACTTTTGGTGCTGGCGCTGTTCGGCGTTTTGATTGCGCCGTTTTTTATCGATTGGGAACCCTACAAGCTGGAGCTTGAGAGGCGTTCAAGCCAGATCCTGGGACAGAAGGTGGAAGTGCGCGGCGATGTCAGGGCCCGCCTGCTGCCGCTGCCATCCATTACGTTTCACGACATCAATGTTGGAACCACGGCTGACGGCAAGCCCATGATGACGGCCGCCACGCTGCGCATCGATGCCGATCTGGCACCGCTGATGAAGGGCGATGTGGTAATTGTCGACATGCAGTTGAGCAATCCCAAGCTGAATGTCGCCATTGATGAAAAGGGGAGTGTCGACTGGATCACGCGCCAGCCGGATTTCCCGTTCGACATTCAGGCCGACGACATTGTGATTGAAAACATCAATGTGCTCGGTGGAGAAATTGCCATCAACAATGCGCGCACCGGCCAGTTCTGGAAGGTCGCCGATATGGATGTGGCAGTATCGGCCCGCTCGTTGCTTGGCCCGTGGCGGATTGAAGGCAATGCCGCGATGAACGGTGAGCGCGGGCGGTTTCTGGTCAACACAGGCCGTTTTCAGCCTTCCGGACGCATCAGCAGCAAAATTCTGCTGCAACCGGATGCGCACCCCTATGATGTTCAGCTTGATGGGCCGTTGGCTCTTGAGAATGGGCTTTTGACCTATCGCGGTGAGTTTGTTGCCAAACCCTATTCAGTTGCCAATGCGCGCGTTGCCGGGGTGGAGCCGAGGGCACCGACCTATGAATCCTTGCCTGTGCGCACTGAAGGGGTGTTTGAGGCGAATGCGGAACGTATCCGCGTTGAAAAATTCCAGTCCCGTATCGGTAATCTCGATGATCCCTACACGGTGTCGGGGTCAGCGGTTGCCAAACTGACCGACGGTGGGGATTTCAGGATTGTCGCTGAGGGGCAGCAGATTGATCTCGACAGGATGGAAGCCGAGCGACAAGGGCGCGAGGTTGTCGAGCGAAATATTGTACCCATTGGCGAACGTATTCAGACCATACGGGAGATTGTTGAACAGGTTCCAACCTTCGCCGGGCGCGGTACGATTTCTCTTTATCTGCCGGCAATTGTGGCCGGGGATACGGTCATTCGCGAGATCGGCGTCGATCTGAAACCGCTTGCCCGCTCAAATGGCTGGGCGTTGAGCAATCTTGATTTGCGACTGCCCGGGCGAACCCGATTGCAGGCCAATGGCAGCCTCTATCTTGGAAAGAACTTTGGCTATAGCGGCGACCTGTTGCTGGCCTCGCAGCAGCCATCCGGTTTTGCGGGCTGGCTGGTGAAGGATGTTGACGATGCAATTCGCAACCTCTCCAATGCCGGTTTTTCTTCCAAAATCAACGTCTTCGGTGGTCTGCTGCAAATGGAGAATCTCGAAGCAATTCTCGGTGGCAGCCAACTTAAAGGATCACTTGAACGACGGGTCGGCAATGTTGGACGGCCCCGGCTGATTGTCGATCTGGAAGGCAATGAGGTCAATTTCGACACGCTGGAAGCTTTTTTTGGCATGTTCGCGGCGGAAGGCGATGAAGCCCGACTGGCTGGACATGATGTGGATCTGACCATCAAATCCGAACGCTTTACAGCGTTTGGTGTCAATGCCGAAGATGTGGACATGCGGGTACGCACCCGCGATGGCAATATCGATCTGGAGCGCATCGAAATTGCGCGCCTGTCGGGCGCGAAAATTTCCGCGAGTGGTGCATTAAAAAATGCGCTGTCCAAACCGGATGGTTCGATCACCGCATCCATCACCGCCAAAAACGGTGGCGCACTGTTGCGGCTTATTGATCGGAAGCTTGGCCGCTGGCCGGGTTTTCAAGGCCTGCGGGGAGAGGCGCGACTGCTCAATGATGTGGAAATTGGTCTGGAACTGAAATCCGTGGCGACCGCCGGCGGTGCCAAGTCCGATATCGGCGTTGTTGGCAAGATCGCCGGCAGCAAAGTCGATCTGAAACTCGGACTAACTGGCAAAGTTTCCGAACTGGGGTCGCTCGCAGTCACATCTGTTCTCGAATTGGAAAATCAGGATCCCGCCGTTTTGTTGGCCCAAATGGGCGCCCCAGTGCTGCCGATTGAGGTTGGCGGACCCTTCGGCGTGAAAATTTCACTCGACGGGCAAAATCTGGCGGCGCTCGACACGGAAATTCTCGCCGCGCTGCCCGGCTCCACACTCAATGCAAGCGGGCGGATTGGGTATGATGAGGCCTTTGATCTCGGCAGTGATCTGAACGCTCGCTTCACCTCCAGTGATCTTGATCCGGTCTATCTGCTGTCAGGACTTGTGCCGCCCGATTTCGGCAATCGTTCGGGGCTGAGTGTTTCGGCGCAGACCGTGCTCGCAGGATCCACGTTTTCGCTGAAAAAGATTGACGGGAACTTCAATGGTGCGCCGTTTTCCGGCGCTTTGACGATCGACGCTGATGCGGAGCCGCGCCCTCGTGCGGATGGCGAATTAAAGCTCGACGGGCTCGCCATGGAAACTATGCTCGGGCTGGTTATTGGAGCGCCCACTCTGGAGGGCTCTCTGGGAGCGTGGTCACAAAACCCGGTTCGTCCCGCTACATTCAAAGGGTTCGATGGAACGGTGAAGCTGGCCGTTGATCAGTTTCACATGCTGCTGGATCGACCAGAGTCGATTGGGCTTGGACGATATCTCACCGGCACGCTCAATGTGCGCGATGGCGATCTCACCCTGCAGGATGCGCGGATGAAGTGGCTGGGAGGGCAGGCGTCTGGGTCGCTCATTCTCTCCAACACACGCGACTCCGCCTTGATCAGCGGGCAACTCAAAGTCGAAGACGGCGCATTGGAACAGACCATGTGGCGCTTTTCCGACCTTCCGGTCGTTGATGGCCGATTTGATCTGACAGCCAGCATTGAGGGCGCGGGCACCAGCATGCAGCGCATCATCACCAGCCTCGCCGGTGGTGGCTTGTTGAAAATCAAGCACGGTTCGGTTCCCAAACTCAATGCACAAGCCTTCAGACCGATATTTACGGCGGCTGACAAAGTGAATGATGAGGACATCGACACCGCCACGTCCGGCATTGTGGCCGGGGCCATTCATGATGGCGCGTTCGGATTTGGTGATGTGGATGTGGCCTTTTCCATCGCCGGTGGCGGGGTGCGGGCGAGCAACGTGGTTGCGCGCGCGAGCGGTGCCAAAGTCACTTCTGATTTAAAGATCGACCTTCTCGGCGGAACCATGAACGCCTCTGCCACGCTCGCGTTTGATGCGGGCAAGGAGGGTGTGGTGGGTGCCGTGCCGGAGATTTCCTACGATGTGACCGGACCACTTGTGGACCCGACAGCGACCGTCAACACCGATATGATTGCCACGTTCCTCACCATGCGGGCGCACGAACGGCGCGAGCGCGAGTTTGAGGCCCAAAAGGCCGACATTGTGGAGCGTCAAAGGCTCGTACGATTTGCAAGGCTTTACCGGGGCCGAGAGCGGGCACAGGAGCGCGCCTTGCGCCTGGAGCAGGAGCGGTTGAAACGGGGGCAGGAGAACAAGGTTGCCCCCAAGGCCAAGGATGTGAAGCCAGCGCCGAAGAAGGCGTCGCCCAAGCCGAAGCGGGTGCGCCGTCAGGCATCCAACCCCGCAAAACCAGTGCCGTTGACAAAGCAGCCTCAGGCAGGGGGCGGGCAGACGGCTGGGGAGAATGTTGAAGCCAAACCGCTTCCGCCAATTTCTCTGGTGCCGGAGCGTGGTTCAGGCGGCAATCTGCCGGGCGTTTTCACTGACATTGAGGATATTCTGAAACGCCCGCAAACCGGGAATTGAGTGGGTTATTTTTAACTCGCCGTCTGTCGTCTTCGGGTTTGATCCAAAGACCTGGTCCGTGTCCATTGGGCTGCTGTCCGGATTGAGCCCGCCGCAGTTTTGCCCTGCCAGCAAGTACTGATACCAACGGCGAAATGAAATCACCCACTTTCGTAATCCCGGCCCTTAGGGCCGTAATCCACAAAAGCAATGCAACTTTAATGGTTTGCGGCCCTTAAGGCCGCAATGACGGTGGATTGGGTGAAAGTGAAATTCAATCCCCATTGGTATTAACCTGACCACAGTGCTGCAACGGACGGAATGACGGTCGTTGAGGACCGAAGCATGGCAAAGCCAACGGGCTCTAAAGTCGCCCTTCTGTTTTCGCCAATTCCTTGGCCACGAACACCCGGATTTCCGCGGACAGGTTGCCCGCTTCGCCGCGATTTTCGTCGATCTCACCCACAAGAATAGAGAGGCTCTGACCGCGGCGTTGCGCCAGAGCCTTTAATTCGCGCCAGAACCAGTTTTCCAGCGTGAAGGATGTGGCGTGGCCGTTAATCAGCACCGAGTGTTTTTCGATTCTGCTGTCCATGGTGAACTAAAGCATTTTTCGTTTAAACGGAGTCACTCAAAATGCTCTATCTCTTTGTTTTCACGCATATTCTTGTCCGAAAAGTCGATCAACTTTTCGGGAATATGCTCTAGAGTGTTGTCACGAAACGGAACTGTGACGACAGAATCTGAAAACGCATTGCCTTTTCCATCGTCATTGCGGCCTTCAGGGCCGCAATCCACCGATCTGCAGCCATATTTGGATTCCGGCCATGAAGGCCGGAATGACGAATTTGGGTTCGACCTAGCCTAGCCAACTTATGCATCATCCGGACGATCGAGGCGGTGCGCGTCGAGGTGGTGCGCGTCGAGGTGGTCGTCGCTTGCCTTCAGCTGGCGGCGGTCAAGTTCCTTTTGCGCCTTGGTTCGACCAAAACGAACACGGTTTTCTTCCGCATTTGCAGATTTGGTCTCGCGCTTCACCTGTTTACGCTTCTGTCTGAGATTGATGATGTCCGCCAAGGCCACTCTCCGTGGGGAATGGTTTAATTCTTCTTGCGGAATGCATCCAGTGAAACGACTTCCGCGGTTGCCGCCTCTTCGCTGTCGGACTCTGCATCCGTCTCCTCAGCGCTCTCTTCGTCCCGTACATCATCAGCGGTTTCGGAGTTTGCCGGCGTCACAGCTTCTGGTGTTTCCTGAACGGCGGCAAGAGCTGTCGGAGCAAGGTCTTTGGAAATGGCCGTAATGCTTGAAGGAACAGTCTCTTCCTCATCATCGACGGCATCATTCTCGACATCGAACTGAAGGCCAAACTGCACGCTTGGGTCAAAAAAACCTTTGATCGCAGCGTAAGGGATTTTCAGTTTTTCGGGGATGTCGTTGAACGACAGGCCGATTTCGAACTCGGTGTCCCCCGTTTCCATCTCCCAGAACTGATGCTGCACGACAATGGTCATCTCGTCAGGATATTGGGCACGCATCCTGTTCGACAGGCGCACGCCGGGGTGCTTGGTTGCGAAGGAGATGTAAAAGTGATGGTCGCCCGGTAGTCCGGTGCGCGACACTTCGCCGAGTATCTTTTTCACGACGCCGCGCAACGCCTCCTGGGCCAGAACATCGTAGCGGATCAGGTCTTCTGACATAAAACTCTGGCTTTTGTTCCTGGTGGGCGTGCGGAATCGTTTATCATGACAAGCACAATGCAATTGATGCTGTGGTGGGTCAAGGAACGGACGTGCGACACAATCCGTTTCAAAATCAATGGACGCCGATTGCAAATTAAGTGGAGGCTTCTGTTGCCAGGTGCCTCCGAACCCCGCCTGAAGGTGCGAACCCTCAGGAGTTTAATTGAAACATCCGCACTGCTTAAGCAGCGAGGCGTGCTTCCGCATAGTTGTCGTTTGCAACTACTGTAATGGCCCGATAACGGTGGCTACCATGCCGAACAAAAGAACTGTCTTTACGCCCTCGTCGATCCTGTTTCGCCCCCGCCACAAAACATCAGCTGATGATCGGATGTGTTGTGGTGGAGGCGCCGGGTACTGCCCCCGGGTCCGAATGGTTTATTTCACAGACCGTTTATTGTCATAGTCGGCGAACCGACATCCTCAATATAGGCTTGGCAGGGGCGAATGAAAAGGCCAGTATGTGAGGAAGCCGCGATACAACCGTGATTCCGGGCCGAAGTCTGCGCTTTGTGAACGCCCATATCATGCTGAAATCGCTGTAAAAATATGTCGTGAAGGGCAATTCTGGGAGAGATATATGAGTGACTATCTTGCTGATGTTCAAAAGTACGATTCGGGCGCTGATGCTGAAACCGTGCAGAAGATCGTAAAACATCTCGGCATCGCGCTGAGAAACCGCGATTCTTCGCTTGTTTCCTGTTCCGATCCGGCTGAACTGGAGCGCGTACGCGCTAAGTGGTGCGAAAAGAAGCTCGGTGAATCCAACGAAGATAAAGCCAACGACATCATCGGCAAGGTCTGCGAAGCCATGAAGGACGACCGCAGCAAAAGCCGCGTCACTTTCTACTATCTCGTTGCCAAGCATATGGGAAAACTCGGCGATCTTTGAGTGTTCTATTTGATCCCATCAAGCTCTCAAAAACCCCGGTTCGCCGGGGTTTTTTTACGATATTTGTGAATGGACCGGTCTTTCCACCTACGAGCATAAGCGAACTCTTGCGTCATCATGGCAGATAGATCCTGGTCACAACGCGAAAATGATCTAATCGTTGCAGATTATTTCGCAATGCTGGCTGATGATGTTCGCGGACATGGCTACAGCAAAGCTGAACATAGGCGACAGCTACTTCCACTTCTCGACAATCGAACCGAAGGCTCGATTGAGTTCAAACATCAGAACATCAGCGCTGTTCTAAAGAGTCTTGGGGAAACCTGGATAGACGGCTACAAGCCAGCGTTTAATTTTCAATCCTCGTTGGTGGAATCTGTCGTCAATTGGTTTAGTTCAAACAAGTCTTGGATTGAAAGAGTCCCGAGTCAGCAGACTGAATTTGGTCTTGAGGAAGCAGAGAGTCTTTGGGTCGGGCCTCCGCCGACGGCATCCAACCAACCCCCACCCAACGAGGCAGAGCAGGCATCGAAACTTGCCCAACAGTTTGACGTGGCAGCACGAGACGAGCGAAACAGAGCTCTAGGTCGCGCAGGGGAAGAACTCGTGATGGAGTATGAGCGCGCGCTTCTTCGGAACTCTGGTAGAGCCGATCTTTCAGAGAAAGTTCGATGGATATCAGAGCAAAACGGAGATGGTGCCGGCTATGATATTTCCAGCTTCTCGCTGGATGGGCGTCGGAGGTTGGTTGAAGTCAAGACGACCAACGGTTGGGAACGTACTCCGTTTCATATATCTCAAAATGAGTTACAGGTTGCAGACAGCCATAGAAGCGAATGGGTTCTTTTTCGGTTGTGGAACTTCTCAAGGAAGCCGAATGCGTTTGAACTTCGCCCCCCACTTGATGCTCACGTAACGCTCACTCCGACGAGTTTTCGAGCAAACCTACAATGATCCATCCCGTCATGCCGGTTCGTGCTTGACCCAATGAAAAACTCCGCGGTAAAGGCGGTGTTGCTCGCAGCGATGGCGTCGCTGCCCATGAGTGTGGTGTTGGGGCCGAAAATCCGGCTCTAATTCACAGTCCTGCACGCCCGGACAGATGTGCCGGGCGCTTCCTGTCGGAAAACCCGGCTGGGAGAGCAAAAATGTCTTACTCACTCCAATCGAACTCGTTTTTTTCGCGCAGGAATGGCTCGCGTGCACCGCTGCCTTTTTCCGACGACGAGTATGAAAATAGGCTGGCGGCACTTCGTTCGTTGATGGAAAGGCGAGACGTCGAAGCCGTCTTATTCACCTCAATGCACAATGTGGCCTACTACAGTGGCTTCCTCTATTGCAGCTTTGGCAGGCCCTACGGGCTCGTTGTGACACGGGAGAAATGTGTCACCATTTCAGCGAACATTGATGGCGGCCAGCCGGGTCGCCGGGGGTTTGGTGAAAACCTCATCTATACGGACTGGCAGCGCAACAATTTCTGGCGGGCGGTTGAGCATGTCATGGGAACCCCCAAACAATTCGCCATTGAGGGGGATCACCTCACCCTAAGTGGCCGCGAAACACTGCAGCAGATGCTTGGCGACCCTCAAATCATCGACATCGCCCCCGATGTCATGAGCCTTCGCATGGTGAAGTCTGGCGAGGAGATCGCGCTGATTACGGAAGGGGCGCGGATTGCCGATGTCGGTGGCGCGGCGGTGAAGGAAGCGATCGCTGAAGGTGTGCGGGAAGTGGATGTTGCGATGTCCGGACGCGACGCGATGGAATTGGAGATTGCCCAATCCGTCCCCGACAGCGAATTGCGCGATAGTTGGGTGTGGTTTCAGTCCGGGCTGAACACGGACGGCGCGCACAATCCGGTGACCACACGGCGTCTTCAGATGGGTGATATTCTGTCTCTGAACACGTTTCCGATGATCTCGGGCTATTATACAGCGCTGGAGCGCACTCTCTTTCTGGGGGAACCAGACGCGGCATCTCTTAAAATTTGGGAGGCGAACGTGGGAGCCCATGAACTGGGACTGTCCCTCATCAAACCCGGCATCTCGTGCGCCGAAATCTGCGCGGAACTCAATCGTTATTTCGATGAATGCGGGCTCTTGAAATATCGCTCGTTTGGTTACGGGCATTCATTTGGCATCCTGTCCCACTATTATGGTCGTGAAGCAGGGCTCGAATTGCGCGAAGATATTGAAACCGTTCTGGAACCAAACATGGTAGTGTCGATGGAGCCAATGCTGTGGATTCCGGAAGGGAAGGCGGGTGCCGGCGGCTACCGTGAGCATGATATCCTGATCGTGGAAGAAACCGGTGCGCGCAACATAACCAGGTTCCCGTATGGGCCAGAGTTCAACATCATATCGTAGCGCGTGTTGAGGTCGTTTCCTGAAACGACCTCACTTCTGTTCTGACTGGATGTAGGCAAGGAGATTGTTGATGTCCTTGTCCTTTTTCAGACCAGCAAACGACATCTTGTTGCCCGGAGCGTATTTCTTCGGCTTCTTTAAAAAGGCGGTCAGTTCCTCAACGGTCCAAGTGCTGCCGCGGAGCTTTTTGAATGTCTTGGAGTATTTAAACCCGTCCACCGACGCGATCTCGCGACCAAAGATCCCGACCAAATGCGGGCCGACCTTGTTTTTGGTCTTTTTGACGTCGTGACAGGCCTTGCACTTTTTGTAGACTTTCTTGCCTTTCTTGATATCGCCTTCAATTGCAGCGGTGGTGGCTGTTGCCACCACCTTTGTTGCATCTGACTTCAGGCCTGCCTGCTTTTCGCTGCGCTTGAAAACAAGGCGCACGGTTACCGGTGTCACGCGGGTGATTCCCGGCAGTTTGGCGAGTTCCATGAGCTTGGTGATGCCAGCGTCAATGCCGAGATCTTCGGTCGACAGCATGATCATTTCGTCGGTGGTGACCAGAACACGCTTCTTGGAAAGGCGGGCAACAAACAAGGACATTTCAACGGGAACGTTTTTGCCGTTGATTGTGAGTGAGGCTTCCACATCAACAGTGTTGGTTCCGCCGACATCGAGACCATCAATCTCGCTCATATCAAGCTGACCGTTGATGGAGATCGCTGGAAACGCAGCCTGAAACACGTGCCTGAGAATACGCTCGTTGCGAATATCGATGTTGGTTTCGACGCTGTTGGTGGCGATCTCAATGGCGATCTTGCCATCGCTGGATACTGACCCGGTCACGCCATTGAAGGTGTGCACTTCGCCAACAGTGTCCTTCTTCACCGAACCAAATGTTACTTTCGATTCATCCGAAACCACAGACCAGTGTTTTTTGTCGGCGGCATAAGAGATTTGTGCGAGCGCCAGAATGCTCATGGCGATGATCATGGTGCACAGACCAAGATTTTTCATAAAATATCCTCCCGAAGGGTTGGTTACGGGATGGGAACACCCGGATCGGAGCAACTATTCAGATTGTTTGATCGACATTCGAACACGAAACCGTGACCCCGACAATGTTCATCGCATCAATGTGCGTTTCCAGGCTCTCAAACGGCCGGTGAGCCGAATTGCCCGATACCCAACGTCACAACGCCGTCTTATAGTCGTGCCATTCAGCGATCCCGAATCCCAGCCCCGCTGATAGCATTCTCAAAAATGGAAGGCAGGAATGAGTTCTGAAGCCGACAACAGCAATTTTGACACCTGGCTCGAAGCCGAACTCCGCGACAGTTTTGATGAAGAACTGGAGATGGAGTTTGACGACTTCCGCATTGCCCAGGAACTGAGGGGGATCAAACGCTGGTGGTCTGAATCGACCCTGACACGTCAAACCTATTTTCAGGAACTGTTTCGCCTGCAGGCTGAACTGGTGAAGCTTCAGGATTGGATTGTCTCATCCAATGAAAAAGTGGTGGTGATTTTCGAAGGCCGGGATGCGGCGGGCAAAGGGGGCGTCATCAAACGCATCACTCAGCGACTGGACCCTCGCGTTGCCCGCGTGGTTGCGCTGCCAGCGCCCACGGAGCGAGAGAGCTCGCAGTGGTATTTTCAGCGCTACGTGCCGCACCTGCCGGCGGCGGGCGAAATGGTTCTCTTCGACAGGTCCTGGTACAATCGCGCTGGCGTTGAGCGGGTTATGGGCTTTGCCACGCCCGACGAGGTCGAACAGTTTTTCAACGATGTTCCCGAGTTTGAGCGCATGCTCGTTCGCTCTGGCATCCGATTGATCAAATACTGGTTCTCGATCACTGACGAAGAGCAGCAATTCCGCTTCCTTATGCGCATTCATGATCCCATGAAACAGTGGAAACTGAGCCCCATGGATCTGGAATCCCGCATTCGCTGGGAGGACTACACCCTCGCCAAGGAAGAGATGTTTGAGCGCACAAACATCAATGAGGCGCATTGGTGGATTGTTGAGGGCAACGACAAAAAGCAGGCACGATTGAATTGCATTGCGCATCTGTTGGGGCAAATGCCCTATGCCGAAGTGCCGCACGATCCCGTCAGCCTGCCGGACCGGGTCTCAAATCCTGACTATGAGCGAAGCACCCTGCCTCGGGAATTGTATGTTCCACAGAAATATTAGCGGATAACAGCCTCTACCGGCTGGCTTTGAAGCGCAACTGCGAGGTTACCCGTTAACCCGCCAGACGCGCGATATATTCATAAAAATTTTTGTCATCAATTGAGACCGCAACACCGCTTCACAAGTGCAGATGAGCGATATATATGAGTCTGGAACTCTTCTAATTAAAATTGACATTTGGAGTAGCCATGTCGGACGCAAGCAAGTGCCCGGTGGTTGGTGGCGCCCACGGCCATCAAGCGACTGGATCGATTGCCAACAAGGGTTGGTGGCCAAACCAGCTTAACCTCAACATTCTGCATCAAAACCACCCCGAATCTGACCCGATGGGTGGAAGCTTTGATTATGCGGCTGAATTCAAGACGCTCGATCTTGATGCGGTGAAAGCCGATCTGACCGCGCTAATGACTGATTCTCAGGACTGGTGGCCGGCAGACTATGGCCACTATGGGCCACTGTTTATCCGCATGGCATGGCACAGCGCTGGCACGTACCGCACCTATGATGGACGCGGTGGCGGCTCCACTGGCACGCAGCGTTTTGCGCCGCTGAACAGCTGGCCGGACAACGGCAATCTCGACAAGGCGCGCCGCCTGTTGTGGCCAATCAAACAGAAATATGGCCGCAAGCTTTCCTGGGCCGACCTGATGATTTTGGCTGGCAATGTGGCGCTTGAATCCATGGGTTTCAAAACGTTCGGTTTTGGCGGTGGTCGCGCTGATGTCTGGGCGCCTGAAGAAGATATTTACTGGGGTCCGGAAACGGAATGGCTCGGCGATGAGCGCTACAGTGGCGACCGCGATCTGGCCGATCCGCTGGGTGCGGTTCAGATGGGCCTTATCTACGTCAATCCGGAAGGTCCGAACGGCAATCCTGATCCGGTTGCCTCTGGTCGCGACATTCGCGAAACCTTTGGCCGCATGGCAATGAACGATGAAGAAACCGTGGCACTTGTCGCGGGCGGTCATACCTTCGGCAAGGCGCACGGCGCGGGTGATCCTGAGCTGGTTGGCCGCGAGCCAGAGGGTGCGGGCATCGAAGAGCAGGGCCTTGGCTGGAGCAACAAGTTTGAATCCGGCGTTGGCGTTCACACCACGACCAGCGGCATTGAAGGCGCCTGGACCGCCAACCCCATCAAGTGGGATAATGGCTATTTCGACGTGCTGTTCGGCTATGATTGGGAACTCACAAAGAGCCCGGCCGGTGCAAACATCTGGCATGCGAAGGATCTGAAGGATCAGGACCATGCACCAGAAGTAGACGGTTCCGGCAAAAAGGTTCCACTCATGATGACTACGGCTGACATGGCCTTGCGCATGGATCCGATTTATGAACCGATCTCGCGCCGTTTTCATGAAAATCCGGAAGCGTTCGCCGACGCATTTGCCCGCGCCTGGTTCAAGCTGACCCACCGCGACATGGGCCCTGTTTCGCTCTATCTCGGCAAGGAAGTGCCTTCCGAAGAGCTGATCTGGCAGGACCCGATTCCGGCTGCTGATCATGAACTGATCGATGATGCCGACATTGCGTCGCTGAAATCCAGCATTCTCGATTCCGGTGTTTCGATCTCCGAACTGGTGTCGGTGGCATGGGCTTCGGCTTCGACTTTCCGTGGCTCCGACAAGCGTGGCGGCGCCAATGGTGGGCGGATTCGCCTTGCTCCTCAGAAGGATTGGGCTGTCAACGAACCAGCCACATTGTCCAAGGTGCTCGGCGCGCTTGAAGGCGTTCAGTCATCTTTCAATGGCTCTTCCTCCAAGCAAGTTTCCATGGCTGATCTGATCGTGCTTGGTGGCTGTGCTGCAGTTGAAGCAGCAGCGAAGAAAGCCGGACACGATGTCACTGTGCCCTTCGCGCCGGGCCGTGGCGATGCCACACAGGAACAGACTGACGTGGACTCCTTCGCGGTGCTTGAACCCAAGGCCGATGGCTTCCGCAACTATCTGAACGGTGGCAGCATTCGCGAACCCGCCGAAATGCTGGTGGACCGTGCGCAACTGCTCACGCTCTCTGCTCCGGAAATGACTGTTCTGGTTGGCGGCCTGCGCGTGCTGGGTGCCAATGTCGACGGTTCCAAAAACGGAGTCTTCACCGACAAGGAAGAAACGCTGAGCAACGACTTCTTTGCCAACCTCCTCGACATGTCGACGGCTTGGGAAACCTCCTCCAGCGACAACACTGTTCTGGAAGGCAAGGATCGCTCAACCGGCGCGACCAAGTGGACAGGCACGACCGTCGACCTGGTGTTCGGTTCCAACTCGCAACTTCGTGCGCTGGCGGAAGTCTATGCGAGCGACGATGCCGGTGGTGCGTTTGCGGACGCCTTTGCGGCAGCGTTCGGTAAGGTGATGAACCTCGACCGGTTTGATGTTGCGTGATTAGGCGACATTCTTCGGATGTGAAAAGAGGCTCCTTCGGGGGCCTCTTTTTTTGTGTTGGATTCGGTCAGGCTGAGGGTTGTTCAAACCCGATCCAACAGCGACAAGCAGTGTGAGCTCAATGGCTCGTAGTTGCCTTTTCTCAAATGGCGGTGAGATTTTGCAGTACGTCAAGTATCACTCCGATGTCATTCCCGGACCGATCGAGCGGTGAAACCGTGAGATCGTGATCCGGGAACCTATACCGTTTTCCCTCGAACCGATCAGAACTCGCGATGTCACGGAATGGGCCTCCGGGTCACATTTTCGCTGACGCTCAAATGGCCCGAAGGTGACAGTTAGAGATTGCATTTTCTAAGCCAGGAGACGAAGCAGATGACACCATCCGCGATGCTGGCCAAGGCAGGATAATCCGACGCTAACGTCGCGGCTAACACTACAAATTCGGCAGTACAAACAACGCGATGAGCCCGCCGCCCATCAGCACCCATTTCACCACATAGTAGAGCGTGCGGTTGTACTTCTTCAGCGCTTTGAACTTCAAACGAATGGGATAGATGAAGGAAAACAGCCGGTTGATTGCGCCGACCGGCTCACCGGGTTCGTTTGACGTGGCGGATGCCGACATGATCACCTTTGACATGAACTTGTTGTACCAGCGCGCCAGCGGATTGTTGGTCGGGCGCTCCAGATCGCAGAACAGGATCAGCCGGTTTTTGTCGGAATCGTTGCGGGCATGGTGGATGTAGGTCTCATCGAAAATCACATCCTCGCCATCGCGCCAGGAATAGGTTTCGCCATCAACGACAATGTTGCAGCGATCATCATTCGGGGTCACCAAGCCAAGATGATAACGCAGTGATCCGGCATAGGGATCACGATGCGCACCGAGATAGCCGCCCGGAGGGAGGGTCGCGAACATGGCGGCCTTGATCCCCGGAATGGACTGCAACAGTTCAACCGTTTTCGGGCAGGTTTTGGCAGCAGAAGCGTGCGGTTTGCCGTACCATTTCAGATAGTAGCGCTTCCAGCCGTTGCGGAAAAAGGAGTGAAAGCCTGCGTCCGGATCGGCACCAGCACCTTTGATCGCTCCATCGGAATAGAGCGCCATGCCCTCATCGCGGATGATCTCCCAATTGTTTTTCAACAGATCCAGTTCGGGGAAGGCAGAGCGTTCCAGATAGGGTGAATTTTTCACCGCCGAGAACATGTAAATCGGCGCGTTGATCGGCGCGAGCAAAGTGGAATGGTCTGTCAGTTGCCGGGCAAACTTGTGCCGAACAGTGCCGCGATAGTGCACGTAGAGGGCCGATGAGACAAAAACAGCGACCAGGATGACGCGCCAGTCCAGCAAATATTCCATATCGAACCATCCGGTGTTGGATTCAAATGGTGAGAGAAGGCACCTTCACAAATCATCTCGCATAAGCGTGTATAGATGTGTGGCGACATGAATTCAAACATGCACTATGTGAGCGTCATTAATTCAATTTGTATCGCAACCGCGATAACAACACCTTCACACTATTCTGGAGTGCAAGATGGGAATTTCACGACGTACGTTGCTGGGCCTTGGCGCTGTTGCCGCAGGTGCCGCCGCTCTTGGTCAAGGCATGACACCAGCGAGTGCCGGACAGGCAAAGGTGTTCAAGGCACGCGGTGGCGTGGCCATCAACGGCTATGATCCTGTTGCCTATTTCACTCAAGGTAAACCTGTGCGCGGTGACAAGAAAATCACCCACTCGTGGAATGGTGCCAAATGGCAGTTTTCCAGTGCAGAACATCGTGATCAGTTTGCCGCCAACCCCGAAAAATACGCACCACAATATGGTGGGTACTGCGCCTACGCCATCGGCAATGGCTACACCGCGCCCACCGTTCCGGAAGCCTGGGACATCACGAACGGCAAGCTCTATCTCAACTACTCCAAAAGCGTGCAGCGCACCTGGGCGGGCGACAAGCTCTCCTATATTCGTAAGGGTGATAAGAACTGGCCCAAAGTGCTGAACTAGTTTTACGCTCCTAATTGGCGATTTCATGCGTCAGCGAAGCGCGGTGTGATTGATTGCATCGCGCTTTTTTTGTTTCCTTTGCACTGTCAGAACAGTTTGGTTCGAGGACGAGGAGACGGTTATGAAATTCAAAAAGGCGTTCGCGGTTACCATTTGCACGGTTGGCACACTGGTTACTGGGCTTTCCACCGCCAATGCGGCAACATGCGCTGAAATCCTGCAATCCATCGGACGCCTTTATGAACCGGATGCCGCTCGGCTTCCGGTCTCCAAGCCGGATACCAAAAATGCGCCATCTGATTGCACCCAGGATCAGTTGATCCATCTACGGGTTGATCCGAACACCGCCAAAACGGTGAAGCCTGCCCTCAACCGAGATCAATTGGTCGGAAGCTACGTTTCCGACGATGTGCTCGACATCTTCAACGGCAAATTTTTGCCGATCTATGAGGTGCTTGAAATTGCGCCGGGAGATGCACCGGATGAGGTGGTGATCACCCAACGGGCCTGGCGCGCCTATGATGCGGTTGAACAGGCGATCACGGGTTATTCCAGCGTGATTGACACAAAAATCGATGTTGCGCGAACCGGACGTATGCCCGTTCTTGGTAGGCTGGAGGCGAAACTGTTGCGCGCGGGCGAACTTCATCCGACCAAGATTCGCAGTTTCGATGTGATGCTTTCAACCCATCGTGGGGCGGATCTCGATGTGAAACGGAACTTAATGTCGCTCTATCATCTGGAGCGGCCCTTGCAGGTGTTTGCCAACGAACGGGCGGTTTTGTTCGAGTATGCTGATCGCGCTTATAAACCCTATAAGCGCATGAGAACATTCACCAAAAGATCGCCTGAGGCACTGTTGGCAGCGCTCTATATTGCTTATGCGGGTGAAATTTCGATGAGCCGGTTTCCCTGTCTTGCCCATGCCTGGGACCAGGAACCCGCCGCTTTTCGATCCGCAATGCAAGGCGTGGTGAAACAGGAGTTCCTCGCATTCCTCCAAACGGCCATCGACCTGGACAAAAAGCGCACAAGTTTGATGGCCAAGTTGCAGGTGCGTGGACGGTCTTCTGACGAGATTGAGAAACTGAAAAGCGAGATGCAGGCGGTTCTGATTCGGTTCTCAGACATGCAGAAAGAGAAAGAATGGAATGTGCTGATTGATGCCGCGCGTTCCAATACGCCGTTTGGGTGTCCCGATATTCGTTAGCCTGATCGGGGCGGTAAATTGATTGTGGGCGATAAGCTGGTGGCGGTTGGTTCGCCGCCTTGCACTTGTCACAAGGCTTCTTCAGTGTGGCGTCCATTCAGAATTGATTGCGAATCACTAAAGCCGCATGCGCCAATATCTCGACCTGCTTTCAAAAGTGCTGCACGAAGGCAGCGACCGTGGTGACCGCACGGGCACCGGTACACGGTCGATTTTTGGCCATCAGATGCGCTTTGATCTCGGTGATGGATTTCCGGTTCTCACCACTAAAAAGCTGCATTTGAAATCAATCATCCACGAACTTCTCTGGTTCCTGGCAGGTGACACGAACATTCGCTATCTCAACGATAATGGTGTGCGGATCTGGGACGAATGGGCCGACGAGAATGGGGATCTCGGCCCCGTCTACGGGTCGCAGTGGCGGTCATGGCCCGCACCCAACGGGGAATCGATTGACCAGATCAAGCGGCTGCTGGACGATATCCGCCAATCACCCAACTCGCGGCGCCTGATCGTGTCGGCGTGGAACCCCGCGGAAATTGACGAAATGGCGCTGCCGCCCTGTCATTGTCTGTTTCAATTTTACGTGTCGGACGGCAGGCTTTCCTGCCAGCTCTATCAGCGTTCCGGTGATATCTTTCTGGGCGTTCCCTTCAACATCGCCTCCTATGCGCTGCTGACGATGATGGTGGCGCAGGTTTGTGATCTGGAACCGGGTGATTTCGTGCACACGCTGGGCGATGCGCATCTTTATTCCAATCACTTCGAGCAGGCCGAGCGCCAGCTGGCCCGCACACCGAAAACCCTGCCTGAGATGCGCATGAACCGGGAGATCCAAGACCTGTTTGCCTTCACTTACGATGATTTTGAGCTGATCGGCTATGAGGCGGATGCTCATATCGCGGCAAAGGTGGCCGTTTGATGGATAGCTCAGCCAAACTCGTGCACGTGGTGGCGTTTGCCAAAGCCAATGTCATTGGCGCCGACGGCGATATGCCGTGGCGGCTTTCCACCGACCTGAAACGTTTTAAGGCGCTCACCACCGGAAAGCCCGTCATCATGGGTCGCAAAACCTTTGAAAGCATTGGCAAACCGCTGCCGGGCCGACACAATATCGTGGTGACCCGTGACACGGGGTTCGTGGTCGATGGGGTGGATCGCGTGTCGTCGCTCCCGGCCGCACTTGCCAATGCAGAGCGCGAGGCCAGCCGCACCGACGCGGACGAAATTTGCATTATCGGTGGTGGCGAAATCTTCCGCCAGACCATTGATCAGGCTGAAAAGCTCTATGTCACCCACATCGACGCGGCCCCTGAAGGCGACACACATTATCCGACAATCACCGATGATGATTGGAAAGTGTTGCAAGAGGAGCAGGTGCCACGTGGTGAAAAAGACAGTGCAGATACGCGATTTGTCGTCTATGAGCGCCGGTAACCCTGTCTCACTGGGGATTTGAAGATTTTCACATGTCGCGTTGAAAGCCGCATTGCGCGACCCTATAACCACATCCAACAGATGCGAATTGATCTGCGCCCGGTCTGATCCGGGCAATCCGGCGGATCGTTCAATTCCCGAACAAGGCGAAGAGCCGAATTTTTAAGGAAAACGAATGCCCTGGAGTAATCAAACCGGCGGTGGCTGGAACGGTGGCAACAATGGCAGCGGGGGCGGTGGTCCCTGGGGTCAGGGTCCGAGGGGTCCGCAAGGTCCGTCGGGCGGTGGCGGCGGAGGAGGCGGTGGCGGTGCGCAGCCACCTGATCTCGAAGAGATCATCCGCAAGAGCCAGGACCGGCTGAAGTCCGTCATTCCAGGCGGTGGCGGTGTGAGCCCCATTATGATCGGGATCATCGCGGTCGCGCTCATCCTGCTCTACGTCTACAGCAGCGCCTATCAGGTTGATGCTGACGAGCTGGGCGTTGAAACGGTTTTCGGCAAACCGAAGGAAGAGCTTTCCGAAGCCGGTCTTCATTTCGCGTTCTGGCCGATTGAAACGGTCGAGAAGATCAAGATCGTGGAGCGGCAGGTCAATATCGGCTCCATTGGCCGTTCAGGCGGTTCCCAGCAGGGTTTGATGCTGTCGGGCGATCAGAACATCGTTGATGTTTCCTTCTCAGTTCTGTGGAGTGTCGCCGATCCTCACAAATATCTGTTCAACGTGAATGATCCTGAAGGCATGGTGCAGCAGGTTGCCGAAAGCGCGATGCGTGAAGTGGTCGGCCGCCGAACTGCGCAGGATGTCTTCCGTGACGATCGACAGGGTATCTCCGAGCAGGTGCGCAGCATCCTTCAAACCACGCTGGAGCAATATGGTGCCGGTATCGCTATTCGTGCTCTGAACATCGAGGACGTGGCGCCACCGACCGAAGTGGCTGATGCGTTTGATGAAGTGCAGCGCGCTGAACAGGACGAAGATCGCGTTCAGGAAGAAGCCAACCAGTACCGTAACAAGCAGCTCGGTCAGGCCCGCGGTGAATCGGCGCAAATCCTCGAAGATGCTGCCGGTTATAAACGCAGGGTGGTGGAAGAAGCCAAGGGTGAGGCGCAACGCTTCCTCTCGGTTTATGAACAATATGCCAAGGCGCCGGACGTGACACGCAAGCGTTTGTTCCTTGAAACCATGGAACGGGTTTTGAAAGACTCCAACAAAGTGATCCTGGAAAATGGCCAGGGCGGCTCGGGCGTCGTGCCTTATCTGCCGCTGCCTGAGGTTAACAAACGTGTACAAGGAGCAAACCAGTGAGCAATCGTCTAGCTGTACTACTGGGCGTCATTGCTGTTGCCCTTTTCCTCGTGTTTTCGTCCATCTTCATCGTCAACGAGCGTGAGCAAGCCATTGTTCTTCGTTTTGGTGAGATCAAACGGGTAGAAACGGAACCCGGTCTTTACTTCAAGCTGCCGCTCTCTTTCGCGGGTGCCGACACGGTGCAGATCATCGAAGATCGCCTTCTGCGGTTCGATCTTGATGACATCCGCGTTCAGGTCTCTGGTGGTAAGTTTTATGAAGTTGATGCCTTCATGACCTACCGCATCACCGATGCTGCCAAGTTCCGCGAGCAGGTTTCCGCGTCAATCATTCGCGTGGAATCCCTGCTTCGTACGCGTCTCGATGCGGCTTTGCGTCAGACTTACGGCTTGCGCGGCTTTGAGGCGGCTCTTTCTGATGAACGTGCGCAGATGATGCGCGAAGTGCGCGACCAGATCAGACCGGAAGCTGAAAAGCTGGGTCTGGCCATTGAGGATGTTCGCATTCGCCGCACCGATCTGACCCGCGAAGTTTCGCAACAGACGTTTGAGCGCATGAAGGCGGAACGTCTGGCGGAGGCTGAACGACTTCGTGCCCGCGGTCTGGAGGCTGCTCGACGCATTCGTGCTGCTGCTGATCGTCAGGTGATCGAAATCAAGGCGGAAGCGCAGCGTGAGAGCGAGATCACCCGTGGTGAGGGCGAAGCGGAACGCAACGCGATCTTTGCCAATGCCTTCACCAAGGACCCGGAGTTCTTCGAATTCTACCGCTCGATGATTGCCTATTCGGCAGCGCTGGAAAACTCAGACACGACGCTTGTCCTGTCGCCGAACTCCGAGTTTTTCCGGTACTTCTCGAATGCGGCAGGTGCTGCGCCGAAGTCTGAATAAAGTCGCCTCAGTTCCGTTTGATGCGATTTTATGAGTGATTTCGTTACGGCCATCGGCCTTGTGATGGTGATTGAGGGGCTGCTCTACGCGGCAGCCCCTGATGCCGCCCGCAATATGGCGGCAAAAGTCACAGAAATGCCGGAATCCACGCTACGAACCATCGGCGTGGTGGTTTTGTGCCTTGGCGTTGGCGTTGTGTGGCTGATCCGCGGCTAGGGGCGGGGCGTAACCGCTCGTAACGAACAATGGTTCTTTAGCGAACATTCACACAGATTTTGTCGGAGCTTCACCATAGCGTTATTGCCCATCAAAGCCTCTTGCATTTACGCGCGTGCAACCCACACTGTGAAACACAAAATCACCGGTCTTTGATGGGACGACGCGGTGGACCAAATTGATCATTCCCGGGAGATCGAAACAATGCGTCTGACCCATTTGAGTAAAACAAAAGACAGTGGCCGCCGCAGCCTCCGCCATCTTGTTCTTGGTGCAAGTGTTGCGATGGTTGCAACGCTGGGCGTCGCGACCGCACCTGTAAGCGTGCAGCCCGCTCTGTCTCAGGCAACAGTGCAGGGACCGCAATCTGTTGCTGACTTGGCAGAAGGTCTGCTGGGCGCGGTGGTGAACATTTCGACCAGCCAGAAGGTCTCGGGTTCATCACGCAACAACAATCGTAGATCGCCATTTCCGCGCGTGCCGGACGGCTCTCCCTTTCAGGAGTTTTTTGACGAATTCTTCAAAGGACCGAACAACCGCAACCGGCCACAGCCGCGCTCACGAAACGTGCAGTCGCTGGGTTCAGGCTTTGTGATTGATCCAACTGGCATCGTCATCACCAACAATCACGTGATTGCCGACGCCGACGAGATCACGGTGAACTTCTCCGATGGCCGAAAGTTGAAAGCAACGGTCGTTGGCAAGGACAAGAAAACCGATATCGCGGTTTTGAAGGTGGAACCCAAAGCGCCGCTTCAGTCGGTCAGTTTTGGTGATTCCAAGAAGGCTCGTATTGGCGACTGGGTCATGGCCATCGGTAACCCGTTCGGCCTCGGTGGTACTGTGACGCTCGGCATTGTCTCGGCAATAAACCGTGACATCCGTTCCGGCCCTTACGACAATTTCATTCAGACCGACGCATCGATTAACCGGGGTAATTCTGGTGGCCCGCTGTTCAACATGTATGGCGAAGTGATTGGCATCAACACGGCCATTATCTCTCCGTCCGGCGGTTCCATCGGCATTGGTTTTTCCATTCCATCCGACCTGGCGCAGAACGTGATTGCGCAGTTGCGCGAATTTGGTGAAACCAAGCGCGGTTGGCTCGGCGTTCGTATCCAGCAGGTGACAGACGAGATTGCCGACAGTCTCGGGATGGACCAGCCAAAGGGCGCGCTGGTTGCCGGCATCACGCGTGGCGGTCCCGCGGAAAAATCCAACATCATCACCGGTGATGTGATTTTGAAATTTGATGGCCGCGACATCAAGGAAATGCGCGATCTGCCCCGTATCGTGGCCGACAGCCCGGTTGGCAAAGCGGTCAAAGTGCTTGTGCTGCGCAAGGGCAAAGAGCAGACCATCGACGTGGTGCTCGGTCGTCTTGAAGAAGGCGAAAAGCTTGCTGCAGGAGAAACCACGGGCAAACCGGCGGAAGACCCCAAGAAGGCCTACGCCGTGTTCGGCATGACGCTCGATTCACTCACCGACGAATTCCGCAAGCAGTTTGAGATTTCCGAAGACGTCAAAGGCGTTGTGGTTGCTGAGGTCGACCCGAACTCCTCTGCCGCTGAAAAAGGCGTTCGCAAGGGCGATGTGATCGTAGAAATCGGCCAGGAAGCCGTTTCGAGCACGGATGATGTGAAGAAACGGATTGAGGAATTGAAGAAGTCAGGCCGCAAGAACGCGCTGCTTCTGCTTGCTTCAAAAACGGGCGAATTGCGGTTTGCCGTGGTGCGGATGGAGTAGTCTGGAAGCGGATCTGCTGAATTTTGAAGGGTCGGGGCCGCGAGGAACTGGCCCTTCTTAGTTTAGTTCCACCCATTGCCGCCGGGTGATGCGGTAGAGCACATGGCGAATGAGGTTAGGGTGTTCTTCGCCAACCTGCGGGTGATCGAACTCACGGACTGGATGAGGTTCCATTCCAATCCGTTTCATCACGTTTGTTGATCCAGTGTTTTCCTCAATCGCAAACGCCACGATCTCGGGAACACCAAGCTTCTTGAAGCCCCAGTTGAGCCAGCCCGTGGCTGATTCACTCGCGTAGCCCTTGCCCCAGAACTCCGGCAGAAATCGCCAGCCAATTTCGACCTGGGCGTCGAACGGGCGTGCAAAATGGATGTCCATCAGCCCGGTCATGCCGGCGATCTGACCGGTTTCAATTTCCACAACCGGCGCAAGGCAATAGCCGATTTTATCAATTTCGCCTTTGAACTGAATCAGCTTTTCAGCGCTTTCCGCGCGAGACCGGCGAAATGGGAAGTACTCCATGACAGTGGGATCGCTATTGAGGCGATAACAGGCTTCATGATCGGGTTCCGCGTCGCGCCAGTTGCGCAAGATCAGACGGTCGGTGCGGAAGATTTCATCCTTGTCCGGCTGCATCGCCATCACCTCCCATTGAATGCACAAAATCGCTCTTGCGGTATCCCTGCAGGTACAACAGCGCGGTCAGGTCGCCATGGTCAATGCGCACGCTTGCCTGTTCCGCAACCACCGGCTTGGCGTGAAGCGCAACCCCTGTACCGGCAAGTTGCAGCATGCCAAGATCATTTGCCCCGTCGCCAACCGCGAGCACATCATCAGGATTGAGCGAAAGCCGCTTAACAATGTCCCGCAGGGCTTCCACCTTGGCCTCTTTGCCGAGAATTGGATCAATCACCGTACCGATGAGATGACCGTGGGCATGGGCAAGTTGATTGGCCCGGTGCTCCTGAAACCCGACGGCTTCCGCAACTTTTCCGGTGAAGACCGTAAAGCCGCCTGAGACAAGTGCTGCATAGCCGCCATTGGCGCGCATTGTGGCTATCAGTTCCCGACCGCCGGGTGTCAGCGTGATTCTATGCTCCCAGACATCGTCAATCACGCTGAGCGGCAGGCCTTTGAGCAGGCCAACACGCTTTCGCAGGGCCGGATCGAAGTCGATCTCACCATTCATTGCGCGGGCCGTGATTGCAGATACCTGATCTTTCAAGCCAGCATGGGCTGCCAGCTCATCAATGCACTCCTGCCCGATCACGGTGGAATCCATGTCGGCGAGAAGCACCTTTTTGCGTCGGTGTTCGTCGTTTTGAACCACTACATCGATAGGCTGATCGCCGATGGCTTTTCGGATGATAGAATCGGTTTTGGACGATGATGCCCCGTCTGGCAGGGGAATGTCGCAGGCGATGCCGTCCGCCAGCCAGTAAAGGCTGGTTGTCGAAAGCGCCTCGCAAACCGCTTCGGCCACTGCGGGTGACAGAACCGGGTTTTGCGGATTTGCAATCAGCGTGGCAACAAGCGACATGGTATGACCGGAAGATGACTGGAGACACGCCGAATGGCGGACTGGGACGCAATCCTGATAGCCGGACCGACGGCAAGCGGCAAGTCAGGCCTGGCGTTGGAACTGGCAGAGAAAACCAATGGCACCGTCATCAATGCCGATTCCATGCAGGTCTATGACGGGCTGCGCATCTTGACAGCCCGTCCGGAAGATACCGACCTCAAACGCGCACCGCATCTGCTCTACGGTCATGTGAAGCCCGACGTGCTCTATTCCGCAGCGCGTTGGCTGGAGGACGCCAAACAGGCTCTCGATGAAGTCAGGGCGGATGGGAGTGTCCCGATCTTTGTCGGAGGAACAGGCCTTTATTTCAAATCGTTGTTGAACGGCATCGCCGATGTTCCTGATATCGATCCTCAAGTTCGACAAAAATGGCGGGACTTTGCGACCGAGCAGGGCGCGGAAGCCGTTTATACCGAGCTCACAAAACGCGATCCACAGATTGCTGGCCAATTTCGGCCGTCAGATGCACGGCGCCTCGTACGAGCGTTGGAAGTTGTTGATCAGACAGGGAAATCGCTCCTGCATTTTCAGAACCAGGCGACTTCGGGCTTATTTGGCGAGCGCGATAAAATTCAAAGGCTGGTCCTGATGCCGGATCGAGGTCTATTGCATCAGCGCATCAATGCGCGGGTCCATGCAATGATCGAGGAGGGTGCGATTGAAGAGGTGAAGTTGCTCAAAGATCGCGATCTGCCTCGAGAGGCGTTGATCCTCAAAGCGATTGGTGTTGCAGCATTATCAGAGCACCTCAACGGAGAGACATCGCTGGAAAAAGCCATCGAACGCATTCGGGCGCAAACAAGGCAATATGCGAAGCGCCAATATACCTGGTTCCGTCATCAGCTCGGGGTCGGTTGGAAGGTTCAATCGAACTGACCAAAACTCCAATTTTTAATATAAATCAGGGTCCTGCCGTCGGGCATTGGTCCAATTCTTAACTTTTCGACTTTAGCTTGAACGCCTGAATATGTTTCGGCCTGTCGTCGGGCCGTGCGTGCTTTCGGGCAGGGATAGGGAATGAAACGACTGGCGGATATTGCGCTGGGTGTCTATGCGTTCGCGGTCATGGCGGCGCTGGCATGTGGTGTAATTGCGTACATGCAGTTGGGGCAGGCGCGCGATACCTCGCTTTTGAGCATCGTTCGCGCGGTCGATCATCTCATTCTGACAACCGAATCTGTCTACAATCGCGATGTGATTGGCGCGGCCAAAAAGGCAGGTGTTCCAATTGGCCATGCAAAAACAGCCGATGGGAAATCTGTTCCAATCTGGCAGGAGTTCATGTCAGAATCTGCTCAACAGGCGGGCAGCGCGGTTGATCGCATGCGGATCAGGATCGTTCCCCTGCCGAGCTCCTCTTCGGAAAAAGCTGTTCCAGCGGATCGTTTCATCACACAGGCGCTTTCCCAGTTCATGAAAGGCCGCAAAGAGTATTATTCCACCGGCAATGATCATGGAACTGCCGCCATTCGTTACGCAAAGCCTTTGTTTGCATCAGCAGGATGAAGGTCCTGTGAAAATGCAAAAGGCAGTGCGGGAAATGGACCAACGGTCGGCGATGGGCAGATTAGTGCGATCCTCGACATCAGCTTCCCCATCCCGCAGTCGGCTTTTTCCCAACTGAAGTTCTTTCAGGTTTCGGCAATTTCATTGGGAGTTGTCCTGTTGCTGGGCTTCCTGGTGGTCATTCCGTTGCAATATCACCAGAAAATGCGCAGTCAGGACCTCACTGTGCGGGCGCGCAAAATGGAAGTTGCTGCCACCACCGATCCGCTGACCGGCCTCTATAACAGACGTTATTTTGAGCAGGCCTTGCGGGAATATCTGATCGAATTCAATTCAATCAATGCCCCGCTTGCGGTGCTCGTGTTCGATTTGGATCACTTCAAGGCGGTGAACGACAATCATGGTCACGACGCGGGTGATCTGGTGCTCAAGGAAGTTTCATCGCAACTGCGCCAGCTTTCGCGAGAGCATGATGTGGTGGCGCGTATTGGTGGAGAAGAATTTGCCATCGTTGCACCATTTGCCAGCGACAAGCAGGTGGTTCCCTTTGCCAAGCGCTATTGCAAATCCATTGCCAAGCTTAGAGTGCATCTGGACGAAGCCACAATTCGTCCCACAGTCAGCATAGGCGTGGCCATCACCACAGAAGGCACGAGCAACGTCAATGAGCTGATGAAAAAGGCCGATGAGCGTCTTTACGAAGCCAAACGCAACGGTCGCAATCGCGTTGCTGCATAGATATTCAAAAGTATTTTCTTCGTAACTTTGAACAACTGATTCTGCCGCTCAGGTTGCAGTCTTGTTGCAGGCCATATATCCGGGGTTGAACGGTTGCTCCGATCTGGTAACCTCTTGCCGATATAAGACTTATTCCTCCCTGTCCTCCCTATGGACCCAATCGTCGATGCTGCACTTGTTGAATTGATTGTCGGCCTTCACAGGGCCGGCAAACAGGTCATGTTTCGTCGCAATTCACCGTCGGATCACCGCATTCGGGTCGTATCCGGACCCTTCAACCTGTTCAGCAAGCGTTATCAGACCAATGAGGCGACCGCGCGCGCCATAAAGGAAGAACTTGGTCTCTCCCGCCAGTCATCGGCGACTGATGGAGACGAGGAGCAAGACACCAACCGGTAGGGCAACCAAGCGGGCGGGCCTGATTGTCATAATTCTGTAGCATGCAGACCGCACTAGCGGGCCCATGTCCGTTCAAGATGCAACTTCCAACAGTTTCAGTGCTGCACTGTCGGGCTGGGTCCTTGCGTTAAAAGGTCATGCACACAATCTGGATCGTTCTGATGCTTCCGTCACAATGGGAAAAGCTCTAGATGAGTTCGAACAGGACCAGGTTGCATCGTCGCCACAATTTTTGGGATCGGACCTCATGGAAGACAGTGCTGCGAAAGAGCGCACCAGTGTTCTGGTGCTATGCACGGGCAATTCGGCTCGCTCCATTCTTTGCGAAGCATTGCTGCGGGAACGCGGGGCAGGGCGCCTTGCGGCCTACTCTGCGGGGTCGCAACCAAAGGCAGAACCGCACAACGAAGCCTTAAGGCTGCTAGCGTCCAGGGGGCATGCGATCAACGGATTTCGCTCCAAGAGTTGGGACGAGTTTGCGCTGCCAGGTGCACCCGAACTGGACGTTGTCATCACCGTCTGCGATTCGGCTGCGTCGGAATCCTGTCCGGTCTGGCCTGGTGCGCCCGTCACTGCTCACTGGGGCATTCCCGATCCTGCCGGAGCGCCCCAAGACCGGCTGGAGGCCGAGTTTGCGATTGCTTACAAGCGACTGTCCCGGCGCGTGGACGCCTTTGTTGGGCTGCCATTCGAAGAGATGGGAGCGGAAGAGCTCAAGCGTAAACTCAACGAAATTGGTCAGTTTGACCTTTAGAGACACAAGCTTCTGAACTTGATCACTTGCCAGGATTAAATTTGACTTTCTCGAACATGCAAAAACTCATTGCTGAAGCGCTGGGCACGTTTTTCCTGCTGGCCACGGTTGTGGGGTCAGGCATCATGGGAGAAACGCTGGCAGACGGGAATGTCGCCATCGCCCTTTTGGGAAACACCATTCCCACTGGCGCCATTTTGTTTGTTCTCATCACCATGTTGGGGCCGATTTCCGGCGCGCATTTCAACCCGGCTGTGACATTGGTTTTCTGGTTGCGGCGCGAGATCGGTACGAGGCTCGCTGTGCCTTATGTGATTGTTCAGATCGCTGCCGGTATCGCAGGCGTTTGGGTCGCGCACCTCATGTTCGATCTCGATCTGCTGCAACTCTCGACCAAGGCGCGAACCGGCCCGGCGCAATGGTTTGCGGAAGTGGTGGCCACGTTCGGCCTGGTGATAGCGATTCTCACTGCGGTGAAGGTTAGGGCCGATACAGTGGCAGCGGTTGTGGGCCTCTACATCACCGCCGCCTACTGGTTCACGGCGTCAACATCCTTTGCCAACCCGGCAGTGACGATCGCCCGGTCTTTCTCGGACACGTTTGCGGGGATCAACATCGCCCACATGCCTTTGTTCATCATCGCCCAGATCATTGGCGCGCTGCTCGCATGGCAGTTGGCCCGGGTGATGCTGGAGACCGGCAAGGAATAAGCCGAGCGAGGCTCACAAGCCCCTTGCCGTAGACGGCAATCTTGGCAATGGTGGCGGGCTTTAAGATAACAAGTCGATCTCGAGACGATGTCCAATCAACCCGCCAACCCACGCAAAATCATCATTGATACGGATCCCGGGCAGGATGATGCGGTCGCCATTATGCTGGCGCTTGCAAGCCCGGAACTGGAGGTGGTGGGGATCACCACGGTGGCTGGCAACGTGCCGCTGGAACTGACTACCAAAAACGCGCTCAAGATCTGTGAACTTTCCGGGCGTTCTGATGTGGCTGTGTATGCCGGTGCTGACCGACCGCTGTTGAAACCTCTGGTGACGGCAGAACATGTGCACGGCAAGACCGGGCTCGACGGGCCGGATCTGCCGGAACCAACCATAACCACCCGGCCTCAAAAGGCGGTGGATTTCATTGTCGAAACCCTGCTCAACGAGGAACCGGGTTCGATCACGCTCTGCCCGCTCGGTCCGCTTACCAACATTGCGGTGGCGCTGATCAATGCGCCCGAGATTGCCCCGCGCATCCGGGAAATTGTCCTCATGGGCGGCGGCTATTTTGAGGGTGGCAACATCACGCCCACGGCTGAATTCAACATCTATGTGGACCCGCAGGCGGCAAAGATCGTGTTTGAAGCGGGTGTGCCGCTCACCGTCATGCCGCTCGATGTCACCCACAAGGCGCTGACATCGGTGGAGCGGCTTGACCAATTCCGCAACCTTGGCACGCGGGCAGGGCTTGCAACCGCAGAGCTCCTTGATTTCTTTGAGCGATTTGACATTGAAAAATATGGCAGCAAAGGCGGTCCGCTGCATGATCCCAACGTGATTGCCTATTTGTTGAAACCGGACCTCTATTCAGGCCGGAATATCAATGTGGAGATCGAAACCGTGTCTGACCTTACCATGGGCATGACCGTGGCGGACTGGTGGGGCGTAACGGATCGCAAGCCCAACGCCTACTTTGTGGGCGAGGTGGACCGAGAGGGTTTTTTCGATCTGCTCATTGAACGTATCGGGCGGCTATAGCCCCGTTCGTCATGCCGACAATGCGGGTTTCGGGTGGCTTCTGCAGTCCAGCCGAATAAGCCATTGAGCGAGACGCCGCGCCAGCATCAAACATCAGGAGACCGTCTGCATGTCTAATGAAAAATATATCGTGACCCGCGAGGAAATCGACAAGATGGAAGGGCGTCAGGTCACCCATTTCCTGAATGAAAATGCCAAGCGGAACAACAAATCCCTTGGTGATCTGACCGGGCTGACCGGTCTTGGTTTTCACATCATCGAAATCGAACCGGGTGCTGTGACGACCGAGTATCATGTCCATTACTACGAAGACGAGTGCGTTTATGTGCTGTCAGGCACCGCCACATCGATCATCGGTGAAGAGCGCGCAGAGATCAAAGCTGGTGATTTCATCGGCTATCGCAAGTGTGGCGAAGCGCACTCAATCGAAAACACGGGCACGGAGCCGTTCCGCTGCATCGTTGTGGGGCAGCGCCTGGCGCATGACGTGGCGGACTACACCAACAAGCAAAAACGCATCTTCCGCAACGAAGGTATGGACTGGAACCTCGCCGACATCGATACGATGGTGAACATCAGCGTGGCGCGGAAGAAATGAAGGTTTGATCGGCGGGAAAGTTGATTAAGCTACTTTCGAATCTCTAGCGGCGCGCAGCAGCAAGCTTTTTCCGCTGATAATGTCGTGCCGCTTTTGCCCGGTTGCCGCAACTTTCCATGCTGCACCAGGTTCGTCGGCTGTTTTTTGTTTCATCAATGAACAGCCAGCCACAGTTTTCGCCTGGGCACCTCTTGAGGCGGTTCCACTCTCTGCGATCGGCCAGTATCGAGATCGTCGACGCCGCCAGAAGCCCTTCCAACTGAAAAGGCGCAATCTCCAAAGAACCAAGTTTCAGTTCATTGACCGCGTGCAGCGCATCAAAGTTGCCTGCACCAAGCAGCATAGCGCGAAGATCGTGTCTAAACCGTCTGAGTTCTTCAAATGTACCGCCCCAGCTTGCTTCAATCCCAAGCTCTCGCAGCCATACTTCCAGATCATCGAAGCCATTTAACTTTTCATGCGCGACGCATTCGTGTGGAGTCCAATCGGCTGTGTTGACGAAATCCAGCGCCAAGCGTCCGCCAATCAAACGAATGGGATATCCATGCGAATAGCTCATTGTATTTTCTAACCACTTTACTGGTTGACACACAAGATGTGAGTCTATCTAACCTTCGCTATGGTTAGAAAAGTTCAAACTGTAGCGCTCACAGGTGGCGGCGTCGTTCGGGGCGCAATACGGCTATTGCCAATTTCTGTTTTTGTGGTGCCCTTCGGCATAGCGTTTGGCATTGCTGCGACAGAGGGTGGTCTTGGGCCACATCAGGTAACAGCGATGAGCGTCTTGGTTTTTTCTGCCATGGCACAGTTTGCAGCACTGGAATTCCTCCAGGAACCTGTGGCCTTTGTTTCGCTTGGTCTAGTCGTGCTGGCTCTGAGCGGTCGTCTCGTAATCATGGGCGCATCATTGTCCCCATGGGTAAACCGCCTTCCAATCAGAAAACGCTTCCTGACGTTGGTGCTTTTGAGCGATGCAAATTTCGCCGACACACAGACCCTGTTGCAACGTGGTGAATCAGATTTAGGTCCGCTGTTTGGTGGTGGCCTAGTGCTCTGGATATTCTGGATCGGCAGTACCGCTATTGGTGCTTATGGGGGAGACATGCTCGGCGACACCGAAGCCCTGGGCTTCGGCGTCGTCATGCTTTGTTTCTTTGCGGCAACAGCAACCGGGATGGTCCGTTCGACTCCAACCTTTTTAACGCCTGTGATCGTGGCGATCGGTGTGTCAGTGATGACACAGCCCTACCTTCCGGTTGGCTGGAACATTTTGTTTGCTGCGATGCTTGGCGGCCTTACCGCAGCAATCCGCCATGCTGAGTGAGGGGTCTTACCTGATTGCTGTCGCGGCTATGGCACTGGTTGTGCTGGTATCGCGACTATCTGGCGCATTCGTTATGGCTTGGGTGACGCCAACGCCACGTGTTGAGAAGTTTCTCGAAGGAATGGCGGTATCAGTGATCGCAGCACTTGTGGCGTCCTCTCTTGTCACTGCCGATACAAAGACCTTTGTTGCAACCGGCTGTGCGGTGATCGTTGCCATATTTCTCCGAAACGTTATTTTCGCAATGATTGCCGGAATGCTCACAGCGGCTGCATTTCCGCATATAATTTAGACCGGCGTTGGTTTCTCGGACGCAACTGAAATCCGACAAGCGTATGGCGGTGGCGAGTGTAGGTCTTTGCGCTCCCACGACAGTTCAGCAAGAATAGGACCTCCGACACAATCCCGCGCCTTCCGACCGGCCATGAAAGCACTCAAAACCCCTGATGGCCCGCGTTCGCCGGCGTTCTGGCAGCTTTCGCGATTTGGAAGGGACACGGTCTGTTTCCTGGAGCGTTGTCGGCGGACTTATGGACCGGTATTCCGGCTGAAGTTTCCCTTCTCCCCGCCAGTGTTTGTGCTGAGTGATGCCGAACTCATCGTCGAACTGTTGAACCGTGACGTGGATGAAACGCCACCCTTTCCGGCAAATCGGGGAACCACTTCGATTTTCGGTCGGTACTCGTTGCTCTTCAAATCCGGTGCGGAGCATCGAGCCGAGCGATCTCTCTTGACGCCCTTTTTGAACCGGAAAGCCACCGATGCTGCCAGGGGTGGGATCGACCAAATCATCGACCAGTTCCTTGAGGAGTTGGACGGTTCACAGCCCACCATATCGGTCTATGGGTTCACTCACCGGCTGGCGCTGTGCATTGCAATTTCGCAGTTCTGGGGCTGTGAGGAAGACGATCTCGTTCGGCGCATAGAGGAGGCGGTGGAAACCTCCCGTCGGCGCTACAAGACATTTCGGCACATGGTTTTGGATTCGCTGGCGATGGAACGGGATGATCACCCAATTGCTTCGGCTTTCTTCCGCATGGTGCAGGGGCAAGAAAGGGAAAGGCTCCGTTCCACTTTTCGCGATCTGATTGATGAGCACGTTCGGGCGATGCGGTCTGATCCGGCGCGTTTGAATGAAAATCCGATAAGCGCAAGGCTGCAAGTCGGCGGGCATGCGGACCGTGCCGTTGACGAAGCCTATGTGGATTTCTGTATGACGCTTTTGGTGGCGGGGTATGACCCGCCAGCCTCAATCACCGCTTGGCTGTTGTTGGAACTGGCGCAGCAGCCAGACCTGCAAGAGCGCATTCGGGTTGAATGTGCAGAGGGAGATAGTGTGAAGGTGAGCGCTGCAAGCCCTTCGTTACAAGCCAGCGTATTGGAAGCCTATCGCCTTTATCCGCCGCTCCACTCCATCACCAGAACCGCGCTCCAACCGGTGAGGCTGGGGGAATATGAGTTGCCTGGTGGCAGCTACATCATGCCCTCAATTTATCTGTTGCACAGGGAAAGCAAGCACTGGGACGCGCCGGAACAGTTTAGACCAGACCGTTTCGAGAGGCTTGAACGAGTTCCGAGCCTGGAGCAGGGCTTTCTGCCTTTTGGTGCCCAAAAGCGGGTATGTCCCGGGCGTCACTTCGCAGGCGTTTTGATTGAAAGGACCATTTCGACGATTGTTTCGCGATTTGACATCATCAAGGTCGATGATGTTCCTGCGCCTCAGACTTTCGGGCCGACGCTTGTGCCCAGCGACACGGCGAGAATTGCGCTTGTTCGCCGGTAGGCCGTTTCCGTTTTGACGGAGTTGATCTGGGTCGTTTCAGCCGACCCCTGTTGTCAGGCGGGCTTCGCGCTTTTGCACTTCCTTCGAGAGCGACTTTGCCCCTTGCGCCATCGCGTAGCTGTGGTTTCGAAAATAGAGGGGGCGCAGCCATGGGCAGAGCGGCTTCAATAATCGGCTCTCGATGGCCACATCCCAGTCGAACACCACATTTCCCGGTTCACCGGCCCGTGGTCTGCGGAATTCGCCTGTGCCGGCAATATCTCCGCTTGCCACAATGCGGGTATGGTCGGGGCTCGCCGAAACAGCCTCCGCCGTCCAGCACAACGTGTAGGGTAGAAAACCTTGCGAATAGATCCGCCCGCGGCTGCCCACCAACCCGTTCTCGCCGTGCTTTTCCACATCAACCCGGAAGAAGGTTGGGTACCACCACTGGCTGAACCGGGTGTAGTCGCTCAAAATTGCGATTGTATGCTCTTCGTTGCCGGGTATCCACCAATAGGAGATGAGCCGCATCGCATTCTTCGGGCGGGTTTTGTCCCCCCGATCAAGCCAGGCCGTCTTGCACCAAGGTTCGTGCCCATAGTGAGGTGCGACCGGTATCGGCGCGGTCAAAGCGCCCGCATTGCCGATTTCCGCAACTGATCCATCTCGTATCATCAGGGGCCTGCATCACATCCCAACGAACTCTGCTTAGTGTATTTGGTTTAAGACCTGATGCAAACCGGAATGGACTCTGTCGACTTGGCAGTATCTTTCAATTCCATCATCCCGGCGTCAGGCCGGTGTCCTGTTCTCTATTTTCCTGACCGGATATGGGTGGAATTGCCGCCGCCATTTTGGCCGACCGTAGCAGCCGCGCGGAGGTGATGGGTTCACAATGGGCAGAATATCTTATGTTGTGCTACGATGATCGAGCGCCGATGGGGATTGATCCGCATTAGAGACCGCCCATGAATTCGAGGATCTTTCTAGCCGGCTAGAAGAGGTGCATCGCATGCAACGAAAACTGGCGACCATAATGGTCGGCGACATCGTTGGTTCCACCGTCCAGATGGGGACGGATGAGGAAGGTTCCGTACGACGGTTCGAGGACTGCTTGAACGCGGTGTCTCAGACCGTGAAAGAACGTGAGGGACGTGTCTTCAATCGGGCTGGAGATTCTGTACTCGCCGAGTTTCAAAGTCCGGTCAACGCACTTCGTGCCGCTATGGCTGCCCGTGATACCGCTTCGAATATTGAAGGCTCATCTCCAAAGGGCATGCGCTTTGGACTGCATTTGGCGGATGTGTTCGAAATCGATGGTGATTTGAGGGGGGATGGAGTCAATATTGCGGCTCGTATCCAATCCGGCGCTGATCCAGGTGCAATTGATGCAAGTTCAACCTTGTTCGATCAGGTAAAACGCAATTCTCCCTGTATCTTTGATGATCTTGGTCCAAAGACCTTCAACGGCGTTTCTGAACCGATCCGTATTTACCGCGTTCGGGAAGGCATGTGGACCCATCGCCTGCAGACCAGCGACGCCCGAGCGACCCGGCCAATTACGAAACGGCCTCATTCGATCGCCGTAACACCGTTGGTCACAGCGTCGTCCGCCCAGGAAGACCAACGGTTCCTGGCCGAAGGTATGACCGAAGACGTTATTCTGGAGCTTGGACGTCTGAAGCAGTTGTTTGTCGTTTCCCCATCTGCTTCCAAAGCACTCGTCGATAAAGACCCCATAGCCGTTGGCAGAGAGTTGGGCGTGAGATACGTCCTGGGAGGTTCAGTTCGGGCACTGGGTTCAAAGCTGAGACTTAATGTCAGTCTTTCAGAGACTGATGAGGGCACCATCGTCTGGTCCGACCGTATCGAAAAACCGCTGGACGAGTTTTTTGATCTCTTCGACGAGATTACAACGCGTGTCGCCGGAACGGTTCTTGGTCGTGTGCTGGAGGCCGATACGGCCGTTGCTCGCAATCGACCACCTGAATCCCTCACTGCCTATGAATTCTACCTGCGAGGCCTCGATTACCACAGGCGCGGTGGCGTGACCGATGACAATATTCGGGAAGCGATGACATGGTTCGAGAAGGCAATCTCAGCTGATCCGAATTTTGCCCGCGCCCAAGCAATGTGGGTTTGTTCTGCTTCCTGGTTGCCGGAATTCGACTGGAATGATGGTCGCGAACGAACTGCCAAGGCGTTGGAGCTGGATCCCAACGATGCTGAGGCAAACCGCATCATGGGCGCAATTTTGTTGAAGGAACGCAAGTATGATGCGTCCCGTCCCTATCACGAGAAGGCAATGGAACTGGCTCCCAAGGACGCGTATGTGCTTGGCCGATGTGCAGCTTTCCATGTCTATGCTGGAGAGCCTGAGGTTGCACTCGACCTGCTGGATCAAGCAGAGCGTCTTGATCCGTATCTTCCTGCCTGGATTGTTGAGGAGCGCATTGCGGCTCATTACTGCCTCAACAATTATCAAGCGGTTCTGGCGGCTGGCAACGCACTCTCCTTTCAAACGCGCCGTAGCCGACTTTATCGAGCGGCTAGCCTTGTCGCGTTGAACAGATTGGAAGTTGCAAGGGATATCATTGCTGAAGCCATCACCAGTGATCCCGATCTGAACCAGTCATTCGTCCAAACTGGTGAGTATTTTAAAGACCGGCAAATCACCAACGAACTGAAGACAAGGTTGGAAAAAGCGGGGCTTCCGAAATAGGCCAGTGACGGGAGACTGAGATGTGAAGTCACAGTGGGGGCATCGAAATCCGGCACTTTTCACCCGCCACACGACGGCAGAGGTTAAAAAGCAAGAGAGGCTTCCATGAGCAAAGATCAGGCATCTCTGGATGCGCAAAATCGGGTCATCGAATTGTTTCAAAAGGACCCGAAAGCCGCGCTGAGCACCGTTCAGGTTTCGGCGCGGCTCGGGGATGGACTTTACTGCACCGTCAAGGAAGCCGACCATGAACTTGCAATGGATTTGCCGCCGGTCGTGGGTGGAGAGAATGCTGCACCCGGGCCGGGCGTTTTTGCCCGGGCAGCCCTTGCGGGGTGCATACTTCAGGTCTTGAAATTAACGGCTATTCGAAAGGGCATCGATCTTGGCGAGATCGAACTCAGTCTGGAGGTCGACTTCGACGATGCTGTCATGTTTGGGCTTGGCCAGAACCAGTCGCCTATTCTGCGATCCAGAATTACAATTTCCACCGATGTGGACCTGCCTCAACCCGATCTGGAGGCCTTGGTTTTTGAGTCCTTGGAAATGGATCCCTACTTTCTCGCCTGGCGCAATCAGCAGGAGGTCAAGGTCGACGTGAAGAGAAATTAGTCAGGCCTTTGTGTGGACGTTCAAACTCATCAAAATTCACCCGGTTGCTGATTAGGTCATCATCCGGTCGACCGGGAAACCACGCATGACCAAAGCAGTTGTGCAGGGGTGCTCAGCCCGCCGATCTTTCTGTTTACATTTCAACATGAATACCGCAAAAGCGCCCGACTCTTAGCGGAGACACATCCGGTCGGTCCATCTGGGGCTTCATATTACAGGCGATCAGTTTACGCGCGGGTCTGCTGATTTGGAGAGATTTTCATGAGATTTCTGCCTCGTTTGCTCAAACGCGCGATCAAGAATGGCGAACTGACCCTGATCGAGCCCGGCGGCAAACAGCACGTCTTCGGCAGCAAGGATGAGAGCAATCCGGTCACTGTGCGGGTCAATGATGCGTCGCTCGACTGGAAACTACCCCTGAACCCCGAACTGAAAGGCGCAGAAGCCTATATGGACGGGACTCTCGAACTGATTGAGGGCGACGTTTATGATCTCCTTTTGCTGTTTTACCGCAACCGCACCCAGTTTGATCACAGCGCCGGACAGATTTTCTGGCGCGGTGTTGCGCGCAGTCTGAAGCGCTTCCAGCAGCACAATTCCATCACGTCGGCCCGTGCGCACGTCAAACATCACTACGATCTGAAGGATGAATTGTTTGAACTGTTCCTGGACGCCGACAAGCAATATTCTTGCGCCTATTTTCCCACTGGAAACGAGACGCTGGAAGAAGCGCAGGAGGCCAAGAAGCAGCACATTATCCGCAAGCTCAACTTGAAGGACGGGATGAGCGTGCTGGAAATCGGCAGCGGCTGGGGCGGGCTTGCGCTCGACATTGCCGCTTCTGCCAATGTGACCATCAAGAGCGTGACCCTGTCGGAAAATCAGGCCCGCATCGCCAATCAACGGGCGGAAGCAGCCGGTATGGCCGACCGGGTGAAATTTGTCATTCAGGACTATCGCGAGGTCACCGAAAAGTTTGACCGTGTGGTCTCAATCGCCATGCTGGAGCAGGTGGGCGCACCGCATCTGAAGGATTACTTCATTCAAATGCGCAATCTGCTTGGGCCGGAAGGTGTGGCGCTGGTACACTCCATCAGCACCAAGTCGCCGCCGGGTGTCACCGGGCCATTCATTCGAAAGTACATTTTCCCCAATGGCTACAGCCCTGCGCTGTCGGAGATTGTCGCGGCGATCGAGCCCACCGGCCTGTGGGTGCTGGATGTGGAGGTCTGGCGACAACATTACGGCCACACACTGCGCGAGTGGCGCAACCGCTTCACTGCCCGGCGGGACGAGGCAGTGGCGATGTATGACGAACGCTTCGCCCGCATGTGGGAGTTCTACCTCGCGGCCTGCGAGGGCGTGTTCATGCACGGCTCGAGCAATGTGGTGCAAATCCAGATGGGCCGAAAATCTGACGGTGTCCCGCTGACCAGAGATTATTTGTATCGTTAGGTTGTTGGGAGGGGCTGCGGATGCAGCGCTCATGGGATTATCCCGTCAAGGTAACTGCGCCTTTAAGCTCATAAACAAGCTGCAATCACCTCGCAGTTATCGTCATCTGGGCTGTTGCGCGCGGAAAGGTGACACAACCATGCGCGTGCTAGGCTTTGCCAGCGCATGATCTTTCCGGTTTCTCGAACGTGCCGATTGGCTTCACTGCCCGCAAAGCCGCCGTTCAACATATGCTTGTTCTAACTTCAGTCTTTCGGCACCATCCGGGAAAGGGGTTAGCCAATGGACATTTTCTTCCTGTTGCTGGTGGTCGCTGGCTTGCAAATCGCAGCGGCCGCGAGCCCTGGGCCAAATTTCATCTTGGTGAGCAGCTATTCGTCAGGCCGGTCTCTCCGTTCTGCACTCATAGCATCCGGAGGTATCACCGTAGGTATCGTTATCTGGTCGAGCCTTGCGGTCCTCGGCTTGGGCACGTTGCTGTCATCGTCGCCAACTGCCTACAGCATTGTGCAATACTTGGGCGCAGGATATCTTGTGTGGCTCGGCGCAAATATGATCGTTTCCAGCTGTCAGAACAATAAGTTAGACACTAGCGAAGAAGATGTTTCTGGACAGGCGTCACCATTCGCGAAGGGCTTCCTTGTAAACATCGGAAATCCGAAAACCATTGCCTACTACACAAGTTTGTTTGCCGTGCTGGTCCCGTCCGACGCAGCGCCTGCGCTTCTGGTGGCAGTGGTCGTTGTGGACGCACTTGCTTGCGGTGCTTGGTGGGTCTTCGTCGCACTTTTATTCGATGCTGCTCCGGTCAAACGGCTGTTTGTCAATTTGCGCAAGCTTATCGACAGAATCTTTGGCGGCGCGCTAATTGTTTTGGGTCTGAAGTTGGCGTTGGATCGAAGCTGATTTCCGCAATGCAGCAATTTGGGATGCGTTCACAATGGACTTTGCCCATCCCTCTTCTACACCCCATTGACCTCCACCCGCGCCCGGTCTAGGGTCCGCAACGAATTTCGAGATGGGTGAGATCATGCGATCTGTTATTCTTGTGGTGATGAAGCGCGCTGATGCGGGGATGTGAATCCTTCCGCAAACGTCAGCGCGCGAACAAGGCTCCTCCAGGGAGCCTTTTTTATTGCCTGCTGCATGGCACCGAAAAGTGGGAACCGGTTTTCGGATAATGCCATGCACATCAAGGGAACAGGCGCAAGGATCGGGGTGCATCGAGCTCTGTGCCTGAATTTCCAAATTGAAGTTCAACGCCCGCAAAGAGCATTTCGGTCATTCGGAATGGTTTGTTGGTGAAAAATCCAAGTCTGAATTGTTCATCAATTCCGGCTATCAAATGAAGTGAAAACAAACTCTTGGCGCAATGGCGCGGGAACGGACGAGGACGATGCAAAAAAAGGAAATGACGGGCGCCGAAATGGTAGTTCAGGCGTTGATCGACAATGGCGTTGAGGACATCTTTGGATATCCGGGCGGTGCCGTGCTGCCGATCTATGATGAGCTACACCAGCAGGAAAGCGTTCGTCACGTGCTCGTGCGGCATGAACAGGGTGCGGGCCATGCGGCAGAAGGCTATGCACGGGCCACCGGCAAACCCGGCGTATTACTCGTCACTTCCGGTCCGGGTGCCACCAACGCTGTAACGCCGCTCCAAGACGCGCTAATGGATTCGATCCCGTTGGTTTGCATCACCGGTCAGGTGCCCACGGCACTGATCGGGTCTGACGCGTTTCAGGAATGCGATACGGTTGGCATCACCCGCCCCTGCACCAAGCACAATTGGCTGGTTAAGGACGTCAACGATCTGGCGCGCATTCTGCACGAGGCGTTTTATGTGGCGACATCGGGTCGTCCAGGGCCGGTGGTTGTTGATATTCCCAAGGATGTTCAGTTTGCCACCGGCATCTATACCGGGCCAAACCACACCGAACACAAATCCTACCGGCCTCGGGTTTCCGGTGATCTCAACAAGATCCGGGAAGCCGTGGAGCTGATGGCGAATGCGCGCAAGCCGATCATCTACTCCGGTGGCGGGGTCATCAATTCCGGACCGGAAGCCAGCCAGTTGCTGCGGGAACTGGTGGAACAGACCGGGTTTCCAATCACATCAACCCTGATGGGGCTGGGCGCCTATCCGGCCAGCGGCAACAACTGGATGGGCATGCTGGGCATGCACGGTACCTACGAAGCCAATATGGCGATGCATGATTGCGATCTGATGATCTGCATCGGGGCCCGCTTTGATGACCGCATCACGGGTCGTGTGGATGCGTTCTCGCCGCACTCCAAGCGCATCCACATCGATATTGATCCGTCATCCATCAACAAGGTGGTGCACACGGATGTGCCGATCATCGGCGATGTGGCGCACGTGCTGGAAGATCTTGTACGTTTGTGGCGGGCGCACCCCAATCGACCGGACAGCAACGCGCTCGGCAAATGGTGGGATCAGATCCGCACCTGGCGGGCACGCAACAGTCTTGCCTACCGGAATTCGCAGGATGTGATCATGCCGCAGCACGCGATTGAGCGGCTTTATGCGGCCTGCAAGGGGCGGGATGACGTCTACATCACCACCGAAGTGGGTCAGCACCAGATGTGGGCGGCACAGTTTTTCGGGTTTGAACAACCCAATCATTGGATGACGTCTGGTGGTCTCGGCACGATGGGCTACGGCCTGCCGGCGGCGCTTGGCGTGCAGATCGCGCATCCAGATGCGCTGGTGATTGATATTGCCGGCGATGCTTCCGTTCAGATGACAATTCAGGAGATGTCCTGTGCGGTGCAGCACAACGCGCCGATCAAGATCTTCATCCTGAACAATCAATATATGGGTATGGTGCGCCAGTGGCAGCAACTGCTTCACGGCAACCGGTTGTCGCATTCCTACACCGAGGCCATGCCGGACTTCGTGAAACTGGCGGAAGCCTATGGCTGTGTTGGACTTGCCTGCGACAAGCCCGCCGATCTGGACGATGCCATTGGTGAAATGATTGCGGTCGACAAGCCGGTGATCTTCGATTGCCGTGTCGCGGCGCTTGCCAACTGCTTCCCGATGATCCCGTCGGGCAAGGCGCACAATGAAATGCTGCTGCCCGACGAAGCTACCGACGAAGCGGTGAGCAAGGCCATCGATGAGAAGGGCAAATCGCTCGTATGACCGCAAACGCAGAACTGCCGCTTGCCAGCGAGAACCGGGGGGCCGGGGTGATGGATTATTTCCTCATCGGCCTTCTGTCGCTGATTTTTGGCAGCAGTTTCATGTTCACCAAATGGAGCGTTGCTGAGGTTGGTCCGCTAACGGTAGCAACCACGCGTTTGTTCATTGGCGCAGCGATTGTGCTGTTGGCGGCGTTTGCCGCCCGGCAATCGCTGCCCAGGGCGGGCGCGATCTGGTTTTGGATTGCGCTTTCTGCACTCTTTGGCAATGCGCTTCCGTTCGCGCTTATCTCCTGGGGGCAGGTGCAGGTTGACGCGGGGCTCACGGCCATTTTGATGGCAATCATGCCTTTGGCAACATTGGCGCTCGCTCACTTTTTCACCGCTGACGAGCGGTTTGGCATTTGGAAGCTGATCGGCATGGTGCTTGGGCTTCTGGGTGTGATTGTGCTGATGGGTTTTGAAACACTGTCATCACTGGGCGATCAGAGCCTGCGTCAATACGCCATTCTTGGTGCCGCACTTTGCTATGCCGTGAACGCTGTTATCACAAAGAAACTTGTGGGTCTGCCACGGCGCGCCACGGCAGGTTCGCTTCTTCTGGTGGCGGGAATTATGGTTCTCCCATTCGCGGCATTGGCTGAAGCGGGCAGTTTCGCAGCGCCGGGCGGGTTGGCAATCATTTCAATGATTGTTCTGGGCATCGCACCAACCGCTTTTGGAACGCTGTTATTGTTTCAGATCATCGACCGTCAGGGAGCAACCTTCCTGAGCCAGATCAATTTTCTTGTGCCCGTATTTGGTGTGATGTTCAGCATCCTGTTTTTGTCAGAGAAGCTGCCCGCCAACGCCTTTGTTGCTCTTACTATGATCCTGATCGGTGTGGCATTGACCCGCCTTTCTCCAACCGCATTATCCGTTAACCGAGCCTGAGTTTTGAAATGAATGCACAACATCAACCAACCGGATCCGCCTATTTTCTCACCAATGTGGTGGAACAGATTGAATCCCACACACTTTCTGTGCTCGTGGACAATGAGCCGGGTGTTCTGGCCCGCGTGATTGGTCTGTTTTCCGGCCGTGGATACAATATCGAGAGCCTCACGGTTTCCGAGACCGAGCATGAAAAGCACATTTCGCGCATTACCATCATCACGGGCGGAACCGCGCGGGTGCTAGAGCAGATCAAGTCGCAACTTGAACGCATGGTTCCCGTGCATCGTGTGGTTGACCTCACCAACGTTGCCCGCGACAGGGGGCATGACAAGCCACTGGAGCGTGAGCTTGCGCTGGTCAAGGTAGCGGGCAAGGACAAGGATCGGGTGGAAGCGCTGCGGCTGGCAGAAGCGTTTCGTGCTCAAGTGATTGATGCCAATACCGAGCACTTCATCTTCGAAATCACCGGGCGGAGCTCAAAGGTCGAGCAGTTCATCACCATCATGGCACCGCTTGGGCTGGTCGAGGTCTGCCGTACTGGCGTGGCTGCAGTGAACCGCGGCCCTGTGGGGATGTAGGAGCGTTCCCTGTAACCCAGTTGTTTGTCAGCGCAGAAGAGAGTTGATTTAGGTCAGTAATACTGACATATTTAAACCTCCCTCGTTTACTCAACCAGGCTTCTCAAAATGTCCCTTGAGGTCTTTATCGCGTTGCTCGGATTTTCGTTCGTTGCTTCGGCAACACCGGGGCCCAATACGCTGATGCTATTTGCGTCGGGAATCAATTTTGGGTTTAAGCGCACAGTGCCGCATATGGTGGGCGTCATAATTGGTTTTGCAGCGTTGCTTTTGGCGGTGGGGTTCGGGCTGGGGGCATTGTTTGAGCGCATTCCCCATCTCTTCACGGCGATCAAGGTGCTTGGCGGGATATACATGCTCTACCTCGCCTGGCGGATTGCCAATGCAGGCGCGATCGAATCCAAGGGAAGCGGCGCGGCTCCAATGCGCATGCACGAGGCGGCGCTGTTTCAATGGGTGAATCCCAAGGCGTGGATCATGGGCGGCATCGCGGTGGCGCTCTACACATCGCCAGAGAACTACACCTGGACGGTTGTGCTTGTCGTGCTCGCATTCGTTCTGGTCAGCCTTCCGAGTGTGATCCTTTGGGCCGGATTTGGAACGGCACTGCGACGCCTTTTATCCGACCCGGTTTGGCTTCGGCGGATCAACATTGCCATGGCGCTCGCGCTGGTCGCTTCCCTTTGGCCGATGCTGCGCTGACGGTCATCTGGAAGTAAATTTTGCGTGTGACCGTGGTCGCACGAACCAATGGTCGCGTAGACATTTGATCGCGCTGATTATAGGCCTGTTCTGCATCGTTTGACCGCGTAGACGTGCCCGCTTGTTTTCCATTAGACGATCAGCGACGGCACATACCAGGAGACACTATGGCTTCGACCGAGATTCCAGTATCCATTGACCAGACACTCGAACGGCTGAGCAGCGCAAATTATGTCTCCGATCGCGCGCTGGCGACGGTGCTTTTCTTGTCGCTTAAAATGGGTCGCCCACTGTTTCTCGAAGGGGAAGCCGGGGTGGGCAAGACGGAAATCGCCAAGGTGTTGGCACAAACGCTGGATCGCCCGCTCATCCGCCTTCAGTGTTATGAAGGCTTGGATGTCTCCAATGCGGTCTATGAGTGGAACTATGCTGCTCAGATGATCGACATTCGCATGAGTGAGGCGACAGGTGGTGCGGACCGGGACTCGCTGCGCGGTGATGTATTCAATGAAAAGTTTCTCGTTCGTCGCCCCTTACTGCAGGCGCTTGATCCGGAAGGTGATCTCGCACCGGTGTTGTTGATTGACGAACTTGATCGCACCGACGAGGCGTTCGAAGCGTTCCTTCTGGAGATCCTGTCAGACTTCCAGATCACCATTCCCGAAATCGGGACGGTGACGGCAAAGGAACCGCCGATCGTCATCATCACGTCCAACCGGACTCGCGAGATCCATGATGCTCTGAAACGTCGTTGCCTCTATCACTGGGTGGATTACCCGAGCGCGGAACGGGAACTCGACATTTTGCGCACGAAAGTCCCCGGCATTGGCGATGAACTCTCGCGCCAGGTGGTCCACTATGTGCAGGCCTTGCGGCAGAAGGAGCTGTTCAAGAACCCGGGTGTCGCCGAAACGCTGGATTGGGCGTCTGCCCTTATTGAACTCGACAAGATGGCGCTGGACCCTGAGACCATTTCCGACACACTGGGTGTGTTGTTGAAATATCAGGACGATATCGCCCAGATCGCAGGAAGTGAGGGCGCTCAGCTCCTCAATGAGGTGAAATCGTCTCTAGCCGCGGCTGAATAGGGTCTGCCAGCATGGCTGAATCGGTCACGGCCCCACAAAAAGACGGCAAGATTGCCGACAACATCGTCTACTTCGCGCGAACCCTGCGCGGGGCTGGAATGCGTGTCGGTCCGGCCATGGCGCTCGACGCGGTGGACGCGGTCCGCACGGCCGGGATCGGCAGTCGCGACGATCTTTATTGGGTGCTCCATTCAATCTTCGTCAATCGACGCGAAGACCGGCCGGTGTTCGAAGAAGCGTTTAACCTGTTCTGGCGGTCCCGCGATCTGATTGAAAAGATGATTGCGATGTTTTCGCCGATGGCCAATCCAACGGCGGAGAAGGAAAAATCCAAGGCAGGTTCTTCGCGCGTGTCGGAGGCGCTTTTCAAAGGAAAACAGCGCGAGGAAAAACACGAGCGCCCAGAGGTCGAGGTTGATGCGACCTTTTCCATGTCAGGCAAGGAAGTTCTGAAGTCGAAAGACTTTGCGCAAATGAGCGTGGCAGAGCTTGAAGCCGCCAAACAGGCAATGAGCGAACTGCGCTTGCCGCTCAATCTCGTGCCGACCCGCCGCTTCCGTCCCTCGCCCCATGGCGATAGAATTGATGCCCGGGCTATGATGCGTCAATCGATGAAAACGGGTGGTGATCTGGTGTTGCCGCGCTTTCGCGAACCGCGCGAAATTCATCCGCCACTGGTGGTTTTGGCCGATATTTCCGGGTCCATGAGCCAGTATTCGCGCATTTTTTTGCATTTCCTGCATGCGATTTCGGAAAAGCGTCGCCGGGTGCACACCTTCCTCTTCGGAACCCGCCTGACCAATGTCACCCGCGCGCTCGCCCGAAAGGACCCCGACGAGGCCTTTCAGGAAGTCTCGGATCTTGTAGAGGACTGGGAGGGCGGCACGCGCATCGCCGACACATTGAACAGCTTCAATCGTCTTTGGTCGCGTCGCGTGCTGGGGCAGGGGGCGATTGTTCTCCTCATCACCGATGGGCTCGATCGTCCGACCGAGGAAAGCCCGCATGATCTCGACAAGGAGATGGAACGGCTTCACAAATCCTGTCGGCGGTTGATTTGGCTCAATCCACTCTTGCGCTTCGAAGGATTTCAGGCGCGCGCCTCGGGCGTGCGGACAATGTTGCCGCACGTCGATGAGTTTCGTGCTGTTCATTCCATGAATTCGCTGACCGAACTCTGTGCTGCACTTTCTGGTTCAGGCAATGTGATTGAAGCGCCCGCTCGATGGCTGAAGGGCGCTTGAGGATTTCGCGTCCTTCGTTTGCTCGTCGCTTGAATTGCAAGCCAAGAGGAATAGATTGAGAGAATGACCCAAATTCAGCAAAACAATGATGTCCTTCAGGTCACTCAAAACTGGCTTGAGGATGACCGCAAGCTGGCGCTTGCAACGGTGGTGGAAACTTGGGGCTCTGCACCGCGCCCGGTGGGCAGCCATCTGGTGATTGATGATAGCGGCAATTTTGAAGGCTCCGTTTCTGGCGGCTGCGTGGAAGGCGCCGTGGTCGCGGAAGCGATGGATGTGATTTATTCGGGCAGTCCCAAAATGCTGGAATTCGGCGTGGCGGATGAAACCGCCTGGGAAGTGGGTCTTTCCTGTGGCGGTCGCATTCGGGTCTATGTTGAACCGGTCGAGGCGAACTGAATGAAGGGTGACGCGCTCAGGGCGCTCAATGTTGCTCGCGGTTCCCGACAGGCGGCTTTACTCGTCACCAATCTGGAAACCGGAGATCAGGGCCTTTTTTTGCGGGGCGACGACATCGCTCAGGGCGAAATCGCCGAGCAGGCTCAGCAGCGTTTCCGGTCCGGCAAGTCTGGCATCGCTCAGGTTGAAGGGCAGGATTGTTTCTTCAACGTTCATGTTCCCGCGCCGCGTCTGGTGATCATCGGGGCGGTCCACATATCTCAAACCCTGGCACCGCTTGCTGAGCAGGCGGGTTTTGACGTGATGGTGGTGGACCCGCGCACCGCCTTTGCCACGCCCGAGAGGTTTGCGAGCATCGATGTGCGTGCGGAATGGCCTTCGGACATCGAGGACACGCTGGCGCTTGACCCGTACACGGCGCTGGCCGCGCTCACGCACGATCCGAAGATTGATGATTTTCCGCTGACAAAGGCGCTGGACGTCGGGTGCTTTTACGTGGGCGCTCTGGGCAGCCGAAAAACCCATGCAAAGCGCAAAGGCCGGCTGATCGCCAATGGTGTTGATGAGGCTTCTTTTGACCGCATTCATGCCCCAATCGGTCTTGATGTGGGTGCTGCCAATCCGCCCGAAATTGCGGTTGCGGTTATGGCGGAAATCATCGCCGCATTGCGCAAATCCGACATCGGCTGACGATGGAGTTTGGACCTGTTCCGGTTTCCGACGCTGAGGGTGCCATACTAGCGCACTCGCTGAAGCAGCCGGGTTTCGGGCTAAAAAAAGGTCACCTGCTTTCTGGCAATGACGTTTCGAGGCTCCAGCAGGCAGGTTTTGATGAGGTCATTGTTGCGCGCCTTGAAGATGGCGATGTCGTTGAAGATGACGCGGCCACCCGCATTGCAGGTGCGGTGGCGACCAGTCAGATTGAGGTCGAGCCCGCGTTTACGGGGCGGGTGAACTTGTTTGCGAAATCCGCCGGCCTGTTCACGGCCGATCCTGAACTGATTGATGCCATCAACGCTGTTGATCCCGGCATCACCATTGCCACCTTGGACAACAATCTGGCCGTCGCTGCCGGACGTATGGTGGCGACGGTCAAGATCATTCCATTTGCCGTGTCTCAAACATCGTTGGAGCGGGTTCTCAGCCTTTGCGGAAACAGCACGGTAATGGAACTGAAGGCGTTTGTGCCAAAATCCATTGGATTGATCGCCACCGAACTTCCCGTCCTGAAACCAAGCGTTATGGACAAAACCCGGCGCGTGCTTGAGGAGCGTCTTGAGTTTGCGGGCAGCGCCCTGCGCACAGAAGAGCGCGTTGCCCACCATGCTGACGATGTGGCTGTCGCAATGAAGGCGATGGTCGATCAACACGACATGCTCATCATCTTCGGCGCTTCGGCGATTGTAGATCGTCGGGATGTCATTCCCTCGGCAATCGAGCAGGCTGGAGGGGTTGTTCATCAGTTTGGCATGCCTGTTGATCCCGGCAATCTATTGCTTGTCGGTGAATATCAGGGAAAACCGGTCATCGGTGCGCCGGGCTGTGCGCGAAGCCCACGGGAAAACGGATTCGATTTCGTTTTACACCGGCTGCTTTCCGGTGTTCCGGCAACCACCAACATCATTCAAAAGATGGGTGTTGGCGGGCTGCTGATGGAAATCCACTCGCGACCGCAACCGCGGCAGGGTATTTCGAGTTCCGAAGAGAGTGAAACAGACGTCGCAATTGTGGTTTTGGCAGCGGGCCTTTCCTCACGCATGGGGGCCAATAACAAGCTTCTGGCACCCGTTTCGGGCAAGCCCATGGTGCGGCATGTGGTTGAAGCAGCCGTTGCCTCGCGTGCTTCTTCCGTGAGGGTGGTGCTTGGTCATGAAGCCGACACCGTTCGTGCAGCTCTTTATGGTCTCGATGTCACCTTTGTCGACAATCCGGACTATGCCAGCGGGATAGCGTCCTCCGTCAAGACAGCCGTTGCTGCCAATTCTGGCGCCGATGCCGTTTTGGTCATGCTGGGCGATATGCCGTTTGTGAGTTCCGGTCACATCAACCGCATTCTCGACGAGGCTAAGAAGGCGGAAGGTGATCCGATCATCCTTGCGACCCATCAGGGCCGGCGCGGCAATCCGGTTTACTGGCCTGCCGCCTATTTTGAGGACATTGCGGGACTGCAGGGCGACGAAGGCGCGCGATCCATTATTCTGGCTAACAAGGATCAGATTGTCGAAGTGGAACTGGGCGACGCGGCATCGCTCGACTTTGATACGCCTGAGGCTTTGGCAGGGTTGAAGTAATGCCAATTCCGCTGGCAATCATCATTCAGCGACCGCGCCAAACACCTTTTGAAATTCTGCCTTCAGCGCCACATCCACATCGGCCATGGTGACCGGCAGGCCGAGATCGACCAGGCTGGTGACGCCATGGTCGGTTATCCCGCATGGCACGATGCCGGAAAAATGTTCAAGTTCGGGTTCCACATTGATGGAGATGCCGTGAAACGTCACCCACTTGCGAATGCGGATGCCGATGGCGGCTGCCTTGTCTTCGGCCAATGACCCATCCGCAAGAGGCGGTTTTTCCGGGCGCTCCACCCACACACCCACCCGGCCTTCACGCACCTCGCCGCGCACATTGAAGCGTTCCAGCGTGCCAATCACCCACGCTTCAAGAGTCTCCACGAACGCCCGCACGTCGCGCTTGCGGTTGTTGAGATTGAGCATCACGTAAGCCACCCGCTGACCCGGGCCATGATAGGTGTACTGACCCCCGCGGCCTGTCTTGAAAACGGGAAAGCGATCTGGTGCCACAAGATCGCCGTCCTTTGCGCTCGTTCCGGCAGTGTAGAGCGGCGGATGCTCGACCAGCCAGATCAGCTCTCCTGCCTCGCCCATGGCGATTTTGGCGGCCCGCTCTTCCATGACACGAACCGCATCCTCATACGGGGTAAACCCCTCGGCCACACGCCACTCAACCTCAGCGTTGTTGTTAAAAAACGGGCCTGTCATCTGCTGCGTCAACAAATTCCTAATGGTGGGTAGCGGAAGATTTTTTGCTAGAGCATCACGTGTCCGGGTGCAACAATGCTCCCTCTCACCCATCATCAATTGAATTCAAGGATTGCCTTCCCCATGTCATCGGACTTTACGCGACATCTCGAAAATGAGCTGGCGTCGATTGAGCGTGACGGGCTCACTAAGCGGGAACGGCCGCTGGTGTCGCCGCAGCGTGTTCACATTGATGTTGAGAGCCAGGGAACCCAGCGTCGTGTCATCAATCTGTGTGCCAATAACTATCTGGGGCTGGCGGACGATCCGCGTCTGGTTGAAGCCGCGAAGTCCGCGCTTGACGAGGACGGATATGGCATGGCGTCAGTGCGCTTTATCTGCGGCACGCGGGACCGCCATCTGGAGCTTGAGCGTGCCATTGCGGCCTTTCTCGGCAAGGATGATGCAATCCTCTATGCGGCCTGTTTCGATGCCAATGGCGGCCTTTTTGAGCCACTGCTTGGTCCTGAGGATGCGATTGTTTCCGATGCCCTCAACCACGCCTCCATCATCGATGGCATTCGGTTGTGCAAGGCCAAACGTTATCGCTACGCCAACGGCGATATGGATGATCTTGAGGTGCAACTTACCGCCGCTCGGGACGCGGGCGCACGGCACATCATGATTGCCACCGATGGCGTGTTTTCTATGGATGGCACGCTTGCGCCGCTCGACAAGGTTTGCGCATTGGCACAACGATTTGATGCGCAGGTGATGGTTGATGATTGTCATGCCACCGGTTTCATCGGGCCATCGGGGAAGGGAACGCCAGCCCATTTTGGCGTTTCAGAAAATGTCGACATCCTGACTGGCACGCTGGGCAAGGCGCTTGGCGGCGCGCTGGGCGGATATGTGGCCGCCAGTCAGTCGGTCATTGATATGCTGCGCCAGCGCTCGCGGCCCTATCTCTTTTCCAATGCCCTGCCACCGATGATCGTCAGTGCAGGGCTGGAAGCCCTGCGTCTCCTGGAAGACGGCGACGATCTGCGCAAGGCCTTGATTGAAAACGCCAGTCACTGGCGCAGTGGGCTGACGCGGCTTGGTTTTGAGCTGAAGGATGGAAGCCACCCCATCATTCCGGTGATGCTTGGGGACGCAAGGTTGGCGCAGGACATGGCTGCCGGACTGTTTGAGGAAGGGGTTTATGTCTCCGGGTTTTTCTTCCCGGTTGTTCCGAAAGGCCAAGCACGCATCCGCACGCAAATGAATGCAAAGCTCACTAGGGACGATCTCGATTTCGCACTCGCAGCGTTCGAGAAAGTGGGGCGCGCTGTCGGCGCTTTGGGGAAATCGCAATGAGCAAGCCGAACACGATGAAGGCACTGGTCAAGACCGAGGCGGGGCCGGGACTGAAACTGTGCGAAGAACCGGTTCCGGAAATCGGTGAAGACGATGTTTTGGTGCGCATCAATTGCACCGGCATCTGCGGCACGGACTTGCACATCTGGAATTGGGACGAGTGGGCATCCAAAACCATTCCGGTGCCGCTGGTTGTTGGCCACGAATTTGCCGGTGAAATCGTCGATGTGGGTCGCAATGTGAAAAACCTTCAACCCGGCCAACGGGTTTCAGGCGAGGGACATGTGATCGGCCAGTCAAGCCGGGCGGTGCGCGCCGGGAAATACCATCTGGACCCGGACACGAAAGGCATCGGGGTTCACATACCCGGTGCCTTTGCGGAGTATCTGAAGCTCCCCGCCTTCAACGCAGTGCCGTTGCCAGACGATATCGACGACGAGGTGGGCGCGATTCTTGATCCCCTGGGCAACGCGGTTCACACTGCGCTTTCCTTTGATCTGGTGGGTGAAGATGTGCTTGTCACAGGCGCGGGACCCATCGGCATCATGGCGGCACAGGTTGCCCGTCATGTGGGTGCGCGGCATGTGGTGATCACTGACATTGATCCGGAGCGGCTTGAACTTGCGGGGCATGTTGCGGATGTGGAGCCGGTTAATGTCGCGACTTCATCACTCGAAGAAGCGCGTTCGAAGCTTGGCATGAAAGAAGGCTTTGACGTGGGTCTCGAGATGAGCGGTTCGCCGATTGCCTTTGACAGCATGGTTGATCACATGATCATGGGCGGCAAGATCGCCATGCTTGGAATCCCGTCTGGCAAGACGGAAGTCGACTGGATCAAGATTGTCTTCAAGGCGCTGACCATTCGCGGCATCTATGGTCGCGAGATGTTTGAGACCTGGTACAAAATGATTGCGCTGCTGCAATCTGGTCTTGACGCCAAGGCGGTGATTACCCATCGCTTTTCGCGGGACGAGTTTGCCGACGGATTTGCTGCTATGGGGGCAGGCGGCAGCGGCAAAGTGGTGCTTCACTGGCCTTGAGAAGTGCGTTTTCCGAACGTTCAAGCTCAATTGCGGCGTTTCCAACCGGCGCCTGCACGATGGCTTTGTCGATATATGCAATGTGATGAAAAATCGCCCTTGTGGGCGCGAAAAGCTTTTGCTACACGCCCCGGACCAGAACTACGGAAGCGGTCGTGGCGGAACTGGTAGACGCGCAGCGTTGAGGTCGCTGTGGGGTAAAACCCGTGGAAGTTCGAGTCTTCTCGACCGCACCATTTGCATTCGGACGCGAAAGCACCCACTTTCAAAAGTGAACGTGATCCAGGACTTGATGTGTGTATTTCAGTGTTGCCTTCACAATGGCAATTTGTCCGTTGCAGAACTGCGAAAACAATGACATACGCTCTCCGAAATCCCTTGAGCTCCCTGCTGGAGAATTGCCAGTTCATGGCCGAGTTTCGGAATGCCAGGCACTGTGGACGCCTCGGTGCGTCGGCTTTGCAATCCGGGGTCTGAACACGGCTGCTCGATACATAAGTGAGGAAGTGAGCCTTTAATGTGTGGAATTTTTGGTCTTTTTGTTGGACCCAATTCGACAATGTCCCGAAACGATTGGGACAGTGCACTGACGTCTCTTTTCCTGCTTTCGGAATCGCGCGGCAAGGAAGCTGCCGGCATAGCGCTGGCAAACGACAAGGAAATTGTAGTTCACAAGGATTCCATCTCCGCAAATGAGATGATGAAAACGGCCGATTATCGTACCGCATTGGAGCGGGGGGCCGGCGACTATTTCAAACGCAACGATGACGACCGATATCTGGGTGTGATCGGTCATGCGCGTCTGGTCACGAACGGTCTGCAAGGTATTGATGCCAACAATCAGCCAATTTGGCGTGACGACATCGTCATTGTGCACAATGGCATTGTGGTGAATGTCGACGATCTTTGGGAAAAGAACGAGGGCATCGACCCGACCGCTGAAGTTGATTCAGAAGTTATCGCTGCCCTGATGTATCAATACCGACAGCAGGGAAAATCGTCGCGCGATGCCATGGTCTCCGCGTTCAACGATGTTTATGGCGAAACTTCGGTGGCGCTGTTTGAGGCGGCTGGCAAGAACGCGTTGCTCGGTACAAACACGGGTTCTTTGCATTATTGTGTTTCGAACTCAGGCAATGAACTGTTCTTTGCTTCCGAGCACCATATCTGCCGTTTGCTCACAAACGGATCCAAGGCAATTCCGGCGTTCCAAGGCGCGAAGATAGAACAGGTGCTGGCGGGCAATGGCCTTTCCATCGCGCTGAAAGAGATTGAAGCCACCCGATTTGGTTTTGAAGAAAATCTGGCCGCTCCGGCAATCGAACCGATGCTGGAAACCCAACGCAAGATTGAAGAAAAATCTGCCAGAACCGAAGCTGCTCGGGAATCGATGCGGCGATGCACAAAGTGCCTACTGCCCGAGACGATGCCGTATATCTCGTTCGATGCAGATGGGGTGTGCAGCTATTGTCATTCATACGAACCCTGGACGAAACGACCTGAATCCGATCTGGAAGAGGTGTTGTCGAAACATCGCTCAACCGATGGATCGCCAGATTGCGTAATGGCATTTTCCGGCGGACGGGACAGTTCCTACGGCCTTCATCTGATGAAGGAAAAGTACGGGATGAACCCGATCTGTTTCACCTATGACTGGGGCATGGTGACGGACCTCGCGCGACGCAATCAGGCGCGTCTTTGCGGCAAACTGGGTGTTGAGCACATCTGGATTTCTGCCGACATCAAAGCCAAGAGAGCAAACATCCGCCGAAACGTTTTGGCGTGGCTGAAGAAGCCGGATCTCGGCATCATTCCGCTGTTTATGGCTGGCGACAAGCAGATGCTCATGTACGCCAACAAGACCATGGAGCAGACCGGCCTTTCGATTATGGCGCTGTGCACCAACCGGTATGAAAAGACCGACTTTAAAGCCGGTTTCTTGCACGTGAATTCCACCGGCAGCACGATCCACAAACCGTCGTCATTGCCAATGGCAGCCAAGGCGAACATGCTTTGGCAATATGGCAAGCGGTTCATGGTGAACCCGCGCTACATCAACCGTTCAATCCCAGATACAGCGTCGGCCTTCCTCTCATTTTACGCCATTGAGCAGGATTATTTCTCGCTCTTCGACTTTGTTCCGTGGGTGGAAACAGAGATCGATGAAATTCTGATTGGCGAATATGACTGGGAGCTTGCACCCGACGCCAAATCGAGCTGGCGCATTGGTGACGGCACGGCACCGTTCTACAACTACATTTACTACTCGGTCGCCGGATTTACAGAAGCTGACACATTCCGCTCCAACCAGATCCGAGAGGGTGCCATCTCCCGCGAAGAAGGGATGCGGCTTGCGGCATTGGAAAATGAACCGCGCTGGCAGTCGATCCGGGAATATACGCAGATCATCAACATCGATTTTGATGAGACGATTCGCATCATCGACCGCATTCCCAAACTGTACATCTAGCGCGTTCCACGTTTTGATGGATTCAAAACGCTGCGCTATCTGATTGAATGTGCATACCATTTTCCGAAAACCGGTACCCACTTTTCGGTGGCATGCACTAGGCACATCGCCGACCCATTCAACTCAGGTGCCGATCGGCGGTGAAACCGATCGGAGATGAGGGAATGCGTCACATCTGGTGGTGCGTTGCGGAAGTCAGCATGGCTGTGGACGTACTCCAGCCAGCAGCAGAAAGCATTGGGTTCTCAGCGAAATAAGCCACCCTCTGGTGGACGGTCTATTCGAAGACCGTCCACAAGGATTGAAGCTCCAGACAGATCAGCGCAGTGTCTTGTTGTTTTCCATGTCCATCCACATGGAAAAGAAGAAGCTGTTGATTGAGAAGCTTGTACTGAATAAGAGCGCCAGAGTGCTCAGGATCGGAGCTGAACCAGCCTGCACCCATCCAATCAGGACTGAAATGAAGAAGAAGATGGCCAAAATCGCCATGAACAGTCCGAACAGGAAAAACAGAATGAGAGGGTGGAAATCGTAAACCACATATTTCAGCCACAGGCGTTCCAGGCCGCGGCGTATCAATATGTTCGAGATGGTGAAGACAACACGACGGATTTTAATACCGCTGACTTCGCCCACATTGTAGACCGGGCGAACCGGCACATCGCGCACACGGAAATTCTGGATGTTCAGGGTGACCAGCAAATCGTTTGGCTGTCCGTACCGCTTGTACATTTTTTGCCAGTCAACCTTGTGCAAAACGTCCCGATCAACAACCGTGTAGCCGCACTGGCTGTCGCTGACATGCCAATAGCCCGAGGCGAGTTTTGTCAGCAGTGACAGGACAGAGTTTCCGAAGAATCGGATTCCCGGAATAATGTGGCGGGACTGTTGGAAGATAAGTCGATTGCCCTTGCTGTAGTTCACGCCGTCGACAAATACCGGCTCCAGAAGGATTGGCAGTTCCACCGGGTCCATCTGGGCGTCGCCAGCCATCACAACGGCTGCGTCCATATCATTGTCGCGGCACCATTCGTAGCCTGATGCAATGCCGCCACCAACGCCCTGGTTTTCGGTATGCTTGATCAGGACCACCCGATCATCCTCTTCCTTCAGGCGTTCGACTTCCTTGACTGTGTCATCGGTGCTGACGTCATCGACAATGACGATCGCGTCCACATAGTCAGGTAGCGTGTTGACCACGACCGCAATGTTGCGCTGCTCATTGTGGCAGGGAACAACAATGCCGATCTTCTTGTCGTACAGAATTTTGAGGAGATCTTTATCGACGTCGTCGTCAGACGGTTTGGAAAAATGCATCCTGTCCCCCAAAGATTGGATTGCGAGTGATGTCGTCGGCGATGCGACCGACCAACCTGCGCAGTGATCTGTGTTGTTGCTTTGGATATCTATCCGACCGAACGAAAGAGCGTCGGCGCAATCGACAGGTTAGTTCACAAACCCGTCGCGGCACTCCCTACGAATTTGTTGATGGAATGTCGACAGGTGGTGTCTGGTTGCGACAATTTTTTTTGCGAATTGGTAAAGGTGCGCGGTAGCTGGAGCATCGATCGTTTGCCGCGAAATCAGATCAGTATTCTGAGTCCGGTCAATCTGCGAATGAGCACGACTGCAAGCACCCCGGAAATCACGGTGGCGAAGGCTGTTGCCATTGCAGCGCCATTGATGCCGAACATTGGAATGAGAAGGGCATTGGCGACGATGTTCACCACGATCACAGCACCTACGAAGAGAGTTTGCCAACCGGGAAGACCGGCCTGTGTGAAGGCCATGTTGAAGCACATTGCGCCACCAGCAAACGCGAAGCTGGCAACCAGAATGGCCATGGGAACGGTTGCCCCGATAAATTCCGGGTCTTTGAGAACAATCGGTGCCAGCAAGGGATAAATCAGATAGGCGGCTGCGGCCGCAACCAGCATGACCACGAAAAAGGCGGCGGCGATCTTGCGGCTCAAGCTAAGCATGTCGGTCAGCTTGCCGTCTTCGACAGACTTGGTGATCAGCGGGTTCACATTGTTGCGGACCACGAAGATGAGCTGCGATGCGGCATCAAATACAAGAACGGCGATGGTGTATATCCCAACATTCACGGCATCGAGAAAGATGCCGATCATGAGAACGTCAACTCTGGTGTTGAGTTCAGACAGGGTGCCCGACAGGAACACTTTCACACCAAATCTGAAACGGTCTTTTATCGCCGACAAGCCGCTGAAGATGCGATCTTTGATGACGCGCTGCTTCAGAACATAGACCAGAACGATGGGGAACAGCACCAGTTCTCCGCCAGTCAGAATTCCCGATAGCGCCCAGCCGGGAATATCAAAGACGATTGCCAGCACCAGAAACAGAATGATCAACCCAAAGCGAAGCGACTGCAGCACCGCGAACGCCCGCATATGCCGCATGCCGTTGACCACGGAAAGCAGCACTTTGTTCAAAGAGAAAAACAAAAGGCCGGGTATGGCCAGAAACCAGGCGTTCTTAAATTCGGATAACCCGGAATAAACACTTGCCAGTGGGAAGGTCGCAATCACGCAGATTGGCAGCACAATCGCGCTGGCGATCAATGTGGCGCTGATGGCGGAGCTGACCCCTGCTGATACTTCGCCAGCATCGCGTCCATGAAATTGTGACACCGTGCGCAGGACCGAAAAGTGGATGCCAAACGTGCATAGCTGGGAAAACAGAATGAACAGCGCGAAGATGATGTTGAACAGGCCGAGCGTCTCCGGCCCGTAACTGCGGCCAATGATCAGATTAAGCGCAATTCCGGCAAACCCGAGCACCACCAACGATGCCAGATTCCAGATGATCCCTGTGCGCAGGCTTGGTTCGGGATGTTCTGTGTCCGGAGGCGTAGCGGTGTCGGTCATAGTTCAGATCCTAGTTTCCAGGGATCAAGTTGGTTCCCAACTTCGAAGACGTTTCTTCGAGGTGATTGAGCGGCAGTTTGAGTTCCCTGCCGGTGGCATCCCGAAGCAAAAGGTTCATTATGTAGTTGGTGATTTTCAGATGACCCGGTTCCGTTTTCCATTCGAATTCGCGTTCTGCGCGTTCTGTGACTGCAAGCAGCGCGACCCGCTCGGGAACACAAGGCAAGACCTGGCTTGATCTGAATGAAAGCGGATAGTCGGTCACGATGAGCTTGTCCATTTTCAGGACTGACAGTTTGCCACCGCCGTCAATCTCATCGCCTGGTTTTTCCTTCTTGAACCTCTCCGGATTGGCCAGGTCGACATCGTTCGGTTTCAGGCAGCGATAGGCAAGCCGCATGTCTGCCAGTGTCGATCCAGACAAGCCCAGATCCATTTCCACGACGATGCTTGACCAGGACCCAAGAGCAAAATTCTCCAGAATTTCCCGCCGCTGTTCGTAAGGGAACGCCAGGAATGGAAGGCGTGTTTTGAGCCTCCGGCCATCAGCAAGGTCAATGTTCACATTGCCGCTGCTCATGTCGGCGGACGGGCTGAGGAAACGGGAATTGAGGTCATCAATTTCCATCGAAGTTCCTGCTTTCAGCGCGCCTGACAAAGCATCAACGCGCCGCACCTCAATGCTCTTTTCGCGCTTGACCCTCTCGATCTTCACATCGTGCACCCGAAAATCCGTTCCAGGAAGCACTTCAAGATCGACGTTCAACTCCCACTTTCCCGATCTGCGGTTCAGGTCAGATGATTCCACATCCCAGACATGAGCCATTTCCACCAGACGGGAAACCGACTGTGGTTCTGATGGCAACACACCTTCCCAAATGAGGACGGGCAGGCGCTTGTCGACGGCCATTGAAATTCTGGCGTAGCCACTACCGGAAATTTTGGCACCCACCAGATATTCCCCGTTTTCAGCCGGGCTTTGGAAAACAGATAGCAGGCGAAATCCGCGCCGGAAGCCGGCTGCGTAGTACAAACCCACCCATCCGGATTCATACACCGACCGCCACCTTTGCTCGGCGCGAAGGCGCAGTCCGGGCTCTTCAGAGCCGCCAAGCCCCAGTGTTTCCCAGATCCCGCTGTAGGTTCTTCGTGCCGGTAGGGATGACACAAACTCGGTGAAGTCGGCAGATCCGATATTGGGCCGGTTCTGTGCCAGCACCGGCTCAGTCTCGGGAGATGAAGGTGTGTCCAACAGCTTGTAGAGAAAATAGCCGTCAGACGAATCCTCAATTTGAACTCTCGATGGGTCTGACAGCAGATGCTTCAGTCCCGAGTGCAGATATTCGACCGTGGAGTAAGGCGGCGTGAACAGATGGGTGATGCCTTCTTCACGCAACTTGTCGTAAACATCTTCGGCACTTTTTCCGGAGTAGGCGCTGAGAATGCTCGGGTCGGCCCAGCTGACCATCCGGACATTGCCATAGTAGGCGGTCCCCGCAGCACGGAACGACAGAACCTTGGAATCTGCAGGGATTGCTCCGGTTTCCAGTCGCTTGTTGAAGCGCTGAATCAACCTGAATTGCGGATATTGGGAATACTCGATCTTGCGCTGCTCACTGAACCACTTGCTCGTGTTGTTCACCGAGAAGATCGAAAAACGGTCCAGCATCAGAAGCAACGCGACCACATTTGCAGTGACCAACAGGACCATTGCTATGTTGAAGTGCGTGTAGCGTGGGATTGCACTGGACCAGATTGCGGCTTCTTTGGTGCCCAGATTCCATAGAAAATAGATCAGGCTGCCTTTTAAACGCGCGTCCTGGGGTGGCGGCCCCTGGCGATCGCGATTGGCCGCATATCTCGCAATTCTCTTCTGCAGAAGCCGAATATACTTGTCGACCATCCACACGAGGATGATGGTTGCGATACCAATCATCGTCACGAGGTAACGCGGGTTCTTAACGATCAGTTCCATTTCGAGCAAAATGGAAAGTGCAACGATTGCCGAAAACCCGATCAGCGTCCAAATTCCAACGGTGATGGTGTTTGGCCGGGTCCACCGGGTTCTGGCGACTGACCATCGAATTTTGCGCCTTACTGCCAGGCCGATAAAATTTATCACCACCAGCAACAACATCAGCCCGTGGGCCGGTCCCAGCAGAGCCCAATCCCAGTAAACCCGCAGAAACCCGTTCAACACGATGTCTGTCAGGTTTGAGATGCCGCGGACGCTGCGCAGATGTTCTTCGGTGTTGAGTTCTTCGATTTCCCAAACCGGAACCGTGTCTGCAACAAATGATCCGCTGCGGATGAGGTTGATGATCAGGTCCGGCAGAACAACCGCAACCGCCGCGGCAAAGGCGACCCAGGCCATCTGCGGGTTTCGGATGCCGCGAAAGATCCAGAAAACGGCGATCAGTCCAGCCGAAATTCCCAGCACAAGCCATCCAATGGAATGGGCAAAAATCGCCAGACCGGAACACAGGCCAAAAAACAGTGACGACTTCCAGTCGGGGTTTTGGATCCAGCTTGCAAACAACAATATGACGGCAGTCCAGATTCCAATTCTGACCACATCCACATGAAGATCGTAGGTCTCGAACAGGAGGATGGGGGTCAGGGCGACAATCAGTGCGGCGATGATCCCCCGGTAGCGCCGTGCCTGTCCAGCAAACGCGTAAACCAGGAACGAGAATGCGAACAGGTTGAACACGTTCGCCATTGTCGCAGCGCCTGCGACCTTGGCACTGCCCTGCACAAACATCGGCCAGGCCAGGATCAGGGAAAACCCCGGAGGATGTGTCCAGGCCGCATAAAAGCCGTTGGCCAGATCCGGATTGGTGAGCGGGTATACACCTGTGAGGGCTTTGTTTTCAAAAATTGCCCGGGCAACCGTCAGATATTCCAGCGGATCGTTGGCCGATGGCGGGAGCATCATGCTGGTGACCGCCACGATCCCGAAAAACAGAACGAGCACGAAACATCCAAATACGTTCAAGGCTGAATAGGTTGAACGCCCAGGACGGCAAAGCAGCGCATTCAGGGCAGAGTTGAAATCGCGGCCGATTTTTTGTCTCAACGCCACAGCAATGATTAGGCAGATGCCGGTCACTGCCAAGGCGTAGGTGAAGGACGATTGACCGGGCAAAATCCGCAGGATGAGCGAGAATATCCACGCTTGAAACAGAGACGTCGCCATCGTCGAAACCGCCAGTCGCTGAGTGGCATCTATGCGCTTTCCAAGACCCGAAACTCCGAGCAGCGCATGTACAGCCGCAAGTGAGGCGATGAGCGTGATCAGATATAAAATGCTGGCGGCAAGCATAGTTCGTCAGTTTTCCCCAATTGGCTGACCAGCGGGCCTTGCCCACAAACATCCGCCAACCGACACACGTCTTGCATGTTTTCCCAAGGCGGTGAGGTGGCTATATCGGCTTTGATGCACCGGCGCTATGAAATTTTGTTGGAAATCAACGGTGTGCTTAAGAGGCGCGCGCTGGAACCCGGCGAGGCTCGCTGACCAACTCAATCAGAACACAAACCCGTCGAAGAGTTTACGCGCAGTTCGAACGACAGCGGCGGAGGTGATCGTGCCATCCTCGTCGATTTTTACCGATATCGCGGCAGAGCCCGAGGGGTGCTCGACCGAAACAGTCTGGTCTCCGGTTTGCTTTATTGTGGCGAGCTCAGCAGCAGGGCCACGGTCGAGAAAACAGGCTGTTGCGACACTGACGGCACCCAACACGCCAATGCTGGCGTGGCAACGGTGGGGAATGAAGGTTCGCGTTGAAACAATGCCGCCGGCTTGAGCAGGGCTGACCATGGTCATTTTGGGCACGGTTTTTTGGCTGACATCCCCAAGGTTTATCAACTGGCCACAGGCATGGCGGACCTTTTCAAGCCGCGCCTTCAAGTCGGTGTTGGCGTCGAGCTCTTCACGGGTTTCTAGGCCCGTGATGCCGAAGTCCGACGCGCGGCACACCACAACCGGCATGCCGTTGTCGATCATCGTGACTTCAATGCCTTCAACAATGTCCGCCGGATTGCCGGTCGGCAGCAGCGCACCGCAGGTCGAGCCCGCACTGTCCTTGAACTCAATGGATACTGGTGCGGCGGTGCCGGGCACCCCGTCAATTTGCGCATTTCCCTCATATGTTGGTCGGCCTGATGGAGTCTGGATGGTCGCAATGGCCACCTGATCGGTGTTTTCCTGATAAATGGTGACTTCGGTGGTTGGCGACGTGGCTGGCACAAGACCGCGCTCGATCGCAAATGGACCAACCCCTGCCAGAATATTACCGCAGTTCTGACCATCAGAGACGGTCGGCTGGTCGACCGCCACCTGTAGAAACAGATAGTCCACATCAATGCCCGGGCGAGCTGATTTTCGCACAATGGCGACCTTTGAGGTGAGGGGATCTGCCCCGCCCATGCCATCAATCTGGCGCGGGTCAGGGGACCCCATCACTCGTGAGAGAAAGGCATCCCGGTCGTCCGGCAAATCGTCGGCAAGGAAATAGCCGCCCTTCGAGGTGCCGCCGCGCATCCACATGCAGCGCACACCATCGATGGGGTCAGACATATTTCAAACCCTTTTCGGCCAGCCGTTCCCGCATTTTATACATATCAAGCCCAAGCTCGCCCTTTGCGAGCCGCTGGCGTTTTTCATCTTCGTTGGCAAGCCGTTCAAAGGCAGCGTTCATGACGTCCTCAGCCCTCTCGCGCTTGACGACGCAAACACCGTCATCATCGGCCAGAACCACATCGCCGGGGTTGATGGCGGCACCGGCGCACACAACCGGCACGTTCACCGAACCAAGGGTCTCCTTCACCGTTCCTTGCGCGCAGATGGCCTTGGACCACACGGGAAACTCCATCGCCGTCAGATCTTTCACGTCCCGCACGCCTGCATCAATGATCAGGCCGCGGCACCCGCGCGCCTGGGCAGACGTCGCGATGAGGTCACCAAAATAGCCAGCCTCTGAAGGCGAGGTTGTGGCCAGCACCAGCACGTCGCCGGGCGTTAGCTGTTCGATGGCCACATGAAGCATCCAGTTGTCGCAAGGTGGCGCGGAAATGGTGATCGCGCTGCCACCAATTGCGGCGCCTGAATAGATGGGCCGCATATAACTTGCCAACAATCCGGTCCGCCCCTGCGCTTCGTGGACGGTGGCAACACCGCACCCGGCAAGCGCGTCGATCACATCGGCTTCGGCGCGTTCAATGTTCTGAACGACAATGTTCTGGAGGCTTTCTGACATCATAACTGATCCACGCATCTTGGGAAAACGGACTGGAAGGCTTCAGCATGAGTTGCGGCACGTCCACCCGCCTGACCACCCGAATTGCGCCGAAAATGATTGGCCCGGTTCTTCGCGACGTTGGTGTAATAGTCCCAAAGGTGATGCTGGCCCTGCATGCACTCGATTGCCGCTCGCTTTTTGTCCCAGACCTCGGAAATGTCGAGAAATGTGTCGGGTTTCCAGCCCATCTGCTCGGTCTGGTGCGGTTCGAACAGATAGAGTTGTGGCGCTCCCAGAACTTTTTCGCCGGGATTGTGGCCCCAGGCCTGGGCAATCATGCGGCACTCCAAAACCACATTGGTCGTGTACATATGGTCCGTGTTGTAGGGGTCATATTGGGAATGGCTCAGCATGAAAGACGGCTGCACCTTGCGAATTAGGTCCACCAGACGATCTTTGGCCTCCCGGTCGAGTTCCAGCGGGTAATCGCCAAGATCAAAGAACTGGATGTCGTGCACATCGAGCGCTGTCGCGGCCGCTTCAGCCTCCGCGCGACGCAGGCTTTTCACCTCGTCCAGCGACTTGCCCTCTTTCCACAGCCGCGCACTTTCTCCGCGCTCCCCATAAGAAAGGCAAACCACGGTGACATCGAATCCGCGCTTCTGATGAAGTGCGATGGCACCAGCACAGCGCCACGCAAAATCGGCTGCGTGCGCGGAGACAACAAGGGCGGTTGGATTTTCAGACATAGTTCAATCCCGAACTGATTTGAATGAACAGAAATCGAGCAATTTTGGTGCCGTACTTTCAACATGGCAAAGCGATGAACTCAAATTCGAGCGGCAATTTTTGCGTTTTGAGGCAATCAAAAATTGATTCCGTTCACTAGTGGGATATAGTGGGCAGGAACTTTTTGCAACGCAAGATCGGCTAACGCCGAAATTTGAGAGCTCCATGCAATACACAGCCTATGCCGCGACCATGCAGTCCGTCTGGTTTTCGCGTGACGAAGGGGAAAGCTGGTCCAGGCTTCTCACGCCAACCGGTGGATTTTACAATGAGGCCCGTTCGTGGAGCGTCTGTACGCATCCAGATCGCCCGGGAGAACTACTGACCGGCACGGATCAGGGGCTTTACCGGTTTACAGAGGACGCCGGGCGGTTTGACTATATCCCGTCGCCTATGGATCCGTTGCACATTCAGCAGGTCAAGCAGCACCCTAAGGACCCGGATTTCATCGTTTGTGGCACACGGCCCGGCGAAATTTTCGTTTCTGAGAATGGCGGTGAGTCATGGCGGCGTTGCAATCTCAACACAGCAACCGAGTGCTGGTTCATCAACACCACGCGCGTGACTTCGGTCGCGTTTGATCCTTCGCACGATAATTCGATCTGGATCACGGTGGAGATTGACGGCGTGTTTCGTTCGGACGATCGAGGGCACACCTGGACCCGCTTGGTCGACGGCTTGCATGACAATGACACTCATGACCTTGCGTTCCGCGACTATGGCAACGGCAAGCGCACCATCCTGTGTTCAACGGAAGAATCCATGCACCGCTCAACGGACGAGGGGCAGAGCTGGCAGCAGATTTTGATCCCGGAAGCGCCGTGGATGTATTTTCGCTCCATCAAGCAGCCGTTCGAAAACAGCGATACCATCATCGCGTCCGTTGGCGACAAACCGTCAGGCGAAGAGGGGCTTCTGCTCATCAGTGATGATTTCGGAGAGACGTGGTCCCGCTGCGGCATGTCTGATCCGGCGAACTCCACCATATGGAGCATTGGTACAAACGCCGCTGATCCGAACCTGTTGTTTGCCGTGACGATTTTTGGCCAGATATTCAAGAGCACCGATGGCGGACGAAACTGGCAAAAAATGAAACGCGAGCTGGGCGAGATCAGAATGGTCACCTGGGCGCCGGTTGGAGGTGACGCGTAATGGCTCTCTTTTTGTACAAACCGCACATCATGAATGCGGCAGGTCAGATCACTTCGCCAGATGTGATTGCCGACCGGTTGTGGCTGGACGGCAGGAAACCGGTCCATCAACTGACCGCTGAATATTCGTTTCAGGTTGATGGCTCCATGGATGTCCGTGCTGCCTATGCGCTGATGGCGCTTGGCGGCGGCGTATCCATCGCGCCGGCGCTCGTGTTGGGTGACGGTCGCGTCACCGTGTCCCGCAATGCATGGCGGCTCAACAATCTGGAGCCGCACATGGGCGAGGTGACGCTGAATGGTGCCGCCTTTCCAAATGATCCACTCGATATAATTGCGCAGGCTGGCGGAAAAGGTCTTGAATTGCCACGCGGCGTGATGGCGATTGCGGTGGGCGGTTCCGCCAAATGCGCAATACTTGCCGATCCGAAATCAGAACGGGTGATTGATCACCGCCCTGCGTTGAACGCCGTTGATGAGGACCCGTGGGGAAGCGACCGGCCAGACCCACGATATACCGTTGGTCCGACCCAAAAAGAAGTGACACATTATCTGTGAGTGTCGACCAGATATTCAGAACGCGAGAGGTGGATTTTGGGACAAATTGAAAACAGGATGGCGCAACTGGGCCTGACGCTTCCAGCACCTCTGGTGCTGCCGAGCGAAAACAGAACGAGTGCCATTCAGATTGGTGAAATGCTCTATGTTTCCGGACATGGGGCTGCTCTGCTGGAGGATGAGTCGGTTCAGCGTCGCGGCAAGGTGGACCTCGATATATCCGTAGAGGAAGCCAAAGCCACTGCTAAGGCCGTTGCTCTGAAAATGATTGCCACGGTCAAACATCATGTGGGCGATCTTGATCGTGTGGCGCGGGTGGTGAAAATCCTCGGAATGATCAACGCTCATCCTGATTTTGAAAGGCAGAACAAGGTGCTGGATGGCGCTTCTGACTTGTTTTTTGAAGTGTTTGGTCCCGAAATCGGCTGCCATGCCCGATCGTCGGTGGGTGTCGACGGGCTTGTGGCGCGGCAGCCGGTCGAGATCGAAGGCACTTTTCACATTCGTCCAGTATGACCGCAATGCAACAGCTTGATCCCGATCAGTTTGCCCGATTGAAGGCCTGTTTCGCTCCCGCTTCAGCAGCGATCATTGGTGCCTCGACCAATCCGATGAAATTTGGTGGGCGGGCCCTCAAATTCTGCCTGGAGCGCGGCTATGGCGGCAGGCTTTATCCTGTCAACGCCCGCAACGCCGTTGTTCAGGGTGTTGATGCCTTCGCGAGCGTTGCTGACCTTCCTGAGGCGCCGGAAATTGCTGTAATCGCGGTGCCCGCGCCGCAGGTGAGGGAAAACCTGATCGCTGCGGGCGAAAAGGGTGCGCAGGTGGCCATCGTCTATGGCGCCCAATTCGCTGAAGCCGGTGGGCGCGGACAGGAACGGCAGGATGAGCTGCTGGCGATCTGCCAGGATCACAACATGCGCATGATCGGGCCCAACTGCATGGGTGTGATCTCACTTGCGTCGGGCTTTGTTGCCAGTTTCACCGCTGCGCCGGAACACCACAATGGCAATGGCTGGCCGGATGTCGGAAATGTTTCCGTCGCCTCCCAGTCCGGCGCGGTGGGCATTCAGATCTTTGCGCAATTGCGGGATCGCGGACTTGGGCTTGCGAACTGGATATCAACCGGCAACCAGGCCGACATCGATGTGGCTGATGCAATTGCCTATTATGCAGGAGACGCGGCGACCAAAACGATTGCCGTCTACATGGAAGATGCCAGCCGCGGGCTGAAACTTTGTCAGGCGCTGGAACTGGCACGGCAGGCCAGAAAACCGGTCGTGATCCTGAAAGTAGGAACAACCCGGTCCGGTGGAGATGCCGCCGCCAGCCACACAGCTTCCATGTATTCCGAGGATCGGCTGGTCGACGATATTTTTGCCCAGTACGGCGTGCTGCGTGCCGGTTCTGTCAATGAAATGATTGATCTTGTTGCTGCCTGTTCCGCCGGGGTGATCCCAAAGGGGCCGGATGTCGCTGCAATCTCGGTATCCGGCGGCGGCGCGGTAATGATTGCCGATGCCGCGGAAAAACACGGTCTTGAACTGACACCCTATCCGGCTGATGCGCTGGCTGATCTGAAATCCACCAATGATTTCGTCAATGACCGCAATCCGATTGATATCTCAGCGCCTTCGATGAGCAATATGGCGATCACCGGCGGTCACCTGAAATGGGGGCTGGAGCGGGGCTACTCCAGCATGATTGGCTATATCAGCCATGTGCCGCTGGTTCCCCGCACGCGCGAACCCATTATGGAGCAATTGCTGACATTCGGTGAAGACCATCCAGATCAACTCATCGCCTTGGCAGCAAATACCAGCGCAGAGGACCGAAAGGCACTGATCGCATCTGGCATTACCATGTTCGATGATCCCGTTGCTGCAACAGAGGCGGTGGGCAAACTGGTCAAGGCGGGTGCCGCCCATGAAAAGCCAGTTCAGCAGCCAAGTGCGCCGGAGGAGCCCGGCGATCTTGCAGGTGCACTGAATGGGGCAGGTATCACACTGGCAATCGGAGAGCCGGTCAATGATGTGGGAGTGGCGCTCGACCTATTGGCATCGGAGGGTTCGATTGTATTGAAGCTCGCCGCTCCTGAACTAAAGCACCGGACTGAACTCGATGGTGTTCGGCTTGACCTTCGGACTGAAGATGCGGTGCGCGGGGCGTACGCATCGCTTTCCGACATTGTTGGCAAGGCCGGTGGGGCAATCGAAGATCTCCACATCACTGCCGCACCAATGATCGCCGGTGTGGAGATGTTGATTGGCGTACGTCGGGATCCGCAGTTCGGACCGCTGATTGTATGCGGGACAGGCGGCGTGATGTGCTCACTGTTCGACGATTTGCAATATGCCAAGGCTCCCGTTTCTCAAACGGAGTCACTGGCGATGATTGAACGCACAAAAGGTGCTGCAATGCTGAAGGGCTGGCGGGGAGCTCCGGCCGTTGGTCTGGCTGATCTGGCAGAATCGTTGGCGCGATTGTCAGAATTGGCACCGCGTCTGCCGGAGTTTGAAATCAATCCAGTAATGGTGTCGCAAGGCGCGCTCATTGCTGTCGATCTGGTGGTGGAGTGATGACGGATGTGCTTCATCTGATTGATGGGAAATGGGTCGCCGGTGAGGGTGATGACCTCCCGATCATCGGCCCCATCGATGGAAACGTGATCGGCCAAATGGCGTGTGCTTCGCGTGCACAGGTCAATAAGGCTGTGGCTGCCGCGCGCATCAGATTTGACAATGGTATCTGGCGTAACACGCCGATTGGTGAGCGGCGGGCGGTCTTGCGCGCCATTGCCGGTGACATCCGTGCGGCCCGCGACGATCTCGCACGACGACAAATGCTTGAAAGCGGGATCTTGCTGTCAACCGCACAGATGCAGGTTGATGGAGCCGCGGCTTGGTTCGACTATTTTGCAGATTTTCTGAGCACGGTTTCCGGCAAGACCTTTGACCATCTCCCTCAGGCAACCACGCTGGTGACGCAAGAGCCGATCGGCGTTTGTGCACTTTTTTCGCCGTGGAATGTTCCGATCGGGCTGACGGCCATCAAACTTGCGCCCGCACTTGCGGCGGGGAATTCCGTCGTGGTGAAACCATCGGAAGAAACACCCGGTTGCACAGCAAATTTTGTCGAAGTGGTTACGAAATCGCTTCCTGACGGTGTTCTCAATCTCGTCAATGGACGGGGCGCTGATACGGGTGCTGCGCTCGCCAATGGCGATGTTGATATGATCTCCTTCACCGGGGGGCATGCCGGTGGTCGAGCGGTGGCCGAAGCGGCTGCCAGTCGGCACATTCCATGCGTGATGGAACTAGGCGGCAAGTCTGCAAGCATCATCTTTGCTGATTGTGATCGAGAGCGCGCGATGCAAAGCGCTGTGCTGATGGCCTTCACCAACAATGGGGAAGCCTGTCTGGCCGGTTCCCGTTTGTTGATCGAAGAAAATGGTGCCGATGATTTCATTGCCGAGTTGACGCAACGGGTCGAAGCGTTGAGCGTGGGACCGCCTGACAGCGCAGATACGCAAATCGGACCGCTGATTTCAGCGGCTCACCGCGACTATGTTGCCGGTTTCTATGACAGTGCGAGGCAAGAGGGAGGCAAGGTGCTGTGCGGTGGTGAAGCGATCGGACCGGGTTTTGGCATCTCGCCGGGCGCCATCCATGTCACCTCACCAGATAGCCGTGTTTGGTGCGAGGAGGTTTTTGGTCCTCTGGTGGCCGTTTCCACGTTCAAAACCGAGGACGAAGCGATCCGGCTTGCCAATGACAGCCGCTACGGACTTTCTGGCTATCTGTGGACCGGTGACGCGTCACGGGCGCTACGTGTCTCGAAGGCCATTCGCACCGGCACCATTCTCGTCAATTCGCCGTTCATGCGTGAACTCAACGCGCCGTTTGGCGGCTTCAAGGCCAGCGGAGTGGGGCGCGAGGGCGGTGTCTGGTCGTGGAACAATTTCACGGAAACAAAAACAACAATCCTGTGGCATGGAGAGTAAGTCAAATGATTGACGGAAAAAGCGTTTTGATCACAGGTGCCGCGCAGGGAATTGGCGCGGAGTTCGCCGAATCCTTCGCCAGAATGGGCGCGAAGGTCACGGTGGCTGATGTCATTTCACCTGACGATGTGGTTACCCGAATTAAAGAAGCGGGGGGCGAAGCCATCGGCTGCGTTGCCGACGTCACAAAGCTCGAAGATTGCGAAAAGATGGTCGCGAATGCCACGGACACGTTCGGTGGCCTTGATGGGCTTGTGTGCAATGCGGCAATGTTTTCCTCGCTTCCCGCTGAACCCTATGATCAGATTTCACCGGACCTTTGGGACAAGGTCATGGCGGTCAATGTGAAAGGGCCGTGGCTTTGCACCCGGGCCGCCGTGTCCGCCATGGGTGAGGGCGGATCAATCGTGATGATTGGCACCAACCGTGTTTTGCGGGGCTATCCCATGATGCTTCACTATGATGCTTCAAAGGGTGCTGTTCATGCGATGACCCGGTCGCTGATCCGGGAACTGGGTCCGCAGAACATTCGCGTCAACACCGTCCTTCCCGGACTGACCATGAGTGAGGGTGTGCTGGCGCGCGAGGGCATTCAGGAACGGGCGCCTGAAATCGCCAATGCACGTTCCTTGGCCCGTGATCAGCAACCCCAAGATCTTGTTGGTGCAGTTGCCTGGTTCTTGTCGGATCATTCAGCATTTGTGACTGGCCAGTCGCTCGTGGTCGATGGCGGCGGCATGGTTCAATAAGGGAGCACCACAGTGGCAATTATCAATGTGACTTTGATCAAGGGTCGGGACAGGGAAACCAAACGCAAGATCATGGAAGGCTTGACACAGGTCCTGATCGATACAATCGATGCGAAACCGCATCAGGTGCGGGTGGTGCTGAACGAAGTTGAGGACGGCGACTATGCCGTTGGTGGAAAGCCTGTGTTTTTAAACCCTCCGAACAGCGAATGATGATTGCCAGCGGGTTTGGGTTGAGTATACTGCTAGTCTAGTGGGACATAGTGGGCAGAATTCAGGAGGTTGCCATGCCGCATGACACCAAAATCCCCGATTACGTGATCGAGCGGATCATGGCAAAACGCGGCAAGCTTTCTGTTTTCGACAGTTTCGAGCCGGAAAAATCGGCACTGCTCGTCGTCGATATGCAGAACTTCTATGTGGCGGAAGTCGATACGGCCAAGTCCATTGTGCCGAACATCAACAAGCTGGCCGCCGCCTGTCGCGCCAAGGGCGTGCCGGTTTATTGGGTGATCATGCGCTGTGCGGAAACCGAGGGCGCGGAAAGTCAGTGGTCGCTCTACCACAAGTATTTTTTCACCGAAGCCAAGGGGCTCAACCATCTCACCAAGCTGTCGCCTGGAAATGCGGGGTATGAACTTTATCCTGATCTTGACGTGAAGGACGAAGATCAAGTGGTTGAAAAGAAGCGCTTCAGCCCGTTTGTCACGGGTGCGTCTGATCTTCACGAACGGTTGCAGGCCGCTGGCATCGAGAACCTGTTCGTCTGCGGTACGGCAACCAATATGTGTTCTGAATCAACCGCACGCGATGCCATGATGCTCGACTACAAGGTTGTCATGGCAGAGGATGGTAACGCCGCGCGTTATGATGATGACCATCTGGCAGGGCTTACATCCTTCTATCAGAGTTTTGGGGATGTGAAGACCATCGATGCCTGTATCGGCATGCTGGACTGAATGCCCGAGATCACCACAGCGCGTATCGGAGGAGCCGGTGTTGTTCAGTTTAGCCGGCCTGAAGTCCGTAATACGCTCACAGATCAGATGCTGGATGAAACCTGGCAGGCTCTTCTTGGCTGGGAGCAGGACACGGACGTCGCAGCGGTCATTCTGACCGGGGATGAAACGGCGTTTTGTGCCGGCGGTGATCTCAAAGGAACGGCGTCGAGCACCATGTCGGCGTTTGAAAAATACCGCCACCGACTTTCAGAAGGTGTGTGGCACCGGTTCATGCGCGATTTGGGACGTTACACAAAGCCCGTGATCGCGGCGGTTGAAGGATATGCACTGGGCGGCGGTCTGGAAGTCGCGCTTCGGTGTGATTTCATTGTTGCGTCACAAAACGCAAAACTGGGTCTCACCGAAGCGCGACTTTCCCTTCATCCTATTCTGGGTGGTGCCTGGCTGTTGGCTCAAGCAGTTGGTCCGCGCCGGGCACGGGAGCTTGCCTATACCGGTCGCCGGTTCTCCGCGGAGGAGGGGGAGCGCTGGGGCCTCATCAATCACGTTACCCCACCATGGGAAACGGTGAGCAAAGCGGTCGAGATTGCTGACGAGATCGCACAAAGCGGTCCGCTTGCCGTCATGACATTGAAGCAGGCAATCGCGCGGGCGCCGCATCAGACATTCGAGCAGGCGCTCGATAGCGCAGGCGATTTATCTGCGCTGATGATGTTCGCAGAAGACCGCGCTGAGGGCCTTGCCGCATTCAAAGAAAAACGTCCTCCAAAGTTTAAGGGCCGATGAAAGAACACTATGATGCCGTCATCGTGGACGGTGGACAAAAACCTGTGCTTGACGCCGGATCTGCCTTGTTTGCAGCGCCAGGGGCACCATGCGGCACGGGAATTCCTGGCGGATTGGCGCTGGCGCACATGAATTGCTTGACGGGTCAGAATTTCAGCGCTCAAACTGCGGAAACGGGCCGATTTTGCGGACAAGAGGCAGGCCGATTGAAATATTGCTGGTCGAAATTGAATTCGTATGCAAGGAATGCCCCCACAGCGAGTAGGAGCGGTTGGCGGGGCGCTGAATTGGCCAAATGCTCCGGGAAATTAGAGTGATAAAATCTGAACAGATCGTGGCGTAATCAACATGGGAGATGAATAATCATGATCAAAAAACTTCTTTTGGCAGGTGCCATTTCGGTAGCGGCAACAGGCTTTGCCTATGCCTGTGAAAACAAGGTCGAAATCAAATCGCTTTCGAACGCGTTCCCGGTTTACACCGTGATGACGGAAGCCATGGCAAAGTGCGGTAACTTTCAGGCCGAGATGGACAAGGACCATCGCCTGAAGCAGGAAGCAGCGCTTTCGTCCAAACCATCCTTGTATCAACTGACCAGCGTGACCAACCAGACCGGTGGCGCTCTGGCCGGCGCGGGTTTGCTTCGACCTCTGGATGATCTGATTGCAAAGCACGGCAAGGACTTGGCCCCAAGCCAGCTCATCAAGATCGACGGCAAGACGATCGCTGTCGCGGCGATAGTGAATACCCAGCACATCATGTATCGGGAAGACGTGTTCAAAGACCTCGGTCTGAGTGCACCAAAATCCTGGGACGATGTTCTGTCGGCAGCCAAAGCGATCAAGGATTCCGGCAAAGTCGACTACGCTTTTGGCGGATATTACAAGACCGGCTGGAACCTGGGCTTTGAGTTCATCAACCAGTATCTGGGTGATGGCGGTGCTCTGTTCGACGACAAGAACCACGCCTCAATCAACAATGAAAAAGGTGTTGCCGTACTTGAGCGCATGAAAGCGCTGTCCGGCTATATGGATCCAGAGTATCTGGTTTCCGATACGGCTTACATGTCCAAACAGTTCCAGGCAGGTACCATTGCCATGGGCATCAACTGGGCAAGTCGCGCCGGATCGGTCAACGATCCAAATGAAAGCCAGGTTGCCGGTAAGATCAAAATGGCTGCTGCGCCGATGGGAAGTGCACGTCCTTCTGCCACACTGTGGTGGGATGGCTGGGCCATCGCAAAGAACACATCCGATGAGCAGGCCGAAGCTGCATTCAAGCTGATTATAAAGGCTTTGTCTTCGGAGGTTGTGACCGCAAACAATGATGTTGCCATCTGGACTTCGCCTGCGTTCAAGCCAACCGAGGCAGCCTCGGGTGCAATCGCAACCGCTCAGGGTGGCGCTGCAAACTTCCCGGCGAGCAAGTTCCTTGGTGCGCTTCACACCGAGCTTGGTGGTGGCATTGCCGACTACATGACCGGTGCCAAGGATGCGGCCAAAACGCTTGCTGACATTGAGGCGGCTTATTTGACCGCGGCCAAGGAAAACGGTCTCATTAAGTAATCCAACAGGTGAGCGAAGGGCTGATATCGGCCCTTCGTTCCGTTCTGCCGGAGCCACGCCATGCGGTTTAAAACCTTCGCAGCCTTTGTTGCACCCTCCTTTGTGCTGATGATGTTGTTCATCGCGGCACCTTTGGCCTCGGTTTTCTGGCAAAGTTTCCACGTCACTCAACCCGTTTTCAACGAGGTTGAGGTTGAAACCTGTACGCCTGGTTTTGGCACAACCAATTGTTCCATCGAAAAGAAGGTGCAGTTGGTGCTTGACGATAATGGCGACCCGGTTACGAAGACCGAGTTTGTCGGCCTGCAATCCTACCGGAATGTTCTGGAACTTGACCGCCTTGGCGAAGCCATTGGCAATGCCAGCTGGGCGCAGGTCATGACCATTGATTTCTGGAAAGCGCTGCGCTTCACCCTGATGTTCACCTTGGTGACATTGCCTCTGGTTCTGGGCGTGGGGTTAGCCATTGCGCTGGCGGTGAACAATTCGCTTTCGACCATTCGCGGGCCGGTGATCTTCATCTCGCTTCTTCCATTTGTTATCACGCCGGTGATTGGTGCCTTGGCAATTCGCTGGCTGTTCATCGGCAACGGCATTTTGACGGTTGGCATCGAGACCATGCTTGGTCGCGACATATCCATGTTCGCGCAAGGATGGACCATCGAATTGATGATGTACTTCTATCGGGTCTGGCATGTGGCACCGTTTGCTTTTGTGGTGTTCTATGCCGGTCTTCAAACGGTCAATCAGGATGCCCTTGAAAGCGCTGTCATCGATGGCGCGAGCCGCTGGCAGCGCCTGCGTTTTGTCATCATCCCGCATCTGATGCCGCTAATCCTGTTTTTGTCGCTGATCCATTTGATGGATGCCTATCGGGTGTTTGAGGAAATCGTGGGTTTCTCGTCCCAGGCCTATGTGATTTCGCTGCAGTGGCTCACATACGAATTCCTGATCCCGTCTGAGAGTGGCACGCGCGCAATCAGCCGCGCCTCGGCGTCCGCCATGCTGACCATGATCGGGATTGTCATACTATTGGTCGTTCCCCTGCGCCGCTTCTGGCGCGACCGGCATGCGAGGCACTGATTATGGCCGCTGTTCAACGTCAACCTGCCATGCTGCGGGCACTTTCGTCGGGGTTCCTGACGTTCTGGTGCATCATTGCGTTCTTCCCGATTTTCTGGATCACAGTGATGAGCGTGAAAAACCCGCTCGATGCGCTGGCAAAGAGCCCTGTGCAGGTGTTCTTCGGTCCCCGCACGCTGGCTCAGGGCGATGGCCTTTCGATCATCGATATTGTGCTTGGCCTTATTACAATTGGCCTGCTGATCTATATTGGCCGCGTGCGCCTTGCGGGTTGGGTGAAACAGTACGGGCTGCCAAATGCGCCACGTATCAGCTGGGTTCTGGCGGTCATCCTGTTCTGTATCGCCACAATCACTGTGTTGTTCGGAATCCTGCCGCTCCTTTCCAGCATTTTGAACAGCATTGGCGGGCCACTGGGAACAAACATTGTCGGCCTGACCACCGAACACTATGAGGCAGTCTGGTTCGAGCGAGGCTTTACTCGCAATTTCACGAACTCACTGATTGTGACCGCAGGTGTTGTCACCGTATCACTGACGATTGGAACGCTCGCAGGGTACGCGCTGGCGCGCTCCGGTGGCGAAATCGCCTTCTGGCTGCTGGTTGCGGCTTTGATTTTCCGCGCGCTGCCCCACTCTGTTCTGGTGGCCGGTTATCTTCCTGTCTTCATCAAATCCGCCGATATCCTGCGACCCATACTGGGGGAAGCAGCGCCTACGCTTTACGGCCAGCCCTGGGCTGTGATCATTGTTCTGGTAGCGATCAACCAGCCCTTCACGATCTGGCTGCTGCGCAGTTTCTTCCAGAACATTCCGGAGGAATTGGACGAGGCCGCAAAGGTTGACGGCTGCACGCACTTCCAGGCATTCCGTCTGGTCATCATTCCCGTCATGTGGCCCGGGGTGATTACAGCGGGGCTGTTCAGCTTCCTGCTTGCCTACAACGACTTTCTGGTGACGTCGTTGCTGCTTGATGGGCAGAATATGACGATGGTTCCAGCAATCGCGAATATGTTCAACCGCGAAACCAACGCGTCAGACGAAGTTCAGGCGATTGCGGCGGCGGTGTCCATCACCGCTCCGTTGTTCCTTCTGGTCGTGCTGTTCCAGCGTCAGTTGGTGAGCGGTCTGACCGCAGGCGCGGTCAAGGGTTGATCCGGTGGTTTTGGGCGTCAACAATTCAGGACGAATGACTGCCGAGCGTGGTGGTGCGCTCCAGAATGTCGACGCCCAGACCTTTCCAGAAATGCAGCAGATCGATGAAAATCCAGTTTTCGACGAGCTTGTCGTCGGAACGTCGGTACATGTCGATGACCCGCATTTCCCCGCGTTGTTCGGAGGCGGGCATGCCCATAAATCCGCCGACATGTTTGGCGGTGAAATTCGGCCAGCCAAAGAAGCCGCCAAAATGGCCCTCTGCAACTCGGCATATATGACCCGTTCGCGATCGCTCTTCGAAGGCTGCGCGAAACGGTCCGGCGTGCTGTCTGGCATAGCGCTTAATCGTATAGGTCGCCCCGATGCCGGCCGGACCCCACCAGATCATGTCGTCATGCCAGGTGCGGGCGAGTTCTTCCTCCAAAGGCAGACCCAGTTGCCATGTCCCCAGATCGGCGATCATGGCGTTGATGGCGGCAAGCGTGGCGTCTCCTTCGCTCGCCGGCTGAGGATCAAACAGCAGACCGTCGTGGGTCACCGGGCCCGGCTGCACCAGATGGGCTGCCGTCTGAGGCGGGAAAGGCTGAAGACCGGCCTGCATCATCAGGTGCGGAATATCGAAATACATCGCGGTTTCGGCAATGCGCCCATCTTCAATCCGGTTGAACTCGCAATAGCGCAGAAAAACCATCTTGCCGGTGGGCCGAATTCCAAGCCACGATTCGTCGAAAAGACCCATAAGATGGCCCATGGAAACAACCCAGACCGACTGAAATCCGTCGATCTCGTTGCGACCGGCCATGAAAATGTCCATGCGCCGTTGGAGACGGCTCAGCGATTGGCGAAGCGGTTGCCAGAAATGACTTGCAACCGCGTTGGCGTCTTTCAGTTCATTGAACGGGTGGAAGCCGCGCCAGTGATAGGTTGGTGTCGTCGCCTGCGAAAGAACATCGCCGATCTGATCGGCATCGGCGCGGTCCAGCGCCTCGTAATATCGCAGAATGATCTGTTTTTCGGATTGAAAATTGGACATGGGTCTGTTGTAGCGGAAAGCGCTTGCATACGTTTGCAGCGATCCATTGCCAAATTGTTTTCGCTGCGTCTAGGGTTCTTGCCAGCTCATTTTAACAGCTGCGCTTTTTGTGGTGAGAGGAAGCTTCATGGCTGAGATACAGCTACGCAACATTTCAAAACGTTGGGGCAGTTTTGTCGGGGTCGACAATTTTGATCTGACGATTGCTGATCGCGAGTTTCTCGTGCTTCTCGGCCCGTCGGGCTGCGGAAAAACCACGACCATGCGAATGGTTGCCGGCCTGGAAGACCCTTCAGAGGGTGAAATTCTGATCGATGGCAATCGCGTCAATGATTTGGAGCCTAAGGATCGCGACGTGGCGATGGTGTTCCAATCCTACGCGCTCTATCCGAACATGAATGTGTATGAGAACATTCGCTTTCCTATGAAAGTGCGTGGTGTGGACCCGGCCGTGCACGATGAAAAAGTGCGGCGGGCTTCGGCCATGGTGGAACTGGATGAGTTCCTGCATCGCAAACCGGCGGAACTCTCCGGTGGTCAGCGGCAACGCGTGGCACTTGCCCGCGCCATTGTGCGCGAACCCAACGTATTCCTGATGGACGAGCCGCTGTCGAATCTTGACGCCAAGCTTCGCGTTTCGACCCGTGCCCAGATCAAAAATCTGTCACATGAGCTGGCAGTCACGACCATTTACGTGACCCACGACCAGATCGAAGCGATGACTTTGGCAGATCGTGTGGTGGTTATGGAAAAGGGTGTTGTGCAGCAGGTGGGCAGCCCGACGGAAATTTATGACCGTCCTGCCAATGCGTTTGTGGCGGCCTTCATCGGCAACCCGGCTATGAACCTAATGAAAGGCAACATCTCCGGTGGAACCTTTACGGCGGAGAATGTTTCTATTCCCGGCCTGTCAATTGGCGAAGGTTCCCACACGCTGGGCTTCCGAGCGGAAGACGCCAGCGTGGTGGATGGAGACGGCGAGATCAATGCACCAATCTACACGCTGGAATTGCTGGGCGATGCCACCATGGTCACCGTGCGCATTGGTGGTGCTCTTGTGAGCGTGCGGGCGGATAAAAATTTCCGCGCCGAGATCGGTGAAACGGTTTCAATTCGCGTTCCCACCGATATTTGCCATCTGTTTGATGGCAAGACCGGTGCCCGTATGGACGACTGAATTGCCGCTGCCACACAGCAGCGCAAAAAAACACTTTTATCGAAAGCGTACGTCGGCATTCCGCTGCGCGACTACTCTATGGAGAATGGATCATGCAGGGATCACGCCCTGAACAGGCGGTGCTGAGCCGCGATACAGACATGTCGAAAACCGAGGAAACCCGCAATGTAATTGAGGGGATGGTTGACGGTCTCAACGATCATCGCATCGATGATATTGGCCAGTTCTTTGCCGAGAGCTTCCGCTGGCTGGGAAACCAGGGCTGCGGAACAAAGATCGGCCTTCAGGCTTTTCAGGACAATTGGCAGCGACCGTTTCAAGCGGCGTTTTCCGACAAGGTGTGCGTGGATGAGGCCCGGCTCTATATGGGCGAGTGGGCGGCCGCTTTTGGCCGACAGGACGCGACCCATTCGGGCACGTTTATGGGAATTGAACCAACCGGCAAGCGCGTGGAGATCCGTTACATGGATTTCTGGAAGGTGGAAGAGGGCAAGATCTCGGACAATTGGGTGATGGTCGATTTCCCCCACGTGCTGGCACAGCTTGGCGTCGACGTCTTCAATGGCGAGGGCTGGGAAGCATTTGATCGAGGCGAAAAGGTTCCGCCCAAACCCGCCGCTTCCTGATCAAATGAGCTGTCTGCACACGGAGCACAAGCGGCTGATTGAGCCGTTGCGAAGGGTCATGCGCGACTTCGAGGAAGCGTCCGTCAAATCCGCACTTGATGCGCTGATTGCGCCTGATGCGGTTGTCCATATGCCCTGGCCGTTTGGCACGCTGTCGGGACCGCAGGCGCTCTATGAAACCTGTTATGCGCCATTGCTCCAGGCGATGCCGGATCTGGAGCGGCGGGATTGGATTGTCATCGGTGGTGACACCGAGCGTGGCGACAACTGGATTGGCTGTGGCGGCCACTATGTGGGCACGTTCGTTGCGCCGTTTCTCGACATCCCACCCACCGGTCATCTGACCCATATGCGGTTTCACGAATTCTATCGCTTCGAAGATTGTCAGGTGGTCGAAATCCAAACCCTTTGGGATCTGCCTGAAGTGCTGATGCAGGCCAATGCCTGGCCGATGGCACCTTCTCTGGGTCGCGAGTTTTGTGTGCCCGCACCAGCCACACAGGACGGCATGTCGATGGAGTCGCGCGACAAGCCGCTTTCCGACATCTGCTGTGCCCATATTGTCGACATGCTCACCCATATGAAGCGGCACCCGGCAGAAGGCGGGCCCGAGGTGATGGAAATGCCGCGTTTCTGGCACCCGCGCATGAACTGGTATGGCCCGGCGGGGATTGGAACGGGACGGGGGATTGCCGGATTTCGGAATTGGCATCAGATCCCGTTTCTCAACGCCATGCCCGACCGCGGGCAATATGTGGATGAAATCACCTATCATTTTTTTGCCGACGGAAACTATGCGGCGGTCACCGGCTGGCCGAACATGATCCAGACCTTGAGTGATGATGGCTGGATGGGCATTGCTCCTGTGGACAAGAAAATCACTATGCGGTCGCTTGATTTCTGGCGTCTGGAAGACGGTCTGATCCGCGAAAACTGGGTGATGGTCGATCTCCTTGATGTGTACCAGCAGCTGGGTGTCGATGTGTTCGCGCGCTTGCGCGAATTCAACAAAGTGCGCGTGCCAGGCTCAATTCCGTTTCCTGTTGGAGATGTGTGAGAGACACACCCGCTTGCCTTGAGTGTTCGAGACGTTTAAGGCAGTCGCACGTCCCGCACAGGCGTGGGACGATGGAGTTTTTATGTCATTGATTGCGGTGCGCCGCTGAGGCCCAACATGGTTGGGCCGAATTGAACTAACGGACTTCCGAGCGCGATGCCGGAAGCCTGTTCGGCTGACATAAACTCAAGAGACAATCAATTGAATATCTCAAAACACGAGCAGCGTGTTTTGCACGTCCTCGCGCAGGGTGGTTCCATCCACTTTGAGCGCATGACGAATGGCAAAATACAGACTGTTCGCTGCTTCACCCGTGATGGTCACGTTCTGACAGACTGTGATCTCAAACTTTTCGAACGGCTGAAGAAGCGAAAACTCATCAAATCGGTGAGCGGCAAACCCTACCGGGCAACCCGGTTGGGGCTGAACACCGTCAACGCGCAACACAACAACCGCTGAGGCGATTTCCTCGGACCAGACCGTCAGAGGAACCAGAACTGCATCAACCAAAGAGACAAGCGTGTCGTTGTTTCAATGAAACCGAGGCACGTTCAGGAGACAAGAACGGTGACAAAACCAAATATCAAACAAACAACAATGGAACATCTTTCAGCACTTCAAAAAGTGCTCGACGAGACGGAACTGTTTCCCAGCGAATTGCTTCATGCCATGTTTTTAGATACAGGCTCCCCGGACAGTCAGGCCCTCTGGCTGACCGGGGAACTTGAAGGAAGCCCAGTGGGCTTTTGCTATGCCATTCCTGAAGACATGGCGGATGGCACCTGGAACATGCTCGCACTTGCGGTTCTTCCCAAGGTGCAGGGACAGGGCCTGGGCTCCGCGTTGGTGGCTGCCGCGGAAGACCACTTGAGAAACGAAAACCAGCGACTGCTGATCGTGGACACATCCGGCACTGAAGATTTCAAACGCACCAGGGCCTTTTACACGCAGAATGGATACGAGGAGGAAGCCCGTATTCGTGACTTCTGGGCCGCGGGAGACGACAAGGTGACCTTTCGCAAGTCACTTTAGGCTTGTGAGAGTAACACTTCCATTGATTGGCAGATTGAGTTTGAGCAAACTTGATCAACCAGCAACGCGGGCTCCCAAGCCAACTTGGGAGCCCCTCAGGTTTCGTCAATCCCGGGCTGAGGTCAGGGAGCGTGCGTCGTCGTAGGCCTGATCTGGCGTCAGGCCGTCACCACGATCTGTGTCAACCGAGTTCCGTTTCATGAAATTGGTGCACTAAGCCCGCCTACACAATGTCGTCGACGTGCATAGACTGCAGCCGCTCAGCGACGTTTTTCATCTCGCGCAAGATACTGTTTCGATTGGCATTTGCGCCGCGGAAAAATGTTACCCCAACTGTTGCACGTACACGCTCGGCCACCACAATCGGCATTGCGAGCGTGGTTGTGTGGGGATCAATTTCGTGTGCCCGCTCCGCATATCCGAGCGCCTTAATGTTGGCCAGGATTCCCTGCATTCGCTCTTCGAGTTCGTCGGGTGGCAACGTCGTTATTTCCTGTTTATGCAGCTGCCAATAGAGATTGCGACGCTCTTCTCTTGAACAAAAAGCCAGGTAGGCTCTGCCATGGGCTCGCACGAGCAATTCGAGCCTCTTTTGAAGCGTCGAATGGGTGTGCGCCAGCGGGCTATTGGGAATTGTGCTGATCCGAACCACCATTGCGGTGCCATCCAAAGTGGCAAGTGCGGCGGGCCAGCGGATCGTTTCTGTGAGTTCCAGCAATGCGTCTTTTGCGTTCTCGATGAACAGGGGCAAGCCGTGATATCCAGCGCTCAATTCAAGGATCTTCTCGGTCAGCGTGTAGCCTACGCGTCGCCCGTGACACTGCACATAGCCAAGGCTCACAAGCGTTTCCAGAACTCGAACGACGGTTGCAGGAGGAAGTTCGGTTTTCTCCTGTAAATCCCTGACCCGGGAAATGTTTTGGGAGTTCATTGCTCGCAATATGTCAAACGTACGTTCTGCTGAGCGAATGTTTGCAAAGGAAGGCAACAACTACTCCTCGGCTATGGTTGCTGTTGCGGTCGCAAACACGAACCCTGTCTCATTCGACGACAATGCGCGCGTATGCGTCGGTTCAGCCATTGTGGGCTTGCTTGGAGCGCCAATCAATTCAGTTGTACTTGGCTGCCTCAATATTTCAATAGATGAAATAAAACTCACTTAGTCTGGTTTGCAGCGTCTCGGCCATGATAGCTCGGCGTATCCAGTCCGAAGCACCTGAATGACGCGGGATGAGTTTATCGGATGGATTTGGAACACCAATCCCCAACGGAGAAACAACAATGGCGCGAAGCCTTAACGACAAGCTCAAGGAATTCCCAAGCACCTTGGAGATGCTGAAGAACGCGCCCATTGGATTTTATCAGTTTCCCGTTCCTGACGAACATTCCAATTGGCGGGTGGAGCAGGATGCTTGGCAAAATGGTGCAGTCCTGTTCGAACAGTCCTTCCACATGACGGATTTGTACCTGAATGGTCCTGACAAGCTCAAGTTCCTTTCCGATATTTCAATCAACAACTTCAGCAACTTTGGACCCATGACGGCCGCACAAATGGTTGTCGTATCCGAAGGTGGTTACATCGTGGGTGACGCGATTGTCTTCCATCTGCAAAATGGCGAGTTCCAGATTATCGGCAAGCCATCCTGCGGCAACTATGTCGAATACGTCCATTCCCTCGGCGAGTACGATGTTACGCTGCGCAAAGATCTGAGGGTGGTAGAGGGCAATCAGGATCGGGAGATGTACCGGTTTCAGATTCAGGGGCCGAATGCCTTCAAAATTCTGGAAATTGTAACCGGAAGTCCAATGCCGGAGCTGCGCTTCTTTGGCATGTGTGAGATCACAATTGCCGGATGCTCGGTCACGGGATTGCGGCATGGCATGGCGCAGGCGCCGGGCCTTGAGTTCTGGGGCCCGTATTCTGAGCGTGAAAAAGTGCTTGATGCTGTTCTGACAGCAGGTGAGGGGCTCGGTTTGAAGCGCGGAGGTGGGCGCACCTACTCAACGTCAGGGCCACAATCAGGCTGGGTTGGAGCGGTCTTGCCGGCCGTTTATACAGGCAGCGATATGACCGCCTATCGCGATTGGTTGTCCGACACCTCCTATGAAGCGACCCTTTCGGTTGGTGGCAGCTGGGACAGCAACAGCATTGAAGACTATTATCTCGATCCGTGGGATGTGGGGTATCATAGGCTGATTCACTGGGATCATGAGTTCAAAGGGCGCGACGCACTTTTGGCTCGGAAAGAGCAGCCCCATCGCAAGAAGATCTGGCTGCAATGGGCTCCGGAAGATGTCCTGAAAATCCAGGGATCTATGCTCTCTGATGGGCCGACCTACAAATATCTTGAAATGCCGGCGGCGCACTACGCCACCTGCCCCTATGACAAAGTGCTGGTGGGTGGAAAAGAAGTCGGCATGTCTGTTTATGCGGCTTACACAACCGCAGTGGGCGGCTGGTTCTCAATCGGCATCATCAACGAGGCAGACGTGGAGTTCGGCAAAGAGGTGGAGATTGTGTGGGGTGAGCCAGATGGCGGGTCGCGCAAGCCCA
>JBCCGR010000005.1:0-164239 GCA_039029195.1 Pseudomonadota bacterium
ATGGTTCAAATGTTGCGAGACGCTCCGCGTCACGTGCCATTTGAACAGTTCATATCGCACGTGGGACGCCAGTCCCTCGCAAGATCTGAACAAAAAAGAGCCATACCCCGGTGCTGAAAACGCACGCGGGAACGATGATGCGTGATTTACACGCTCCATTGTTATACTTGGCCACGCTAAGCAGAATTTGGGCTTCGCCCGAGGGTTGGGGATTTGCAGGGTTGCAGATCGCAAAATACCCAAAATTCGAACCTAGTTGACCGGCGGCCTCAAAAGGCCAAGCCACTCGCCAAATCCAACACACATTCTCATGATTACAGTTCAAATTCAGGCCTTTCCTGCCGTCACAATCGGCATCATCGTCTATTTCATAGGCGCGTTTCTCACCAGAAACATCGGCTTCCTTCGCAACTACAGTATCCCGGAGCCCGTGTCGGGAGGATTGACCGCGTCATTGATCACCTGGGCCTTGTTCAGCGTGTTCAACGTCGAAGTCACTTACGATCTTGAAGTGCGCGACACGCTGCTGGTCATCTTTTTTGCCACAATCGGCCTCAATGCTCGCTTGAGCGACCTGATTTCGGGTGGGCGGCTGCTTGGCCTGCTGCTCGCAATGACGTTGATCTTTATCCTGCTCCAAAATGGCATTGGCCTGGCAGTCGCCAATCTGTTCGGTCTGCCGAATGCCACTGGCGTTTTGCTCGGCTCCGCATCCTTGATTGGTGGACATGGTACGGCCATCGCATGGGGTCCGACAATCGGGGCCCAAACCGGCTTTGCCGCTGCTGATGAAATCGGTATCGCCTCGGCAACACTGGGCCTCGTTTGCGCAGCCCTGGTGGGTGGGCCGATTGCGAAATATCTGATTGAGCGACATGCCCTGATGGCGGTTCAGACCGAAAAACCAGTTGTCGGCATGCCGCACAAGACGGATGAAGATGAACGACGGGACATCGATCACATCAGCATCATGAGGTCTTTGCTGGCGGCTCACATCGCCATCATTCTGGGCTACACGGCAAACATCGCGATTGAAGAGGCTGGCTTGAAACTTCCGCTGTTCGTGCCGTGCCTGATTGTTGCGATCATCATGTCAAACACAGTGCCATATATTTTCCCAAGCCTGCCATGGCCTGCCCGCACAAGGGCACTGGCGGTGATCTCGGATTACAGCTTGTCGATCTTTCTGGCGATGTCGCTGATGTCGATGCAGCTTTGGACCCTTTCAGGGCTGGGTTCGACGCTCATTGTGGTCATGGTCCTGCAGGTCGTTGCAGCAACGGCCTTCATTATCTTTGTGTTCTTCAGGGTGGTTGGCAGCGACTATACGGGTGCGGTTTTGAGCGCAGGCTTCGCAGGTTTCACCCTTGGTGCAACACCCACTGCGATGGCGAACATGTCATCAGTGACCAAGCGATACGGTCAGGCACCGCTCGCTTTCATCGTGCTGCCATTGGTGTCGGCGTTCTTCGTCGATATCGCCAATGCGGTCATCATTCGGTTTTTCGTGAGCCTTTGAGCAAGGAGCAAAACAGCAGAGGCGCCCAATAGGCCGTGTGCTATCCCGCTCTTCAGCCTCTGCCTGCCAACAGTCCGGAAAGTTCCGATTGATTGCGTTTTGACAACCGCAACTTGAATTTGGCCGTGCCATCTTCTGCGTCATCCCGGTCGATGACATGCGCATTGCTGTAGATCCAGGAGAGCATTCCCATTTGGCTGGGGTTCAACGTGACATCCATCAGGCTCTGATCACCAGCGATCCGATCCTCGATGCGTGCCTGCAGGTCTGCCAATCCGGTTCGCTGCTGCGCCGAGACAAGAACCGGTGCATCGCGCCCCTCCCCGGCTGCAATCCGCACGGCATCAAGGCGCTCTTCCGCAAGAACATCAATCTTGTTCCAGACCTCAAGCACCCGACCATTATCCTCGCTGTCAATTTCAAGTTCACCAAGCACACGGGCTACATCCGCTGCCTGCGCCCCGCTGTCCGGGTCTGCAATGTCGCGCACATGCAAAATGAGATCGGCCTCAACCACCTCTTCCAGTGTGGCACGGAAAGCTGCAATCAATGAGGTGGGCAGATCAGAAACAAACCCAACCGTGTCGGACAGGATGATTCGTGTGCCTTCTGGAAGCACCAGTCGCCTCAGCGTTGGATCAAGCGTGGCGAAGAGTTGGTCCTGGGCATACACGTCCGCTTTGGTGAGCGCGTTGAACAGCGTCGATTTGCCAGCGTTGGTGTAGCCAACCAATGCCAAAACAGGATGCGGAACTTTTTTGCGCTTTTCCCGGTGCAGGCGACGCGTCCGGCGAACCTTTTCCAGATCGCGGCCAATCGCCTTGATGCGCTCCGACAACATGCGCCGGTCCGCTTCGATCTGGGTTTCGCCGGGACCGCCCACGAAGCCCAGACCACCGCGCTGGCGCTCAAGGTGGGTCCAGGAGCGAACCAGACGACCCTTTTGGTAGTTGAGATGGGCGAGTTCAACCTGCAGCCGCCCTTCCTTGGTGCGTGCACGGGCACCAAAAATCTCAAGGATCAGACCGGTTCTGTCGAGCACTTTGCAGTTCCAGGCTTTTTCCAGATTCTGTTGCTGAACAGGCGTCAGGCCGTGATCCACGATCACCAGCCCGGCATGGTGCGCGGCGACCAGACCGCCAATTTCGTCGACCTTACCAGATCCGATCAGGGTCGCCGGTCGGGGCGTGGAAACATTCACGATACCCTGATCCACCACATCAAGCTCAATCGCTTGTGCCAACCCGATTGCCTCTTCAAGCCGCGCAGCATTGGAGCGGGTATGAACAATCTCCCGTCCGGGTTCACCCGGATCAGGACGCAACACGGGCACAATCACCAGACACTTGTCCGGCGACTTTTTGTGCAGATCATCGAGTTGGAATTTCGCCTTTGATTGACGGCTGCTCAATCAATTGCTCCTGCGGCCCGGAATTTGTCCGAACTGGAGAGGACTATACGTCACTCGTCCCGGGCTTGTTCTTCCGGTTCGAACAGCTTCAGCGGCTCGCCCGGCATAATGGTGGATATGGCGTGCTTATAGACAAGTTGCGAATGACCGTCACGACGCAAAAGCAGGCAAAAATTATCAAACCACGTCACAACACCAGTGAGTTTAACACCGTTAACGAGGAAAATTGTGAGGGAAATTTTCTGCTTTCGAACCTGATTCAGAAATGCATCCTGCAGATTTTGTGTCCGCTCCGCCATTGTTCTTGTCCTTGTTCTTAACGCGTCGTGGGGGCAAAGCCCTGAAATGTCTGATTGTATCAAGGGAGAATGTCAGAACCGTACTATTTCACACACCTTATGACGTTGGGAAGACGAAATCTGCACATTTGTGGCCTGCCTAAGCCGCGACGCCTCACCAGGCGCGGCGTTTTTCGGCGAGCTCAAAGAAATTGTCCCGCAATTTCAATGCGATCTCGCCGGGGTGCCCGTTGGCGATCGGTTGACCGTCAACTTCGACCACCGGCATAACCACCGACGTCGCGGCCGTAATGAATGACTCTTTGGCTTCCAAAGCCTCCTCTGGGGCAAAAGCTCGTTCCTCAAATTTGAGATCAAACTCGTCGCAAAGTGCTAAAACGCGGGTGCGGGTGATGCCGCGCAAAATACCCGATTCGGCTGGTCGGGTGACAAGAACGCCCTCTTTTGTGATGATCCAGGCGTTCGTGGAGCTCCCTTCCGTCACCAGCCCATCGGCGTCGATGAACCAGGCTTCAGTACTGCCAGCTTCTTTTGCCTCTTGTTTGGCCAACACATTGGGCAGCAGGCTGACGGACTTGATGTCGACCCGCGGCCAGCGATTTTCGGGAACCGTGATCACGCTCACCCCATTTCGGGCCATCGCATCAGCGGCTTCGCGATCCGATGACCGTGCAGTGACAACCAGCGCCGGGCGCACGAACGGTGGAGGAAACGGATGATCGCGCCGCCAAACGCCACGAGAAATTTGAATGTAAACCAGTCCGTCAACCACCCGGTTTCGCCGAACCGTTTCATCAAGGATCAATGGCAGAACATGAGGTGCTACCGGCATCTCAATGCGCAGTTCGGAAAGCGAACGCTGCAACCGCTCCAGATGCGGTGTCATATCCAGCAGGTGCCGGTGCCGCACCTCACACACTTCGTAAACCCCATCAGCGAACTGGTAGCCGCGGTCTTCCACATGAACCATAGCGTCGTGGTGAGGAACATACCGGCCATTGACATAGGCAATTCGGGACATGGTGACCTGTTTTTGGGAAACGCGTTGCAGACTCAGCTTCTGAGCCAGTATCGCAAGTTTAGGGCGCCCAATACAACCAGCACCTCCACCCGACCAAGGATCATGGTGAGGATCAATGTGAGTTTCGCACCCAAATTCATGTCTACATAGGACGGCCAACCCACCGCGCCATGCGCCGCCCAACCGGATTCGTAGATCGGTCCCGCGGTTGAGAAAGCAGCCACAGCCGCCATCAACGCGGCGTCAAAATCCAGTCCATTGAAGGATAGCAAGAATGTCGCGACCGTGACCAAAACCAGCGCAGCGCCCAATGCGCTCCAAACTGCCTTGATCTGGTTCACATCATAGGTCTGACTGCCATAGCGGGCACCCAGAACACCAGATGGATAAATCAAGGTGTGCATCTCACGTTTGCATTGGATCAGCATGGCGCCAATGCGGAAATGGCTAACACCGCCGGACGTGGAATGAATGCTGCCTCCTACGAAAACAACCAGCAAAACCAACATGATGGGGAGAATGGCCACCACCCCCTCTCGCGTTTCAACGCCGCTGGTTGAAACGATAGAGGCGGCTGTAAAAACTCCCTCGACCACTGCGCTCATGAAGGCCTCAGAGCCCGATGAACCTGAAATCCGATAGAGAGTGGCCGAAACCGCAAGCGCCAGAATGGCGGCGACAATGATGATCGAATAGCTCTCCCGATGCAGTTTCAGCGCAACGAGATTTCCACGCAGAATGGCTCTCTGCCAAAATATGCTTGTCGCACCAACCATCAGCACAGCCGCGAGGATTAAAAGCGAAAATGGGCCGGCCAGCTGATCAAGTGACACTTCATAGGGGACAAATCCACCTGTGGACACCGCCATCATTGAGAGCGTTATCGCTGGAAACGGCCGGGTTCCGGTCAACATCAGGCCGAGAAAACACAGCATGGTGGTCAAAATATAGTAGCGCGCCACCAACAGGGCGATATCAGACGTTCGCCCACCCGAGGATGAAAGGTTCCGACCCGGCAATGAAGAAGCAGCCAACAATGGCATACCGCCGACACCGGATGGAGAAAGCACCACAAGCATGGTGAGAATTGTGAGGTACCCGCCGATCCACTCCAACTGGGACCGGAAAAACAGCACCGATTTTGGCACCGCACCCAGGTTCGTGAGCGCTGAAGCTCCGGTCGTGGTCAATCCGCTGGCAACCTCGAACAGGCCATCTAGATAGCCGATACCAGCAACATCGCTGAAGGGAAGTGCTGCAATGATTGGCAGCAAAATCCACAGCAGCGCCGCCATGATAAAAGCACCGATCTGCGGAATGCGCCGCCCCCGCCCGGCTATCGCAAACAACAAAGCAGCTGAGACAAACACACCCAGAGTGAGGTGGATCGTCAAACGGGCGGCGACGTCCGTCTCGTTTGCGATCAAGGCGATCACAATTGGGCCCACGAGTGAGATTGAAATCAGAGCGCCCGCTGCAGCAAGAAGGAAGATGATGCCAAGCATCGTATGGCTCTAAAAAAAGTCCAGGCTGACGCGGAACATCTGTTCAACTTGCTTCACGCGTTCCGCTGTCGCGAATATCACAATCCGATCCTTGGCTTTGACGAACGTCGACCCGTCCGGATGGATGACCTCGCGGCCACGGTAAATTGCGCCTATGCGAATACCATCAGGCAGATCAAGCGTTCGCAATGGTTTACCAACGAGCGGCGAGGTTTCAAGCGCCTCTGCCTCAATCACTTCAGCAGCGCCGTTCTTAATCGAATGCACACTTCTGATGCGACCACGGCGCACATATTGCAGGACTTTGGAAATCGTCACGGTGCGCGGATTGACATAGGCATCGATCCCGAGAGTCCGCGTGAAGTCCTGATATCCTGTGTTGTTGAGCAGCGTCAGGCTGGATTTGCAGCCAAGCCGCTTTGCCATAACGCTGGTGAGGATATTGGCCTGATCATCGTTGGTAAGACCAACCATAAGATCAGCCGATTGCACGTCCGCTTCAATGAGCAGTTTCTGATCCAGCGCATTGCCGTGCAAAACCACGGTCTTTTCCAATTGATCAGCGATGGCAACCGCCCGCTGATGCGATGATTCAACGATTTTGAGCCGCGCTCTGGAAAGTCGCTCCTCCATGCGGCGGGCCACGTAGAGACCGATATTTCCACCACCCACAATCACAATACGGCTTGCATCGGATTCCTCGTGTCCAAAGATATTGAGCGTGCGACGCACTTGACTGGAATGGGCCACCACATAGGCCGTGTCGCCTGTCAGCATTGCATCCGCAGAATGGGGAACAAACACCCGGTCGTCGCGCGAAATGCCAACCACGACGGCATTCAGGTCCGGGAACAGCTCGGTTAGCTGGTCAAGCGGCGTGTCCACCACAGGGCAGTCATCACCACAGGAAATGGCAATCATCACGGCCTGACCATCTGCGAAACGCACCACATCATCTGCGCCCGGCAGAGCGATCCTCTGCAATACCCGGTCACCAACTTCGACTTCTGGAGAAATCACCACATCAATCGGCAAATGCTCTCTCGAAAACAGGTCCTGCCAGTGTGACTGCAGATAGCTTTGCGCCCGAATACGGGCGACTTTGGTAGGAACATTGAAGAGCGAATGCGCCACCTGACAGGCCACCATATTGACCTCGTCGTAAAGGGTGACTGCGATGATCATCTCAGCGTCTTCGGCACCCGCTGCCGCGAGCGTGTCGGGGTGTGCCCCGTGTCCCACGAACCCTCGCACATCCAGATTGTCACGAATGGCGTGAACCAGTCCGGGCGAGTTGTCGATCACTGAAACGTCGTTGCCTTCGGCGGCCAGACGCTCGGCGATACCATATCCCACCTGCCCTGCACCGCAGATTATCAGCTTCATGGGATGCCCTTCGCGGTTCTTTTGCCCGGCAGAGACGCCACTGCCCTGCACCCGTAACCAGTCAGATGTTCAGCGTCTTCAGCTTTCGATGAAGCGCAGAGCGCTCCATACCAACGAATTCGGCCGTGCGCGAGATGTTTCCTCCAAACCGATTGATCTGTGCCGTCAGATAATCCCGCTCAAACACTTCGCGCGCCTCCCGCAAGGGCATAGTGAGAAGATTGTCATCACCGGAACCAGGCGATTTGGGAAGCATCTCTCCGATTTCACCGGGAAGCATTTCCGCAGAAATTACCGAGTTGTCCTCATCTCGCGCCAGAATCATCACCCGTTCGATATTGTTACGCAATTGCCGAAGGTTACCCGGCCAATCGTGCGATTGGAGCATGGCCATCGCATCATCACCGATGCGGCAACTCTTCACGCCCGACTGAGTGCCAATCTGATGCATAAAGGCATCGACCAGCAGGGGGATATCACTGCGACGTTCCGCAAGGCTCGGCACACGAACCGGAACGACAGCCAGCCGGTGGAACAGATCCTCACGAAATGCACCATCTGAAATCCTACCCTCCAGGTCAGCGGCGGTGGATGAGAGAACCCGTACATCCACCTTTACCTTTTGGCTGCCGCCAACCCGTTCGAATTTTTGTTCAACAAGCACGCGCAGAATGCGGTTTTGTGTGTCGCGGGGCATGTCCGCCACTTCGTCCAGATAGAGCGTGCCGCCATGGGCTTCTTCCAAAGCCCCGGTTTTTCCGGGTCTCCCGGATGTGCCTTCGGTGCCGAACAGTTCGATTTCCATGCGCTCGGGCGTGATCGTTGCTGCGTTGACCACAACAAATGGCCCATCGGCACGTCGTGAAGCCTTGTGGATTGCGCGGGCAACCATTTCCTTCCCACTGCCTGACGGTCCGGAGATCATGATCCGCGAATTGGTTGGCGCGATTTTCTCGATGGTCTGGCGAAGCTGATTCATCTGCTGCGATTGTCCGATCAGGTCGGGCATATCGGGCGAGCGTTTTTGAAGTTCTTCGACCTGTCGCTTCAAGCTCGAGGCCTCCAGCGCCCGCTCTGCGATCAGCACAAGCCGGTCTGCCTTGAACGGCTTTTCAATGTAATCGTAAGCGCCGCGCTTGATGGCGGAAACCGCCGTTTCGATGTTTCCATGGCCAGAGATCACCACCACGGGCAACCCGGGATGCTGTTCCTGAATCACATCAAGAATGCCCAGACCGTCCAGCTTGCTCCCCTGCAGCCAGATATCCAGAAAGATCAGGGACGGTCGCCGCTCAGCAATAGCCTCCAGAGCCGTGTCGCTGTCGCGGGCGGTGCGGGTTTCATGTCCCTCATCCTCCAGAATGCCCGCCACAAGTTCGCGAATGTCAGCCTCATCATCAACAACCAGTATGTCGGACGCCACGCTACCTATCCTTCCTTTTCACTTCTCTTTTTTCCTAACCGGCCCTTGATCAGTTCTCTTCGGCACCGGCTTCGGCCGGAGCGCGCGTTTTTGGTGCTTTTGCAACGGGAAGAACGAGGCGCATCATCGCCCCACGGCCACCTTTGGCCACTTCCGGTGCATCCAGCAATTCAATGTGACCACCATGCTCTTCCAGAATCTTGCCCACGATGGCGAGCCCGAGCCCGGTCCCTTTTTCGCGGGTGGTCATGTATGGTTCCAGCAAGCGACGCCGGTTCTCTTCCGGCAGACCCTTGCCATTGTCGATGATGTCTATTGTGATGCGGCGAGTCGATTTCTTCGCCCGAACCTCTACACGCCCCTTGTCGAGCTCCGCCGATGGTACAGCTTCAATCGCCTCCACAGCATTTTTGACCACATTGGTCAGCGCCTGTGACAGAAGACGGGGATCAAATTTTCCAATGAGCGGGGTGTCATCAAGATTGTTGATGAACTCAATCTCCGGGTGGGCAACCTGCTGCAGAAACACCGCTTCTTTGATGGCTTCTGACAGGTCCCCTTCCTGCATCGCAGGCTTCGGCATGCGGGCAAATGAAGAGAATTCATCCACCATGCGGCCGATATCGGCCACCTGACGCACAATCGTTTCGGTGCATTGGTCGAACACCTCTCGATCTTCGGTGATGACCTTGCCATAGCGACGTTTGATGCGTTCGGCCGAAAGCTGAATGGGTGTCAGAGGGTTCTTGATCTCATGGGCAATGCGCCGTGCCACATCAGCCCAGGCGGACGAACGCTGGGCGGTCACCAGATCGGTGATATCATCCAGTGTGATGACGCAGGAATGGCGAAGGTCATCGGATTCCTCAACCGTCACCTGAACATTGAGCGTGCGCTCCCGGCCACCTCTGACAAGGCTGATCTGTCCGCGATGTTCACCCCGGCCACTCTTGACTGCGCTCCGCAACAGATCAGTGAGTTCCGGCACCTCATCTTCAAGCTTCTCACCAATCGCCTGATCGCTCAGTCCCTCGATGATCTGTTCAGCGGAGATATTGACGATTGAAATCCGCTCGTTGGGGCTCACCCCAATCACACCGGCGGAAACGCCCGACAGAACGGCTTCTGTAAACCGGCGACGTTCGTCAATCTGTTCCTGAGTGCTCAGAATTTCATCGCGTTGGCTGGCAAGTTCACCGGTCATTTTGTTGAACGTGTCGGCAAGAGAGCGCAAATCGCCCTCTGAGCGGGTCACCGGCACTGCAATGTTCAGATTTCCCGCACGCACCTCGTCAGCCGCAGCGATCAACCGACGGATTGGTGCCACCAGCCGGTCCGCCACGCCAATGCCCATCCAGATGGCAGATAGAAGCACAATCAGGCAAATCCCCACATAGAGCAGTGCAAACGCGATCTGCAACGTCGGACGATTACGCTCAAGCTGCTGATATTCCTGAGTGTTCGCCTCCATCAGACGAAGCGAATTCATCACCGTGGGATCGACCAGCCGGATGGTGTAAAGGTACGCGCCAGCAATCTGCTGAAGCTTAATCACGCTGCCGGCGAGATTTGTCGTTCCTCCCGGCGGAATAAGCACCGGATCCCCCTCAGCCGCAGCTTTTGTGGCTTCATCCGGAACGTCCGGCAAAGGCTGCTCGACGGGAATGGAAGCTCGAACCAGTACACTGCCATCGCTGCGGATCACGGACGCTCCAATGAGGCCCCTTCCCCGCGCCTGTCGGGTCAACAGATCGATAAATCCAGAGCGATCAAGGCTGTAAAGCGATCGGGCCTGGTCCAGCGTCGCCGCCATGACCATGGTCTGGACCTGCAAGTCCCGCGTGCTCTCATCAAGGTAGGATTCAGCGACCTTGATGGAGGATTCCACAATTGTGCGCGTACGCACTTCAAAGAAGCGGTCCAGACCGATATCGAGTGTGATCCCTGCGACAATTGCCACCAGAATGGCGGGCAATGCCGCCACAAACCCAAACAGGCCAATGATGCGGATGTGAAGCCTTGCGGCGGCGCGTCCCTTCTTGCGGGCCTGCATCAGCCCCCAGATTTCCCATCCAACCAGTGCACAAAGGCTCGCCACGATGAGAGCGTTCACGACGATGATGCCGGTCACAAGTTGACGCGATGGAGCAATCGGCGTGAGATCCATCAGGACCAGAAACGACGCCCCTCCGAAGATGATTGCAGCGAGAATCGCCAGAAGACCGAAACGGCGGCCATATTTCGCGGTGCTTAACCGGGCATCGGGCGTGTCAATCGTGACAGTGCGTGGCGGGGCATCAGTCGCAGTCATCACACTCATTCGGCCGGATCGGCAACATGTTCGGGGCCTGGAAAAGAGTTGCCATACTGCAACAGATTGTGGCGAAATTGCAACGAATATGACATCACGAGGGCGTCAATCGCGCCAAATTGGTTACCACGACTTGGACCTGGCAATTTTGGTCAATCACTGAATGCCCTTGACAATTTCAATGTCGAGTTCGCGGATCTTTTTGCGCAAGGTATTTCGGTTCAGTCCCAGCAGTTCTGCTGCCTTGATTTGATTGCCGCGGGTTGCCGCAAGACACATGGTGATCAACGGGTTTTCCACCTCATGTAAGAATCGATGATAGAGGCCTGGCGGTGGCAACTCGTCGCCATTTTCGGCAAAATGATTACGCACCCAGGTTTCGACAGCAGAGCGAATATCGCCGACTTCCGCCAGTTCCATGGGTAGTGAAGCAGGCGTTGGCGAACTGGCCTGAAGCTCCGTTGATGCGATCTCGGCAGTAATGTTCTCCTGTGGATAGAGCGCCGCGAAGCGCCGGACCATGTTTTCCAGTTCGCGCACATTGCCGGGCCAGGAATAGTGACGCAGGAGATCAATCGCGCCGCCCTCAATTGTCTTGTTGGGCAGCCCTTCACTGGCACCGGCAGCAAAGAAGTGCCGCACAAGGTCTGGTATATCCTCAGACCGCTCCCGCAATGGCGGCAGCCGCAGCGGCACCACGTTCAGCCGGTAAAACAGGTCTTCGCGGAACAGGCCCTTGGTGATTTGGCTTCGAAGGTCCTTGTTGGTCGCCGCCACAATGCGAACATCCGTCTTGATGGGAGTGCGCCCGCCAACAGTGTTATATTCGCCCTGTTGCAGAACGCGTAGAAGCCTTGTTTGCGCCTCCATCGGCATGTCGCCGATCTCATCAAGGAAAAGCGTGCCGCCATTGGCCTGCTCAAAGCGCCCGGATGAGCGCGCCTGCGCCCCGGTGAACGCGCCTCGCTCATGGCCAAAGAGCTCAGCTTCGATGAGGTCACGCGGGATGGCGGCCATATTGATGGCTACAAAGGGCCCGTTGCGCCGCTTGCCGTAGTCATGCAGCGCCTTGGCAACCAGCTCTTTCCCGGTACCAGATTCGCCGCTCACCATCACGGTGAGATCGGTTTGCATCATGCGGGCAAGAACGCGGTAAATTTCCTGCATCGCCGCAGAGCGCCCCACAAGCGGCATCGTGTCAGCATCAAGGTCGGCTTCCGCCACGCGGGCGCCTTCCCTTGGCTCGGCGATTGCCCGCTCGACGATTGTCTGAAGTTCTGCGAGGTCAAAAGGCTTAGGCAGATAATCGTAGGCGCCGCCCTCAGAAGCCTTGATCGCCGTCATGAACGTGTTTTGCGCACTCATCACGATCACAGGCAGTTCAGGGCGAGAACGTTTGATGCGTGGCAGGAGATCAAAGGCGTTTTCGTCCGGCATCACGACATCAGTGATGACCAGATCACCATCGCCGGCCGCGATCCAGCGCCAGAGCGTTCCGGCATTAGAGGTCACGCGAACATCGTAGCCAGCCCGTGTCAGCGCCCGGCTCAAGACAGTGCGGATCGCACTGTCATCATCAGCAATCAGCAATTGAGGAGTCTGATCCATCTTCTGCTTTAAAAGCTCCTGATTGTTTATTGTGTTTCGTGGGATACGGAGCCACCCGCACCCCGATGGTCGTAGGTTGGGAGCAGCACACGGAAACGGGTGTTTCCAGGCAGACTGTCACATTCGATAACCCCGCCATGGTCACCGATGATTTTCGCCACCAACGCCAGACCGAGGCCTGATCCTTTGGATTTTGATGTCACAAAGGGATCGAACATATGCGCCAGAATATCTTCCGGAACGCCTGGACCATTGTCTGAGACACAGATTTCCAGCGGCAGCGAAATGCGTTCACCCGTGGCTGGTACAGACAGTCGAACACCCGGCCGAAAGGCAGTGCTGAAGGTGAGTTTCGCATCATCCCTCCCCTCCATGGACTCACAACTGTTCTTGGCAAGATTGATGAACACCTGAATGAGCTGATCCCGGTTTGCAAAAACCGGCGGCAGTGAGGGGTCATAGTCTTCAACAAGATCAATGCCGCGACCGAACCCGGTCACCGTCAGAGCTTTCACACGCTCCAGAATGGAGTGAATGTTGATCGGGTCGCGCTCAATGGGTCTTTCATCGGAAAACACTTCCATGCGATCCACCAGCCGCACAATCCGGTCGCTTTCATCCTGAATGAGATGCGTGAGCTGTCGGTCATCATCAGAAAGTGATGAGTCCAGAAGTTGAGCGGCTCCACGGATGCCAGAAAGCGGGTTCTTGATTTCATGCGCGAGCATTGCGGCAAGACCGGTTACTGTGCGGGCAGCGCCACGATGGGTCAGTTGGCGGTCCATCTTGTCCGCCATGGTGCGCTCCTGAAACATCACGACGATGGATTCTGGCTGTTCCTGCACAGGTGCAACATGAATATCGACCACCCGCTCGACTCCAAGCCGGGGTGAGGAAAGATCGACCCGGTATTCATTTGTCGGAGAGTTGGATTCCCGCACCAACAAAATGAGCGACAACAATGGACTGTCCGCCGCCACAAACCACTCAAGCCTTTTTCGGGCGAGAAACGCCGCGCTTGAACCAAAAAACGCCTCAGCGGCAGCATTCGCATAGGAAATGTGATCGTCGCTACCAATCATAACGACCGGGTGCGGCAATGCATTTAGCACCATGATCGTGGTCGGATCGCCGCTCGCCAGAGGCTGCGCATTCAGTTGTTCCTCGACGCTCATGCTGCTTTCCGATCCATATGAGCGTTGAACGCGTCTTTCAGCGCGGCGATCACCAGGGCTGGATCATCCGTGGTCATTGCGCGCTTTCGGCACCGTTGCAGGTGCTCTGTGGGCTCCAGGTGGTCCAGATACCAGCCAAGGTGTTTTCGCGCGTTTCGAATCCCGTAGTGGAGCCCATAGAAGGACAACATGCCCTCGTAGTGCGTGATCGCAAGATCAAGAAGGTCTTGTCCTGTTGGCGTCTCGACCGGCGACCACCAGCCAAGATCGCCAGCAATCTGACCAGGCAACCAGGGCGCCCCATAGGTGGCGCGACCGATCATCACTGCATCCGCGCCAGAGGCAGCCAGAGCTTCCCTGGCGCTCGCCGCATCGCAAATATCGCCGTTGATGATCAGCGGCAACGATGTGGCAGCACGCACGGGCGCGACCTTGCTCCAGTCAGCCTCCCCTTTGTAGAACTGACACCGGGTCCGCGCATGAACGGTAATCAGCCCGATACCGGCATCTTCTGCGCGTTTTGCAAGTTCATGTGCATTGAGCGAGCTTTCATCCCAACCAAGCCGCATCTTCAGCGTGACAGGCACAGAAGATGCCGCGACCGTTGCATCAATCAACGAAAGCGCCCGGTTCAGATCGCGCATCAAGGCAGAGCCTGAGAAGCCGGTGGTGACCCGTTTTGACGGGCATCCCATATTGATGTCGATGACATCGGCGCCCGCACCTTCTGCCACGCGAACCGCTTCACCCATCCAGTTGGGTTCACGCCCGGAGAGCTGAACGATATGGAGCGGTAATCCTGCGGCTTCCGCCTTTAGCCGCATTTCTTCCTGGCCGGTGGTGTAGGCTTCGCTCGCCACCATCTCGGAAACCACAGCCCCCGCCCCAAAACGCCAGGCCAGACGTCGAAACGGGACATCGGTCACGCCAGACATGGGCGCGAGCAGTACATTGTTGCGGTACTGAATGCCCGCACCGGGAGAGAGTGGTTTTGTGTCGTTGATCGTCATTGCTTGATCCTGCTCAAATCTTAAGCAGATCCAATTTCAGCCATTTCTTTAAGCAAATTTACCCGACTCGAACAAGCCGGTTGATGGTTGTCCCGCAACGGGGTTAAGGGACGTCACCCACCCAGAAGTGTGCGCAGCACCATGCCAGAACCAATTCAGACATCAAGCTCATCTGCCTCAAATCGCAATATTTGCGTCGTGATCGTCGCTGCAGGTCGTGGCAGCCGTATGGGTGGAGATGATGGACCAAAGCAGTATCGCCCGCTTGGTGAGGGGTCCGTTTTGCAGCGCACAGTGTCCTGTTTCCTGGATAACGAAAGCATCTCTAAGGTGCAGGTGGTCGTTCACAAGGATGACCACGCGCTTTACGAATCCAGCCTTCAGCCACATGAAAAACTGTTGGCGCCAATCAATGGCGGAAACAGCAGACAGGGATCGGTCCTGAATGGGCTGGAGGCCTTGGCGAAAATGACACCGCAGCCAGACACTGTCCTTATACACGACGCGGCCCGGCCATTTCTTAGTCAGGAACACCTGAACCGCCTGATCGCCTCGGCTGACGACAGCCCCAACGCAATTCTCGCTGTGCCGGTGTCCGATACTTTGAAGCGCGGGGACGACTTTCAAACGATCACGGAGACCGTCAGCCGAAGCGAACTGTATCAGGCGCAAACACCGCAAATGTTTGATTTTGCTGAAATCTATACCGCCCACCAGAGAGCCGCATCAGAGCAGGATCAAGAATTTACTGACGACGCATCCATCGCTGAATGGGCCAGTCTCCCGGTTACCCTGGTCGAGGGAGATCCTGGCAACATCAAAATCACCACCCTGTTGGATATGGAGCGAGCACAAAGAATGATAAAAGCCGAACTCACTCACAACATCCCGGACGTCCGTACTGGTCACGGCTATGATGTTCATCAATTGGAACCCGGTACGAAAATCAGGCTTTGTGGGGTCGATATCGAACATTCAGCGTCACTCAAAGGGCATTCAGATGCGGATGTCGGTCTACACGCCCTGACCGATGCTCTGTTGGGGACAATCGCAAGCGGCGACATCGGCTCCCACTTCCCGCCTTCCGACCCCCAGTGGAAAGGCGCGGATTCTGATCAGTTTCTGGCGCATGCCATTTCGCTGGTGCGCGAAAGCGCAGGAACGGTGACGCATCTCGATGTGACGCTGGTGTGCGAAGCGCCAAAAGTCGGCCCGCATCGCGATGCCATGCGCGCGGGGATTTCCAAAATCTGCGACATGGACATCGCCCGGGTTTCAGTCAAAGCCACGACAAACGAAAAAATCGGGTTCGTTGGGCGCTCTGAAGGAATTGCCGCGCTTGCCACAGCGACAGTGGTTTTCGCAAAATGAGAAAATACCAAAATCGCCAGTTTTCAATGGGATGGCGCGGAAAACGGATTCAGAATGACAACTGAAGCAACCAGTCAGATTGCCACCCTCGCCGAAAGGACCCTGTCGGCAGCCCGCAAGGCGGGCGTGATGATCGCAACGGCAGAATCCTGCACTGGCGGAATGATCGCCGCAGCACTCACGGACATTCCGGGTTCTTCTGACGCGTTCGACCGCGCCTTTGTCACCTACTCAAACGCAGCCAAGGCGGAGCTTCTTGGCGTTGCAATCGAGCACACCAGAGATCCCGGCGCCGTTTCTGCATTGGTGGCAGGCGAAATGGTTCAGGGCGCACTACAACGCTCAAACGCCGGAGTGGCTGTCTCCGTTACCGGCATTGCCGGTCCGGGCGGCGGTAGCGACGAAAAACCTGTTGGACTGGTCTACATGGCAACCGCGAAAGCGGGTGGTTCACCTCAGATCATCGAGCACAGATTTGGCAAACTGGGCCGCAACACGGTGCGAGAAGCAACGGTTGTTGCGGCCCTGAATTCGCTAATAAACATCCTTTCGGATCACTGATTTCGGACGTTTCTCGATTCTGTATAGTTGCGGTGAATGGCCGCCAGAATGTTGGAATAGTCGTCTGACCAAGGCGCGACGTTCTTACGAACATCAACCCGTGACCAGAAACCCTTGGCCGGAATTTCGCCCAAGTCCTCCACCCTGTTGGCAACAATCGCCACTTCCGATGGAGAATCAAAGCTCCTCACTCCCTCAGCCACTTTCGGTGGCCGTAGCGCCAAACCATAGGTTACACGCTGATCAACACCCGCGGTGGCGGCAACAACGCTCGCCAGCTCCACGTGCCGGTTTGAGATGTGAAGCAGAAGAACACCATCGTCCTTCAGCTTGCTGAAGTAGAGATCCATCGCCTGCGTTGTGATCAGGTGAACCGGTATTGCGTCCGATGAGAAGGCATCCAGGATCAGCAGGTCGTACTTCTTTGCCGGTTCATCACCGAGCGTAAGCCGCGCGTCACCGACTACAATGGGCATATTCTTGCTGCACTCTTCCAGAAAACGAAACTTGGAAGGATCGCGCGCTATGTCGATCACCACTCGATCGATCTCAAAATACTTCCAGTTTTCGTTTGGTGCCTTCGAACAGGCAAGGCTTCCAGAGCCAAGGCCAACGGCTGCCACCTCGAGCGGAGCGGTCCGTGCCGCCCGAATGGCTTCCAGGCCCCGAACCAAGGGGCTGGTCGGATAATAGTATGTCGTCGGTACGGGACGGCTTTCGTACGGGGTTCCATCCGCGTTTCGAATGCGTTCAGCGCCATGCAAAGTGGTGCCGCTAAACAGCAGCCGATACTGACCATCGTCGGTTTCCGCAATTTTGCTGACACCGAAAAAGCTGCGGTGAAATTCGACTGATCCAAAGCCTGGGTTGGTGATCCCCGCCCCTGCCAGGGCAAACGCCACCAGTGAAACGTGAATTGCAGGCTTTTCGCGGCACAACATTATCAGCGCTGCAAGCCCGATCAGCATCACCCGGAAGATGGATTCATCGTCCTTTGAGAAAGACCAGTCCAGCGAGAACGCAAGCATCAAAGCTGCGGCTGCAAATGAAGCGACCGCCATGTGCCGCACGTTGGGTTTCGCGCCTGATGCGTAAAGCTCGCTGCGGCAAAAGAAAACCAGAATGATAAGTATCGGATATTCAAGCACCGTTGAGAACAGTGCCGGTGCCAGAAGGCCAGTAAAAATCCCTCCGAGCACGCCACCAAAGGACATCCAAAGATAGAACTCCGTGAGATGGCTGGCAGCGGGCCGACGTTTCACGAGTTCCCCGTGACACACCATCGCCGACACAAACAGCATCGCGAAGTGCAAAAAGATTGTCACCAAGCCCGAAATAGGCCCATCGGGCGAGAAAAACAACGATACCAATACAGGTCCTGCCAAAAGTGGCAGCAGAAAGCTCATCCAAGCATGCTTGAGGATCGGTTGACGCTGGAACGTGATGACAAATGTCAGCAGGAACAGCGACAGCGGCACAACCCAAAGGAACGGAGCCGCAGCCACATCAGTTGAAATGTGCTGTGTCACGGCAACAAGAAGCGCGGATGGAACGAAGGCCAGACCAACCCACTTCGCGCGAGTGCCAAGCGACGGCTTTTCCTCGCTCAACGCATCGGCTTGATCGACGGCAGCCTCAGCATTTCCCTTTCGAACGACGGTGAGACCGCACAGAATGATGAGAGCTGCCAGCGTGGCAAAGCCGACGGACCACATCCACGCCTGTTCACCCAGGCTAAAGAGCGGTTCAAACAGAATTGGATAGGACAAGAGTGCGGCAAAGCTGCCGATATTGCTGGCGCCATAGAGAAAATACGGATCGCTGGCGTGAGGATGGTCTGTGCGGGCAAACCAGGCCTGCATCAAGGGACCATTGGCTGTGACAGCAAAGAATGGCAAGCCCACCGAAGCACCAAACAGACCAAGAAGCCAGAAGGCCTGTCCGGTCTCGGGTGGGTTGCCCCAACCTGTGGCGACCGCAAGCGGCAAGGCCAGAAAACCGATCAGCAGCACGACACCATGGACAATCAGCGCGGTTTTTGGCGCGAGATACCGCGTTAACAAATGCGCGTAAGCGTATCCGGCCAAAAGAACGGCCTGAAAGAACACCATGGCAACCGACCACACGGAAGGTGATCCGCCAAGTTTGGGTAGCACCATTTTTGCAAATAGCGGTTGCACGGAAAAGACAAGGAGGGCGCTCACGAACAGCGTGGCCGCAAAGAGCAGCAATATGCTGCGCATGTGAAATGCTTTTCCCGTCAGGCCGGAAGGGCCGGTTTCGGCCACTGATTGATCCGCAATACTCATTTCGTCTCCCCAGAATTGTTGGAGACGACCTACCAGTGCGGTCCTAAACTTCCCTTAATTGCAGTATACGGGGCTGCCAGCCAGCTGCGAAGCATCAGCCAACAGCTAACGGATCGTAAATTTCCGCCGCCCGCTTTTCGAACGCGTCAACGAAATGCTTGAATGCCCGGTCAAACATGGCACCCATCAAAAGCCCCAAGGCCCGGCTTTTAAACTCATAGTCAATGAAAAAGCTGATGGTGCATCCGTCCTCATTGTCTTCAAATGACCAGAGATTTTCCAAATATCGGAAAGGCCCATCAAGGTAGGACACGTCAATGCGATTTTCCGCTCGTTTCAGCAGCACACGGCTGGTGAAGGTTTCTCGGATTTTCTTGTAGCCAACAGACATGTCCGCCGTGAGCATTTCCACACCACCTTTTTCGCGGCGACTGCGGACGGTCAGCCCTTCGCAAAGTGGCAAGAATTCCGGATACTTTTCAACATCAGCAACCAGATCAAACATCTGGCTGGCCGAATAGCCAACCTGATGCCTGGTTTCAAACTTTGGCAAGCTGCTTTTCCCGTGCGGCTTTCAGTTTGGCAAAATCCTCACCGGCATGGTGCGAAGAACGGGTCAACGGGCTGGATGAAACCAGGAGAAAGCCTTTTGCGTAAGCACTTGTTTCAAAAGATTTGAATTCGTCCGGTGTCACAAAGCGATCAATCGCATAGTGTTTTTTCGACGGTTGCAGATACTGCCCAATGGTCATGAAATCCACGTCTGCCGAGCGCAAGTCATCCATCAACTGCAGCACTTCGTTTCGTTCTTCGCCAAGGCCGACCATGATGCCGGACTTTGTGAAGATGGACGGATCAATCTCCTTGACGCGCTGCAAGAGACGAATGGAATGAAAATATCGCGCGCCTGGCCGGACCTTGAGATACTTTGACGGAACCGTTTCCAGATTGTGGTTGAACACATCCGGTTTCGCGGCAACCACCACTTCCAAAGCACCATCCTTTCGCAGGAAGTCAGGCGTCAGGATTTCGATGGTTGTGGTTGGTGCAGCATCGCGAATGGCATGGATGACATCAGCAAAATGCTGCGCGCCACCATCATTAAGATCATCCCTATCCACCGATGTGATAACCACATGGTTGAGGCCAAGTTTCGCCACCGCAATGGCAACGTTTCCGGGTTCATCCAGATCCAATGGTGCGGGACGCCCTGTGCGCACGTTGCAGAACGCGCAGGCACGCGTGCACGTGTCGCCCATGATCATCATGGTGGCGTGTTTTTTGGACCAGCACTCACCAATATTTGGACACCCAGCTTCCTCGCAAACCGTGACAAGATTGTTTTCTCGCACAATCTTTCGGGTCTCGGCATACACTCCGGAGCCTGGTGCTTTTACGCGGATCCAGTCGGGTTTGCGCTGGATCGGATTGTCCGGACGATGGGCCTTTTCAGGATGCCTTGGGCGCGCTCCGGCATCACGTGCAAGCGTATCAACGAGTGTAACCACAACAGCCTCTTAGATTTGACCCGGTCCGGTTGAGCTTTCGCTTCTAGCCGCGAACAAGTCGAATGCCGAATATCAGCACCACCGCACCGACAACCGCCGTCACAAGCGATCCGATGATTCCTGCTTCCGGATATATGCCAAGCTGACCGAATATCCAGCCACCGATGAACGCGCCCACAATGCCAACGGCGATGTTGACGGCGAGCCCGTTTGAAGAACCCATAATTCGGTCCGCAAGCCAACCGGCTATGCCACCAATGATAATCCAGTAGATAATCGACATCACTCTCTCCCCTTTTTCAGAACATGAATCTGTCTGACTTCTACCAGATTCACAAGGGGACGGGTGCATGGCAGCCTTGCAAGGAGGTCGCGGTGCTTCAACGCCCTTTGATCAGCCGCACGACGATCAGCAACACAATCGCACCAACCACAGCCGTCGCAAGGGTTCCGACCGTATCTTCGCCGAATGAAATACCCAGTTGCTGGGTAAGCCAGCCACCCAGAAAAGCGCCGACCACGCCAACAGCAATATTGATCGCCAGTCCGCTGTTTGAGCCCGTAACACGATCGGCGAGCCAACCGGCCAGGCCGCCAATCACGACCCAGTAGACATAATCTATACCTTCCAATTGATATCTCCCTCTCAGATTCAATTCAGAAGTCACCCCGGGCGCAATCATAGCGAGAATTCCCGGCACAAAGGAAGGTTGAGGGTGAATTATTGCTGATAACTCAGAATATTTCGCTGAATTTGAGTAAAATTAGGCCGCAGGTGGCGGTGTCGGCATCTCGGCGGGAATCAACGTCACGCTCTCACCACAGCCACAGGCTGAAGTCTGATTCGGATTGTTGAACACAAATCCGGTGCGTAGTTTTGTAACTTCAAAGTCCATTTCCGTGCCGAGCAGAAACAACACGGCCTGTGGCGCGATGTAAACTCGACCACCTTCGAACGACACAACGTCGTCCGCCTTTTCAGCCTCGGTGACCAAATCGACGGTATATTCCATACCCGCACAACCACCGTTTTTCACGCCGACGCGAATGCCCAGTGAATCTTCGCTTGAGTTTGCAATGATCTCCCGAATCCGCTGTTTCGCAGCGTCGGTGAGTGTAATGACTTCAAAACCAGCCATTTGATCAGCCTTTCACCACGTGCCGATTTGTTGGCACCTTACACATACCAGCCCAAGGCAACCTGAGCTTCTTCCGACAGGCGGTCCGGCGTCCAGGGTGGGTCAAACACCATGTTGACCTGAACATGGGAGACGCCTTCCACCATGCTCACGGCATTTTCAACCCAACCAGGCATTTCGCCAGCCACCGGGCAACCGGGGGCCGTCAGGGTCATATCAATGGAAACCGCACGATTATCATCGATATCAACCCGGTAAATCAGTCCGATCTCATATATATCGGACGGTATTTCGGGATCGTAAACGGTCTTCAGCGCAGCAACGATATCGTCGGTCAACCGCTCCAGTTCCGCTTGAGAAAGGCTCGTCTCATTGGCTGTGCCAAATGCGGCGGCGTTCGGGGCTTCGCTAACAGCTGCTTCAGCGGTGGTCTGATCACTCACGAGAAAAATGTCCTTGCCTTATCCAGGGCTCTGGCCAGCGCATCCACTTCAGCGCGCGTGTTGTACATACCAAAGGATGCCCGACATGTGGAGGTCACGCCAAATTTTTGCAAGAGCGGTTGCGCGCAATGGGTACCGGCACGCACTGCAACCCCCTCCCGGTCGATCATCATTGAAATGTCGTGGGCGTGAATCCCTTCAATTTCGAAGGAAACGATTGCACCTTTATCCGGCGCATGACCAAAAATCTGCAGGGCATTGATTTGACTCAAAGTATCATGCGCATACGCCCGCAGATCTGCCTCATGCGCAGCGATACGCTCCCTGCCAATTTGATCTATGTAGTCGAGAGCAGCACCAAGTCCGATAGCCTGAACGATTGGTGGTGTTCCCGCCTCGAAACGATGCGGCGGCTCATTGTAGCTCACATCGTCTATCGTGACGTCAAGGATCATTTCGCCACCACCCAAAAACGGGCGCATCTCTTCAAGCCGATCTTTCTTTCCATAAAGAACGCCGATTCCGGAAGGGCCGTAGAGCTTGTGGCCCGTCATGACGAAGAAATCACAATCAAGGTCCTGCACATCCACCGGCATATGTACTGCCGACTGACTGCCATCCACCAGCACAGGAATACCGCGCTCATGCGCAATCCGGCACACTTCCTTGATGTCCACCATCGTACCAAGCACGTTTGACATCTGTGTGATGGCGACCAGCTTGGTCCGCTCAGTCAGGCTGGATTCAAATGCCGCAATGGAAAAGGAACCGTCTTCTTCAATCTGAACCCAGTTCAGTTTCGCACCCTGTCTCTCGCGCAAGAAATGCCACGGCACGATGTTTGAGTGATGCTCCATAATGGAAAGGACGATCTCATCTCCTTCCCCGATGCGGGGCATGGCATGGCTGTTGGCCACGAGATTGATCGCTTCAGTCGTGGATTTTGTAAAGACAATCTGCTGATCACTTGGCGCATTCAAAAACCGCGCAACGCTGCGCCGGGCAGCCTCATAAGCATCAGTTGCTGCGTTTGAGAGAAAATGCAGACCACGATGCACGTTGGCATATGCTTCGCGATACGATTTATTGATCGCCTCAAGCACGGCTTCAGGCTTTTGCGCTGAGGCCCCATTGTCCAGATAGACAAGCGGCTTTCCATGAACTTCGCGGGCCAGAATCGGAAAGTCAGCCCGAATATCGTCCACGTCATAAGGAGATGTAGCAGACACTTTCTCAATCACGTCAGTCATGCGCTTCGAGCCAGCGTTCAATGCGATGATCCAGCACTTCAGACAGTGCATCATCGTCCAGATCTTCAACAATTTCCGACAGGAACGCTTTCACCAGCAGTGCCCGCGCCTTGTCTTCCGGAATGCCGCGCGCCTTCAGATAAAAAAGCTGCGTCGCGTCCAGATCCGTCACTGTGGCTCCGTGCGCGCATTGCACATCATCGGCAAATATTTCCAGTTCCGGTTTTGCGGAAAAGCCTGAATCATCGGAAAGGATCAGCGTGTTGCAGGCCATTCGGGCGTCGGTTTGCTGTGCGGGTTGCGCAACGCCGATCATGCCCTGAAACACGCCTGAACCGCGGCCTGTTGTTACGTTTCTAAAGGTTTCGGTGGACGTGGTGTTTTGAACCTTATGAAGCAGTTTGGTCGTCACATCCACGTGGGAATCGCCACCCACGAGATTGACGCCACGAATTATTAGATCCGCGCCCTCGCCAATGATGTCGGCGTTGATTTCCTGCCGGACCAGATTTCCACCGGCATTCACGACAACAACGGTGAGCTGGGCGTTTTTCTTTAACGTGATGTTCAGCCTCGCAAGGCGTGTGGCAAGATCGCCCTGCTCCTGCGAGATGATCCACGTGGCCTTCGCGTTTTCGGCCACCGTCAGTTCAACCATTGAGCAGGACAGATACTGAACCCGGTCCGGTCCACCGCAACGGTCCACAAATGTGGCTTCGGCGCCAGCATTCACTTCGACGCGGTGGCGGGTCGCCGCCATGATCTTGTCGTCGCCGGAAAAGGCGACATCAATCTCGATGGGTTGAGGCAGTTTCGCATCCGGCGCTACATGCAGACAAACCCCATCGCTGAAGAGCGCGGTGTTGAGCATGATGATCGCATCCGAGGGGTCTGCCTCATAGGGCGCTGGAATGAAGGCGCAAGCAGCGATTGGATCAATACGCACCGTAGCGGGCAGTTCATCTGCCATCTCTTTCAGAAAATGCCCGTTGGCGAATGGCAGTTTCAGAGTGTCGACTTCGAGTTGAAGTCGACGGGCATCTGCTTTGACATCATCGAATTCGGGCGGTTCGGCCAGCTTGTATCCCGTGTTCAAAAGTCGACGCAGATCCGTATAATGCCAAGCCTCCACCTTGCGGGTGGGAAGACCGGCATGTTTCAACGCAGCAATTGCAGCAATCCGGGCGTCCTTGACGGTATCATCGCCGGGAAGATGGTCCTCATTGGCCTCAAATATATCGACAAACGCGGTTTCCGCTGTTGTCATCAGCCGTGCGGCTTCAATGTTCATTCAAGTCGTCCTGCAATAATCCGAGTAAGAAAGGACGCAGCGATCAGGCTGCATCTACAAATTCGGCATATCCTTTTTCTTCCAGCTCCAGCGCCAGGTTTTTGTCGCCGGAACGTACAATCTTGCCCTTGGAGAGGACATGAACAGTGTCCGGCACGATGTGATCGAGCAAGCGTTGATAGTGGGTGATGACCACCATCGCGCGGTCTGGTGAGCGCAGATGATTGACGCCATCGGAAACCACTTTCAGCGCGTCAATATCAAGACCAGAATCGGTTTCGTCGAGAATGCAAAGTGCTGGTTCCAACAGAGCCATTTGGAGGATTTCGGCGCGTTTCTTTTCACCGCCAGAAAATCCCACATTGACCGGGCGCTTGAGCATATCGATGGAAATTTTCAAACCTTCCGATTTGGCTTTCACCAAACGCATGAATTCAGGCGTTGTCAGCTCATCCTCGCCACGCTCGATGCGTTGGGAGTTCAATGCGGTTTTGAGAAAATTCATGGTCGGCACGCCGGGAATTTCAATCGGGTACTGAAATGCCAGAAACACGCCCTTTGCGGCACGTTCGTGCGGTTCCAGTTCAGTGAGGTCTTCGCCATTATATGAAATCGAGCCTTCGGTGATTTCATACTCTTCCTTGCCGGAAAGCACATATGACAGCGTGGACTTTCCTGAGCCATTTGGCCCCATGATGGCAGCCACTTCCCCTGCCTTCACTGACAGGTTAAGCCCGCGAAGTATTTTCTCGCCGCCAATTTCCACGTGCAGATTTTTGATTTCCAACATTTTTCTATTTTCCACGGAGCCGATTGAGGAGCTTCGCACGGTAGATTGCGGCGTCATTTACCGGATCAAGTCGCGTGCGAAAGAGCGCATATGATTTCAGAGCCAGCCAGATAGCAGACACTATGAGGATGGGTCCAGCGATCCCGAACAGAATCTTGGCCAAGACCTCATCCGCATATGGGATTCCCAGCGCAAGCGACAAGACACCACCGACGAGGAACCAGATCGAAAACAGGATCGCGCAGAAGAGCAGCACGAACCCCCTCCAATGCACAATTGCGATGCTGTGCCGCCCGAGGCCCTTTTGCGCGCGGCGCGCAAACCAATATTTTGGATGTTCGGGCAACTGGTTTCGCTCACTGGCTTTCATTCAAGCGGTTGTCGACAGCACCCTCACCATACGCAATGTTTCGTGAAGTCGATCAGTCGAGTGTAACCCGCACGACTCACGGACAGTTTTTGGTCTGCCAGACCATCTTGTTCTGACCGCGCCAGCAGCGGATCTGAATGCCCTGTGCGATCACCTTGAACTTGCCATCATCAAGCCCCTGCGAAATCCAGAATCGCCGCAGCCCTTCCTGAGAATCATCGGCAAAGCGGGTGCGCTGCACATCAATCAGAATGTAATTCGGATCGTGTCGAGATGAGGTGACGGATACATCCTCTCGGTCTCCTTCAGGCGAACTCACTTTGCCGGAAATGTCGGAAATCGCCAGTTGCATTGGATCTGCGAGTACCTTGCCCACATCCCCGGTTTCCACTCTTGAATTGTCGATGAGCTTTGTAAGGGCTTCCGGCAAGGGGTCAGCGGCATGGGTTGAAACAATCGATCCTGCCAAAATGGCGCACGCAAAACTCAACACACTCAAAATGGATCTCTCCCTATAAATTCAACGATTTAGCCAATTCAGCACAATCAACTACCAAAATGCGTACTATATCGCATTATGTTTGCGAGGACAGCGTGCTCTAGCGACGTGAAAAGAGTTTCCACCCCAATCCCACCAGGATCACCAGAAAAATTGCTACGGCGAAGGCCAACACGCCATGCTCTGCCATCGTCTGACTAAATGTGTCACGACGCGGCATTAGTGTTCCGCTGGATATGCAGGGCCAGATCCAACTGGTTTTTGGCTTGTCCCAACTCAGATAGACCGCAACCGAAAACACGATGAGTGTCAGTGCCAGAACACCAAACAGCTTTCGATAATGGCGGCGGGTGAAGGGTTCCTGCTCAGATTCCTCTATTTCTCCACCGTCATTCATATAGAGCAACTACCCCACACTGCCTTCGAGCGATATGCCGATGAGCTTTTGCGCTTCGACTGCAAACTCCATCGGCAGTTGCTGAATCACATCGCGCACAAATCCGTTGACGATCAAAGCAACCGCCTCTTCTTCCGGAATGCCGCGCTGCAGGCAGTAGAACAACTGATCGTCAGAAATTTTTGAGGTGGTTGCCTCATGTTCAAACTGGGCAGTTGGCGTTTTCGCCTCGATATAGGGCACCGTGTGTGCGCCGCATTGGTCACCGATCAACAGGGAATCGCATTGGGTGAAGTTACGGGCGTTCTGCGCCTTGCGATGCGCTGAAACCTGCCCGCGATAGGTATTTTGCGAGCGACCGGCCGAAATCCCTTTGGAGATGATGCGGCTGGAGGTATTTTTCCCAAGATGCAGCATTTTTGTGCCGGAATCGATCTGCTGACGACCATTGGAAACAGCGATCGAGTAAAATTCCCCGCGGGAATTGTCGCCGCGCAAGATGCAGGAAGGGTATTTCCAGGTGATCGCTGAACCGGTCTCCACCTGCGTCCACGATATTTTGGAGTTTTCACCCCGGCAGTCACCACGCTTGGTCACAAAATTGTAGATGCCGCCCTTCCCGTCGGCATCGCCGGGATACCAGTTCTGAACGGTTGAGTATTTTATCTCCGCGTCGTCCATCGCGACGAGCTCCACCACCGCCGCATGAAGCTGGTTTTCATCGCGCTGCGGTGCCGTGCATCCTTCGAGATACGAAACATAAGAGCCCTTTTCCGCGATGATGAGCGTGCGCTCAAACTGACCGGTGTTCATCTCGTTGATGCGGAAATAGGTCGAGAGCTCCATCGGGCAGCGCACACCTTCCGGAACGTACACAAACGAACCATCGGTAAACACTGCACTATTGAGCGTGGCGTAGTAGTTGTCGGTCACCGGCACCACGGACGCCAGGTACTTCTGGATGAGCTCCGGATGATCCCGAATTGCTTCGGAAATTGAACAGAAAATCACGCCAGCCTTGGCAAGCTCTTCCTTGAAGGTCGTGACCACAGATACTGAATCGAACACCGCATCAACCGCAACAGGCCGTGACTGGCCGACCGGCAGATCGTCCAGTGGCGAAGGTTCGCCGTGCTTGCGCACTCCGGCCAGAATTTCCTGCTCTTTCAACGGAATACCTAGTTTTTCGTAGGTGCGCAGGAGCTCAGGGTCCACCTCATCCAGACTTTTTGGTCCGTCAGTCGATTTGGGCGCTGCGTAATAGTAGATGTCCTGAAAATCGATCTGGGGATAATCCACCCGTGCCCATGAGGGTTCGGTCATGGTTTTCCAGCGCTGAAACGCATCAAGGCGCCACTGGAGCATCCATTCAGGCTCATCTTTCTTCGCAGAAATGAAACGAATGATGTCTTCGTTCAGCCCTTTCGGGGCTTTGTCCGTCTCAATATCGGTCGAGAAGCCGTACTTGTACTGATCGACATCGATCTCACGAACCTGATCAATGGTCTCCTGAACAGCAGCCATGTTTCACTCCAGTCTATTCGGGTTCAAGGCCCGAAAGATAAATCAATTCAAAGCGTCAGCGCCGGGTGGCCAGACGGTTTGTCATCTTCTCCCAAGCGCCCGCGAAACGGTCGACATCATCCTGCGTGCTGGACCAGCCTAGGCTGATACGCACCGAACATCGCGCCAGATCCTCGTCCACACCCATTGCTGCAAGCACATGGGATGGCTTGACGCTGCCTGATGAGCACGCGGACCCGGATGATATTGAAACACCATCAAGATCAAGCGAGATCAGGGCCGTCTCTGCCGGAATGCCCGCCACGGCAAACGCGGTGGTATTTGCAACCCGATTTGCGGCCTTGCCAAAAACCACAGGCGCGGGAGAGGCGTTGCCACTTCGTGCTGATATAGTCGCAACCGCGTCTTCAATCGAGTCCCTCAGTCGGGAAATTTCTTCTGACTTTTCAATTTCCTGTGCAGCCACTTCCGCAGCAGCTCCAAAACCGGCAATTGCTGCCGCGTTTTCAGTGCCACCGCGATGGGACTTTTCCTGCCCTCCTCCGACAATCAGCGGGGCTGGAGAAACCGTCGCGTCTCGCAATACAAGCGCACCTGCGCCCTGGGGTCCGCCGATTTTGTGGGCGGAAAGGATCATGAAATCAGCCTGTAGCGTGTTGATATCAACCGGGACGCGCCCCACTGCCTGAACCGCATCGACCAACAGATATCCACCGGCATCGTGAACCAGCCCTGCTGCCGTCTGTACAGGTTGAATGACGCCGGTTTCATTGTTGACTAGCATGATTGCTGCGAGAAACGGGTCACCTTGTTCTTTGATTTCATCAAGCTTGACGGAAAGTGCAGCCAGATCGATTTCACCGTTTGGTAAAAGTGGGATCATGGAGATCGCATCCGGTGAAAACCGACCACCGGACAGAACGCAGGGATGTTCACCTTTCGACACCAGAAGCTGTTTGAGAACCGTGTCTCCTAAGGCGGTTTTCACCAAGGGTGAAAGAGCCATGTTAGCGGCTTCCGTGGCGCCGCTGGTGAAGATCGTGTTTTTGTCCGAACCGCCAACTAGCTTGGCGACCTGTGCCCGTGCTTTCTCGATGGTTGTACGCGGCGCGCGACCGTCAGCGTGCACCGATGACGCATTTCCGGTTTGATCAAGCACCGCCAGCATGGCGTCCCGCGCTTCAGGCCGCAAAGGTGCCGAAGCATTGTGATCCAGATAGGCGCGATCGGCTGTCACAGAGAACCCTCCGACAGCGAAAAATCGGATTTAAGGTTGTTTGGCAAAGTAAGGTCGTATTTTCTTGTATTTTTGGGTCGGTTTGCCCTATTTAGCCGCTGGATTTCCCGAAGACCACGCCGGGAAACAAGAAACACATCAGATTTTCGCGCCTGGTCTGACCCACCTGCGCGCCAGCGAAGCCGGATCGTGTGATGAACCGCGACGGCCCTCGCTTCAGGAGTAACAATGCCCGAAGTCATTTTCAACGGACCATCAGGCCGTCTCGAAGGCCGATATCAACCGTCAAAAGACCCGAATGCACCGATTGCGATTATTCTTCATCCGCATCCGCACCCAAAGTTCGGCGGAACGATGAACAACCCAATCGTGTATGACCTGTTCTACATGTTCGTGAATCGTGGTTTCACAGCGCTTCGTTTCAACTTTCGCGGTGTCGGACGCAGTCAGGGTGAGTTCGATCACGGCCATGGCGAACTTTCCGACGCAGCGGCTGCCCTTGACTGGGTTCAGGGCTTGCATCCAGATTCCACAGGTTGCTGGGTTGCCGGCTTTTCCTTCGGCTCATGGATCGGAATGCAGCTTTTGATGCGACGTCCTGAGATCGAAGGCTTCATGTCGATTGCACCGCAACCCAACATCTATGATTTTGCCTTCCTGGCCCCCTGCCCGTCATCCGGGCTCATCATTCACGGGTCGGAAGACAAGGTGTCGCCACCAAAGGATGTGCAGGTGCTCGTGGACAAGCTCCACACCCAAAAGGGCATCACGATCACCCAGAACATCATTCCAGATGCCAATCACTTCTTCTCCAATCACTCGGAAGAACTGATCGATCATTGCCAGACCTATCTCGACAAGCGATTGGGTTTGATTGAAGGTGGCATTGAAGAAACAATGCTGCTGCGCTGATCAAACAACTGGAGGACGCCCGCGTTGGAGGATGTCGTTACCAATCTTCCAGGCAATCCGGTGCGAAATCCGGACCACCCGGCACACATGATGTGGATCACCCGCCCCGAACGTCGGTTTGTCGCTTCGTTGAATGGTGAGACACTTGCCGAGTCTGACAACGCAGTTGTGGTAACGGAACTTGGGCGTTCCATGTACGCGGCGGCCATCTATTTTCCGGCGCAGGACGTTGCCGCTACATTGGTGGAGCAAGAAGACACGACGATTTGCCCAGTGAAAGGCAAGTCTCGTTGGCTAACGCTTGAAACGAGCGACGGCGAACCGAAACCCAAGTTTGCCTGGTCCTATTTTGAGAGCGTACCGGGAGCAGAAGAACTCACGAGCCGCATCGCTTTTTCTAGAAATGAAGTAACCATCACCGACGCGCCGCTTTAAGACATCACAGAGGCTTCTACGCCACCTGACACGGCCTCCCGACACCCGGTTGTGTTTGGATACGTCAATGGCAAACCCAGATGCGAGCGGACCGCTAGATAGGCAAAGGCCTCCGCTTCCATTGCATCGCCATCAAATCCATGGGTCTCTGCAGCATCCACCTGCGCACCTTTTGCGTCTGCCAGCTCGGCCAGATCCGCAATGATCGCGGCGTTCTTTCGGCCTCCACCACATATCACAAATCGTTCCGGCATTTCCGGTAAGTGCTCGCACCCCTTGATGATGGCTTCCGCCGTCAACCGCGCCAACGTGCGCGCACCGTCTGACAGTTCCAGAACACCCGGCTTCAACGGTTCAAAATCAAGGCGATCGAGCGACTTTGGAGCGGAAAGACTGAAATAGGGTAGTTCCAGATAGGCCTCCAACACCGACTTATGATAACGCCCTTCGCTGGCGATCAACCCGCCTTGATCAAGTGGGATGCCGGCTTCCTGTTGAAGCCATTGGTCAATCAGCGCATTGCCGGGCCCGGTATCGAAGGCAAACAGATCGCCTTCCGGCGCAATCCAGGTGATGTTGGAGATGCCGCCAATGTTGACGAATGCAACTGGCGTTCGGCGCTCTGACCAAACCCCGTCCGCCAGAGCGCGATGATAGACCGGCACCAACGGCGCGCCTTGCCCGCCGTGTCGCATATCGTTGGCACGGAAATCATAGACAACATCAATACCGGTGGCTGCCGCCAGATGTTTTCCCAGCCCAAGTTGCACAGTCACACCGACATCCGGTCTGTGCAGCACCGTTTGTCCATGAAACCCAATGAAATCGACGGTTTGTGCAGCGATGTTGAATCGATCCAGGAACTGTGACACAGCGTCGGCGTGATGATCCGTCAGCAGCGTTTCGAGATACGCCAAGCCGCCCGGTCGTGCGGTCCGGTCATACTCAATCTCTTTCGCAGCCTCCAACCCCACTTCAATGAGTCGCCTCACATCGACGGAATAGGGAATTTCGATCGCCGGACCACGCTCCACCATGGATTGACCATCAGTCTTCACAAGCGCAACATCGATGCCATCCATCGACGTGCCGCTCATCAAGCCGATTGCCGTGAAAATGGTCACAGTGGAAGGCCTTTCGCTCAAACTGAGGCATTTGCCGGGTGAATTTGTCAGTGAGAGGTGATAGGCCGCACGCAGAATCATCTCACGACCCGATCATAGACGGACGAACGATCCATGGCCCGCTTCAAATCCGATTTTCTCAACACGCTGTCCGAGCGCGGATTTATCCATCAGATTTCAGACGAAACCGGTCTGGATGCTCAGCTCGCCAAGGAAACGACCACCGCTTATATCGGCTTCGACTGCACCGCACCCAGCCTGCACGCCGGTTCATTGGTGCAGATTATGATCCTCTACTGGTTCCAGCAGACCGGCCACCGCCCGCTCGCCCTGATGGGGGGTGGAACCACGATGGTGGGGGACCCGACCGGCAAGGATGAAAGCCGCAAGATGCTAACCCCAGCCGATATCGAAGACAACAAGGCCGGAATTCGCAGGGTCTTTTCCAAGTTTCTCAACTTTGGTGACGGGCCTCAGGATGCCGTGATGCCCGACAACGCGGAATGGCTTCTGTCTCTGAACTATGTGGATTTCCTGCGCGAATTTGGCAAACATTTCTCCGTCAATGCCATGCTTGCCCGCGATGCGGTGAAACTGCGCCTTGAACGGGAGCAGCACCTGTCGTTCCTTGAGTTCAACTACATGATCCTGCAGGCCTACGACTTTGTTGAACTCAACAAACGCTATGATTGCCGCTTGCAGATGGGCGGCTCAGATCAGTGGGGGAACATCGTTTCCGGCGTTGATCTGGGTCGGCGCGCGGGAACCTCCGACCTGTTTGCTCTAACGACGCCTCTGCTTGCGACCTCGTCCGGCGCAAAGATGGGCAAAACAGCCGCGGGTGCGGTGTGGCTGGAAGCCGATATGCTCTCTGAGTACGACTACTGGCAGTACTGGCGCAATGCCGAGGATGCGGATGTCGGCCGTTTCTTGAAGCTCTTCACAACAATGCCGCTGGATGAAATTGCCCGTTTGGAAGCGCTCGAAGGTGCTGAACTCAACGAGGCAAAGATTGTTCTCGCCACCGAGGCGACTGCCATGGTGCATGGCCGCGAGAAGGCCGAACAAGCCCGAGACACAGCACAGGCAACCTTTTCCGGTGCTGGTCGCTCCGACAATTTACCCACGATTGAGGTTTCCGCCAATGAAGCTGCTGATGGCATTGGTATTCTTGCCCTGATGGTCCGGGCCAAACTTGCGTCATCGAATGGCGAAGCCCGCCGTCACATCAAAGGTGGGGCGGTTAAAATTAACGATAAGCGCATTGATGACGAACGCATGGTTCTCACCACCACCGAACTGGGTGGCGAAACCCCAATGAAACTGTCACTGGGCAAGAAAAAGCACGTTTTGGTTCGGATCGTCTGACTGTCAGTTGGTTTACCGGACCAGCCTTCTGGCGTTCCAACTCAGCGGAACTCGAAAATCTCTCGCAAGAAGCCGGGCGCAATCAGCGAGAACGGATTGACGGTTACCTGAGGGTTTTTTGCCTCTCCAGTCAGGCGGAACGTTACTCCGATCAGACCCCGAGTCGTGCCTCGACCGAGTGCCAAGCCTAGGATCGGGATTTTAGACGCAAAATTGTTGAGACCATAGGCAGGAAGAAATGTGCCGCTCAGGTTCATCCGGCCCTTGCCATCATAGACCAGCCCCTTAAATTTAGCGCCCACATCGCCGCCACGCAGAAATCCGGTGGTTAGGACAAGGGAATCCCGCCCCTTGATGATGTCGCCATAAACCCGGTTCACCGATACATTGTTGGAATCAATCCGGCGGATCTGATTCTGAACCCCACTTCGTTCGTTATAGGCCGGTTGGCGGGGAGCGGCGATGAGGCGTCTGATGCGCTTTTCATTGACAAGATAAAAATCCTTCATCGAAACCGAGCCGACATCCTTGCCGGAATTGTCCCGCCGCATCGTGACGTAAATTTCTCCGCCGCGAACCTTGTTATAGATATCCAGAAATCGCAAAGCCGCGCCGGCGTTCGCGGAGAGCATGGTGGTTTTCAAGCGCCCCTTATCGGGTTCCATAACAATAGAGGTTTTGGCACGTTGTCCTGATCTACCAACCAAGGTCATTGATCTCACATTGTCTCCGACCTGGATATACTTCAAAGAAACATCGTTGAAGATCTCCCCACCAAAGCCCTGGACCGCGCCCAATTTGGCATTGAGCTCAACGGAATGGCGATCCGATTTAGCCCCCTGTTTTGGCGTCCCTTCGTCGAGAATTTTCCGGATAACCGACCGTGCATCGTACTGTGTTCCATTGAGATTGACTTTGTAGCCGTTGCGCGTGCGGTTGAGCTTTGCAGAAAAGCGATCTCCCTTGTTCAATTGGATACGTGTCAGGTTCGCAGATCGAAGGCCACCCTTGTCAAAGTCAAACCCGCCGCGTGCGCTGAACCCGCTTCCGGACAGCCTGAAATCCCGCACCCGCGTGGTGCCACCTTCCTGAACAAGCTGGAAGCTGGCCTTTCCGGGTATCCCTCTTCCCTTGCTCCAGTTCACCCACGGAAGCGAAAGAACAGCAGTCTTAAGATCAACTTCGACCTTGCTTGTTTTCCCGTTTCCCGTTTGATCCATCCGAACGCGAACCGGGCCTGTGACCACCGGTGCCAGATCAAACCCAAGTTTCCGTCGTTGTTTGTCATCAACAATCAGATCAACGGTCTGGCGTGCTTCAACTGAAGCTGCGCCCTCACCGAAGGGTTGGGCAAGATCGATGTCAGCTTGAGCGCCATCAAGAACGGCTTTGCCCTTGATTTCTGCGAGACCCGGGACAGCATCAATAATGACATTCGCATTTTTCACCACCCGACCATCGATCGGTGAAGGTGAGGAGAACTTGGTTGTTTTAACCTTCGCCCGCCAGTCAATCGTGGTGATGTCGAGGTCATTGGTCAATGGAAAATTCAATTCCACATTGGAGACCACGTCCCCCGTCAGACCTTTGGGTGTGAGGCCGATGGTCTTGCCGACCGAAAGCGGCTTGCGGTCAATCAGATAGGCAACTGTTTCGGCATCACCTGACAATTCCATACTCACGATTGCTGGCGTGGGTTTCAGCCCGTAGTCCGGGACATCGAGTAGTGCTGACACAACATCGACAGACCGTCCGTTTTCCAGATCCGCGCTGCCTTTGTCGAAGACAACCTTTGTCTCCATGCCTTTCAACAGCACCTCGCCATCGATTGAGCGGACATCTGGCAGATCACCTGGTGACTTCATGCGAACACCTTTGAGAGGTATCCGCGCCTCCATGTGCTCCGGCAAAAAGCGTTTGCCATCTTTCAAATGGCCAAGAATTCCCGGTGGTATGGCAGAAGTGAACGACGCATTCTCAACCACACCATCTGATACGTTTTTCAACACCCAGCGACGCACACCGGCCGCAACGAACACCGGCCAGAATTGCTTGAAGGTGCCAACTTCCATGCGTTCAACTTGCAATGCCAGAGCGAGGGACGGTTGCCCGGTCGACAGGCCGACGCTGCCCGCTCCATTCAGATCACCTTCCGGGGTCGAAAGGAGGATTTCGTCGATATCGATCTTCTTTTCAACGCCATCCAGCTTGCCAGCAACACGCATTGTCCCCTGAGCCGCTGGCTCGAATGAATCTCCGGGTTGGGCGATCATATCGTTCGCAATCAACTCAAAAATTGGAGGGCTGTCGTTTCCGGGCTTTTGGAAACGTACACCCCCGGTGAGCATTGCGGAGGACCTTCCAAGCGCGATCCGAGAGGGGTCAATCTCGATCTGGTTCTTTTCAGCGATGAGGCGCAGATTGATCTGTGCTGATGACAGTGTCCCGAAATCATCACGCCCAAAACGAACCGGGCTTTCTGAAAGTTCAAGCGAGATCGTGGGGCGGTCGAGCAGCCCTTCAGAGGAGACCCTGGCCTTGGCTGAGAAAGTCATAGGCGCATCAAGACCGATCATTCCCACCTCCGAGCCCATAGCCGGTGGCAGGAAACGATTGGTGTTCAGGCCATTGAGCGAGATGTTGATCGACTTGCCGTTTGAATCGGGCTCCACCCGGGCAATCATTTCGACGCTATCGCGATCTGTCTTGAACAATGCATCCACGCGGATCTTGCCCGTCAGCGAGCGTGCCGCACCCAACCTGCTGAGCTGAAGCGAACCGTCCGCAAGACCCAGTTCACCCAATCCGCTCACTGCAATGTTTTTCAGCGACAGTTTTCGGATACCAGACTCTTCCAGATGCATCACAGCTTCCGAAATTGCATCTCCTGCAAGCTTTGGAACTTTGGTGAGGTCCAGTTCAACCGGCCACGGAGCATCCCTTTGCACCTGCAGGCCGGGAATTCTTACTTCTCCCTGATCGATGGCGACCTCGTCAACTTCAAGTGACGCACGCAACAGCGCAAACGGGTTGAGGCTTGCAGTGAGCGATTGCGCCCTTAAGCTGAGATCCGCACTTCGCTTGGCGACAACCGAAACATCGCGAGCAGCAATATCGACCAGTCCGACCGGCGAAAGCGAAAAATGCAACCCGCCAATTGTCACTTCGTGCTGATCCCCGACCAGTGTTGCAATCTGCTGCTCAATTTCCGTTCTGACGGTGTCGCTGGAAATTCCGCCGGTGGCCAACATGGCATAAAGGCCACCACCAACCACAGCCAGCAGAACCACGATGCCGACGATCAGCACGAGCGACCATTTCAGCAGACGCGCAAACAAACCCGAACGCACCGGGACCACGTCCTGCAGCATTGCAGACGGGTAGTGCCCCAGCGGCCTGACCTCATTGGTGTTCACATCGCGCATCATCGGCGAAACGTTTCGAGACCTCACTGATCCGACCAAAACCGGGCCGGGTATTTCGATTCGATGCAATCCTGCAGCCCGTCACAGGCTAACTGTTTCCTCGCTCAGGTTACAGACCCAAATCAGTCTGCTTCAAAGGTTTCACCTCTTGCGAGATTAGATTGCCGCTTTCCTGTGAATAGCGATCGCTTGTTCTTCCAAATCATGTTGGAATTGTGATCGAACAGGCATCGGTTGGCATGCAATTGACGCCACAAACGAACAGGATTGAGCCACAATGATCAATGAAGGTGATACCCCAAAGAACACATCGCTTCCCACGGACGGCGACGGAACCTTTTCCATATCGTCCTATGCCGGCAAAACGCTTGTTTTGTTTTTCTATCCAAAAGATGACACGCCAGGCTGCACCACCGAAGCGACAGAATTTTCTGCCAAGCAGGAAGAATTTCGGGCCCTCGGTGCGGTAATCGTCGGAGTTTCACCGGATCCGGTCAAGAAACACGATAAATTCAAAGCAAAGCACGGCCTGACCGTGACGCTTGCTTCCGACGAGGATCATCAATTGCTCAACGAGTTTGGTGTTTGGGTTGAAAAATCCATGTACGGCAAAAAATACATGGGTGTGGAGCGATCCACTTTTGTCATCGACGCCTCGGGTAAGGTGGAGAAGGTGTGGCGCAAGGTGAAGGTCAAAGGCCATGTTGATGCGGTGCTTGAACATCTGCAAAACGACCGATAGCCACCCGATTTCACTTCTTTCGATCTGAAATAAGCAACAAAGTCGTGTGCAGAGTGACGAACTTTCATTCCACCGTGAAGCGCGAAGAATGGCCCACCCTGCCGGAGGTGTCAGAAGATCGATTGATCAGGGACGGATTTGATCCGTCCTCTTTGCAGTCGTGCGCAATTGCAGCGCTAACAAGCAGCGATCTCGATCTCAAGGTGGCAATCACCCTGCATGCGGCGAACCGATGGTTTTCGCGATCAATGGCGGTTGGCGTCTCCCTGGGGCGCAAGGCGCCGGACAGACCCGGGCGCCCTGCCCGTCCGGAACTCCTTCCACCCAATCTCATGAAAAAGCGCTCCATTCGATCGCAACGCGGCCGAATAGCTCTTGTGCACGCCATAGCGCACATTGAATTGAACGCGATGGACCTCGCCTGGGATATCATTGCCCGCTTTTGCCATCAGAAACTGCCGAGAAGCTTTTATGACGGTTGGGTGCGTGTGGCGTTGGAGGAGGCAAAACACTTCAGCCTGTTGAGGGCAAGACTGGCTGAGCTTGACGCCGCTTACGGCGACTTTCCCGCCCATGACGGGCTTTGGGAAGCAGCGCAAAATACCGGCCATGATCTGGTGGCGCGTCTTGCTGTGGTGCCACTGATCCTTGAAGCGCGAGGTTTGGACATCACGCCGTCCTTGATTGATCAGCTCAATGAGATTGGCGACACAGAAACTTCCTACATTTTCTCAATCATCTATCGCGATGAGCTTGGACATGTGGCTGTCGGTGCCAAGTGGTTCCGCTATTTCTGTTTCAAGAACCAGCAAGATCCTGAACGTGCGTTTCAAATGCTGGTTCGTCGCTACTTCCGGGGCGCACTCAAACCACCATTCAACGATTTTACCCGTTGCCGCGCCGGGATCACGCCGATGTTCTATCGAGCTTTGAGCGCCAAAGGCAATTGAAATCACTACGCTTTTTTGGCACCAATCAAAGTAAAAGCCTTTATTAACCATAAGCCTTCACACTCTCATCCATGGCGGAGCCCACCGTATCAGTTGTGAGTAAGCGTTAATGAATCAGTCCCAGACCGCTGCCAAAAAACCTGGATTTGGCAGGCGTAAGGAAGCGCCCGTACTGACCCTGCATTCCAATGGCCGGGTCCGCAAAATGACCATCAAGCCATTGACCTTTGCGTTGATCGGCAGCGCGTTCGCGATGTTCATTGTGGGGTATTTTGCAGCAACCGCCTATTTGATATTGCGCGATGATTTGATCGGTGCGTCGATCGCACGCAACGCCCGCATGCAGCATACCTATGAAGACCGGATCGCCGCCCTTCGCTCCCAGATCGACCGCATTACCAGCCGACAGCTAATTGAACAGCGAGCCATGCAACAGCAAATCGAGCGATTGGTTGCGCGGCAGAAAGCTCTTGGCGCCCGTCAGGGGCAATTGTCCAGCGTACTCGGACAATCCGCCAAATATGTTCCAACGCCGAAGGTTGGGCCAACGCCAGGAAAAAAACCAGACGCCACGATCAAGACAGGCGCTGTTCAACCAACGAGAGCCCAGACGGGCTTGCGGCTTGGCTCACTTCGGTCAAATGAAGATGGCCAGAACGAAGGCGGTTCACCGGTCGTGGTTGCCTATGCTTCTAGCAAGCCGCAGCATCCAGCATTTTCGCAGATCGAAAACGCACTCAACGTTGTCGAAGATCAGCAAATCAGCGACCTGAAAAATGTTCGCCACGAAACATCTCGCAAGGCACAAAAAATTGCATCTGCGCTGAAGAAACTTGGCGTGCGTGCTCCCACCGCAAAGGCCGTCGGCGGGCCGGAAGTCAGCCTGAAGGGGAGCGATCGCTTTACGGAAGAGCTTCAGGCCCTTGATGCCGCCGTTGCCCACTACGATGCTGTAAAACGCTGGAGCCGCACCGTGCCTATTGGCAGTCCAGTTCCCGGAATGCGCATGACCAGCCGTTTCGGATCACGCATTGATCCATTCACCCGCCGTCCTGCAATGCACACTGGTCTCGACTTTAAAGCACGCTCAGGACACCCGGTTCGCTCGACCGCTGATGGTCTGGTTAAATCTGCCAAACGCAAAGGCGGTTACGGCAAGATGATTGAGATCGTCCACGCCAATGGCTTGACGACGCACTATGCCCATCTGAAACGGTATCACGTGAAAGCGGGACAGCGCGTCAAAGCCGGTCAGATTATTGGCCGCGTGGGAAGCACGGGTCGATCAACCGGCCCACACCTCCACTATGAAGTGCGCCGCAATGGCCAGGCCATGAATCCGGCGCGTTATGTTGGCGTAAAACGACGCATCGCCAGCGCGCTTTAGTGCATACCACCGAAATGTGGAGCTGGTTCGCTGTCCGGGCCTCGAACCGCTAGCGGCCCGGGCTCGCTCGGATAATGGTATGCACAATCAAATGGATAGCGTAGAGTATTGAATCTGTTCAAACGCGGTACGCGTTAGCTCCTCAGGCATTTCCTGCGATTTCGACATATCGCTCTTCCAGCCGCTTTTGCCGAGCAACGGCATCGGGCTGCAGATCCCCTTCTGCGGGGTAGTCGCGCTCAAAATGGTTGAACTCATCCACCCCGCGCACCAGCATCGCCGTGTCGAGATTATGTTTGGTTTGGCGCACATGCGTTGCGAGATACTGAACATTCAGCCCGATCCGGCGGTCATCAGAATCGTTGGGCATTGAGGCGTGCAGCGTCCAACCGTGATGGAAAGATGCTTCCCCCGGCATCAACGGACACATAACGGCACTTTCTTCTGCCACGCCTTGAACTGTCTGGCTCTGAAACAACACATTGGTTTCATCCTCGAAAGTTTCATGGTGCATGCGGCCATGTTTATGACTTCCAGGCACCATGCGCATACAGCCGGATTCTGCAGTCGCTGGAGAAAGTGCGAGCCAGAGCGTCACCTGATCATCGTGACTTAGGCCCCAATAGGTCAGATCCTGGTGCCAACTCACATGCGAAGCGGTCTGCGGTTCCTTGATGATATAAGTCGCATTGTAGAGAAGAATGTTCGGCCCGATCATGGCCTCTACAATGTCCAACACAGCGGGCATCGTGCACAGTTCCAGTGGCGAACTCAAAATCGTGTGCATCTTGGATTTGTAGTGAGCAGGACCAATCACACCTTCCACCCATTCCAGTCGTTCGCGGTGATGTTGCGCCTGTTCAACAGTCAGAACCGGAACACCTGACACATAGCCATCGCGCTCGTAGTCCTGAACAACTTGCTCGATATCGATCGACATCAGCGTCCTCCCGAGAATTTTGATCCATCGATTTGCCACCGTGCGGGAGACTGTCTGTGTCAGTCTGTCAGAAATCCGAATGAATGAGGTCGCAATCGACCCCGAGATTTCACTTTTGTTTGTGGCCGCCTATTGAAACGATGTACCATATGAGACATATATGTCTCATGAGAGACTTGACCCCACAAATCAGACCCGACGCCCGAACCGCGCTTCTGGAGGCTGCATTTCAGCTCTTCAACAGAAAGCCAGACGCAAGCCTCGGCGAGATTGCCACACATGCCGGTGTCGGGCGTGCAACGCTGCATCGGTATTTTTCATCCCGAGACGAACTGTTGAAAGCAATGGCCCTAACCGCGGCGCAGGAACTTGATGCAGCAATCGAAGAGGCAACAAAGGACGCACGAAGCCATACCGAAGGATTGAGGCTCATGCTTGAAGCCATGATCCCGATGGCCGAGCGACAACTGTTCCTCGCCAACCAGCATCTCGACCATATTCCCGAAATCACGGCGTCCTATCAAAAGGACATGGACGATCTGGCGAATGAGATTGAATCCGCCCGGTCCGAAGGCACGTTTGCCGCCGACATCACCACAGAGTGGATCGTCCAGACCTACGAAAATCTCACCTACGCCGCCTGGACCATGGTGCACGAAGGGCATGCAACACCAAGGCAAGCGGCGGACTACGCCTGGCGCACGCTCACCCGAGGCCTTGGCCCTAAACAACATCAGGAATGAATTTGATGAACTATGAAGCGCTGGAAACCCTGAGCACTCAGGTTGATGAAATCTTCTTTGTCATTGCAGCCATCGTGTTTGCCATCGAACTCGCCGAAATGGCTTTCAAGAGAGCCTTTTCAGGGCGCAAGATCATGGAAATGGTCGCAAGTGCCTCAACACAGATCCCCTACTTGCTGGTGGAAGTGTTTTTCCTGACCGCTACTTACAGCGTTTACTACATCATTTCAGAAAGCTGGATCAGCTGGTCCATTCCCATAACATGGTGGAGCGTCGTGCTCATTCTGGTTCTTGCGGATTTCGCATATTATTGGGAGCACAGGATTGCCCACGAAGTGCGACTGTTGTGGACGCAACACGCGGTTCATCACTCTTCGCGGGATATGAACATCGTGACAGCGTTCCGCTTCGGCCCGCTTGAAGGCGTCTGGTCATTGATCATCCATGTTCCGCTGGTCCTGATCGGTTTTCCACCTGATCTGGTGTTCTTTGGCGTTTTGGCAGTGCTCGCCTACCAGACGTGGCTGCACACGGAACTGGTTGGAAAGCTTGGTCCGGTCGAATGGATCATGAACACACCATCGCACCATCGGGTGCATCATGGGGCAGACGATAAATATCTCGACAAGAACTATGCCGGGATCCTCATCATCTGGGACCGTATGTTCGGTACATTCAAGGAAGAGGAGGAAACGCCCCGCTACGGTTTGAAACGCGATTTCAACAGTCAGAACCCGGTTGTGGTTTGGTTTTCGGAGCTACCGCAGCTTGGCCGTGACTTGGCCAATGCCCGCTCAATGAAAGAAGTCTGGATGCGATTGTTCGCGGCACCAAACTGGAAGCCGGAAGAGGAATCGGCCAAGAAACCTTTGCCTACTCCACATCCTCAATGATCTCATCGCTTCCGGTGACCTGGTGTGCGAGTGCCGCTTCCATGAACGCTTCCAGGTCGCCATCGAGCACCGCCGTTGGATTGGTGCTTTCAATACCCGTGCGCAAGTCTTTGACGAGCTGATAGGGCTGCAAAACGTAAGAGCGGATTTGATGACCCCAACCAATGTCAGTCTTTGCTTCGTGCGCCGACTGGGTCGCCTCCTCCCGTTTCTTCATCTCCATATCATAGAGCCGCGCGCGTAGTGCTTTCATGGCGTTGGCCCGGTTTTGATGCTGGGATTTTTCCGAGGACGTAACCACGATCCCGGTCGGCATATGTGTGATGCGGACCGCAGAGTCCGTGGTGTTCACATGCTGGCCGCCCGCTCCTGAGGACCGATAGGTGTCAATGCGGATGTCCTTGTCCTGAATTTCAATATCCACATTGTCATCAATGACCGGATAGACCCACACCGACGAAAACGACGTATGGCGTCGAGCCTGGCTGTCATACGGTGAAATCCGGACAAGACGGTGAACGCCCGACTCTGTCTTCATCCAGCCAAATGCGTTTTCGCCACGAATTTGCAAGGTTGCAGCCTTGATGCCTGCCTCATCGCCGTCACTGCGCGACATGAGTTCGACCTTGAACCCGACCTTTTCGCCCCAGCGCGTGTACATGCGCAACAGCATCTGCGCCCAATCCTGGCTTTCCGTACCCCCTGCCCCTGCATGAACCTCCACAAACGTGTCGTTTCCGTCAGCCTCGCCGGAAAGCAGCGTCTGCACCTGGCGTTTTCCGAGTTCGCTATGGAGCTTCAAAAGAGCGCCTTCAGCCTCTTCGACAATGCTGTCTTCGTCCTCCTCCTCGCCCATCTCAATCAGGCCGATGCAATCGTCGAGCTCCGACTGAATTTCGTTGATGGCGGAGATCGATTTTTCAAGCTGCTGACGTTCCTTCATCAGCTTTTGCGCCTTCTGCGCATCATTCCAAAGATCCGGATTCTCCGCTTCTGCGTTCAGCTCGACCAGCCTTTTGTTGGCCTTGTCCCAATCGAGATGGCGTCGGAGCAGCGAAATCGCCTGATTGATTTCATCGACAAGATGTTGCGATTCAGCGCGCATGGTCGTTGGTTCCGGTGATCAGAATTCGGTTCGGAGCGCCGCTCCGCAATTCGGATGGCGAGGTCGGGTGTCCTGAATAGGCAGGCGGATACCGTGTGTAAAGTCTCGTAAACCAGCCTTTCCACGACCCGTTTCGCTTGTTAGGAGTCGAAACCGTTTGCAATTTCCTGGCGCTTCCTTGCACAGCGCAGATTTGAGGTCTGTCAAAATGATGAGAAGCGCACGCATTGTCACGGGGCTGATCCTGTTTGCTTTCGCAACCCTGCACCTCATCAACGTCGCATTTGGCCTGCACTCTATTGACGCGATGGAAGCATCGTTTCCGATTTTGATGGCTCCGTTCCTCAACCCGGTTGGTGGGCCGTTACTTCTTGTTTCGATGATCGTGCACGCCGCCCTTGGCCTGGAATCTCTGTACCGGCGCAACACTCTGGCGATGTCGCGTGCGGACGCGATGCAGTTCGTGACCGGCCTTTTGATCCTGCCGTTCCTCTTTTCCCACCTTGTGGGTGTGATGATGGGTCCACGCGTGTTTGAAGGCTACGAGCCAGAATTTTCCAACGTTTTACACTTCTTCTGGCTGCAGAACCCGCTGGATGGCGTGCGGCAAAACCTGCTCATGGTCATCGTTTGGGTGCATGGCGCAATCGGCGTTCTGACCTGGATGCGGCTGAAACCATGGTGGGCGCGGTGGGGAACGCTCGCCAATGTCATTACCGTCCTCATCCCGGTGGCGGCCATGCTGGGATATGTGGAATCTGGCAAGGAAATCATTGCACGGTCGCCGCCATATGTGCAGCCTGATCTGCCACCGGAAATCCTGGAAAAGATGGCCCTGCTGTCCAACACGAAGTGGTGGCTGATAGGCGTATGGTTCGCCATTGTTGCACTCGTGCTGATTGCCCGAATGGTCAGATTGAGCAGCAAATCTGAACTGGTCACAATAAAGACCACCGCCGGGCGCTCGTTTGATGCACAAACAGGTACAACACTGCTTGAAATGGCGATTGCAAACGGCCTCCCGCACGCCAATCTTTGCCGCGGACGCGGTCGTTGCGGCACTTGCCGTATCAAAGTGATTTCCTCTGATGCCCCCCTACCCGAGATTGGCGAGATCGAACGCAAAACACTTGATCGCGTTGGTGCCGGAGAAAATGTGCGCCTCGGCTGTCAGTTTCGGCCAGGCTCCGGTGAACTGCTTATTGAACCGCTGCTGAAACCCGGAATGGAACGCGAGGAACTCGTGAAAGCCGCCGCAAGCGGTGCCGCGAGACAGCATGAGGCAGGAACTGCCGCAGCGAACGCGGGAGCGGCGTGATGGCACCGTCGCGAATTGCCGAAACACAAACTTGGCCATCACTTTCATTGAAGCCCATCTTGCAGGTGCTCCTTACCGTGCTCATGCTTGGCTTCGCGATGCAAACCGCTGGGGCACAAGGTGTGTTGCCACTGCTCGGCGGGGAGACCAAGCAGGCAGAAACGGGCGACCCTTCTCCCAATGACGTGAAGGAGCTCATGCGGCTTCTGTCCGAACCGAAAATGGTGGAGTGGCTGAAAAAGGCTGCTGAGGAAGACAAGGCGGCAGAAGAAGAAAACGTCTCAATCCGCGAACAGATTCAGGAAGGTCTCGCCCATGTTCGTCAGCGGATTGCTGAACTGGTCCGTGCCTGGCGGGACCTGCCGCTTATTCCGGGTGCCCTGGCAAAATTGTGGTTTGATAGTGTCAGCCCGGGCGAGTCGTTGAGAAGCCTGTCCTATGTGCTGATTTTCATCTTCGTGGGCGCGGGCCTCGAATGGCTTTATTGGCAAAGTTTCACGCCACGGCTGATCCGTCTTCAAATGGAGACACACGCCACATTGGGACCCCGGCTTGCCAGTGCGTCACGCAGGGCCGGCTTGATCGGTGGCGGTTTGTTGCTGTTTGCCCTTGGCAGCATAGGAGCGTTTCTGGCGTTCGACTGGATTCCGTTTGTCTACCGTTTGGTGATGAACCTTCTGATTGCAGTGATCATGATCCGGCTGCTGATCACGATTGATCTGTTCACATTTGCCCCTCGCGTTCCCGAGCTGCGCCTTGTTCCACTTGAAACCCCGGTCGCAAGAAGCCTTTTCAACTGGATCGCAATCGTCGCGACCGTGCTCATTTTCGGCCTCGTCATTTCAGATACGGTCGACAGCTTTGTGACCACCCATATGGGTGATTTGACCGCCCAGAGCGCAAGCATCGCCGTTTCTGTTCTGATGGCGGTTGTGATCGCGCTGGTGTTCATTCTGGCAATCTGGCGGGTGCACGCATCCGTGAAACGAGAACCTGGCTCAAGTACGACGATCGTTGCGCCAACTCTGCTTTCGATTGTTGTTGTGGTCTCCCTCTTCCTTTGGATCATCGGATCTGACGAACTGATGCTCTCGGCGATCATTATCACGCTCGTGCTGCCGACTTCGGCAATGATTTCCAAACTGATCACCCACCTGTTCGATCAGGCCGAAGGCGAAGACATCCGCCCGGCAGAGCCGGAAGAGGATGGAGATATCAGCGCAGCAGATATTGCTCCTGAAGACGAACTGGAGCCCAGAGGTCCGGGTGAAGCCGGTCGATACGATCTGTGGCGACCTGTCTCAATCCGCCTTGCACGCATCGTTTTGTTTGTCGTTGCGGTGCTGATGGTTGGTGGCGCCTGGGGCATCAATGTCCTGACTCTCTCCTCCGCGCCAACAACCATGGGTCGCATCTTTGGTGCGCTCATCGATGTCTCAGTCGTTATTCTGCTCGCCGACCTTGTGTGGACGGTTGCGCGCACTGCCATTGACCGGCGCATGGCCGAGATCGGCGATTTCTCCGATCAGATGGGTGGCGAAGGCGGAGGTGCTGCGGGTCCTGAGGCCCGTATGGCCACTTTGTTGCCTCTGATGCGCAAGGTGCTGATGGTCACCGTCATTCTGATGGTCGGGCTGAGCATACTCTATTCGTTTGGTATCAATATCGGACCGCTGCTGGCAGGCGCCGGCATTATCGGTATTGCGGTTGGTTTCGGCGCGCAAGCGCTGGTACGGGACATTGTCTCTGGCGTATTCTTCCTGCTCGATGATGCCTTCCGCGTCGGCGAATATATCGAAATGGAAAGCCTCCGCGGCACGGTGGAATCCATGTCGCTGCGATCACTAAGGGTCCGTCACCATCGCGGCGCCGTGCACACCATTCCCTTTGGCGAATTGAAATCACTCACCAACTACTCCCGCGACTGGGTGATCATGAAGCTTGAGTTCCGTGTGCCTTTCGAAACCGACCTGAAGCTCGTGAAAAAGCTTGTGAAACAGGTCAACGCCGAAATGCAGGAAAACGAAATGTACGGCCATCACTTCATCCAGCCTCTCAAGTCGCAAGGCGTTCGCCGGATGGAAGAGTTCAACATGGTCGTGGGCGTGAAGTTCATGTGTACGCCTGGCGAACAATGGCTCATCCGACGCGATGCTTATCAGAAGATTCGCGACGCATTCGACGCCAACGGCATCAGCTTCGCCACCCGCAATGTGAAGGTTGAGGTCGTGGGTGACGGGCCGCTTTCGGATGAGGCCAAAGAAGCAATTGCGGGTGCTGCCCAGGAGGCTGCGGAAGGACCGGCAGTACCACCTGGCCCTCCACCGGACGAACCTTGATCAGGCCGGGCGCGACAGCAATATCCGCGCAGCAAATGCGCCAAACACACCGGCAAACACATAGTCGATCACCCGCAGGATCCGCTTGTTGTTCTTCAGCGCTCCCAAGAACCGGGTGATGACGAACAGCAAGGGCACCGATACGAGCAGCGAAAAAACCAGCGCATAGAGGCTGAGGAAAATGAGCTTGCCGCCCGCATCCCCGTCATTGGCGGAAACAAACTGCGGCAGGAACGTCACAAAAAACAGGATCACCTTCGGATTGAGAATGTTGATCATGATCGCTGCAAGGAACGTCTGCTGGTCGCTTTGACAGGGCTTACCCTCAGTTTGAATGTCCAGTCGCGAACCGGTTCGTATGGCCTGAACAGCAAGCCACAAAAGATAAAAGGCACCAACATATTTCAGCACGCTGTAGGCTGTTGGCGAGGCCGCAATCAGCGCGGACACGCCGAAGGCAGCAAGAAGCACATGAACCGCAAACCCTGTATTGGTTCCGGCCAGCGCCACAAATGCAGCGCGGCGCCCTTCCACCAGAGCCCGGTTGATTTGATAGGTCATATCCGGCCCGGGCGTGATGTTGAGAATTGCCACCGCAAACGAAAAGGCCACGAGAACAGGCCAATCTGGCACCGGTATAGAAATGGGCACGCGCTTCATTCCTCTTCTGTGTGCAAGGACGATTTTGGCTTTACCAACATTGCCCGCAGTGATTTGGTGCTGCTCGAAAATTCGGCCTGCAACTCAGCGAGACCATGATGGAAATTCTCTCCACCAACAAGGCCTTTGGTGGCCTGCAACACGTCGTTAAACACGCTTCGGACGTTTGCGCTTGTGACATGACGTTCGCAATCTTTCTGCCACCTCAAGCCGAAAACGGTCCGGTGCCAATTCTATGGTATCTTTCGGGTCTTACCTGCTCTCATGCCAATGTTATGGATAAAGGCGAATATCGTAGGGTTGCGGCGGAACTTGGCGTTGCAGTTGTGTGCCCTGATACGAGCCCACGCGGTGACGATGTGCCTGATGAAGCTGACAATTGGCAGTTTGGTTCCGGTGCCGGATTTTATCTGGATGCCACACAGGAGCCGTGGCAGAAAAACTATTCAATGTACTCCTACATCACCGCAGAACTGCCAAAGCTGGTCGGAACCGAGTTTCCAATCGATATGGAGCGCCAGGGCATATTTGGCCATTCCATGGGCGGACACGGTGCGCTGACAATCGCGCTGAAGAACGCAGACACCTTCAAAAGCTGTTCAGCATTCGCACCCATCGTCGCACCTTCTGGTGCGGACTGGTCATCAGGCGCTTTCGGGCGATATCTTGGCGAAGATCAAGCGACCTGGCGCGCCTATGATGCCTGCCAATTGATCGAAGATGGTGCCCGGTTCCCTGAGTTTCTAGTTGATCAGGGTGCCGCTGACGGTTTCCTCGACGATGGTCTGCGCCCGTGGCTACTGGAGGAAGCCTGCACGTCGGCATCCATCCCTCTCACCCTGCGCATGCAGGAAGGCTACGACCATTCCTACTTCTTCATTTCCTCATTCATGGAAGATCATCTTCGCTGGCACGCGGAGCGGGTCTAGGAACGCGCTAGTTTTCTTTCACGTAGGAATACGTATAGCCCCGAGCCGATGATGATCGAAATTCCCAGCCATTTCAGCGCATTGGGGAAATCGCCAAACATGAGATACCCGAACAGCGTCGCGCTGATGATCTCCACATACTGAAATGGAGCAAGCAGCGACGCCGCAGCATATCTGAAGGCGATTGTCACCAAAAGGTGGCCGAATGCAGCCAGCGCGCCAATACTGAAGAGCAGAACCCAGCGAATGCCAAATTCAGGCACGTCGGGCGCTGCAAAATCGGCAATTCCGAAAACCGTCCCAATCACCATGACAACAGCCAGTGTCAACGTTCCGCCGATGCCGGACATGAACTGCATAGTCAGCGGTTCATCGTCTGACGTCAGGCGGCGGGTCAAAAGCAGATAGGTCGCAAAAAGAAATGCTGTAAGTACCGGCAGCAATGAAACCGGGCCGAACACCGCGTAACTTGGCTGCACCACGAGCATCGCACCCAAAAACCCAATCACCACGGCAATCCGGCGCCGCCAGCCAACCTCCTCTTTCAGAACCAACCCCGACAAGACAACGAGGATGAGCGGTTCAATGAAGAACACAGCGATGGCATCTGCAAGCGGCATGTACCGCACGCTGGTAAAGAAGATCAGGCTGGCAAGCCCGATCAGCGCACCACGCGCGAGATTTCCAGCTAGTTGCGTTGGAATGAGTTTCCGCCAGCCCATAAACGAACCGACAATCACACCGAGCAGGATGCTCTGAACCAGAAATCGACTGAAGGTGATTTGCCCCGGCGTCACGTCATACCAGGTGGAAAGCGCCTTCGCGAGCGCGTCCATAATCGGCAAGATCAACATGCCGATGGTCATGAGAACCATACCAAAAACCACGTTCTGTCCCGCCGAGCGTGGAGGTTTCGCAGTCGGATTTTCTCCCGCTGCAACAATGGCTTCACGATTTTTCATGGCCGCACACTGACAGCGTTGCGCTGCGAGCGACAGCAAAAATTCGTCAGATCGTGACGTGGTTTGGCTTGGCTGTTACTGGGTGCCGGCAATCACAGCACAGGCCGCCTGCATATCAAGCCAGCGCTTGGCACGGCGATCCTGAGCTTCAAAGTCCTCGCCCCATTGGGAAATCTGCCAATCCTCATCCGCATGCGCAGCACGCCAAGCCGCTTCAGCGCTCAACCGTTGCTTGTCTACGGCCATGGCAATGATGGCTGATCCGCAAAGCGAGGTTACGAGATGCACCGCCGCCAATCGGAATGGTTCATCAATTGCCCCCACATGAACGCCAAAAGCCGCAATCGTCTCGGCAGGCTGGGTGATGTGCATTACGCCCTCGGCAAGCTCAAACCGAGCACCAAGATCAGATTGGGCCCAATCAAGAAGCGGATCCCACAACTCTCGCTGCACTGTCACAAGGCCGTCTGGCCCATCTGCCCGGTAACAAAGCAGATCGGCCCCCGCAAAGCGGGTGATGTCTTCCTTCACCGCCTGCGGATCGCCTGCCACCCCATCAATCGCGGTGTTGGCGAGCCGGGTGGCGGGCATTGTGCGGGGATCAATATGCTCTTCCTGCGCGTTCCATTCTGCAACGACCAACGCTGCGGTCTCTTCCGTCGGCATGGCAAGGGCGCTGCGTCCCGGCGTCTTGGCGCTGCGCCCATCGAGCCGTAATTCGTACCCGACATCCGATTTCTCGAACGCCGCTTCTTTGTAAAATCGGCGCGGAAAGTCCTGTTTCATGGATTTGGCGGCAACCTGCATCGGGTCGCGCGTGCCTGATCCATCCAGATCACCAAGCAAATCGTCAAATCCGGGCAAAACCAATTTCTCCGAAATAAGGAACAAGTTCGGCTGGCGTCTCCAGAACGTGGGTCGCGCCTGCCTGTGTCAGTTCATGCGGGGCATGGAACCCCCAGGAAACGCCCAGGCCCATAGCACCGGCATTTACAGCCATCTTCATATCAAAACTGGTATCGCCAATCACCAGTGTCCGAGATGGCGCGATGCCGCAGTGATCACAGATCTCAAGCACCATGGCGGGGTGCGGTTTGGATGGACAATCGTCCGCCGTGCGCAGAGCCACGAAATGGTCCTCCCAGCCTTCATCTGCCAGGAGATCGACGAGACCGCGCCGTGATTTTCCAGTCGCCACGCCCATCAGGACATCATCGCGCCGCGAAAGCTCATGCAGCGCTTCGGCGATACCGGCATAGGGAATGGCCTTGCGTTCCATAGCAGCCGCAACGTCGTGATAGTGCTCTTTGAACCGCACGACGGTCCGCAGAATATAGTCATCAATTGGCTTGTCGAACAGAATGGAAAAGGTTTCAGGCAGCGACACGCCGATCAATCTTCGAATGGCACTGTCCGGCACAGGCCGATGTCCAAGCTCTTCGAGCGTGCGGCGCATGGTTTCCAGTTGCACTGCAAGGCTGTCGACAAGCGTTCCATCACAATCGAAGATGATGAGGTTCATGCGGACATCACTCCTCAAAATCCCTCTTCGTCTTCCACATCCAACCCATCGGTGATGTCGAATCCAAGCAGGTTCCAGCTCTGCGCCATGTGCGGTGGAAGGGGGGCAGAGATATCGATCTCACCGGCCTTCGGATGGGGAATGACAATGCGCCTGGCGTGCAAATGAAGCTTGTTCTGAATACCGCCCGGACGTTCCCAGTTCTCGATGTCGAAATATTTGTTGTCCCCAACGATGGGGTGGCCGATCGATTGGGTGTGGACTCTCAGCTGATGCGTTCGCCCGGTGTGCGGGCTGAGCTCAAGCCAACTTACCTTTCGGGGCGATCCATCAATCAGCCGATAGGTGCTCACCGCATGATCCGCGCCTTGTTCGCCGTGGCGGGCAACGCGCATCCGATCCCCCTCCTCGGTCCGCTCCTTCAGCAAGTAGTTGGAAATGCGCGCGCGCGGCACCTTGGGAACACCGCGCACCAGTGCCCAATAGGTCTTTCTGGTGTCGCGATGGCGAAAGCTCCCTGTGAGTGCCGCTGCTGCTGAACGCGTCCTGGCAACCACAAGAACCCCCGATGTATCGCGGTCAAGCCGGTGAACGAGCCGGGGCTTCTGCCCCTTTTGATCACGCAGTGCCTCCAGCATGGAATCGACGGAACGATTGATGCCTGATCCGCCCTGAACGGCCAGACCGGCGGGCTTGTTGAAGGCGAACATCTCTTTGTCTTCGTAAAGCACCATGTCCATCAGCACGTCACCATCATGCCGATCACGGATCGTGTTCGGAGTCAGGTGCTTTGGCTTTGAAAGCTGATCATCCCGCAACGGAGGAATACGCACTTGCTGACCCGACTCAAGTCGGGTTTGAGACTTCACTCGTCCGCCGTCCACACGGACCTGTCCGGATCGCAGAAGCTTCTGCAATTGCCCGAAACCAAGCCCGGGATAGTGCAGTTTGAACCAGCGATCGAGGCGCATACCCGCCTCATCGGAATCCACTTGCTTTGTGACGACGCCCGCCATGATGACTTTGTTTTCAGACTTTAAGTTGCGGCTTGGCGGGCGTGTAGCATCAAGCCACCGAGCGAACCAGCCACAGACCAAAAAACACTGCGCTGATCGAAAGGATCACGCTGGCGGCAACGTATCCAGCCACCGCGGCGAACTCACCCCGCTCCCACATGAGCGCCACATCCAGCGAGAAGGCCGAAAATGTTGTGTAGCCGCCCAAAAAGCCGGTCGCGAGCAACAATCTCAGTTCATTGCTAGTGCCCCCTGCACGCTTCACCAGCCAACCAATGAGGAGGCCCATGGCAAGCGACCCAACCACATTGACAATCAATGTGCCCGACGGGAATCCGGGACCAAAGGTTCTCAAAGCGGCCTGGTTTGTGAGGTGACGGCATGCGGCCCCTGCTCCGCCGCCCAGAAAAACAAGGAGAAGATGGCTCATAAGCCGCGCTCCTTGCGAAGCTTGTCCCAGTAGTCGAGGCGCTTTTTCACATCCCGCTCGAACCCACGCTCCGGAGGATCATAGAATTTCTGACGGCCCAGTGCTTCGGGGAAATAGTCCTGACCGGAAAACGCCTCAGGCTGATCGTGGTCATAGAGATAGCCGGAACCGTAGCCCTCTTCTTTCATCAGCTTGGTTGGCGCGTTGAGGATAATTTTGGGTGGCGCAAGCGAACCATGTTCCTTTGCAGAGCGGGTTGCCGCTTTGAAGGCTGTGTAAAGCGCGTTCGATTTTGGGGCGGTTGCAAGGTAGACGCAGGCCTGTGCCAGAGCCAGCTCCCCCTCCGGTGAACCAAGATAGTCATAGGCATCCTTTGCGGCATTGGCAACCACCAGAGCTTGCGGGTCCGCCATGCCGATGTCTTCCGATGCCATACGCACCATGCGGCGACCGAGATAGAGGGGGTCCTCACCGGCGTCGAGCATGCGCGCCAGATAGTAGAGCGAGGCGTCTGGGTCAGACCCACGAACGGCCTTGTGAAGCGCCGAAATCAGATTGTAATGGCCGTCCTGGGTCTTGTCATAGACCGGCGCCCGGCGTTGCACGATTTCCTGCAACTGCTCGGCATTGAGCACCTCGCCGTCCCGAGCGGCGCGCCAGACCTCTTCCGACAGGGTTAAAGCCGCGCGGCCATCACCATCCGCCATGCGCAGCAAAACAGCCCGTGCTTCATCATCAAGGGGTAAACCGGCACCTTCCGCGTCTTCAGCCCGATCCAGCAGCTCGTTGATGGCATCAGAATCAAGCGGATGAAAAGTCAGAACGCGGGCGCGGGATAAAAGAGCTGCGTTGAGTTCGAACGAGGGATTCTCTGTTGTCGCACCAACCAGCGTGATTGTGCCGTCTTCCATGACGGGAAGAAAGGAATCCTGCTGTGCCCGGTTGAAACGATGGATTTCATCGACAAATAGCAGCGTCTTGCGACCGTTTGTGCGCCTCATGCGTGCTGCTTCGAACACTTTTTTCAGATCAGCAACACCTGAAAAAATCGCTGAAATCTGCTCAAATGCCATGTCGGTCGCATTGGCGAGCAGTCGGGCAACGGTGGTTTTCCCTGAACCCGGTGGCCCCCAAAGGATGAGGCTCCCCAACGCGCCCGAAGCAATCATTCGGGTGATCGAACCGTCTTCACCGAGCAGATGAGATTGACCGACAACCTGTTTCAGATCACCTGGCCGCAGCCGGTCTGCCAACGGACGACTTTCGTCGTCGAACCTGGGTGTGGATGCGCCGTCCGATGGCGCTGCGGATTGGTCGGCGAATAAATCAGCCATAAGTCATGCTAGCGCACAAACTGGCGAATATACTGACCCTTTCGCAGGATAATGTATCGCCACAACCGGGCGGATTCGTTCGATATCCGCGCCAACTGCCGCACATTCTGAACCTTTTCGCGATTGATCTCGACAATCACGTCACGTGGTCGGATGTCGAAACGCTCCGCCGAAGAACCACGCGCAACACTCAGCACAATCACACCGCGCACGTTCGCGTCGAAGTCGAGTTCTTGAGCAAGTGCCGGCGAGAGATTGGCAACACGCGCACCGGTAAACGGCGAACTTCCGTCGATCTGCCTCACATTGCGCGGGGTTGTTTCCGGCGCCTTGGCAAGCGTCAATTCAGTGGAAATCGTTTTGCCACGGGACAACACCTCAACGGCGATTGTCTTGCCAATCCCCGCAGTTGTCAGCCTGTAGCCAAGGGCATTCACGTGCTCAATGTCGAAACCATCAATCTTCAATATGATATCGCCAACGGACAGCCCTGCCTGTTCCGCGGGACCATCGCCAATGACTCCGGCGATGAGCGCGCCGCGCGGGCGATCAAGCCCGAGACTGTCGGCAATATCGGCGGTAACAGACTGAAATGATGCGCCAATCCACGGACGCTGTAGCCGGGATGAACCCGCATTCGCCGAGCGGATAACCGCATTGACCATGTTCGCGGGCACTGCAAAACCGATGCCGTTCGACCCGCCGGAACGGGAAAAAATAGCCGTGTTGATACCGATGAGCCGACCCTGCATGTCAATGAGCGCCCCGCCCGAATTGCCGGGATTGATGGCGGCGTCGGTCTGAATGAAAAAGCCAAAATCGGTGATCTTCACCCGGTTTCTGGCAAGCGCCGAAATAATGCCGTTTGTAACCGTCTGCCCAACGCCGAACGGGTTGCCGATCGCCAGAACAATATCGCCAACTTCCACCCTGTCCGAATTCCCAAGCGGCAGCGAAGCCAGTTTTTCATCAGGTTTGATCCTCATGACCGCGAGATCCGATTTCTCGTCAATCAACAGAATCTTGGCATCAAACTCCCGGCCATCGGCCAAGGCCACTTTCACCTTGTCCGCACCCTTGATCACATGGTGGTTGGTGACAACAAGCCCGTTCTCCTCGACGATAACGCCAGACCCCAGGGAACGAGAAACCCGCTGCCGTGGTCTGCCAAAGGCCTTGGGACCAAAGAAATGTTCAAAAAACGGGTCACCTCGAAACGGCGACACCGCATCGCGAACTTTTCGCGCCGCATAAACATTGACGACTGCCGGTGAGACCCGTTTCACCAACGGGGCGTAGGAAAGCATTACTTCCTGACGCGACTGAGGCACCACTTTCTTCGGCGCATTCGACGTCTGTGGAGCGGCCTTCGGCTTTGGTGCGGCCTTGTCGCTGCCGGATTCAGGCGCCTGACTTCCTTTCAGAAGTTCGTTCATCAGATCGCTAAGCGGGTTTTCCGAATCGCTTTGGGCAAGAGCCGTCACCGGCGTTAACGCCAAGCCCAAACAAAGGCAAACAGGCAAAATGCGAGATTTGCCACCAAACCACGTCCAGAACTCACGAAAAGCGCTCATTGTTTCACCGAATCCAACTCAAACCAGACCAATTGGGCTCAAAGTCTAGACCATCGTACGCAAATGAGAAGTCGGGAATGCACACTCGCTGCTCCCAGTCGCTCACGGGTGTGCGAGATGACAAGTCTGCGAAGGCATTTGCCGCTCAGCGATCCCGAAATCGGTTGGTGATCGGATAGCGGCGTTCCCGTCCAAAGGCTTTCTTCGTAATTTTTACACCGGGTGCCGCCTGACGCCGCTTGTATTCTGCAATGTAAAGCAGATGTTCAATGCGCTCCACGGTCGCTCGATCGTGACCACGGTCCGTGATTTCCTCGTTTGACTGTTCGTTTTCAACGAGCCCTTCGAGAATATCATCAAGCGCATCGTAGGGCGGCAGGGAATCCTGATCCAGCTGCCCTTCCCGCAACTCGGCTGTAGGCGCTTTTGTGATGATATTGTCCGGAATGACCTCTCCCGAAGGCCCAAGCACATCCGGTGGAACGTGCTTGTTGCGCCAATCAGAAAGCCGGTACACTTCGGTCTTATAGAGATCCTTGATCGGATTGAACCCGCCATTCATGTCACCATAGATGGTGGCGTAACCCACCGACATCTCCGACTTGTTTCCAGTCGTAACGAGCATCGATCCGAACTTGTTGGAGATGGCCATGAGGATCACGCCACGCGCGCGGGATTGGAGATTCTCTTCCGTCACCCCGCTCTCGGTACCTTCAAACAATTGCGAAAGCGCGTTTTGAAACCCCTCAACCGGTTCGGAAATCGGCACGATTTCATAGCGCACGCCGAGCGCGCGGGCGCAGTCCTCGGCGTCTTTCAGGCTTTCCTTCGACGTGTAGCGGTAAGGCAGCATGACGCAGCGCACACGCTCTTCACCCAGAGCATCAACGGCCAAGGCAGCGCAAATGGCGGAATCGATACCGCCCGAAAGCCCCAGAACCACGTTCTTGAAGCCGTTCTTGTTCACATAGTCCCGCAGACCCACGACACAGGCGCGCCAGTCAGCTTCATCTGATTCCGGCAACGCCGCCAGCGCATGGCTATCGCATGACCACCCCTCATCGCCACGGCGCCAGGTGGTGACAACAGTTGACGCCTCAAACTGTGACATCTGAACCGGAATGGAATGATCAGCATTGATCACGAATGATCCGCCATCGAACACCAGCTCGTCCTGCCCACCCAACTGATTGGCATAAAGAATGGGTAGCTCGCTCTTGATCACCTGACGGATCACCACCTGATGCCGGACATCCATCTTTTCCCGGAAATAGGGCGACCCGTTGGGCACAATCAGCAATTCAGCGCCGGACTCCGACAGGGTCTCGCACACATCAAGATCACCCCAAATATCTTCGCAGATCGGAATTCCAAGCCGAACACCCCGAAAATTGACCGGGCCAGGCATCGGGCCAGAATCAAACACGCGTTTTTCGTCAAAGACCCCGTAGTTTGGAAGATCAACTTTATAGCGCTTCGCGGTGATCTTTCCTTCATCACAGACGGCAACAGCGTTGAAGAGGCCAGGCTGGGACCCGTCAGTATTGCGCCATGGCGAGCCGATGATGATTCCCGGACCGCCATCACTCGTATCAATGGCAAGCTCTTCGACCGCCGCCATGCACGCTGACACGAACGCCGGTTTCAGAACCAGATCCTCAGGCGGATATCCGGACATGAATAGTTCTGTGAAAACAACCAGATCGGCACCCATCCGGGCGGCATCCGCCCGCGCGTTCCTGGCAATCTGAAGGTTACCAGCGACGTCCCCGAGGGTCGGGTTCAGCTGGCAAATCGCAATGCGCAAAATATCTGTGCTCATGCCGCGCTCTTAGCGCGACATTTGGGTTCGGGCAATGGCGATGAACACGCATCGAGTGTGCCGCACCTCAGCAGGCCACATCGAATTGCTCCGAACCGATCAATCAGCCCGCACCCGGCAACATTGCTTTTTCTTCCAGCCCTTTGAGGTTGCTATCGATGATCTTGCCCATCATCATTTTCATGAATGTCTGACCCAGCATCCAGCCCAACAGACCATATTTGACCCGGTAATCGAATGTCCACGTCACCTGGCAGTTGTTGCATTGCGGCGTGATGAAGATCTTTGAACTTGCTTGCTTCAGAGGCATCGCTGCCATGTCGGAAAGTTCAACCGTGTAGCCCACCCCCGGGTTCCACTCAACGACCTCTTCGACCAGCGAAGTGCCGTTTCCAAAGACGTTTCGGCGCCTTGATCCCATGCCGTCTTCGCCTGAGGTCAGCGCCTCCACGGAAGCAATCTGGGGCGCAAATTCATCAATCTGCATAAACCGGCCAAGCACGGCCCAAACAGCTTCCGGTGCGGCATTGATGGTGCGGGTGCGCTGAAAATGGATCATCGGAGTTTCTCCTGCATTTCTTTGGACTTGCTTCGGCAGATCACCGCCGCTGCACCTCCAATAGAATTGCCCTGCTGCCACCGTTGTGGCAGCAGTGTGACAGCAGGAGGCCGAAATGCGTCGCACCGAACGTCTTTTCCAGATAATTCAGATTCTGCGGTCAGCCCGATCGCCCGTAACAGGCAGGCAACTCGCAGATGAACTTGAGATATCCATCCGCACGCTCTACCGCGACATGGCGGAACTCACTGCCCAACGCATCCCGATCACCGGCGAGGCTGGTATGGGGTATGTGCTCGACGACGGGTACGACATGCCACCGCTGATGCTAACCGCTGACGAACTGGAAGCTGCAGCACTTGGCGCAGCATGGGTTGTTGCGGAGGCTGATCCGACATTGGCGCGGGCGGCGCGTGATCTCGTGTCAAAACTCTCTGAAGCGATCCCGAAAGAACTGCGCCCCGTTGTTCTTGATGCCAGTTCCAAAGCCATTCAGACGCACTCCACAGTTGCTGAACGGTTTGATGCAGCTCTCCTGAGACATGCCATTCGTGAGCGCTACAAGTTGGAGCTCACCTACACGGACCGAGAGGGTCAGCTTTCAAACCGTGCGGTTTGGCCGCTTCTCATCGCCTTTCTGGATCGCACGCGATACCTGGTCGGCTGGTGCGAAACCAAAAAAGACTATCGCCATTTCAAAACCGACCGCGTTCAGGAGCTCAAAGTGCTGGGAGAAAAGTATCCTGGTAGACGAGCCGCCCTCGTAAAAGGCTGGGAAGAGGCAACGGCGCGGTAGAAGTTCGGGGTTTGCGCTTCCAAACACACGTGTTTTCTTGATCCAAAATCGAGGATCAACGGTGGATCAGTGACGGGCGCTTTACAAATCTATCTGAACTACGGCCTGGATCGAATCGATGAGAGGGACCGCCGCGGCGCTCGTTTGAGCAATTTGTTGTCATTTGTGGGGACGATCGCCAGCGTCACTTTCGCTTGCCTCTATCTGTTTCAGGATGCAAGCGGGCTCGGTACACCAGCGGCGGTGTGCTTACTGGCCGCTCCAATGTTCTTTGCCACGCCGTTGGCAATGCGTTTTGGGATCTTATTCCCCGCAACATTGATCGTGTGCAATCTGCTGACTCTCACGATCATAAACACCTTCCTGATGAGCCGGGATTCCGGTCTGCACACAGCAATGGTTGTCACCCTGCCAATGGTTGGCATTCTGCTGCTCGGGGTGAAGCGCCTCGCGGTGATCGCGGTGTTCGCACTCATCGGTGCTGCCGCCTCGCTGCTCCCGGAGATCTATTTCACCCAGTCATCTGAGCTGGTTCGCGTGGAGCCGCCTTTCTTGCTGCAGCTCCGCCTCAACATCATGATTTCAAATGGGATTATAATGTCTGCGGCGATATTTTATGCAATGTGGCGCATGACTCAGGCAGAAGAATCCCTGGAAATGGAACATGCCAGATCAGAGAGGCTGCTTGAAAATCTGCTTCCAAAGGAGATTGCGGCGCGGTTTAAGGCAGAGCCCGATCAGATCATTGCTGACAAACTCGATGCGGTCACAATCCTGTTTGCTGATATCGCAGACTTTACGCCACGCGCTGCAGACATGCCTGCTCAGGACCTCGTTGCCTTTCTCAATGAAGTCTTTACTGCTTTTGATACAAAGACGGACGCCCTTGGACTGGAGAAGATCAAAACAATCGGTGATGCCTATATGGTGGTGGCCGGACTGTCGGATTGCGAACGAAACCATGCTGATGCGGCGGCGCAGCTCGCATTGTCGATGCTGGAAATCTGCAGCGGGCTTTCTGAGAAGATCGGCGAAAGGGTTTCGGTACGCATTGGCATTCACACTGGCACCGCGGTGGCGGGCGTCATTGGGCGCCGCAAGGTATTTTACGACATCTGGGGTGATGCAGTGAATTTGGCGGCACGCATGGAAAGCCATGGAGAACCCGGCCGCATCCAGATTTCAACTGAATCCCGCAACGCGTTGTCTGAATCCTATCAGACGGAACGGCGCGGATTGATTGACATCAAAGGCAAGGGACCGACCGAAACCTGGTGGCTGGTGGGCCACAATGAGTAAGTTAGCGTCAGGAAATCGAATGTAGCGCGGCAACCGGGCCCGCAACTGCGCAGGCCCGGCCGCTTTGATCGTCTGACCAGCGGTTAAGCGAACGTCACCCCATTGTCGGTCATTGGCAGGATCGCGACCCGCAGATCGTTGCTTGCAGCGGCAATAGCGTTTGCGAGAGCCGGTGCCGCTGGCGGTGTGGCAGGCTCGCCAACACCTGTCGGATTTTCGGTCGACGGAACAATGTGCACGTCGATTGCGCCAATATCGCTGATGCGAAGCGGCTCGTAATCCGGGAAGTTGGACTGCTCGACTGCGCCACCCACAAGGGTGATTTGGTCACGCATCACATGGCCAATGCCATAGCCTATGCCGCCCTCCATCTGAGCTTTCACGATGTCGGGGTTGACCGCAATTCCGCAATCAACGGCACAGGTGACCTTCTCAATCTTGATGCCGTCTTCAGCAGTGCCGGACACTTCGGCCACTTCCGCTACATAGCTGCCGAAAGACTTATGCACGGCGAGCCCCTGGGAACGTCCATCCGAGGCTTTACCCCAATTGCCTTTTTCAGCGGCCAGTTTCAGCACGCCTGCGAGACGTTGCTGGTCCTTATCACCACCTTTCAGCAGTTCGAGACGCAGTCCCAGCGGATCTTTGGTTGACGCCTTCGCGACCAGGTCCAGCATCACTTCCATCACGTAGGCGGTGTGGGTGTGGCCAACTGAGCGCCACCAGAGCACATCGGTTGCTTTTTGTGTGTCAGTTAAGCCAACAAACAAGCCGGGGATGGCATAGTGCGTGTCAGAAACTCCTTCAACGGAGGTGCCATCAACGCCGTCCTTTACCGAAAATGCTTCAAACGGCGTGCCCTTCATGATCGACTGGCCAGCAATGCGGTGATCCCAGCCAATAATATTGCCATCTGCATCGAGACCGACTTTCACTTTGTGGCCGAAGGCCGGACGATAAAATCCTCCTCGGATATCATCTTCACGAGACCAGACCAGCTTCACAGGGCGACTGCGGTCAGTCACCGCAAATGCAAGAGCAGCTTCAACCTGATAGTCCGCCGTTGGCGTGGCACGCCGACCAAAACTACCACCAGCGAGTAGCGTTTTGATCTGGATTTTCTCCATTGGCAGCTTGAATATCTGTGCCATTGCTGCGTGTGGCCCGGTCGGCATCTGCGCGCCGTCATGCATCAGGAGACCGCCGTCAGCTGTCGCCTCAATGGTGCAGTTGAGCGGCTCCATTGGCGCATGAGCCAATAGCGGGAAGTAGAAGGTCTTCTCGATCACCTTGGCAGCGCCATCCAGCGATTTGCGTTCCGCTTTAAGCACATTGTATGTGGGCTCTGCATCTAGGGCGGCCATGATTTCCGCTTTGATTTTTGCAGAATCGCGGTTTTCCGCCTTGCTCATGTCCCACTCAACCTTGAGTGCTTCGCGAGACTTGAACGCTGCCCAGGTGTTCTCGGCAAAGACCGCAACGCCCGCCTTGTTCGGCAGTGTTGCGGCACTCACAAAACCTTTGACAGATTTGGCAGCGCTGTCATCAAACCCGGTGACCAGCCCGCCCTTCTGGGCCGGACGCGCGATCACAGCAATCATCTGATTTGGCCGATGCAGGTCCATGGCATAAATGGCCTGGCCGTTCGCTTTTATCGCGCTGTCCAGACGGCGCGTATCGGGATTACCGATCAGCTTAAACTCACTTGGATCCTTGAGCTTCGGTTCCTTCGGCGCCTCCATTCCGGCTGCCGCTGCAACGAAATCTCCAAGAGGTGCAGACTTGCCACCACCTGTCACCATGCCATCGACGATTGAAAGTGGTGACGCCTCAACGCCCCATTCTTTGGACGCAGCAGCAATCAGCATTTCACGGGCCGCCGCACCGGCCTGACGATACTGCATGAAGGAGTTCGCCATTGCGGTCGAGCCGCCCGTCCCCTGGAAGGGACCGAAAAGCAGGTTATTGTAGAGCTTGGGATTGGACGGCGCGAACTCATACGCAATCTGATCCATCCGAACACCGAGCTCTTCTGCGATCAATGTTGGCAGACCAGTCGCCGGTCCCTGCCCTTTTTCAAAGTGCTTTACGATTGCAGTCACACTGCCATCAGATCCGATCTTGACGAACGGGTTGAGCATTTTTGCTTCTGCTGATGCAGCCGCTTTTCCACCAGCACCGACGCCGACAAAAAGGAACGCGGTTGCGCCTGCACCTACCAGAAATCCCCTGCGGGTTGCTTGAATGTTCATTTAACCCTCCATGATTTCTGAAGCGCGCTGCACACCGGCGCGAATGCGTTGATAGGTGGCACAACGGCAGGCATTGCCGTACATATATTCGTCGATCTCCTCACTCGACGGTTTTGGATTTTCAGTAAGCAATCCCACAGCGGACATCACCTGACCGGACTGGCAGTAACCGCACTGAGGCACATCCAGTTCCGCCCAGGCGCGTTGCACCGCTGATGCTATGTCGGAGTTCAAACCTTCGATGGTCGTAACGGGGGAAGTTTCAACATCTTCGATCATGGTCTGGCAGGACCGAGCTGGTTCGCCATCTATGTGAACGGTGCAGGCACCGCAGGAAGCCACACCACAGCCAAATTTGGTCCCTGTCAGCTTCAATTCATCGCGGATCACCCACAATAGGGGTGTCCCCGGCTCGGCTTCCACGCTGTGCGTTTTGCCGTTGAGATTGAGATCATATTTCACTTCAAGTCTCCCTGCTTTGGTGAAATTGTGTTTAGCTCCGTCATCCAATGATGTACGAGAATACGCGGTCTGGGGCTCACACATCAGTGTAAACTCACCAGTTTAGCTTAACGATAAATCTCGGTCTGTAAACTCACAAGTTTACAAAATTTGCGATTGCGTTTAGTGAACTGCAACCGCTCAAAAGACACTGACAATTTATCAGACGCTCGAAACCACTGAAATGAAACAGGAAAGCTCCAAGCGCACACTCATAATCGAGGCTGCAATCGAGGAATTTCAGTCAAATGGTTTTGAACGCGCCAGCATGGACCGCATCAGCGAGCGCGCAAGCGTTTCAAAGCGCACGGTCTACAAACACTTCGAGTGCAAGATAACGCTGTTCGGCAAAGTCATTGATGAAATGACCGCGCGTATGAAGGACCCTGCCCCGGTCCAGTTTAATCCTGATTTACCCGTGCGGGAGCAATTGCTTTCTCTTGGCCATCACAAAGGAAAGCTTCTGCAATCAAAACAGTTTATGCAGTTGGTTCGCATTGCGATGAGCGAAACCCTACGTGATCCATGTCTTGCCAAGGCGCTCAATCAACGCTCCGACGGGGTTGGAGAATATGCACAGTTCTTCAGGGACGCCGTCGCATCCGGACTGTTGTCAGCCGACGACCCAGCAAAGGTTGAAGGACAGTTCATCGGTTTGATCAAGTCCAAGGCGTTCTGGCCTTCAATCTTCAGCGGTGAAGTTCCGGCCGCTCCCGAAATGGAGAAGGTGATTGAGGAAGCTGCTGACGTGATTGTGTCGGCCTATGGCGCGAGGCTGTCCGCGGTCTCCTGATCAAGGCAGATCAATGCCGTTCCACTCACAGACCCATCAATCGCTCCGCTTCCAGCTTTAGCGTGCTTGCCAAGAGATCGGTTCCAAATCGCGGTTCGCCATCTGCCGACTGAATGAGCGCGATGTTGCGTTCCGCATATCCTTTCCGGAACGGTCTCAATTCCACATCACTCCCGCGTCGGGCTTCTTTGGCGGTGTAGATATGGGGAAGGATTGCGACACCCGATCCCGTTGCCGCCATAAGTCGGATCGCATCCATGCTGGTTCCCTGATAATCATCAAGAACCGTTGCCCCGCATTGCTGCGCAAGCAGCTGAACCATGCGCGATAGCCTGTGTGTACGATCCAGCGTTAGCAAAGTGCGTCCTGAAAGCTCTGGCGGGGAAACCGGGCCGGACTTTGTCGAGAGCGGATCGTCATGGGCAAATGCGGCCCACAATCGCTCACTGAACAACGGTACCTGATGCGTTCCCAGATGATCCCCAGGTGTGGAGATGATCATATCGAGCCGACCGCTGCGCAAATCATCCTCAAGGCGCAGCGTGCTTTCTTCTTTCAGCACCAATCGTAATTCAGGACTTTCCGTGTGAATTTTACGGACAACTTCGGGCAACAGATAGGGTCCGATTGACGGCAGCACACCAAGCCGAAGCCGGCCACCGAACAACCCCTCATTGCGGCTGAGCGCCACGATATCTTCAACCTCACGCAACACCAGACGTGCCCGTCTGATGACCTCAAATCCGCTGGCCGTCGGAGAAGCACCATTCCGACCTCGATTGAAAATACGCATTCCGAGCGACGCCTCAAGCTCAGCAATCTGGGCAGACAGGCTGGGCTGAGCCACGTGAAGCCGCTGTGCGGCTCTCCCGAATTGCCCTGCGTCAGCAACAGCGACCGCATATTCAAGCTGGCGGATTGTGGGCTTTATCATAGGAATTACCTATCTCAAGTTTCGTTTATATATATTGGAACTATCGAATTCGGTAAACTAGATCAGGGAAAGATTGTTACCTCCCAACCGGTTTTCCAATGCAGGCCACACTCCGTACCATTCAATCATTCATCAGGCTGGAAGCCAGCGGCGGGATCGTTCTCATCCTCGCCATGCTTGTGGCGCTGGCACTCGCGAATAGCGGAATGGCCGGGCTTTATGAGGGGTTTTTGTCCACCAACCTCCGTGTTGGCATTGGCACATTTGAAATCTCCAAGCCCGCATTGTTGTGGATCAACGATGGCTTGATGGCGATTTTCTTCTTTCTTGTCGGCCTGGAAATCAAACGCGAAGTGCTGTCCGGTGAATTGTCGAGCGTCGACAAGGCCCTGCTTCCGCTGATTGCTGCCATCGGTGGCATGGCCATTCCGGCTTTGGTCTTCTTCTGGATCAATATGGACAGCCCGGCAAACATGAGCGGCTGGGCCATTCCTGCAGCAACGGACATCGCATTTGCACTTGGTGTTTTGGCGCTGTTTGGTTCCCGCGTGCCGGTGGCACTGAAGGTGTTTTTGCTTGCCGTTGCAATCATTGATGATCTGGGCGCGATCATCATCATCGCAATCTTCTACACATCCGATCTTTCGATCAATGCGTTGACACTCTCGATGATGGGTTTCGTTGCCGCAGTGGCACTCAACCGGCTGGGCGTAAAGGCGCTCGCACCTTACCTGATCATCGGTGTCTTCATGTGGGCCTGTGTGCTGAAATCCGGCGTACACGCCACATTGGCTGGTGTTCTCATTGCGCTCGCTATTCCAACCAAGAGCAAAGGCGATGAACCCTCGCTACTTCACCGTTTGGAACATGCTCTGCATCCTTGGGCGGCATTCCTCATTCTTCCTGTATTTGCATTTGCGAACGCCGGCGTTCGCCTGGAAGGGGTGAGTTTTGATGATCTCCTCGCACCTCTGCCGCTTGGAATTGCCGCTGGCCTCTACATCGGAAAGCAGATTGGTGTGTTTGGCGCCACCTGGCTGGCGGTTAAGTCAGGCGTTGCCCGCTTGCCTCAAGATGTGAACTGGGCCCAGGCCTACGGAGTGGCTTGTTTGACAGGCATTGGTTTCACGATGAGCCTTTTCATTGGCTCGTTGGCATTCACAACTGACGAGATGATGAACGCCGTGCGAATTGGTGTCCTGATGGGCTCTGGACTATCCGCAATCACAGGATTTGCGGTGCTCCACTTTGCCACCACCCGACGATCGATTTCTACTCAAACTCAATCTGCCTGATCACACTTTTTGAAAGCAATTCACTATGGACGCGGCACTTTCGATGCTCGCGAGCAGTCTGCTCGTCCCCACCATCCTGTTTTTTGTCCTTGGGATGGTGGCCGCTGTGGCACGCAGCGATCTCTCCATCCCAGACGGTGCTGCCAAAGTTATGTCGATCTACCTACTGTTTGCGATCGGGTTCAAAGGTGGCGCGAGCCTAATTTCGAATGACATCACTTGGCAGATTATTGCGACACTCTTCGCCGGCGTTGTTCTTTCATTTGTGCTTCCCTTCATCGCGTTCTTCTTGCTGCGCCTGGTGACGAAGCTGGATGACGTCAACGCCGCGGCGGTGGCCGGACACTATGGCTCAATTTCAATCGTCACGTTTGTTACGGCGACCAGCCTGCTTGAACTCAACGGCATGGTGGCAGAAGGCTATCTTGTCGCTGTGGCTGCCGTCATGGAGGTCCCTGCGATCCTTTCTGCGCTATGGATTGCAGGCACACGTGGCATCAAAACACAGTCAAGGCGCAAACTGTTGCGCGACATCGTTGGCAACGGATCAATCGTGTTGTTGGTCGGGTCGTTCCTGATCGGCATGATCACGGGTCAAAAGGGGCTCGAAGACATTAAGCCATTCATCATTGTCCCCTTCACCGGGATACTCTGCCTGTTTTTGCTCGATATGGGACTATCCGCAGGTCGCAGTCTCGTCGACAATCGCAAGTCATTGACCCTTGGACTGTTTGGGTTTGGCTTCATCATGCCGCTGGTGGGCGCAGCCACCGGGCTGCTTGCCGGCAGGCTTGTCGGTCTGTCCGACGGAGGTGTTTTTCTTCTGATGGTCCTGTCGGCTTCTGCGTCCTACATTGCTGTTCCAGCCGCGATGAAAATCGCCTTGCCCCAGGCCCAATCCGGTATTTATCTGACCATGTCGCTCGGTGTCACATTCCCCTTCAACATCGCAGTCGGCCTGCCGTTCTATCTTTGGATTGCCACCAGCGTTTGATGATGAACGTGCAAACAAAGCTCGGAGACATTTGCCCCGATCGCAAATTTCATAACTTCGGCATGACGATCAGGATTCATTAACGCTCAAGATCAATCTTGGCCCAAAACACCTTCCCCTATCGTTCAAGCCAAACTATGTTTGGTGTGCCGAGGAGTTCGGCACGACCACACAGTTTTCGAGGGAGTCTCGAATGTCGACCTACCAATACGGCGTTTTCGTCGGACGTTTCCAACCACTTCACATCGGCCATGAAGCTGTAATCAAAGCAGCACTTGCGCAAGTTGAAACGCTTATTGTTCTTATCGGATCCGCGACAACCGCGCCCGACCCCCGCAATCCATTCACCTATGCTGAGCGCGTGGATATCTTCAACCGCGCTTTCCGGCATGAAGTATCGACGGGCCGCATTGTGTTGCGTCCGGTTGATGATCACCCCTATTCGGATGCCGCCTGGTGCGCGAGTGTGCAACGCCGCGTCAACCAGACCATCGAGGAGCTGGAAGATGGCAGGAGTGGTGGTACATCCGCTGCGAAACCATCCGTGGCCCTGACCGGATACGGTAAAGACCGGTCGAGCTACTATCTGAAGCTGTTCCCTGAGTGGCAGAACATCCAGATCGACAGCCAATATGGCACATTTTCCTCAACCGACATCCGCAAGGCCTTCTTCCAGCGCATTCCAGTTGTGTCGGACTCCGTGCTTTCGGAGCCCGTCCGGGACTGGCTGCACGACTACAAAATGAGCAATGGATTCAGAAAGCTCCTGGCGGAGACAGAATATGTCGAAGCCTATCCAAAGGAATGGGGCAACGGTCCGTTTGTGACTGCAGATGCTGTCGTGATTCAATCTGGCAACATTCTTTTAGTGGAACGCGGTCAGTGCCCCGGAGAAGGCCTGCTTGCAGTGCCGGGCGGGTTTCTCGATCCATCGGAGAGTATTCGCGACGCGGCTATCCGTGAACTGAAGGAAGAAACCGCGATCAGCGATCATAAGGGCGAAATACCACCCGCAATGCTCGCTTCGTTCATCGACGACACGAAAACCCGCGTTTTTGATCATCCGGAACGATCGCTGCGCGGTCGCATCATCACACATGCATTTCTGTTTCGCCTGCCCGAGCGCCGAAAGCTCTTTTCGGTCAAGGGCCGAGACGATGCAAGAACAGCCCATTGGTATCGCCTTGGCGATTTGAAACCGGAGCAGTTTTTTGAAGATCACTGGTCGATCATCAACCTGATGGCTGACCTTTGAGCCTGGCTGCGGAGGAGTTCCGCGGCCTTTAAAATCCAACTGTCACGTGAGGAGTTCACAATGACAAACCCAATCCTATCTACGGATAGCTATAAGCAATCCCATTTCAAACAATACCCGCCGGAAGCCCGGCACATCTCAGCTTACATCGAAGCGCGACCAAACAGTTTTTCAGACACAGTGCTGTTCTTTGGCCTTCAGGCTTTTTTGAAAAACATGATCGCCCGACCGGTCACAGTCGATGATGTGGAAGAAGCTGAGCTCATCTGTGCTTCGCATGGCGTACCGTTCCACGCCGCTGGATGGCGAAAGATCGTGGACACCCATGATGGATATCTACCGCTGAAAATACGCGCATTGCCGGAGGGCATGATCGTGCCTTGTGGGACACCAATGGTTGAAGTGGAAAACACCGACCCGGAGATGCCGTGGCTGACCACGTTTGTGGAGACCGCCCTGCTGCGCTCGGTTTGGTATCCATCCACCGTCGCAACCCTCTCCAACCTGTGCCGCGAGATCATCTATTCCGGCCTTTTGAAAACATCCGAAGATCCGGATGGGCAAATTCCGTTTAAACTGCATGACTTTGGCGCGCGGGGTGTTTCCTCCGCCGAAAGTGCGGCTCTCGGCGGCATGGCGCATCTGGTCAATTTCGCAGGTACGGACACAATGGAGGCGGTAATGGCGGCTCGCCAATATTACGGAGCCGATATGGCGGGTTTTTCAATTCCCGCAGCCGAACACTCAACCATGACAAGCTGGGGGCCCGACCGCGAGGCCGAAGCTTACGAAAATATGCTCACCCAGTTTGGTGGAAAAGACGCGTTGGTGGCCGTTGTTTCGGACAGCTATGACCTCGATAACGCGGTCGAAACGATCTGGTGCCAAAAGCTGAAGGAGCGCGTGCTTTCAACTGAAGGCACCTTGGTTGTTCGCCCGGATTCCGGCGACCCGGTTGAGACGCCGCTGCGTGTTCTTGAAAAGCTCTGGAGCGCGTTTGGCGGGCACACAAACGCAAAGGGCTATCGCGTTCTCATTGACCGGGTGCGCGTCATCCAGGGTGATGGCATGACGCGCGATACGATCAAGGAACTGGTTGATCGTTTGGTTACGGATGGATGGTCTCTCGACAATATTGCCTTCGGCATGGGTGGCGGCCTGCTGCAACACGTCAATCGAGACACCCTGCGCTTCGCAATGAAAGCCAATGCGATGAAGACGGTTGATGGGCATTGGCAGGACGTTTCAAAATGCCCGGCGACGGACATCACCAAGGCCTCCAAGGCCGGCCGGCAGGCTGTTGTGGAAGAAAACGGCAACCTTATCGCCAAGCGACGCGAGAACGTATCGACCGACCAAGACTTGCTGAAGACAGTGTATGAGGACGGCACGCTGCTCATTGAGCACACGTTTGATGATGTCAGAAAACGAGCACAGTTCGGCGGCTTGCACTGACGCACTAAACACCTTGGGGGAACTACATAGTCTCGTGGTTCCCCCATGGCGAAAATCTGGTCCACCCACACTTGCCCCGATACCGATCCAACTTCATGGTGCGGAAGCCCCAGAAATCGAGGTCGAATTGAATGAACGTATTGTGGATCATGTGCGACCAGCTTCGCTGGGATTATCTGTCCTGCACCGGCCATCCACATTTGCAAACGCCACACATTGATGCTCTCGCCGCGAAAGGCGTGCTGTTCAATCGCGCTTATGTTCAGTCACCGTTTTGCGGGCCATCCCGCATGTCGAGTTACACTGGCCGCTATTGTCGCAGCCACGGCGCCACCTGGAACGGCATTCCGCTGCGTGTGGGTGAGCCAACGCTCGGCGTTCACCTGCGGAAGCTTGGCGTTCAGACCACCATTGTCGGCAAAACACACATGATCCCCGACAAGGAGGGCATGGAATGGCTCGGCATTGATCCGGTTAGCCACATTGGCGTGCCGATTGCGGAATGCGGCTTTGAACCCTACGAACGTGACGACGGCCTGCATCCGAATGGTCCGTACAGCCCCAATCCCGACTATGATACCTATTTGCGCAGACATGGATTTGACGCGGAAAACCCATGGGAAGACTGGGCAAATTCAGGCGAAGATGATGAGGTCAGTTTCTGAATGGTTGGCTGCTGAAACACTCAGACAAAGCGGCCCGAATTCCAGATGAGCACTCGGAAACGCCTTATATGACCGGCCGGGCGATTGAATTCATGGATGAAGCTGGAGATCAGCTCTGGCTCTGTCACCTCAGCTTTATCAAACCCCATTGGCCCTACATCGTGCCGGAACCCTACGCGTCCATGTACGGTCCTGAACATTTGTTGCCGCCGGTTCGGTCCAACAGTGAGAGACAGAACGCGCACCCTGTGTTTCGGGCCTATCAGGAAAGCCGCATCTGCCGTGCTTTTGCGCGTGATGATGTCCGCAATGCGGTGCTTCCCGCCTACATGGGGCTCATCAAGCAGATCGATGATCAGATGGGGCGTCTGTTTTCATGGATGGAAAAGCGCGGCCTAATGGAGAACACCATGATCGTCTTCACCTCCGATCATGGTGATTATCTCGGCGATCACTGGATGGGCGAAAAAGATCTCTTCCACGATCAGTCCGTCCGGATACCGCTGATTGTCTATGACCCACGCCCGCAGGCGGATGCCACCCGCGGCACGGTTAGCGAGGCATTGGTGGAAGGCATTGATCTCGCCCCAACCTTTGTCGATCTGTTCGAAGGAGAACCCCTGCCCAACATTCTGGAAGGTCGTGATCTCATACCGCTTCTTTGGGCTGACGAGACAAAATGGCGAAACTACGCCTTCAGCGAATATGATTATTCAACGCGGGAGGCCCGGCAGATCCTTGATCTTGCGCAGGAAAATGCAAGACTGATCATGTGCTGCTCTGAGCATTGGAAATACATCCACTGCGAGGGTTTTCGGCCAATGCTGTTTGATCTGAAAAATGATTCAGAAGAGTTTGTGGATCTGGGGGAGTCAGACGAACACGAAGATATTCGCAATGAACACTATGAGGCGATCAATGCCTGGTCGCGTCAGCATCACACCCGCATCACGGTGCGTCCTGAACGCATCGGGCCCATGACCGGCAAGGAACCGCCCGGAGTGCTGATTGGTTTCTGGGACGAAGCTGAATTTGAAGCTGAGTTCGGCAAACCGTTTGAGGAGCGGCCCTGATTCTCGGTGCTAATCGTCACCCAGAAATTCTGAGATGGCCTGTTTTGGCTCATTCGACATATCGTAGTTCAGGAACGTTAATAGCAGCTGCAGACCGACAAAGATCGGCAACGCGGCAAGCATGACCTGTCCCGATGTGGCCGCCACGCCTGTTTCGACCGAATTCGCCCACCAATAAGCCCCAAACCCAGTGCCGAACATCATGAGCATGAGGCCCACAACCAGCGACAGGGATGCGATGTTGAAGCCGCGAAGAAAATAGCTGTAACCAAGCCGTTTGCAGAACCGGTTCAGATACTTCAGCGGAAAGACCATCATGGTATGAGGGATGGACATGGAGCTTTGCTCACCATTGTAACGGCTGCGCATGGGCACATCGGCCACCTTTGCTCCGATTGTCGACAATCGAAACAACATGTCACTTTCAAAGAAGTATCGATTGTCGATCTTTTCCAATGGCAGTTCTCTCAGAACACGGGCGTCAATGGCCGTAAATCCATTGACCGGGTCCATGATGCCCCAATAGCCGGTCGACAGCTTACTGAAAAAGGACATGCTGGCATTTCCAATCAGACGCAGGACCGGCATCTGATCGAGCGAACCAGGATTGTAGAACCGGTTTCCCTTGGCATAGTCTGCCTGACCGCTAACAAGCTTCTTGCACAGTTTTGGAATATCTTGCGGATCCATTTGTCCGTCGCCATCGAGTTTGACCACAATGTGTGCTCCAAGCTCCAGCGCCTTCCGATAGCCGGATGCGACCGCGCCGCCCACGCCCAGATTGGCCGTGTGCTGAATGATGTGAACTTTTGTGGTTCCCTCAACCAGGGGCACCGCTTCAAATGAGCGCTCGGGACAGGCATCATCCACCACAATGACATGGGTCGCATGTGGCAGAACGCCCTCAACCACCGCTGCCAGATGATCCCTGACCTTGTATGCCGGTATGACAACTGCAATATCGGTCATGGTCTTTGTCAGATGAAGGCAACTCGTTTTGATGGCATTGCGCTGGATTATAGGTCAGTTTCAGGAGCGACGCCTAGCGCAATCTGAGCTGGTTCTGTTTTGGATCACCGCTGCGGCAATTCTCGCCTTCGCCTGGTTGAAAGGCCCTGCCACTTCACTCGATTCCGGCACCTTCCAAGGTTGGGCAAATGGACTGACCAATCAGAACTTCAATTATCTCAAGTTCTTTTCAAACAACGACTTTTTCACACCCGTCTACACCTACACGGTCATCATCTCACAGATTGCGATCTTCAAGGCGCTGTTCGGCACCTTCTGGGCTCACGCCTTTTTGGTTTGCAACATGGTGGCCACGCTCGCAACGCTGATCCTCGCCAGAAAGATATGCCGCGATGCCGAGCTCCATCCAATCGCTCTCTGTCTGTTGTGGTCGCTGTTTTTGATCTCTGTCGACTATCTAACCTGGCCAAAGTTCATCTTGAGTGATCCACTTTTTGCGTTTTTGGTCCTTTGGTCCACATGGTTGACTGTATTCCGCACTGGCCATGCAGGCACTCGGCGAACCGGCTTGTTTCTCGTTTCACTTGTGCTCTTGTTTCTCACCCGCCCCGCCGGTGCGCCGGTCATTTTTGTGCTCGCACCTCTATTCTTCGCCCCATCTCTTTTGGACCGGCTGCTCCATTCCCGGCTATTGCTCGTAGTGCTGCTCCTGCTGTCACTGGCAATATTTCTGGGATTTGCCAACGTTGCGCACATGCAAATTGCGGGACGCCTACAGGCCCCCTCACTCGACTATTTCATGGACTTTTTCAAACAGGGGATGATCATCCACGACCGCCACGAGACCTGGATCGTATACAGTGGAACAATCACCGGTGCGTTTGAAATTCTCTGCTGGCGGTTGATCTACTTTTTCATTCCGTTCGTGATGGCCTTTTCGAGCTTTCACATCGCAATGAAACTGCTGTTCTTTGTGCCCGTCTATGGCTTGATCGCCGTTGGCGAACTGAGATATCGAACCAAAACGATATCGCACAGCGTTGCGAGACTGCGTGGCGTCCTGTTGTGCCTGATTATCGGAATTGCCACTTACCACAGCCTGTTGTTGATCGACTATGACTGGCGCTACCGCTATCCGCTGATCGCACCCATGCTCTTATTGGCGGCCCTCCACTTTTCGGACCTCACAAAATCCAGAAAAAACGTGGTGTAACACCTGTTACATCGCAAGGACTTGTTAACCCTTAGTCTCTCTCCAACAACAACAAAGACTGGAGAGACCAATGACCTTGCACAACAAAGCCACCTTCCTGCTTCTCGCCGTATTCAGCGCCGCAGTGATGGCCGCAGGACCCGTGAGCGCCTTGCCAACATTTTGATCCGAGCCGTGCCTCGACCAATCTCGAAACTGCACAATTGACTTAAAATACCAGATCCTGGCTGCTCAGAATGTCATGCGTCGAAGGGTTCGGTCCTTGTCAATAAAATGGTGTTTCAACGCACCGGCCGCGTGGAGCATGATCACGACAATCAGGCCATAGGACGCGTAGTAGTGAACATCAATCGCCGCATCCCTGAGCCCATCTGAAACATCAAAGAGCGCCGGAATGGTGAACAGATCAAAGAAGGACACCCCTTCCCCTTTTGATGTTGTGAAAATGTAGCCGGTCACGGGGATGATCAGCACTGCCGCAAGAAGCAGTAAATGCGCTATTCGGGAGGCCAGTTTTTCAAGTTTTGTGTGGTTGGAAAGCGGTGCGGGCCGACCGCGCACCGCTCGTTCGACCAGCAACAACAGACCAAGCACCAGAACAAGCACGCCGAAGGCTTTGTGCAGGTAGGGCGCGGTGTAATACCAGCTTGAGTAAAAGCTAAGATCAATCATCCACCAGCCAAGCGCAATGAGCCCAATCATGTGCGCGGCAATCAGCCAATGCAGAAAACGGGTCAGTAAACTGAAACTGGTTGCGTTCGACATGCCGGTCATCGTCCTTGCAAGATGCAGAAAGCCCCAAAACGGACGACCCCTGTTAAATCGAGGTCGTCCGGGAGAGTTGATACCTGTTATTTGTCCTTGATGGCTTCGATCTGAAGCGTAACAACAACCTTCTCACCCGAAGGCCCAAGATTGTATCCCATGCCGAAATCCTTGCGGGTCAGCGTGTATGAGCCTTCGAAGCCAGCACGATAACCACCCCACGGGTCTTTGCCTTCGCCAATCTTCTTGATCGGGAACGAAATCTCTTTCGTCACGCCCAAAAAGGTCAACTTGCCGCTCAGCGTTCCACCATTGGCATCGCCCTCGTAACCGGTCGATTCAAATGTGGCAGTTGAAAACTTACCCACGTCCAAAAAGTCTGCGCTGCGCAGATGCTTGTCACGATCCGCCCAGTTGGTGTCGATGCTTGTGGTATCAATTTCAATCTTGATGCTTTGTGCCCCAGGGCCAGCAGCCGGATCATAGTTCATGGTGCCGGAGAATTTATTGAACCGGCCGGACAGTTTTGAAACACCCAGATGGCCCGTCTCGAACTTGATGAATGAGTGCGAAAGATCGACTGTGTATGATGCTGAAAGGGCTGGCACTGCAGTGAAGGCCACAACAGCCGCAGCCAACACAGCTGACTTCAATGTTACTTTGGTCATGGGAGAGCTCCTGATTGACGAAGTGATTTTTACGAAACCGGTACGAAAGTGCTGATTGGTCCCACCCAGCAATACCGGCACTTTGGGTATAATGGTTCAATCGAAGCGCCGTTCAACTTCAATTCAGCGAACGGATTGTTCGCTTTTTTGTGAACAATCTGTTTAGATCGTTTCTAAAGTATAATCTGCAACCGAATTTGACTTGGTCAGCCTGCAGTAGCCAATTGCTGCTCTGCCGATGGCAACCGCTTTGGTAACAATGAAACCGCGCACAACACAACAAAGGCAGCGCCAGCAAGAATGTGAAAGAGCATATCAAAGCCCCATCGCTCATAAACAAATGCAATGAGGGGCAAGGTCGCCGCGAGGACTGAAAAAGCAACCACATAGCGAATGCCATAGATTCTGGCCCTGTACTGACCACTCGCCATTTTGCCAATCATATAGTCGTTGATCGGAATCTGACCGAAGGCTCCCAGCATGAAACCAAGCGCTGCGAAGAATGCCAGTCCGTCGCGTAACCCGGGCATCGCCAGAAAAAAGACCAGTTGAAGCGCTGCCACAGTTAAAAAGACCCGCCGTGGTCCGAGCCTGTCCAGCGCCGCACCGACCACAAGCTGAGCCAATGAGGCAACGGCGAACACGACAAAGGCCAGCGATCCAACCATCGACGCAACTGCGTCTTGGCCATCTTCACTGACAAACATTCCGGTGAGCCCCTGAAGCCGTTCGTCGAATATTTTGGGGAGCGCAAATGTGGTCGACTGAAAAATGATGGACGACACAGCGGTGGTTACGAAAACGATGATCGACACACGCAACAGCAGTGACGCCTGCGATGATGACATCGCTTCAGCTTTTTTCGAACCATCGCCACCAGCGACCCGCTTCGCACGTCTGCTGTCTTCGAGAATGGCTTCCCGACGAAGAAGAAAATAGCAAACACCAACACCAATGGAAATCAGTCCGGGCAATATGAACGCCGCTCGCCAGTCGACCAGATCAATCAGAAACCCGGTGATCAGTGCAGCGCTTGCAACACCAAGATTGCCCCACACACCATTTGCTGCAATCCGCATACCGGTGTTGCGCCATTTCATCGTGACGATCGCCAGCCCAACTGGATGATAAATGGCGGCAAACATGCCGATGGCAAACAGGCCCAATCCGATTTGCAACGGCGTTTGGGCAAAGCCCGTGGCAATCGACATCAAGCCAATGCCCACAAAGAACACGACCATCATTCCGTCGCGGCTCCACCGGTCGGCCAACCACCCAGCTGGCAGCGAAAACAGCCCAAACGCAAAAAAACCTGGAGTCGCATACGCAAGAAGTGCCGCGTAGCCAACGCCCCAATCCCGATAAAGAACCAGGGCCGCCACCGTCGCAAATATCAGTGTAAACAGATGATCAAGAAAATGCCCGATATTGAGGAGCAGGAAATACAATCTGTCTCGGATCATGGCGGTTTGGCCCTCACATTTCGGCGAACGATAAGCCCCGAGTAGGTCGAGCGCAACGGGTGCAATTCATCCACCGATTGCCGATGATTTCAACGGGCTGTAAGCTCATCCAAGCTCAACGAAGTGACAATTCTTATGCCTAAAGTCCTGTTTGAAAAAGATGGCCGAATCGGCCGCATCACACTCAATCGCCCCGCAGCGATGAATGCAATCGACAATGATCTGCCTTTGGAACTGGCAGAGTGTGTGGCGGCTGCAAATGCCGATGACGACGTTCATGTGATTGTTCTATCGGGGGCCGGAAAAGCGTTCTGCGCGGGCTACGATCTCGTAGCATACGCCGAAACTGAGGGTCCGGAATCCATGACTCAGGAGATGCCCTGGGATCCCATGAAGGATTATACCTTCATGTCAAAGAATACCGAACGATTTATGAGCCTGTGGAACAGCCACAAACCGGTGGTGTGCAAGGTACACGGGTTCGCAGTTGCAGGTGGTTCTGACATCGCTCTTTGCAGCGATCTTATTGTTATGGGAGAAAAGGCGAAGATCGGGTACATGCCATCCCGCGTCTGGGGTTGCCCAACCACAGCGATGTGGGTTTATCGTATTGGTGCGGAACAAGCCAAACGCATGCTCTTCACCGGCGACACAATCGATGGCCGCGAGGCGCATCGCATCGGGCTGGTTCACAAATCGGTGCCTGAGACAGAACTCGACGGGGAAGTTGAGCGCCTCGCCAACCGCATGGCCAGCGTCCCAATCAACCAATTGATGATGCAGAAGATGGTTATCAATCAGGCCATCGAAGCCATGGGGCTTTCGGCGGCGCAACGTTTGTCGACTGTGTTTGACGGCATCACGCGGCACTCCCCTGAAGGCCTCAACTTCAAATCCCGGGCAGAAGAAATTGGTTGGAAGGAAGCCGTTCGCGAGCGGGACCAGGGCACTTTTGACTGGACAGACAATCGACCGATAAATCCAAAGGGATGAGTACCAAGCGGATCAACAGTCGTCGGTATTTTGTATGAGGCTCTCTCTGCGCTCTCTTCAGGATGTGGATGCATGTCCAGCACCACTCCCCCGACAACCGCTGGGATTACGAAGCAGGACGTTTGAGAATTCGGACTTCTTTCCAAGCCCGGATGATTGAAACGCAGCCGGCAGCAATAGGTTCCAAAAACAGTTTTTACGTTTACGTAATCGTCAATTTCAACTAGCTTCAACACTTTCAGGTCACCAATTTGCATCTTTGGTACATCCTATGAACGAGCACGCGCCAATCAAGACGACAGTTGAAGAGGAAGCGATTGATCTCACCTGTGCCGATGGAGTGAGAATTGCTGGCACACTGTTTTTTCCCATCAAAACTGGAAAATCAAAAGGACCAAAAGTCCTCATATCCGGTGCGGCTGCGGTTCCTCATACCTACTATCATCCATTTGCTCGACATTTGATAGATGAGGGGTCGGCGGCGGTCTTTACTTATGACTATCGCGGCATCGGGGTTTCGGCTGGTGATCGTCGCGACTGGAAAACGTTCCGCATGGCAGATTGGGGACGTCAGGATTTCGTCGTCGCTGCCGACTATCTGAACGGTCGCAATCCCAACACTCCAATGGTGGGCATTGGCCATTCGTTTGGCGGACAGGCGCTCGGCCTATCCGACCGTTGGCTGCATTTTTCCCGCTACCTGGCGATTGCTTCAATGTCGGGCTATTGGCGCGGCACGGACGAACCGATCGGGGTGTATTTAAAGACCCAATTCCTCGGTGCGCCACTCGCGGTCTTGCTGGGCCGCGTGCCAGGATGGCTTGGAATAGGCGAAACCATGCCCGGGCCAGTGTTTCGAGACTGGGCGCGTTGGATAAAAAGCCCCGACTATTTCTTTTCTGATCCCGCTTTGCCCGAGACCCGCCACTATGGTGAAGTGGCCCTCCCCTTGCGGGTGGTACAAGTGACTGATGACGCGTGGGGAACGAAGCGCGCTATTCACAGTCTGTTTGACAGGTACACCGGGGCGGACACCGAACACGTTGCCATCTCACCTGACGAAGCGAGCGGCTCGATAGGCCATCTGGGTTTTTTCCGCCGCCGTCATGCAGAAAACCATTGGCCCAAGGTCAGCGAATGGTTGCTCACGGATCGGGCCTTCTGACGTAAATCCGACCACGGTTTTTCATATGAACGCGGTATGAACGCTCATCTCACAATGCATTCAGCCCCGGTTCGCTAAACCCTCTCCTGTCAGCACACGAAAGCCGGACGCGCCCCGCACCGGTACAAACAGGAGAGATCCCATGACGACCAAACCAACCCGCCGCGAATTTTTCGCGCGCATCGCCGTTCCCGCCGTTGCCATGACCATTGGCGGCACGGGCATGTTGGCAGCAACCGAAGCCGATGCCATGTCACCATCCTACCGCAAGGGATGGCGCAAAGGGAAAGCCGTTGGCCAGCGCGATGGCTATCAGGACGGCTACAAGGATGCCTACAAGGCTTCCTATGAGGACGCCCTGAACGAGCCACGCATGGCCATGCGTTCAAACCGCCGCAATGCCTTCAATTGGGCCGAATATCGTCGCGGTTACCGCAATGGCTACAAGAAGGGCTACATGGTCGGTTTCCGCTCCGGCCAAAACGATGGCTCCGGCGATGGCTATGAAGATGGCTCAAGCTGGCGCGACAACATGCGTGACGACATGCGTCGCTGCATGCGCAACGGCACTTGCGGCTAACGCAAACTAGAATTTGCTCAACGGCGTCCCTGTTGAGCAATCCGTGCGGTTTGTCCATCCGGGCTGCGAGAGCAACCCACCGCACATTCCGTCACCGGAGCAATCCGGTGGCGGTTTTTTTGCTTTCTGCCCCGTACAGATTTTCCACCAGTGACGAACAAATGAGCCGTTGATTAAACTTATTGCGACTTTCGATGCCGCAACAGGCGGGGAACCTGTGCCAGCAACACGCCGACAATGATCACGAAAAGAATGAACGATATCGGCCGGTCGATGAAATCGAGCGGATCGCGCACCCGGTTCATGGATGAGCGCAGTTTCACTTCCATGATCCCGCCAAGCACCATGCCCAGAATGATGGGAACGATGGGCAGATTCAGTCGCTTCAGGACATATCCAAGCATTCCGAACACCGCCGCAATTGCGCAGTCGGTCGCGGAATTACGCAGGGAATAGACCCCAACAAAGCTGAGCGTCAGCACGCACGCACCGAGAAACCGGTTGGGAATCCGCGTCAGCCGCACCAGCCAATTGGTGGAGAACAGGAGGAATATGAGAACAAGCACATTGAGGATCAGAAGCGCCAGATAAAGCGCGACAACAAAGTCCATCTGACTTTGGAAGAGCCTTGGACCCGGCACCACATTGTGAACGTAGAAGACCGACAACATCATCGCCGTCAGCGCTTCGCCTGGAATGCCCAATGCCAAAAGCGGGATCATGGCCGCTCCCGGAACCGCATTGTTGGCTGTTTCCGAGGCGATCAATCCTTCGGGCGAGCCTTTGCCAAACTGATCCCTGTTCTTGCTCAGTCGCTGTGCAGTGGAATAGCTCATAAACTGAGCGGTGAACTCTCCAACACCCGGGATCATTCCCATCAACACGCCAAAGCTGCCGGAGATCGCTGCAATACGCGGATGCTTCAACAGTTCCCGAAAACCCTGCAGCAGGCTGCCTTTTGATTTGTTGATTGTGTGTTTTTCGTCCGGTCCACTGAGCAAAATGAACGCCTGTGATAAGGCAAACAGCCCCAACACCACCACGATCAAATCAATGCCGCCCGCCAACCAGCTTTGATCAAATGTGTAGCGTTTTGAGTATTTTACCGGCTCAAGGCCAATGGTGTTGATGAATATGCCAAAGCCCACCAGCACCGCAGCAATCAGCATCTGGCCCCGGTGCACAACGATCACAAGAATGAGCCCGAGCAAGGCCGCAAGAAAAATCTCTCGTGATCCAAACATCGGCGCGATACCGGCCAGCACTGGCGCGAGCAGGATAAGACAAATGACAGAAAACACCCCTCCGAAGAAGCTGGCGGAGTAAGCGAGGGAAAGCGCGCGCCTGCCCTCTCCCCGCTGTGTCATCGGAAACCCTTCATAGGTGGTCAGCGCATTGACCGCGGTGCCCGGCGTGTTGATCAGGATCGCAGGAATTGAACCGCCATACATGGATGATCCATAGATTCCCAGGAGCACGGTCAGCCCGACAATCGGCTCCATCGAAAATGTTGCGGGAAGCAGGATTGCGATGGCAACCGCAGGGCCGACGCCCGGGATTGCCCCGATGATGACCCCTCCCACTGATCCAACCAGAAGCGCCAGCACCACGTCCCAGCGCGAAAGCAGTGCAATGCTGTCGGCTAGGACTTCCATCACAGATTGACGATGAAGAAGCTACGAAGCGGTTCCGGCAACGCTTCATAGATCATCGCGCCCGGGATTTTGACCTGCAGCAGAGTTTTGAAGATGACGACCGTCAGCACTGCAAACAGCGCTGATGCAGCCATTGCGCCGCGTGAACGGTAGCCAGATCGCCAACACAGCAGCGGCACAAACAGAAACGTGGCCAGCAGATATCCTATGACCGGCACCAGCCACACATAGGCCATGAACCAGGCAACAAATTCCAAAGGCCGGAGCCAGGACCGGGCTTCTTTCCAGTCCATCGATGCTGGAATCCGCCGCTCCAATTGCCAAACGTGCAAGGCAAGGAAGACCGTCATCGAAATAAGGCCAACCGCTGGCCAGAATCGGGGTTCTGCAAAAAGCTTGGCACCACCAGTCCAACGCGTTTGCCCGGCAATCTGCGACAGAAGAACCAGCGTCAGCACGAGGGCAATCAGGGCAAAAATGTTCTGCCCCGCACTCGCCGTTTTCGTCGTTGGCTCGTTGTTTGCGCTCATGACAGGACCATATTGGCACGCGCCAGAGACGCGCGCCAACGTGGAGATTGTCGTTTATTTCAGGATTTCACCGATGCGGCCAAACGTTTTGATGTCGTTTGCAACCCGCTCGGCTGATTCATCTGCCGACTGCCAATAGACAAGCGCACCGGTTTCTTTGGCAAGTTTTTGCGCGCGTTCAGAAGCAATTGTTTTCTTTGCAACAGCTTCGATCTTAGCCCGCACATCAGCAGGTGTGTCCTTGTTTACGAAGAGACCATTCCAAAGCGCGATGTTGAGGTCTTTGTTCAACTCGCCAATAGCCGGAGTGTCGGGAAGAAGCGCGATCCGCTTATCGGTGATAGCAACCAGCACCTTCACCTTGTCCAGACAAGGCAAAATAAGTTGGAGCGTGGTGTTGATCACATCCGCATCGCCTGAGGCAAGTGTGTTGCAGTCGAGCGCATCAAACGCAGCGTCGGATGAGAAACTGAACCCGGCAGACTTTGCAAACGCCTTCGTCACTCGCGTTGGAATCAGTGGATCACCGAAATGCCCGAGTGCAACATCGTTCGACTTGGCATGTTCAGCGAGCTCCGCCATCGTGGAATATGGTGCATCGCCCGCGACCGCGATCACAAAGGGATAGGTGAGGAAAATTCCGACCGGATCGAATTTCTCAGGTGTGAGTTCGGCAATATCGATCTGATGTCCCACTACAGGTACGCCGATGACGAACGATCCAATCGTGTAACCATCAGACGGCGCTGTCGCGACTGAAATAGCACCCGGGAACGGTCCACCACCGCCACCTGGTTTGTTCACAACCGCTGCTGCAACGCCATATTCCTTTTGAAAGTCTTCAGCGATCATCCGCGTCAGAACATCCTCCAGATCCCCTGGTGGGAACGGCACAACAAAATTGACAGGCTTTTCCGGATATTCGGCAATCGCCGGATTGGCGACTACTGCTGCCATTGCAAAGGCCGCACTGGCCAGAAGTTTCTTGATCATTGCTCTCTCCCTATTTGGTTCATTATTTGAACCGTCCATTTCAAAATAGTTTGCTTTGTTAATCTTATTCTGTCAACATATTCCGACGAACTGAGGAGAACGCGAAGAATATGGGCACCGTCACAAAAGCACTCGGTCTGCTCGATCACTTCTCCACCAAAGCTCCCCAACTGGGCCTCAGCGACTTTCAACGACTAACCGGCTTCGACAAAGCGACCGTTTACCGCCATTTGAGTGCGCTTTGTGAAATGGGCTTTGTGGAACAGGACAGCCACAATCGCGCTTATCGGCTTGGCCCATCGATCATTCGGCTGGCGCATCTTCGTGAGCAGACCCGGCCCGTTCGGGACATCATCGCACCGATAATCGACCAGCTTGCCGAAACTCTGGGCGAACTGGTTCACGCCTCGCTTTTGCACGGTGCGACTCTGTCGTCTGTCTACCACACCAACCCCAACCAATATGGTTTGAAGGTCGACTTTGAAGGGTTCGAAACTCTGCCAATGCATGCCTCCGCATCAGGGCATGCGGCCATGGCATTCTCGGAGCCAGTCTTGCTCGAAGAGGTCATCGCGAATGGGTTGCCAGCCATCACGCAGAAAGCGATCACTTCGCCGGAGGTGCTTCGATCCATCATCGAGAGGGCCAGGCAGAAAGGCTTTTCGCAATGCGAAGAAGCCGTCGAGATCGGGGTCAGCGCCTATGCAGTTCCTTTGTTTGATGCCGACGGGCAGGCCAACGGCGCACTGGCAACCGCCTTTCCTGTGTCGCGTGCCACGGATCAGCATCGGCAAAGGATCGTTCGCGAACTGGTTTCCATTGCTCCTGAAGTGTCTGAAAGACTGGGTGGTAAGCCACCGGCTTCCGTTCTTGAGGCCTGGTCATGAACATCAAGGCACTCATTTTCGACTTTGGCGGCGTCATCACCCGCACCCTGTTCGAAACCCATGATCTGACCGAAAGAGCGCTTGGGTTACCGTCGGGCACGCTGACCTGGCGTGGCCCTTTCGCACCAGAAACTGATCCTGTGTGGCAATCCATGCAAGAGGGCGAGATCAGCGAGCGCGACTACTGGATGCGCCGCACAAAAGAGGTGGGAGCGCTGGTCGGCAAAGATTGGACAGGAATGTCCGACTTTGTGAAGGCTGCCCGCGGCGCCGACCCCGACGCCATCATTCGCCCCGAATTCCTGGAAACCATCGACATTGCGAAACGCAACGGAGTCCGTCTGGCAATTCTGTCGAATGAGCTCGACCTGTTTTACGGGAAGGAGCTACGCTCACGCCTTTCTTTCCTCGCTGATTTCGACGTGATCAGCGACGCAACCTACACAGAAATCCTTAAACCCGATCCGCGTGCCTATCAGGATTGCCTCAGCAAACTGAAGCTGGAAGCACAAGATTGTGTCTTCATCGACGATCAAAAACGCAACATCGAAGGGGCCAAAGCCATCGGGCTGTCCTTCGTTCATTTCGACGTACAAAACCCGAAAGCCGGTTTTCAGGCCGCGCTTGAACTGGCCGATATCAAGGAGATGCAGCAATGAAGCACGAAAATTTTCTCAATGAAAACAATGCGCGGCACCTGTGGCATCCCATGGCCCATCCCGCCGATTCCCTGAACAATCCGCCTGCGATCATCACCGGTGGCAAGGGCGTTCGCATCACTGATGTCAACGGCCATGAGACAATCGACGCCGTTGGCGGACTGTGGAACGTCAATCTTGGCTATTCCTGCCAACCGGTGAAAGACGCGATTACAGCGCAATTGGATGCCCTGCCCTACTACTCCATTTTTCGAGGCACATCGAACGATGCCGTGATTGAGCTCAGCTACATGCTGAAGGACTTTTTCGCCGAAGACGGGCTTGTTCGGGCGTTTTTCACCAGTGGTGGATCGGACAGTGTCGAGACCGCGCTGCGGCTTTCACGCCAGTATCACAAGGTGCGTGGTGAACCGGGACGCGTGAAATACCTCAGCTTGCAGAAAGGCTATCACGGAACCCACTTTGGCGGCGCATCCGTCAACGGAAATGCCAACTTCCGCACCCAGTATGAGCCATTGATGGCTGGCTGCCATCATGTACCGGCGCCTTACACCTATCGCAATCCGTTCAACGAAACTGATCCTGAAAAACTCGCTCAGCTCTGCCTCAACGCCCTTGAGAGCGAGATTGCCATGCAAGGCGGCGAAACCATCGCGGCCTTTATCATGGAGCCGGTGCTTGGCGCAGGTGGTGTTATCCCACCTCACAAGAGTTTCATGCCAGGCGTTCGTGAGATTTGTTCACGACACGGAATTTTGCTGATTGCCGATGAGGTCATCACCGCCTTTGGTCGGACCGGAAGCTGGACAGGCTCGCGCCACTGGGGTGTGCAACCCGATCTCATGTGCACTGCCAAAGCAATCACCAACGGCTACTTCCCCTTTGGCGCCGTGATGATCAACCAAATGGTGGCTGACACATTCGAGAATGACACAACAGGTCGTGCCAACATCGGGCATGGCTACACCTATTCAGGACATCCGGTTGGAGCAGCCGCCGCGATTGCCTGCGTGAAAGAAACCCTGAAAATCGAACCGCACAAGAACGCTGCCGCACGTGGCGCTGAACTATTTGAAGGTTTGAAAGCACTGCAGGAAAAGTATGAAATCATCGGCGACGTTCGCGGCGGTGAAGGCCTGATGTGCGCTGTGGAACTGGTTTCCGATCGCGCATCGAAAAATCCCGCCGACAAGGCCGCAGCTCTGGCCATCCAGCAGACAACCTACGAGGCAGGCGTCATGGTCCGCGCGTCCGGTCCCAACATCATACTCTCCCCCCCATTGGTTCTGACGCAGGATGATGTTTCCACAATTCTATCCGCATTGAACGAAGGATTGGCGACCCAATGAACCAGGAAGATATTGAAGCCCTTCGAGGTCAAAGCGTTCCAGCCGGACGACTTCTGATTGGCGACAATTGGCAGTTCGGCGGCGCAGAACTGGATGTCTTCTCGCCCATTGATGGATCGAAGATCACCGCAATCGCAGACGCAACACCACATGAAGTGGATGCCGCCTGCAAGGCGGCGCGTAATAGTTTCGAAAGCGGTGTCTGGGCCAACATGCCCCCGGCAGCGCGCAAGAAAGTGCTCTCGAAGTGGGCTGATCTGATTGAAGCGGAAGCACTCGCACTGACTGTGCTTGGCGTACGCGACAATGGCACGGAAATCGGGATGGCGTTCAAGGCTGAGGCCGGGTCAGCCGCTGCAACTTTCCGATATTATGCCGAGGCCATCGACAAGGTCTATGGAGAAATCGCTCCCACTGCGAACTCGGTTCTGGGGCTGATTCACCGCGAACCCGTTGGCGTGGTTGGGGCAATTGTTCCCTGGAATTTCCCACTGATGATTGGGGCGTGGAAACTTGCTCCAGCGCTTGCGGCAGGCAACTCGGTCGTTTTGAAACCTGGGGAAACCGCGTCGCTCAGCCTGCTACGCCTTGCTCAACTCGGTCTGGAGGCGGGACTGCCAGAAGGCGTACTCAATGTAGTCACAGGTCGTGGTGCGGTTGCCGGAGAGGCGCTTGCCCTTTCGATGGAAGTTGACGTTCTTGCCTTCACCGGCTCAGGTGCGACCGGTGCCAGACTTTTGGAATATTCAGCCCGGTCCAACTTGAAACGGGTTTACCTGGAACTCGGCGGCAAATCGCCAAACGTTGTGTTTGCCGACGCAGACGATCTTGATTGCGCCGCTAAAACCGCAGCGAACGGGATCTTCCGCAACTCCGGTCAGGTCTGCGTGGCCGGTTCCCGGCTCATCGTGGAAGATGCGATTGCGTCAGATTTCACCAAAGCAGTGTGTGGACATGCATCCAAACTGCGGGTGGGCGATCCCCTTTCCACTGATAGCGATGTGGGAAGCGTGCATAGTCCGGATCAATTGGAGCGGGTGCTTGGTTTCGTCAATGATGCAGAAAAGGATGGCAATCAGATCGTTTCGGGCGGCAACCAAATCCTCAAGAACACCGGTGGCACCTATATGGAGCCCACCGTTATAGAAGGTGTAAGACCCGGACACACAATCTGGGACGAAGAAGTGTTTGGACCTGTTCTCGCAGTCTCAACATTCAGCGGCGAAGAAGAAGCTGTGCACCTCGCCAACGCGTCGCGATACGGACTTGCCAGCGCGGTGTTCACATCCAACATCGCCCGGGCGCATAAAATGGTACGCTCCATCAAAGCAGGCCTTGTACATGTGAACTGCTACGGCGGGGCGGACGTCACGGTGCCACTGGGAGGCTTGAAACAATCAGGCAACGGACAGGACAAGAGCCTGCATGCGCTTGATAAGTTCACTGACTTGAAAACCGCCTGGATCAACCTCCAATGAGCGACAAAACCATCCTCATCATCGGCACCTACGACACCAAGGATGACGAACTCTCGTTCCTCCGCCAGTGCATTCGTGGAGCTGGAGGCGAGGTTCTCACCATGGATGTGAGCGTCCTGGGCGACCCGGCGTCTCCCACCGATTTCTCAAAGCACGACGCCGCCGAAGAAGCCGGAAGTTCGATTGAAGAAGCGTCCTCGTCGGGGGATGAAAACGTGGCCATGCAGATTATGGCACGTGGCGCGTCCGCTCTCGCCGCACGGCTTTATCGGGAAGGCCATTTCGACGGTGTTATCATTCTGGGCGGTTCGATGGGCACTGACCTGGCCCTTGATGTGTGTGGTGCCCTTCCCCTTGGCGTACCGAAATACATCGTCTCAACCGTTTCCTTTTCCCCGCTTCTGCCGCCCGAACGGATTGCAGCCGATGTTCAGATGATCCTGTGGGCTGGCGGATTGTATGGGCTAAACTCGATCTGCAAATCCTCGCTGAGCCAGGCTGCTGGCGCCGTTTTGGGTGCAGCAAGAACAGTAACGCCCACCGGCAAGGACCCAGTGATAGGCGTTACAAGTCTGGGCACATCAGCCCTGAAATATATTGTTCGCCTGAAGCCGGAGCTCGAGAAACGCGGCTACGAAGTTGCGGTATTTCATGCCACTGGCATGGGTGGCCGGGCATTCGAATCACTGGCGGCGCAGGGAAAGTTTGCCTGTGTGTTTGATTTCTGCACACAGGAGCTCGGCAATCATGTTCATGGATCAAACATTTCAGCTGGCCCGGATCGGCTCACTGCCGCAGGACTGAACGGGACACCACAGATAGTGGCGCCAGGATGCTATGATCTTGTCGACATTCCCGAATGGCAGCCACTGCCGGACAAATGGAAGGACCATCTTTACCACGCGCACAATCGCCTGATTGGCTCCGTGGTTCTAAACGAAGAAGAACGCGAAGAGGTTGCGCGAGCTCACGCCACACAATTGGCGACCGCAAAAGGTAAAACAGCGTTCATTCTTCCAAACAAAGGATGTGGCGAGTGGGACCGGGAGTGCGCCGACCTCCACGATGCTGCGGGCCTAGATGCTTTCTGCAATGCGTTCCGGCAGCACTGTCCGGAGAACATCGAATTTCACGATCTCGACGCACACATCAATGATGATGCATTTGTCGATCTGGCTCTGGATATTTTCGACGGTTGGATGGGCGAAGCCTGATCGTCAATATTCACGTTCAAAGAACAGGCCACCTTTGGATGACCCCTTTTCACCAAGTTCGCCGCGCGCTTTCAGGAACTTGTTGATATCAAAGTCGATCGTCACCTTGCCGGAACCCGACTTCGCGCCCTTGGCTGCACCAATTTTCACCCGGTCGGTGACATACTTCTCTGCTTTGACAGTGACACCCGACTTGTCGTCGTTGGTGACATCCAGATTATCAACTCCGACACCCTTGCGCAGTTTTTCGACAAGCCCCGCGCCGCCCTTGCCGGACAGTGTCGAGACCGCACCGGCAAGCTGAGCCACCTGCAAAGCCGACAGGCTGGACAGCGACTTTCCAAAAACGAAGCGTGCAACCACCTCATCTTGCGGCAGGGTTGGATTGGAAGTGAACGTAATCTTGGGGCTCGATGCCCGCCCGCCCACATTGATCGACACGGTCGCATCATCAACTTGAGAGGACGCAACGAAATCCAGCGTCGGATCAAGAGAGCCGGAAAATCCGATATTGCCCCGGTTAAAGTCCAACCGTCGCGTGAGAATATCAAACTTTCCGGAAATCAGACGAAAACCACCAAGGGCCCGCGGTGCGCTCGCTGGCCCTTGAAGCGTGATCCTGCCACCCAGTTCGGCGTCCAAGCCCCTGCCCCGCACGAAAATGCGACGCGGCGCATCGACGGTGAGGTTCAGTGTAGGGCCGCCTCCGCCCGATTGTTTCTTTTTCGGAGGAGAGAACTTTGCGGCCTGCGAACTGACTTTTTTCGAAGCATTTTTGTGCGACACACCCAGCAATGCCGCCGTCCCGCCGACGCTTTCAGGAATTGTGATGTTGGCTTCCGCAACATTGATCACACCGCCAATCTGCGGTGCGCCGGCAAGCTTACCAGTCACCTTCACATTGCCCCCAAAGTCGGCATCGACCACCGACCCGTCATTGTATTTCACACGGGAAAGCGCGATATCGAGATCAGCCGGAAAACCAGTTGAAGGATTGGTTCCGATTGTTCCCTTGGCATTCAAGCTACCGCCTTTGGAGAAGTTTCCGGTTAGCGACGTGACGGTCAGGGTATTTTGCCCAAGGGTTACCGCCGCCTTCAAATCATTGATTGTGATGTTCGAACGCGTTTCCACAAATGTGCCATTGGCGTTCATGCGTCCTGAAATCTGTGGCGCAACTGCCGGACCATTCACTGCAATATCGACATCGGCTCCGCCAGTCAGACGCAAGCCATTTTGCGCGAGTTGCCGCTCCACAAGCGAAAACGGGACCTTACCGGCAACTTTCAAACCGAGTGACACAGGGCTGAGCGCAACACTGCCGTTGACGGCCAGATTGAGGCCGCCCCCCCCCGTGATCTGTGTGGTGTTGAGGGAAACCCGATTTGAGGCATAACGACCCCGGGATGCCACGGCCAACGGCGGTATTCCCGCCGACTTCAAAGCCCCGGCTGATGCTCCGCTAATTGCCAGCTCGAAGCCAACCGCAGGATCGCTGGCAGAACCCGAAACTGCGACCCTGCCCCGAGCACGTCCCGCCAATCCTGGGTTTCCGATGATCGGGTTCAAGGCGCCGAGGTTGATACCAGCGAGTTGAACTCCAAGATTGAGGTCGTTGCCCGCGCGTCCCGACACAACGGCCTGGCCACCTGCGACATTCAATCTGGTCGGTTCGATGGCAACGCTTCCATTTCTGATCGTCAGATCGCTCTTTCCTGCAAGAGCGACATTCAATCCCCGATACGCTCCCTTGAGACGATCAAGCAACACACGATAGCCGCCATCGGACACAGGCGCCGCGCGCCCGGCAACACTGACAGGCGCGCCGTCTACGGTGGCTGCGACATCAAAGATGGTTCGATTGCCGGACTGTTTGGCCTCCGCGTTCAGGCCAGTGACCGAGACACCCACACCGGTGATTGAGGTCGTTCGTACTGTGCCATTGATGGCGGGCGTCGTAAGTGCATCCCGCACCGTTGCCGCGATTGCCGCCGCTGGCACTCCGATGTTCTGGTATCGGAAATTCCCAAGATCCGCTTTGACATTAACGTCGAGCGTTTTGTCCCGCTCGATCAGATCGAGTGTGCCGCTGAGCGTACCCGCCAAGCCCTCTTGCAACAGCAATGGTCCAAGCGCGGCAAAATCAGCAACCTGAATGGTGAACTTGCCGCTTGGAATGTTGTTCGAACTCAACCGGGCCGTGCCATCAAGCCGTGCACCCGCTGCCTCAAAGCGCAGCCGCTCCAGATTGGTATTACCATCAGCCGAACTCACAAGGTTCGCGGACAGGGTGAGCGGTGCACCGGAAAACTGGGCAGAGGCGGAAACAGTACCAGACGGCGAACGGGAAGAAGCGTGCCCGGAGGCCGCCACCTTCAAATCTTCCAGCGGTTTGCCCTGAAGTTCAATATTCTCACCATTGAGCGTCAAATCCACCTTGGGTGCGTGGGCAAAACCATCTGCGGTGGCTGAGAATGCCAGACCACCGCTGATTTGAGGTGAAATCGCAGACAGTGCGGAAAATGTTCCAGCGATGTTTGCTGATATCTGATCCTTGACCAGGGCGAGGTCGCCACTGGCTGTCAGGTTTTGTGAGCTGACGGACAGATCGGACAGTCGCAGACCGGATTGCGGATCATTCTGAAGTGAGCCGCGCACCCTCAACATGCCGTCGCCCAATGGTTTCAAAGAAGCGATATGAGGGCCCGCGCGAACCGCAAGTTCTGTGCCGAGATTAGCGAAGCCTGTCGCCGTGTCGTAGGTTCCAGCCAGCGCCAAACCCAGCACAGGATTTTGCAGGCGCATATCGCGAACCGAAAGAATGCCGCTCTCAAACTGTCCAGCCGTTTCCAGCCGCATGCGACCGGCAACGAGACCAGCAAGAGCTGGATCAGTGGCAGCGCTTTGCAGAACAGACAGCCTTGCGGCGTAGTCGAATGCCTGATTGGTCAAATCGATGGCTGTAGCATCAAGCTTTAGGGCAATTCCATCCAGCTTCGCGCCTGCAGCATCAATGTGATCAAAAGCGCCGGTAATGCTCGCCCGCGCGCCAGTCCACGGGCCGTCAATCTCGGCAGTGACGCGTGACGCACCAAGGCGAGCCTGGCCAAAATCGAACTCCACCCCGTTGCGTTTGCCTAGATCAATACCGATCCTCAATTCTTCCAATGATTCATTGGGTACAATCCGCCCTGTCGCCTGAATGTTTGAAGAATAGGACGTCACGCGCGCGGTTTTGATTTCCAATCCACCTGACACGCGCTTCATAAGATCAAGGGCGATTTCGGTATCGCCCGCGAACAATGCAGCAGCACCGTAGGGCATGATCGGAGCAAGTTTGCCGTTCAGGCTCGCCCGGATGGCCATATCCCGATTGATCAGATCAACGCTTGCCGTTCCCCCCACGGTTTTTTTGCCATCAAGAACAAGCGCAAGTTGACCGGACCAATCACTCAACGGACCGCTTCCGATAACCGAAAAATCGAGTGCCGGTTCGCCCGCAATTCCTGCAAGTTTTGCAAGCAGACTGCCTTTGGGCCAGGAGAGTTCCGCATCGAGTTCAAGCTGGTCATTCGCGGGGTTAAACGCCGACTTCGCAACAAGTGCACCGCCGCTGTTTTGCGTCTTAACGCTCAGATCAACCAGCAAACGCACAGGCTCGGACAGAATTTCCACGCGCCCGGAAAGGGTCAACCGATCCGAAATTCCCGTAATGGATCTGTCTATGTCGATCACAGGCACGTCGATCGACTGCACCAGCACATCAACAGGCAGCGATGGCAATCCAATTTTGACCGGTTCGTTTGACGTGGATTGTACTGCGTCACCGGGCTGGGGAGCGCGCTGTACGATGACCGACCCGACCCCTACCCTGTCGGCCTGAAACCGGCCGCTCAACAGAGCTGACGGCGACCAATCGAGGGAGATGTCGCGTATTTCAACATACGGCCCCTTGGCATCGCTGAGCGTAACCCGCTCAAGACGAAGCTCGCCGCTCCAGATGCCATCCAGACGACCAAAGTCAATGCGATTTTCAGGTGTAGACGCAAAGTAGCTTACTGTTCGCGCAAGGGCTGATCGTCCAGGTGAGACAAGCGTCATCGCTGCGACAAGAACCGGCATGGCAACCAGCAATATCGCCAACCCAATCAGCAATGACTTCCACGAAACGAACCGCATAGCGGCTGAGTCTAGACTGATTTGTGGCGCGAGCCTATTGCAGAAAACGGCAAGCCGTATGCCAAAGGATAATCGTTTGAAAACAGAGCGCTAGAGCCTTGATGTTCAACAATCAATTCACCGTATGAGGTGAAATGCGTCCAAATTGCGCGTCGTAACGGCGTTTGTCAGCCGCACACAAGTAAAAGGCGCAGGCTCAGAATGATTGGCCAATGCCTGCATAAATTCCAAATCGGGAATCATTGGGTCGCCGATTGAGCGGTACACCCACATCAAGCCGCAATGGGCCCACCGGTGTCGCGTAACGTAATCCCAGACCCGCACCAAAGCGCCAGGTGCCGGTGCCAGGCAGTATGTCGTTGGAAACGGTGCCGGCATCAAAGAACGGCACAAACGAGAGTGATTCCGTCACGCCAATACGCGCTTCAAGTGATGCTTCGGCAAAGGAAAGGCCGCCTGTTGGCCGACCGGCAGCTGTTTGCGGGCCAACGGCCTGGAAATCGAACCCACGCACGGAACCACCACCGCCACCGTAAAACCTTCGGTCCGCCGGAACATCGCTGAGACGCGGCGCGAAGATTGAACCGCCTGAAAGGCGGGCTGCCAATACAAACCGCTCACTCTTGCCGAGCGCCTTATAGGTTGCCGCACTTCCACGCACGGTGCCGAACGCCACGCCAGTGAATGCATCATAAGCCGGTTCGCCAAACGCAGTCAGATGGAATCCGCGTTTTGGATCAAGCTTATTGTCCCGTGTGTCGTAGGCAAGTCGCACTGGTGCCGCGAGGAGCAAATGTTGCTCCCGTCCAAAGACATCCGTCTGCTCGGAGAGGTCGACAATTGCCCCAACCGAACCGGATGTGGTTTTTGAAAATTCCTTTGAAACACCAACTTCGGTCGTAAACCAAAAGCGATCGAAGGCATCCGGGCGTTCATGCCCCACTTTGATGCTCGAATCGAAGCGCGTGGTTGGGCCGAATGCGCCGGGCTTGGCGAAGAAAAAACTCAGGCTGTAGTCGACTTCGTCGATGTCCGTGGTGCTGCCAAGCCTCCCGACATTGGCTTCAACACGAAACTTCTCACCTCCACCAAAAAGGTTCCGGTGAGCCCAGTAAGCCTCAATTCCAAATGCTTCCTCGTTCGACCAGCTAACACCACCACCAATGACGCGAAGCTTGCGTTCCTCAAGCTGGATAATCACATCGACAGTGCCATCCGGGTTGAGTGTCTCTGCAACATCAACATTGATGGAAGAAAACACCTCCAGTTTTGCCAGGCGCTCACGAACTTCGTCCAGAACCGCGGGATCATACGCTGCGCCCTCGGGCACCGCTGCCTGAGCAAGCACCACCTCTTCCCGCATCGATTCCCGACCGGTGACCCGCACACGGCCAAATCGCGCCATTGGTCCGGCGTTGAATGATAAAACGATATCGAGGTGATTGTTGTCGTGGTCTGCAACAATGTCCCGGTTTGTCACCTTCGCAAGCGGGTGGCCTTTGGCTCGCCAGTCTCTGCGAATCCGTGTTTCGGCAGCAAGAACCGCACTTGATCCGGCATTTCCGCCAGGAACCAATCCGTAATCGGATGGGTCGACATCAACGTCAGAATCAACTCGGATCGTGCCGATCCTGAATTCTGGACCGGGCGTGACGACAATTTTCACACTCGGCTTTCTGCCGTCTGAGCTTTGCAGATTGGTCACAATTGCGTCCAGCGGCTGGCCATCAATGGTGATGTCCACTGTCCCGCCAAACCGAGCTTTTTCGTAGAGCGCAGCGACCAGCGCAGCACGATCGGAACTTGCCCGGGCAATCAATCCATCATAGCCCGAAACCACCTCATCTGCCTTTTGAATGAGGATCGAGTTTTCTTCCAGAAAAGGTTTCAGATCAGCGTCACCAATGACGCTTAGTTCAGGCGTATACGCCAAAGGATCAGGAACATTCTGGATGTTCTTGGCTTCCTTCTTGCCAAACAGATCAAGCCCAAAAAGCGCATAGGAAGGCGTTGCCGCAACGCAAAGCGAAACAGCCAAAAGGGTCGCAGGCACGATGCGGCGTGCAAACGTCAATTGCTTTCCCCACTCACGCAGTACAAATTCGGGGCTCCTGAACCTTTAAATCATTGTTTGGGTTACCAGAGGGTAACCAGCTTCGTGAAGAGCCTTGCTCCACAAATATGCGTTCGTCGGCTCGTTCCCCCTCATTTTACTGCAAAACCGGTTGGCTGACCGTAGCATATATGCAAACTGGCAGGCGAAACGACGGTGACAACCTCATGAGACAAAAGCCGCATCGGGCTGAGATGACAAGGTTTCTTTGATCACAATGCCTTTTGAAGCCAGATCTCTTTCGTTTTTGTCTAGCGATGTACCGGACGCCCGGGAAGCAACAGACCGTCTTCGCTCTTTGTACGACCACGTGGAGCCGGACCAAGCCGATATCATCATTGCTTTGGGCGGAGACGGTTTCATGCTCCAGACCCAGCTCGATTATATGAACTCCGGCAAGCCGATTTTCGGGATGAACAAAGGCACAATCGGCTTTTTGATGAATGAGTATCGCGAGGATGGTTTGCCAGAGAGGCTGGAAGGTGCGCAGCAATCGATCATCCATCCCTTGAAGATGACCGCCACAGACACTGACGGCAACATTCACACGGCACTGGCGGTCAATGAGGTATCGACCTTTCGCCAATCTCACCAGGCGGCCAAGCTCCGCATCTTGATTGATGGTCAGCCGCGAATGAATGAGCTCGTTTGCGACGGGGCCATGGTGGCGACACCGCAGGGATCCACTGCCTACAACTTGTCGGCTCATGGACCAATCCTGCCGCTCAACGCGCCTTTGCTGGCGCTGACACCGGTGAGCCCGTTCCGCCCGCGAAACTGGCGCGGTGCCTTGTTACCGAACACAGTGTCCGTGCAGATTGATGTGCTTGAGCCAAAAAAGAGGCCGGTCAACGCCGTGGCTGATCACACGGAGATAAAATCGATCCTGTCCGTTACGATATGTGAAGATCGGGAGTCGACCGGACGACTGCTATTTGATCCGGAGCACCCCTGGGATGAACGGATCTTAAAAGAGCAGTTTCAGATTTAGTGCGTTTCCGTTTTGCAAAGAAACTGACACTCACCTTCGTCATCCCGGTCTTTAGGACCGGGATCCAAAAAGCTGCTAAGAATCAATAGATTCCGGCCAAGAAGGCCGGAATGATGGCAATCTAAGGCCAGTTTCAAGCCAAATAAAGAAGCCCGGTCTTTAAGCGACAGCCCGAATTTCTTTCACCCTCTGGCGTGCGGCTTCGCGATTGATCTCAGTCAGCAGGCGGTTGAGCATCAGCGTCACCGGCGAACTCATCTCATCTCCAAGCTTGTGATAGCGGGTGACAATGCGATCCATCACGATTTTCGGCAAAAAACCTTCGTCGCAGGTGCTGTTGAAATAGGCTTCACGCCAACAGTCTACAGCGATCTCAAACAGAGCAAACGCATCCTTGGGCAATTCTGTGCGATCATAGGCCGCGCGGAAGGCTGAGCGTCGACCGCTGACCAGAATGAACTGCACGCGCCGTTCCGGAAGACTGGAGAGGTTCGACAATGCCGATTTGAAAAAATCGATTTCACCCTGGCAAATTGAGCGAAGCAGAATTGCCGCCGTCAACTGCCCGCTTTCCCGCAGATGCTCCACATATCGGGAAACCTGATCTTCATTGAGCTGGCGGGCGATATCGACACTTGCCTTGTCGCAGGCCTCGGTGGCAGCGCGCTTGATGCGAAACTCGCTGATCCAACCGGTCTTTGAAACAAGATCGGCAAGGCCTGTCGCCAGTTTTTGAACAAGCTGCTGACGCACCTCAACTGGCAGGAACGGGTAGTCGAGGAGTTCCCTGCGAAACGTACCGGAATCGCCGAACCGGCGCGCCAGCACCATCAGAGTGTGCCCGCGCAACGAAACCTCTTCGTTTCGCATCAGCGCACGGCAGGCATCTTCATGCGCAGTATCCGCCAAGGCACTGGCAAGTGCGGGTGACAATGGTTGACGGCAGGCAATGGCGGTTTGGACAACCCGGTCGCCGGAAGAAATCAGTTCAATAAGTTCATGGTCAGCAATAAGCGGTGAGCGACAAAGCACCATCATTGCGATATCGGGAAGATCGCGTGCCAGTGCATTGATAATGTGCCGCGGCGCTTTCTCCGCCCCTCCCAGCACTTCCGCAAGCGCATAGCGAACACTCGGTGCCGGATCGTCCAGCAAAACCGTCATCGCGGCTTCCGCATGATTGCGGTCAGTTTCCGGAAGTTCTGAGTGCAGGTAGGCGCGAGCGAGCGCGTTGGTTGCCAGGGCGCGTTCGGCCACTCCGGCATCTTCAACCCAGTTCAGATAGTTCTGAACAATCATGGTGATCCCCAACCTCGCCCCATCGACAGTCTGAAAGCGCCAGAACCTGCGTTGGAAGAACTATAGGAATGGAAGTGTTAACGGTTGGTTTACCATGTTGATGAGCCAGCCTCCTTCAACGAAGCTTGCTCAGACACTGGCAGCAAATTATGAAATCCCCACGCAATTTGGTCAGAAATACAACAATGTATGGAATGGTGCGGGCATGCGATCTCTTCTGTTTGTTCCCGGAGACTCTGAACGCAAGCTGGAAAAGGGTCTGGCAAGCGGTGCGGATGCGCTGCTCATTGATCTTGAAGACTCGGTTGCACCGGACAACAAAAAACTGGCGCGTGAGACCTGCTGTGACTTTTTGCGAGCCAACCCTGATCGTTTAAGCGGCCCTGCCCTCTATGTTCGCGTCAATGCCTTCGACAGCGCGCTGACGGATGATGATCTTGGTGCCATCATGAGCGGGCGACCCGACGGGATCATGCTGCCAAAATCCAATCACGGAAATGATGTCACCCGGCTCAGTGCAAAACTCGCGGTTCAGGAAGCTGAGAATAACCTCGACGAAGGCACCACCCGCATCATTGCTATTGCAACCGAAACTGCTGAAGGCACCCTGCATTGCGCGACCTACAAGGGCGCTTCAGATCGCCTCATAGGCATGTCGTGGGGCGCAGAAGATCTGGCAGCCGATGTTGGGGCGCGGGAAAAACGCCACATAGATGGCACCTACCGGGACCTGTTCCGCCACGCGCGCCTGCAATGTCTGCTTGGCGCGGTCGCCGCCGGTGTTCAACCGATTGATACGGTCTATACGGACTTTCGAAATTCTGTTGGCCTTCGAAAAGAATGTGAGGAAGCCGCAATTGATGGTTTCACCGGAAAAATGGCAATACATCCGGCCCAGGTTCCGGCGATCAACGAGGCTTTCACGCCGGACAAAGCTGCAATTGATCGCGCACAGCGCATCGTCGAGACCTTTGAAAATGCCGGAAACCCCGGTGTAATCGGGCTGGACGGTGAAATGCTCGATCAGCCACATCTGAAACTCGCCAGATCGCTGATTGATCGGGCAAGGCTAGCGGGTGTTCTGCCACGATGAACCCGCGGACTGTCGACAACAGAGCTTCCACCAAGGACATCAACATTTGAGCACCATTGTTTTCGTTGCGGTCATCGGTGCCGCTGTCCTTCACGCCTCATGGAACGCGCTGGTTAAGGGAAGCGGCGACAAAACACTGAGCATGGGCGCGGTCGTGATTGGTCACGCGCCGTTGGCACTGGCTGTCCTGCCCTTCGTCCCTTTGCCAAGTGTTGAAAGCCTGCCCTACATGATCGCCGGAATAGCGCTCCACTTCGGATACCAGCTGTTCCTCTTAAAATCCTACGAAACCGGCGATCTGACTCAAGTTTACCCGATTGCGCGCGGATCAGCGCCGCTCATTGTGGCCGTCGTTTCGGTGTTTTTTCTGGGCGTCGTGCTCTCAGGAATGGAAGTCCTGGCCGTCTTTATCATTGGGGCGGGTATCATCAGCCTCTCACTTGTGCGCCGCGCCGACGGACAGGTGAACAAAAGGGCAGCCATGTTTGCATTGGTGACCGGCTCTTTTATCGCGTCTTACTCCCTCGTCGATGGGCTGGGTGCGAGAATCGCCGGTACGTCTCTGGGCTTTTACAGTTGGCTCACCATGGGAAACGTTATCCTTATGATGGTCTACCTACGCAAAACCTCACCAGACACTTTGCACCAACTCCCCCGTTCAGGACTACGAATGCTCTTGATTGGGGGCACGGCTTCATACATCGCCTATGCGCTGGTCACCTGGGCATTCACTCTTGCCCCCATCGCCCTGGTGACGGCACTGCGGGAGACCAGCATCATCTTCGCATTGTTGATTGGGGTGTTTTTCCTGAAAGAAAAGCTGAGCCTGGTGAAGGTCATTTCCACCATGACAACGCTTGTTGGAGCCGCCCTGTTGCGGTTCGCAAAATAGTTCAAACCTTCCTTCCGCCTGCACTGGAATTTTTTTCGGCTGAGTTTTCCCAGTAAAGACTTGTTTTCATTGCCCTTATTTGCGTGAGTTTTCGTGAAGTAACAGCTGTTACATCAACAAATCAGCACACCGGCTATCTCTGGCTCATCAACAACGAGCGCACCTCCCAAGCTCAAACGGAGATAGTAAAAATGTCCCTCATCAAATCCACCGTTACCGCCATTGCAGCCACCATGATGGTTGGTTCCGTCGCCACCATCGCCGCCCCCTCGCAGGCAGAAGCCGGCAACCGGGTCTTCAACAAGAGCTACACTGCCCAGCACCGCTTTAAAGCCAACACGGATTACTATCCGAACAAGCATGGCTGCCGCGATTTTCAATTGAAATACAATCACACGGGCGATCGCTACTGGCTCGGCGAATACTATCGCTGCCTGCATCGCTTTGACGACAAAGACTGACCGTCAGTCACCAGCTTGATCAGGCCTGGTGTCCGGACCATCCGGCCCCTACCTCTCCGGCCCTTGTCTGATCTTGGTCCCTCTTGAAGGGGGAGACGCGGGACCCAATCGGGTCCCGCGTTCTCGTTTGTGAGCGGAAAATCGCTTACTTGTCCGGGTAGTCGGGGCGCAACAGCTCGAACTTTTCTTCCACATGGGCATAATCCATGTAGCCGAGACGCGCGAGCGGGCGCGCCTTGGCCACATCAAATCGCCCATCGGTGATCACCGCTTCATCCACATGGATGCCGAGCACCTGTCCGATGACTATGTGGCTGGGTGTCGGATTGCCATCGACATCCGTCGGATTAACGATCTGCAAAACCTTGCACTCAAGAACCGCGTAGGCGGATTTCACCCGATCGCATTCGATTTTTTCGCAAACAACCATTTCGAGCCCCGCCAGATCGAACTCACTCACCCCACGTGGCGCGGGGGCCGACGTTGCGTTCATCTCATCCGTGTGGTCGCGCGACACGAAATTACAGGCAAAAACGCCGGTTTCCTCAACATTTTTAAGGCTGTCTTTCACGCCGTCGGACGAAAACATCACCAATGGCGGGATGCTGCCAACACCATTAAAAAATGAATAGGGAGCCAGGTTCGCCTCTCCTGATGCGGAACGGCTTGAAATCCAGCCAATCGGGCGTGGGGCAACGATGGCTTTGAACGGATTGTGGGCAAGCCCGTGATTGTTGAGCTTGGTATCGAAATACATGGTCTTCGCCTCGGTAAATTTGCGGACAGTTTCTAAAAATGGGAGATCAGCGTATCCATATCCGGACGTGGTCGCTCTGTTTTTGCAATGCTCGTGGACCCAACATGGATGATGCCCGCAAAACGCTCACCCGCATTGAGACCAAGCTTCGCAACGGCACCCTCATCATATGTGTGCCAACCCGTGAGCCATTGGGCTTCAAACCCGTGCGCGTTGGCCGCCATCAGCAATTTGGTGCAAACGGCGCCAGCTGAGAGCACCTGCTCCCACTCGGGAATTTTTGGATGTTCGCCAGCCTGGCTCACCACGCCAATGGCCAGTGGCCCGAGCATGAACCGATCAAGTTCCTTTTGTCCGCGCTCCCGCAAATCTCCCTCAACGCTTTGTTCAAGCAGCTCCTGAAGTGCTGGCCGAACCGCATCCCGCGAATCCTTCGAATAAACAATGAAGCGCCACCGCGCGAGCTTGCCATGATCAGGCACCCGCGATGCAATAGTCAGAATGTCAGTGAGTTCCCCGGCAGTTGGCCCCGGTTCCTCAAGCGTCAAGGCCAGTGCGGATCGCCGTGTTTGTAAATACTCAATGAGTTGAGGCATTTGTGCCATGGCTTGCTCCGGTGCTGTGTGGGAGTGGCGTCAATGAACGCAGAATGGTGATGAAGCGTCTTTAGAACAAACCACCGGCCTTGAAAATGCCGCTTCTTTGCGATTGAAGATGACACTGTTTCAACAGAAAGAACTGCAGCCGCTTCAACCGTGAACCGCTTCCTGACAATAACATTCACCTGCATGGCACTGTTCGCCTGGACGGGCACTGCTTCTGCGCAAAGCTCCACAGACAGTTCAACGTCCTACGCCGCACCATCGGCGGGTGGAGCCGACGCGCTTGCCGGAGCTGATCTCTCAGTGGAAGCCCGGCTGACCAAGGATGGCGGCATCATCACCAAGGGGCTCGTCTGGCGTGTCTTTGACACCGTTAAGGATGAGAATGGCAATCTCGCTCTCATCGCCACCGCGAAAGGTGGCAGCGCTTCGTTCCAGATTGCGCCGGGTAGTTACATTGTGAACGCCTCCTATGGCCGTGCCGGCGCCACCAAGCGTGTTCAACTGTCTCGCGATGGGCTGACTGAGAATTTTGTCCTGGAGGCTGGCGGTCTGAAGCTCAACGCAATTGCCTCCAACGGGAGCGATCTGAAGGCCCGACATCTGAAGTTCACAGTCTATGAGGCTAGGCGTGATGCGAAGGGAAACCGGAAGCTCATCGCGCGCGATGTTCCATCTGATCGCATTTTGCGGCTCAACTCAGGTACCTATCATGTGGTGTCGTCCTACGGCACCATCAACGCATCGGTCCGGGCTGATTTGCGCGTGCAGGCTGGCAAGCTGACAGAAGCCGTTTTGCAGCACCGCGCAGCACAGGTTTTCCTGAAACTTGTCAGCGAGCGGGGTGGCGAAGCCATCGCGGACACCGCATGGTCGGTCTTCACTGAACAGGGCGACGTAGTGCAGGAATCCTCTTCCACCTTTCCAACTCTGATATTGGCCGAAGGTTCCTACTCAGCAATCGCCCGACATCGCGGCAACGTCTTTACCCACGATTTCAAAGTGGAATCTGGCGTGAATCAAGACGTCGATGTGCTGGCGCAAAACCCACAGAAATAGTCCGACCTTCTACGCAGCGATTCTCAACCGCGGTTTGTCCTCAGGGACCGGAGCGAGGGAGAACACAGCGGTTTGCAGATATTTCATCAGCGCATTGCGGTCGGTAAACGCGTTCACAATGCCCGGAGAATTTGGTGCGCCAATGTGTACAGACAAAGTGCCGCCACGCAATCTTGCGAATTCGCGCACCAGAAGCGACCTCCGCGCGGTCAGTCCGATCTTGCTGGCCAGATGAAACATGCGACCATTTTGGCCTTCAAAGAAGATTGGCACCACACAGGCCTCAGCAGACTGAACAAGCCGGGCAACACAATTCTTCCATGGCAGGTCAAACGCCCGACCAAATCCTTTTTCAGCCGTTGCAACGCCGCCTGCCGGAAAAACCACAATGGTGACGCCCTCATCAAGCAATCGCAGCGCTTCCTTCTTGGTGGCAAGGTTCATTTTCGTTGCTTCCCGCGTTTCCTCAAAACTGACGGGAAGCGAATAGGGCCTGATTTCCGGCACCTTCATCAGTTCGGAATTGATCATCACTCGGAACGGTCGTCCCACTTGCTCGGCAAGCGCCAGGATCGCAATGCCGTCACCGATGCCGTAAGGGTGGTTGGCGATAAGAACGAGCGGCGCGTCCGGCAACCGCTTTGGTGGCCACTGCCCTCCATTGATTTTCACATCAACGTCAATTAGTTCCAGCATATCGCCCATGACGGATGAAGAGTGCCCGACAGAGCGGGTGCGCCAGATATCGTAGAGATCAGCCAGCCTGTTTCGGCCTGAAAGATCCTCAACTGTACGGATGAAGGCTCGTTTCCAGAACGGCATTTGCTCGTTGGCGTATGACAGTTCGGGAAACTTGCGATGTCTTCTCATGGTGCGAATCTTTCTCCGGATCGACACAGGACATGTATTTTTTCCCAATGACAGATTTATGAAGCGCGCAATTGGCAAAGCGGACCAACCCCGCGCATAATCGCCCATGGCAACTGGGGCTGGGGGGGCCACATGGTTCTGTTCGCGCGAATACTACTGTTCATCCAGATCGTGGCGCTGTTTGCGGTCGCGGCCACGGTTCTCACCTTCCTGGTTGCGATCTTTTTTGGAACCCTATCCGGCGTCTCAAGCAGAGAAGGCGCACTTGCCATGGGCGCCGCAGGCGTGGCTCCATTGGGTGGAATAGTTGGCGCCGCGCTTGGAGCCTGGGTCGGCTGGAAAATCACGTCCCGCATTGGTCGCGCTGCTGCGCTAAGCGGTGGTTATGGCCTGATGGGATTTGCGCTTCTTGGCGTTATCGGCTGGTTCATTTTGCAGGATCTGACGGATGGTGATCCCTATCACCACACCGAAGAACCGGTGATGCACCTTGAATGGCGGTTGAACGAAACGGTGCCCCACGCGCAGGTGGACCGGATTTTTCGTTTCATGATGCGCTCATCCTATGAAAACTGGATTTTATCCGACAATTGGGATGAGCCGCGCGCTCGCGATGAAGACGGGCGCACGATTTTGCGCCGAAAGTTCTCCATCCGATGGCGGGTGAACGGGCGCACGCTGCAGGTCTGGCGCGCGCCAGGCCACGGTGATCGCATCACGATTGAGCCCAAACTGCCCCGCGACCCCAAACCAACGGCGGACTATGGCCCCTGGCACGAAGTCGAGGGCCACCCCGACCTCGCTTATCGGATCAGGATTGGGGTGAAGGAGGCAGAATAGAAAAGCCTAACCCGCCAACCTCTCAGCACGAGCGGCTTTGGCGCGGGCAACATCCGGTGGCACGGCCTCATCCACCAGTGCGGTGACGGCTTCATTTAGCGACATTGCCTCCTGATTGCGGGAACCAAGACGGCGGATGTTGACGGTTTTTTCCTCCGCCTCGCGCATGCCGCACACGATGATCACCGGCACCTTGGCCAAAGAGTGTTCACGCACCTTGTAGTTGATCTTTTCGTTGCGGAAATCGGTCTCGACCTTCAGCCCAGCATCACGCAGCGCCCAAGCAACCTCTTCTCCGTAGGAATCAGCCTCTGACGTGATCGTCGCAACAACAACCTGCAACGGCGCGAGCCACAGCGGGAAATGACCGGCATGATGCTCGATCAGCATACCGATAAAACGTTCCATGGATCCGCAGATCGCGCGGTGCACCATCACCGGCTGCTGCTTGTCGGAATTCTGGTCGATGTAGAAGGCACCAAACCGCTCCGGCAGGTTGAAGTCCACCTGCGTGGTGCCGCACTGCCAGTCGCGACCAATGGCATCGCGCAGCACATATTCGAATTTGGGACCGTAAAACGTCCCCTCACCCGGATTGACACCCGTCTTGATACGGCCACCGGATTCCGCTTCGATTTTGGTCAGGATTTTCGACAAAACCCCCTCGGCGTGATCCCACATGGCGTCCGTTCCGACCCGCTTTTCCGGGCGGGTGGCGAGTTTCACCGTGATTTCTTCAAAACCAAAGTCTGAATAGGTGGAAAGGATCAGATCATTTATCCGGAGACACTCAGACTCTAGCTGATCTTCAGTGCAGAACACATGCGCATCATCCTGCGTGAAGCCGCGCACGCGCAACAGCCCGTGCAACGCACCCGATGGTTCGTAGCGGTGAACCGAGCCGAACTCGGCCAGTTTCACCGGTAGTTCACGATAGGAGCGCAAGCCGTTTTTGAAGATCTGCACGTGGCCAGGGCAGTTCATCGGCTTGATGGCAAATTGGCGCTCATCTTCGGTCTGGGTCGTGAACATGTTTTCACGATACCAGCCCCAGTGACCGGAGGTCTCCCAAAGCGCCTTGTCGAGGATTTGCGGCGCGTTGACCTCCTCATAGCCATGTTCTTCCACGCGGCGGCGCATATAGTTGACGAGGTTCTGAAAAACCTTCCAGCCGCGCGCATGCCAGAACACCACGCCGGGGCCTTCTTCCTGAAAATGGAACAGGTCCATTTCGCGTCCCAGCTTGCGGTGGTCGCGCTTCTGCGCTTCCTCAAGCATGTGAAGATAGGCTTTCAGGTCCTTATCATTGGCCCAGGCGGTCGCGTAGATGCGCGTGAGCATCTGGTTGTTGCTGTCACCGCGCCAATAGGCACCGGCAACGTTCATCAGCTTGAATGCATTGCCGATCTGGCCCGTAGAGGCCATGTGTGGCCCGCGGCACAAATCAAACCATTCTCCCTGACGATAGATTTTCAGATCGTCGCCTTCAGGAATGGCATCAACAAGTTCCACCTTGTACTGCTCACCCATCGCAGCGAAGGTTTCTTTCGCCTGCTCACGCGACCAAAGCTCTTTCGTAAAAGGCTGATTGCGCTGAATGATTTCGCGCATCTTCTTTTCGATTTTGGGCAAATCCTCTGGAGTGAAGGGCTCATTGCGCGCAAAATCGTAATAGAAACCGTTTTCGATCACCGGACCAATGGTGACCTGCGTGCCCGGATAGAGTTCCTGCACGGCTTCCGCCATCACATGCGCCGCATCATGGCGAATGAGTTCCAGCGCCCGCGGATCTTCGCGATTGATGATTTCGAGGCTTGCATCGACACTAAGCGGATCGCTCAGATCGCAGACGGTGCCGTCGACCACCATCGCCACTGCCTTTTTGGCAAGCGACTTGGAGATGCCTTCAGCGATTTCGCGACCGGTGATGCCAGCGGCGAACTCGCGAACAGAATTGTCAGGGAATGAAATTTGTATGGGCTCAAGAGCCATCGTCTTTTCTCCTTAATCCAGTCCCGCATACGAAGCGGGTGGGACGAATGATTGCGTGCCGTATCGGTGGCATTATCTCTATATTGACAAAACATCAAAAGGATAAGGAACCACATCAAAACAAACACTTAGAGCGCTGAGACGTTTTCTCGAAACGCAGCTGCGCTCTAGCGCGACACAGGGTCAAAAGTCAAACCGCATTCCAAAAAGTTGTTCTGTTGGCCATTGGTTTTCGTTAAAAAGATGCCACCAAATAGGCGTTGAACCTTGCCTACGCCTGCGCAGGCTTTCTGTGTTTCTTCAACAGATCTCTGTACTTACCAGATTCCACTGCGAATAAATGGACCACACCAAGCTGCATCGGAATTTCTGTTAGTCCGAGAGCTCGTGCAATTCCAAATCGATGCATCCCGCCGCCTCCAAAAATGAAGTCCCCGGATCGGCCGATATGCACAAATATTCCATCAAACTCACGAAATCCACCCAATTGCCACCGAGTGGAAAGTCGCCGCGTTTGTCTCAGTTCAGCAACCAGTTGATCCAACTCAGCGTACCTGTACTGAACATCCTCCATTGTCCGGCATCCATCTGGCGCGTCATAATCTTCCATTAGTTGTTGCATATGCGCATATGCGCCGGCTTCCTCCCAAGAAACATTGTCCAACACACGCCTTTCTGCGATCTCGACTTTCTGCAAACTTCCAACAGGAGATAGTTCCAGATCCCAATCTCCATCCACAATTCTTCCGCTCCAGGATCGATCGAAACTATCATTGCAGTTAAGAATCACAGAAGGATCAAGCCAGAAACGCTGACCGCTCATCGGAGAATTTGAACTATAGGCGAAGTAACGTCTTATATCAGAATAAGCATAGTTACGGATATAGCGCCCAATGCTAATTGTTCGCTTTGCCGAAATCAAAACCGCCTCAGGAATATAGCGCTTTAGTGGCATTGCAAACGAAATTTTCTACTTCGAATAAGTGTGAAGCATAAATCGATATGGTTCAACAACTTCCAGCTCTCGACAACTGCCAAGGTAAGAGACATCTGTTTTTGAGCCCAGATCTCCCAGCCAGTCTTGAGCATAGGCTACAACCGACTGCTCTTCATTATCGACAAATCGAGATCCAGGCTGATATCCATACTTATCCGCCAAAGCCGCGAACTCGACAAATAGGCCTATGCGCGCCTTATTCTGTAGCGCATGCATCAGTTTTCTGGCGTACTCCTCCCCCTGATACCGAACCCATTGATGATGCACCGACAGGACACAAACCACGTCGAACTCCGGCACATGTTCGACGTTGTCGAGCGTCAGCTCCAATACACCTAAGACAGCTGATTGAGTATTGGCATGTGCCCAATACTGCTCCAGATCCAATCCTACACTGAATTTTCCATCTGCAGCGAACCGTTGAACAAGTTTTCCCTTGTTGCATCCAATTTCCAGCGTACTTTTAGCCGATTTATACGCGTCAGTTTGAGAAATCAGATTGTATTGATCGCCGGGGAACCGAGTGTCTTGATACACACGCTTTTCCCGGTGATAGCCGGCAATTCCGGCCACCGCATCCGCCGCTGATCGTGCTTGTCTTCCTATCCGGCCAGCCACCCGTTGGCCAAAAGACCTTTGGGCACTTTCAGAAAATGACATTGTTGCTCCATCTACAAGAATTGCTCTGATCGAGCGAATCTAGCCAATCAAGATAGCCAAACGCGGCCATTCAAACAACAAAACCTCTTTGGGAACGCAGCCAACAAACTAATCCTCCACTGGAAACGGCCCGTCTTTGAAAACCTGATCGTGATAGCCCTTGGACCCCACCGCGGTGTGAATATCCGAGAGCACCGAACCGCCTTTCCCAACACGCCGCAAAACACTCCCAAAATCATGCTTTGGGGACCAGTCGAGCAATCGCCTGGCCTTATCGTTCACATAAACTCTGTCGAACCCGTCGAACATGGTCCAATCAAGACGCTCATAAACTGGCTGAAGGGCCGGAAAAAGGTCCGCCAACACCGTCACTGCGTCGGATCGAAGATCCGCAAGATGCTCTTCGGTGAACGGCGTTGTGGCACTGATGATGAATGTGTCGAATCCGATCTCTTCCACTTTCTCCAATGCGCATAGATGCGCAGAAACCACATCCTCCAAATCCGCGCGACGATGCAGGAACTCATTGGCCTTCAGATTCTCATCGGAAAATCGGCTACGCGCATCGCGGCTGTCATCTTCCTCGGGAAAAAACCGTGACGTTCTGAGCACTAAAGACGGCACGCCAAACTTGCTGGCAAAGAGCTGGCACATTTTTTCAGCGGCGAGCTTGGTGACGCCATAGATGTTTTTGGGAATAGGAACCACATCTTCCGTGATCCAGCCGGTCGGCTCACCGGGTGGCGGCACCAGCGCACGCCCGAACGTGCTTGTTGTGCTGGTGAACACAAATTTCCGCACACCATGAGCCCGGGCCTCTTCCAACAGGTTGAGCGTGCCGGAGATGTTTGTATCCACAAATTCCTGTCGGCTGTGCGTTGCAACGTGCGGTTTGTGCAGTGTTGCTGTGTGAAGAACAGCTTCAACACCGGCAAAACAGGACGCGACCACATCGCGGTCAGTGATTGAGCCAACCACATCGGTTGTCGGTGAGGCTTTGATGTCCACGCCGCGCACCGGGACCTTTTGACCCCGCAAAGTGCGCACCAGCGCATCTCCAAGATGACCGGAACTGCCGGTGACCAGTACTGTCATTTCTGCCGCACTCTTCGAAAATCAGTCTCATTTATGCTAAAGAGCACAGATTGCTCCAAAATTTTGTGTTTAAGTGCGGCAGGAGGTGGCCACACGTGCGCTGAAACAAGCGCAATTCGGAAGGGGGAAGAATGTCCGATAGCATTACTGAAGTCACCCGCAAATCATGGTTTTCCCGGCTGAAAGACAGTGTGATGGGCACGCTGTTCGGCCTGCTGCTGTTTCTGGCAGCCTTTGTTGTCCTGTTCTGGAACGAGGGCCGTGCCGTTAAAACGCACAAATCCTTGCAGGAAGGCGCGGGCATCGTTGTTTCCGTTACGAACGGCAGCGTCGATTCCGCCAATGAAGGCAATCTGATCCATGTATCAGGCAAGGCCGAAACCTCAGCCGAACTGACTGATCCGCTGTTCGACGTCACCATTACCGGCGTGCGGCTCACCCGAAAGGTGGAGATGCTGCAATGGAAGGAAAACAGCCAATCGAAAACGGAAAAGAACTTAGGCGGCAGTACCGAAACAACCACCACCTATTCTTACGAAAAGGTCTGGTCGGAAAAGCTGATTGATTCTTCAGGATTCAAAAAGCCCCGCAAGGAAAACAATCCAGCATCAATGCCGTTCAGCTCTGAAAGCTGGGAAGCGGAAAATGTCAGCCTTGGCGCATTCAAGCTCTCAAAAGGTCAGATTTCGGGGCTCTCAGGGTCTGAAGCCGTTGAGCTAACAAAAAAGAACAAGATCGACAAGGACATTGCCGGAAAGGCGCGACCTGAAAATGGTCTGATGTACCTAGGCTCGAAAAAGCACAACAAAATCGGTGATATAAGGGTCACAATGCTGGCGACTTATCCCGGTGATGTGAGCATTGTGGCAAAGCAGTCCGGAGACAGTTTCTCTGCTTATCAGACGGAGGTGGGTGGCACCATCCAGATGCTCTCCCAATCCATCAAGCCAGCCTCGGAAATGTTCGACGCAGCGGAAGCTGCCAACACCACCATGACCTGGATCCTGCGCTTTGTCGGACTGATGATGATGTTCATCGGCCTTACAATGATTGTGAAGATTCTCTCAGTTATTGGTGATCTGATCCCATTTGTGGGTTCGATCATTGGTGCGTTGACGGGATTCGTGGCGTTCTTGATCGCGCTGGTCCTCTCGCTGATCACCATCGCTATTGCCTGGATTTTCTACCGTCCATTGATTGCAGGTATTCTGATCGTTGTGGCGATTGGCTTGCTCGTCCTGGCGAAAATGCGCGCCAAACCAGCCGAGGATCAGGCGGAAGCCGTACCTGAAGGCTGATTACGGAGCGTCAGTCCTGACGCATCCAACTGCGTATCAAAACCGCGATGGACCTGGCATGGCCCATCGCAAAATCATCATTTGATCTCGCCTTGATCGCCACGTGCAATCCGAGCAACAGATCCACGAGGATTTTCGCAGCATCATCGGGCGCAAGCCTACTCAATGGATCTCCATCTGCTCTGGCGTTGACCAGGATTTCACTCACCCGCTCTTCAAACAGGGTCAAATAGCGCTCGATTCTCGCATTGACGGCATCGTTTGCACGGTCAAACTCGGCAATTGAGTTGAACGCCAGACATCCTTTTTGGTCGATACTCGGGATGCGTCCGGGCACAACCAGACTTTCAAACCACTCTGCGAGCGAGCCCAGATCAGTTGAATCGGGATCGGGAAAGGCCGACGCCTCAGCCCGGTCGAGATAGGCATCAAGGGTTTCTAGAAAGAAACCCTCCTTACCACCGTAAGATGTTTGCAGGGTGAACCTGGTGAGGCCTGTTTTTTCCTCAATCTCACGAGTGCTCGCACCGGAGTAGCCCTCGCTCCAAAACAGGTCCAATGCGGATGCGACCGCGCTCTCGTGATCGGTTTTCCGTTTTCGCGCCAAACCAGCCTCTTGATTTTTCTATCCAGTCGACTAGAAATTATTTCTAGTCACGTGACTAGCATAAATCCATGAACCGGACAATGCGCCGGAAACCCTCGGGAGATCAATCATGAAACCATCGGCGAGGAAGCTCACCGCTCGCCTATTGTTGGGTCTCGTAGCACTATTCCTGCTGATGAATGGTTTGAGGATCATGTTTGATCCATCAGGCGCTCTTGCGGGCATGCTCGTCGATGCCAACAGCGCGGAAGGCCTGTCGAACGTGCGCGCGCTCTGGGGAGGAGCCATAACCGCAATCGGCATTTCTGTGGTGATCGCCGCGGTAACGGGCAAGATTGAAAATGCCCGGCCAGCCGTGCTGTTCAGCTTCATGCTGGTTGTCGCCAGAATTGTCGGGATCATTGTTGATGGCTCGTTCGATCGCGCCATTGTGTTCACGGTCGTTCCGATCGTCGTGTTTCTGTTGCTTCTCACAGCCCACAAGTTGCTCGACAAATCGGAAGAGGCGCAGGCCTGACGAACATTCTCCAATGTTTGAAAGACCCACAAGGACAATTCAATGAGCATTTCCGCCGAGTTTCCGTTTGAATCCCGCTACGTCGAGGTGCAGGGACAAAAAATCCACTATGTGGAGCAAGGAGAAGGCAAGCCGATCCTGTTCATTCACGGCAATCCCACCTCCTCTTACCTGTGGCGAAACATCATTCCCTATGCCGCACAGCATGGTCGGGCAATCGCACTTGATCTCATCGGCATGGGGAAATCCGAGAAGCCTGACCTGCGCTATCGATTTGAAGACCATGTCCCGTTCGTGGACGGCTTCATTGAAGCGCTCAATTTGAAAGACGTGACGTTGGTGATTCATGATTGGGGATCCGCACTGGGATTTCACAACGCCCATCGAAATCCGGACAATGTGCGCGCAATCGCTTTCATGGAGGCGGTTATCCGGCCAATGCGATGGTCAGATTTTCCCTCCGATTTCAAAGTCGGTTTCAAGCTCATGCGGACGCCGGGTCTCGGCTGGCTCATGATTTCGGGGTTCAACATGTTTGTGAACAAGATCCTGCCAAGCGCAGTCGTCCGCAGACTGACAGATGCTGAAATGGCGCACTACCGCGCACCCTACCCTACCACCGGGAGCAGGCGCCCGCTTAGGCAATGGCCATGCGAAATTCCAATCGATGGCACCCCATCGGATGTTCACGCCATTGTTGAAGGCTACAGCCGATGGTTGGGTGAGACGGACACACCGATGCAACTATTCTGCGGAACTCCGGGCGGCACCATCCAGAAGAGCGGGCTTGAGTGGTGCCAAACCACCATCAAGAACCTCGAAATCGTGGATATCGGACCGGGCATTCATTTCCTGCAGGAGGACAACCCTCACCTCATCGGTGAACGGCTGGGAAACTGGCTTGAGCGCACCTAGTCAAAGCCCCCGTCCTCGAGGCGGTTAATCTGGCACAGGATCATACCCGCTCGTGCCGCCTGGCCCGCATTTGAGAACCCGGCGAAATCCCATCCAGCTGCCCCGCGTCAAGCCATGCCGCGCAATCGCCTCATAGGCATATTCGGAACAGGTCGGCATATGGCGGCAGCCGTGGCCGATAAATCCTGAAAGCGTGAGTTGATAGAGACGCACCAACCCTGTTCCCAACAGGCGGCCCGGCGTTTTGCGCCAAGGCCCCTCATAGTTTCGTGAAGTCACAGCCGCGCCATGACCTCAGGCAGCGTCGTTCTGACGTTTGGCCTCGATTTCTGATATCGCACTGTCCAGCGCGTCAAACACGAGAAGAATTGAAGCGTGGCGAGCCTTGTAATCGCGAACTGGCTCAAAATACTTCAGGTCCTCAAACCTTCCCGATGGAACAAGCCCCTCTTCCTTGAGCATTTTGTACATCGCGTCCCGCGCGTCGCGAACCTCCTGCGTGGTGGCCCCGATCACCTTGGTTGCAACAATCGAAGAAGACGCCTGCCCCAATGCGCAGGCTTTAACATCATGCGCATAGTCCGCAATGGTGTCGCCATCCAAGTTGATGTCCACAGTCACGGTGGAACCGCACAGCTTGGAATGCGCCTTCGCAGTTGCTTCAGGAGCCTCCAGACGATCCGTAAGCGGAATATTGCCAGCATACTCCAGAATACGGGCATTGTAGACGTCATTGATCATAGCTTCGTCGGTACATTTGCGTTTGTTGCGACCTCGTTCACGGATAACTGGGTGAGAGGTTGGCACAATTCAATCCGGGAAAAACGTCTCACCGCTTGACCGGAAATTCTTCTGATCCATATGAGAGTACGGAGCGTAAAGCTGCAAGAACAATTTTTCGGTCGCGAATGCGACAAGGATATTGTAAAGTCTGCTCCTGTCACCGTGCCTGAAAGGGCCCCGGGACCACATAAAGCCCGTTGTTTTCAACACGTTACAACATGGCTTGGCCGGTCCAAGAATTGAGGCTGACGCCAAGAACGTAACGTTGGAAACGGGATTTTCCAAATGACACAGATTGTTGATTTTCCGACCGCACCCGAAAAGCGGGAAATACTGCCACCTGAAAAGCGGCCTTCCCGCGAGGAAGCGGAAGCAGCCGTTGCAACGCTCATTCGTTGGGCCGGAGAAAATCCGGACCGTGAAGGGCTGATCGACACGCCGTCGCGCGTGGTCAAGGCATTCAGTGAGCTATATTCTGGCTATGATGGCGATGCCGCAGACGTGCTGGGCCGCACTTTTGAAGAAGTGGCGGGATATGACGATATCGTGCTGGTTCGCGACATTCAGTTTCACTCGCACTGTGAACATCACATGCTGCCAGTCATCGGTAAGGCCCATGTTGCTTACTTGCCCGCCGGTCGTGTGCTGGGTCTTTCCAAGGTTGCCCGTTTGGTTGAGATGTATGCAAGACGGCTCCAGACCCAAGAAGCGCTGACGGCGCAGGTTTCCGAAGCCATTCAGGAAAATCTGAAGCCACGCGGCGTCGCAATGATGGTTGAAGCCGAACATATGTGCATGGCCATGCGCGGCATTCGAAAGCAGGGATCCTCCACATTTACAACGACCTTCACTGGAACGTTCAAGTCGGACCCGGCTGAACAGGCCAAGTTTTTCGCCCTGCTGAAGGCTGGCGACGAATAGCTCAGCAACACAACACGGCCAGTCCATGTCGTCTTCCATTCAGTTCCCCGCCCCTCTTCCCAAGGCTGAACAGGACGCAACGTCTGAGTTTTCGCCGAAGTTCGACGCTGACGGGCTGATTACTGCTGTGGCAGTCGACGCTGATGACGGCCAGCCATTGATGCTTGCCTATATGAACGCTGAAAGTCTCGCCCTCACTCTGCAAACGGGCGAGGCCCACTATTGGAGCCGGTCACGCGCAGAACTGTGGCACAAGGGGGCCACGTCTGGAAATGTTCAGGAAGTGGTCGAAGTCCTGACTGATTGCGATCAGGACGCACTGGTCTTGAGAGTACGCCCCAAGGGCCATGGCTCAGCCTGCCATACAGGCCGGAAATCATGCTTTTATCGCAGCGTGACGCTTGAGGGTAACAAATGTTCCCTGACTTTCTCCGACGACACCCCACGTTTTGATCCAAACGAGGTTTACCAAAAGTAACGGGACTTTCCCGACACCCTCCAGAACCGTCTAGAACGATTCATTGTTTGGTGACCTTCGTTTGACACGATCAATACGTTGGTGTGGAGAATTCTGGTGGACCGTACTCTAAACAAAGTTTCGCGCATTTCTGATGTTTCAGAAACGGACGATCTGTCCCCGATCACGCAGGAAGCAGCGGATCCAATTCTTGCGTCCGACCCATCCGCCCTATCCGAAAAAGTTGTCGATCTCGACCACAAACGGCCCGGTGGCATTGCCCTGGCACTTGGTGGTGGAGCTGCAAGGGGCTGGAGCCATATCGGCGTCCTGCGCGCTTTGGACGATTCCAAAATTCCCGTTGAGATGATCGCTGGCACTTCGATTGGTGCATTGGTTGGTGGCTGCTATCTTTCAGGCCATTTGGATGAACTCGAAGAATTTGCCCGCAGTTTAACCCGTCGCCGCATCGTCGGCTTTTTGGACTTCTCACTGCGCGGCTCGGGCCTGATCTCGGGCATCAAACTTGCCGAGCGCATGGAATCGCATTTGAAAGACGTTCGCATTGAAGATCTGGGCCGCACGCTGGTGTGTGTGGCAACGGAAATCCGCACTGGCCATGAAGTCTGGCTGAGCCATGGCCCCATCATAGACGCCATTCGCGCATCCTATGCCCTTCCTGGCATTTTTGAACCAGTCGCTATGCATGATCGCCTGCTAGTGGACGGAGCACTGGTCAACCCGGTTCCCGTGTCGGTGTGCCGCGTTCATGAAGCTAGCTGCGTGGTCGCCATCAATCTGAATTCGGATATCTTTGGCAAAGCTGCCGTTGTCCGACCCAAACCCAATCCGGAAGAAACTGTTGAAGAAACAGGTGAATCCGGTGCTCAGGACCAGTCGAGCATCGGCAAATGGCTGGTCGGCGAACAGGGCAAGTCCATGGGTATGACTGGAGTTATGGTTGAAGCCTTCAACATCATTCAGGATCGAATTTCCCGGTCCCGGCTGGCCGGCGATCCTCCCGATCTCATGTTCTCACCACGCGTGGGGCATGTAGGATTGTCCGAGTTTCATCGGGCAGACGAGACAATCGATCTTGGCTATCAGGCAACCATGGAACAGATTGATCGGATCAGGGAGGCGGCGGAAGCCGGCCGCCTCGCCCACGCCTGATCCTGAAGCGCGTCAGCGAACAGCTTTCTGCCGCTCTACCTGGAACACGCATCGAAACTCATTGGAAACAAACGGCAAATCTGCCGACAATACGTGGTTGGCAGCGCACCTGAAGAAAGTCAGATCGCTGAGATATAGGCACGCATTTCTTCAGCGTCCTTTTCGGCCTGCTGAATGCGTTCCTTGACCACGTCTCCAATTGATATCAGGCCAGATAGCCGTCCGTCTGTGACAACCGGCACATGGCGAAACCGGCCTGCTGTCATTTTTTCCATCACCACGTTGATCGTGTCTGTTTGGGAACAGTGCACGACCGGATGGGTCATATGCTCCCCAGTGTCGTCATCGAGTGCAGAAGCCCCTTTTTGAGACATCGCGCGAACCACGTCGCGTTCTGAAACAATACCCTCGATTCCCCCATCCGGCGCTGTGACCACCACAGCCCCAATCTTGTTTTCGGCAAGGAGGTCAACGACATCGGACAGTTTGCTGAACACACCGATGGTGATCACGGCGTTGCCCTTCTGGGCCAGAATGCTTGCTACAGTCATCTATTCTTCCCCGTCATTTGCGGGGCGGCATTCCCATGTCTTTGCCCTTCATTGGGCGCTAAACCGGTGACGTAGCGGGAACGCACACACCCGGAGTTGGGCGCGCCTTTGTTCGAACGGGCAGTTTCACATCGATCAACAAACCGGCGACGATGGATCCACCTGCGCACCCGGACGTTCACGGGTACGTGATGACTGGGGCTGATTTAAGGCAGCAGAATATTCGCTTTATAATCTGACGCTTACGGTAAACTGGACCGCCGCGGCAGCAATCGGTCAAACAGGGGCAGCAGGAAGAAACCGGCAAAGAAGCCCCCCATATGCGCCTCCCAGGCGATGCTGACATCGCCAAAAACCGGCACCAGACCCGAACCGATAACAAAGTTCAGCACCAGCCAGAAGCCTGCAAAGCCGAGCACGGAGCGGTTCGACAGGCTGGCCAGCAACCCAAGGCCCTGTTTTTCGTGCGGTTGCGCGCCTGGCCAGGATGGTGTGAACATAAATCGGCAGGCGGCGCCCATCAGCCCGGAATCAACAGCGGAAAAACCAATCAGCAATCCCGGACTGCCCCAGTTCACGGCTAGATGCGCCAGAGCGCCTGCGATCGCGGTTATTACGCAGAATATGAGGAACAGGCTGGAACCAAAACGGCGCGCCACGACCGTGCCAAATGCGAGCATCCAAAGCACGTTTATGCCCACATGCATCAAATTGCCATGGAGGAGCGCATAGCTGACTACGTTCCAGAATCGCGCGGCGGGCACTGGAATCTGATCCACCGGATATGAGAAATAGGCCGGAATGAATGCAAATGTCAGCCTTAGCTGAAAGTTCTGATCCTGATTGAGAAGCCATTCTGTGATCGCATGAATGCCCAACAGCACCGCAGCCATGGCGACGATCACCGAGGGCAGGTTAAACACAGGCTCCCGCTTTTTAGGAGACCGCTGCGGTTCGAATTCATGAGCAGAATTTGGTGCGTTCATACCCGAGCGCTTACACCAAACGTCCCCGGAATTGAAATAGCGGAATTGCAATTGCCAGCTTGTGAAAAAAGAAAGGCCATTTGATGCAACTGCATCAAATGGCCTGGAGATCCCCGCCTTCCCCGTCCCCCCGACGAGTGCGGCAAGTTTAAACAATTTTCGGATCCGAATACCCCCAGACGAACCACCAGTCTGCCAATTCGAAATCCGTGCCGGAGCGATGCTGTTCCGCTCCGTGGAGTGGGTTAACACTACACGAACAAATCGCCTTTGCAACGATAACCCTTTATTAAGGTTAACAGAAGGTTACCGGGCAAAACCCCAATAAATCCGGGCCTTCTCGTCCCTCTCCCATTAAACTGGCACGAAGGCTGCTCCATCTTCCGCGTGGGGTCGGGGCGGCACGAGATGTCTCATTTTGGGATCATCTCGTGCTGTGGGCCGACCGGACGCAAAGGCGAATGATAGTTGGGTGGCGAACCGTGAAGCATAAAAACAACAAGCAGCTCTATCAGTACTGGAACGAGATCAAAGATGGGCAGCGCATGCCCGACAGATCGGCGCTGCACCCTTCAGCGCTTGGTCCGCTTCTCGGTGACATGTTCATCCTCAACAATGATGAAGAGGCACTGGTACCCACCTATCGGCTCGCCGGCACCCGCCTTTGTGCCCTTTATGCTCACGATCTGAAGCACCTACCCTTTGCCCATCATTGGAGTGGTCGGGACCGCATCGCCTGCGAGGAAATCACGCGAAACCTGGGTGATGATGGTCAGGGCATGATCATTGGTTCCATGGCTCGTTCACGAAAAGGACGTATGGTTCATCTCGAAACTCTGCTGCTGCCACTCATGCACCAGGGCCAGCCCGGTTGCCGCATCGTGGGTTCCACCACTGCGCTTGAACAGATGGACTGGCTGGGTGCGGACCCGATTGTGGAAATGGAAGTCTCATCTCTGCGCATGTTGCGTCCCAACTCGACCAACGCATTTGACGCAAACCGTCCTCTGCCGGTGAGCCCCTCACCGGTTTTGGCATCGCAAGCCATGGCCGGACGCCGCATCAAACATCTTGTTGTGATGGATGGCGGGCGAACCGGTTCAATCTGAGCCCACAGGTCCGGGATCACCTGGAAACTTGATGCAATAGGCAGAGTTTGCCCTGTTGCGACACCCATTGTTAACCAAACCGGGCCTATTCTCGCCTTCACGAGAAATGGAACCCGGCCTTGTGCCGCGACAATTTGGGTAGATTTCGTTGGCGATTTCCGCGCAACCCGCGTTTGAAAATCAGGAACCTCGGGCCGAACGACGCGCGTTTCAACGCGTAAAAGTGTCCTTATTTGGCCGGTTCATGCTGAAGAACAAGCAGGAATATCCCTGCCAGATCATCAACATGTCTCCCGGCAATGCCGGCGTTTTGGCCGTTTGCACCGGTCAGATCGGCGAGCCTGTTGTTGCTTACGTTGATCATATCGGCCGAATCGAAGGCCAGATCACGCGAGTTTTCGACGGCGGATTTGGCATGACGATTTCGGCAACGGCCCGAAAACGCGATAAGCTTTCAGCCAAACTCACCTGGCTTTCCAACAAACAGGATCTGGGTCTTCCAGAAGACCGTCGCCATGATCGCGTCATTCCACGTGATCCGATGTCTGAACTCAAACTTGACGATGGTCGCGCCTACCGTTGTAAGATCATCGATATGTCACTCTCTGGCTCCGCAATCGAAATTGAGGTGAAGCCAGCCATGGGATCCATGGTAACTCTGGGTGGTATGCGCGGTCGTGTTGTACGCCACTTCGAGGAAGGCATCGCAATTGAGTTTGCTGCCGTTCAGGATGGCGATTCCCTGAGCGATTTCCTGAAATCATAGAGTAAACCGGCGGGGTTCACCCCCGCCAGTTTAACGTCCGGGTGTTTGATCACCGATCAAAAGATCCCCTGACAGACAATCATCACCACACCCGCCAGAACGACATAGCTGATGTCGACCATCAGCGCGTAGTTGGTTTTTCTTACAAACGCTCCGCCTGAGAAGGTGAAAAACGCTGCCGCCAATATTGCAAGAATGGCGGTGAGCAAATGTTCGCGCGTGGCCGTGATGCCTACCACCAGGGCCAACAGAAACAGAGCCAGCAGTTGCGTCACCATCGCCATGACAGGCATGGTCTCTGCCCCGCCCAGTTCAACGCGCGAACCTTCTGCCCATTTTTTGCCGAAGAGCGCCGGGCTGTACCACAGCCACCCCAGCAGAAACGCCACAATTGTTCCAACTATAACGGCCAACCAGTTCACATTGGCAAGTTCACTTTCCATTGGTCTTCCCTCTTGAGTGGCTGAATCTATGCGCTAAGCACTTCGTCAAGCTTGGCGAGGATTCCATTCCAGCCGCCAAGATGGTTGTCCCGGGTTTCCTCGTCGGTGAATTTCACGTGCACCAACTCCAGATCGGTGCCACCGGCATCGGAACTTTTGAGAGACAAGGTCACAGTCGACCCGTCCACGGAGAATGGCGACTCCCACGTGAAAACAAGCCGATTGGGTCGGGATATTTCCTTATATTCACCGCCATGGGGGATTTCCTGATCCCCAGCCGCCATGACAATCGCAAACCGGCCCCCTTCCCTTGCATCGGATTCCGCTTTCGGAACGGTCATTCCTTCACCAGGCATCATGAATTTTGCGAGTATGGCCGGGTCGAGCCAGGCATCGAACACCGTCTCGGGCGACGCCTGAATGTGTCGGGTGGTTTTCAATGTCAGATCAGTCATCACTACTTTCCTTCTCCAGAATTGAATTCAACGCGTCGAGACGGAGATCCCAGATCGAACGCAGATTGGTGAACCACTCGTCGATCAGACGCACGGGTTCCATGTTTGGATGGATGAAATGGGTTCGTCCCAGCGTTTCGCGACGAACAAGCCCAGCACCCTCCAGCACTTTGATGTGCTTCGACACCGAGTTGAGGCTCATGTCGTAGTAAGCCGCGAGATCGGTCACCCTGGCCTGGCCTTCCTGCACGAGTGTCGTGAGTATAGAGCGGCGTGTGGGATCACTCACCGCCTTCAGAATTTGCGACAGCTGCTGTTCGTCAGAACTATATTCAACCATATGGGTGAATTAATGCGGCCAAATCAGATTGTCAACCATTTGGTTGAATATTAACAATGAGAGCGCACGGCGCTGATCACCGTTTGCGGAGCATACGCCTTGCTCATGGCAAAATTGGCCGCACTATCGGGGCATGCGCAATGTTGTGATTCTGATGTTTGTCTGGCTGGCGATTGCCCCAAATCGCAGCGACGCCTGGACCTTTGAGACCCAAAAAGTTCTTGTTTCAATTGCCAATCCACCCGGGCAGGTACCGGCTTTCTTTGCGCTTCCACCCGGTTCACCACCCCATCCCGCCATCGTTATGCTGCACGGTTGCTCGGGAATTGGCTGGTCGGGAAGTCTTTCGGTGCACTACTCAAGCTGGATGAGGCACCTAACCAAACACGGATTTGCCGTGCTGGCTGTTGACAGTGCTTCACCACGCTTCAACGGGACAACGTGCGGAAACCGGGATCGGCGAAGGATTGCGCTAAGAGAACGGCCAGCAGATGCATATGCAGCACTATCGTTATTGCATAAGCGCCAGGATATTGATCCGAAGAGGATTGGATTGCTTGGATGGTCACAGGGTGGTGCCGTTGTTTTGCTGACCATTGCCAATCCCTCCATCGCGCGCCCGTCACCTCCTCCGGCCAACGAATTTGCAGCAGCAATTGCATTTTATCCCAGCGCTTGCAGTGACCGGTTACAGTCCGAACCATTCACCAAAGTTAAGCGAAACCAATGGGCGCCGATTGCACCGTTGCTGGTTCTCCATGGCGAAAAAGACAACTGGACCAAACCCGGCCCCTGCAAAACGTTCATTGATCGTGCACGATCCCGGGGAGAGCCGGTCAACATCCACATCTACAAAGATGCGGTTCACGCATTTGATGCACCCAACCTTCCACTTCAATCGAGATCGGGCATCCGGCTTCTTTCAGGCGCAGCTCCGCTCATTGGGACCAACTATCCGGCCCGCAAAGACTCGCTCATCAAAGTTCCTGCGTTCTTTAAACGGGTCATGGCCGTTCAAGGTCGGTAAAATTTTAGGCAAATTTGACAAGAATTTTCCTCAAATAATACTCAAATTTATCTCAAATATTCATAAAATTAAACTCGAATTTTTCTAAACATATCTGACAATTGTCGCGCAATTTGAATTTAATTCAGACGCGTAACTTGGCGTTACTTCAATTTATATCTGTCATTCTCTCAGTAGACGGGGAGAACGGCAATGAAAAAAACAATAAAAATCTTGCTGAGCACGCTGGCCATTCTGGTCTGCAGTCCAGGCACGTATGTTTCGGCTGCGGGTTCAGGTGCTCACATGAAAGTACTGGGGCGAACATCCCAACCCATAGGGCATGCACAATTCTGTCAGGCCTTTCCGCGGGAATGTCGCCTGCGGTCCAAAAACACCAAAGCACCAAAGCTGACACGCAAGCGCTGGTCAGATCTGGTTGAGATCAACGCCCAGATCAACGACGCGGTCATTCCGGTAACGGATCTCGACTATTACAACAAGGAAGAGCACTGGACCTATCCCAAGAGCTATGGCGACTGCGAAGACTATGTTCTTCTCAAGCGCTACATGCTCATGAAGCGCGGCTGGCCTGCCTCCAGCCTGCTGATCACGGTTGTTCGCCAGCCGAACGGCGAGGGTCATGCGGTGCTGACGGTACGTACAAACCGAGCAGACTATGTGCTCGACAACCTCGAGCCGCGCGTAAAGCAGTGGAACAAAACGCCTTACCGCTATCTGAAGCGCCAATCTGCGCACCACACTGGTCGCTGGTCGTCAATCCGCGACAGCCGCAATCAGGTTGCGCATATATCGAACTAACAAGAAACGGGTTTTAGGGACTGGCCTGGTCGCGTCCCCACCTTCCCCGTCCCCACCGAGACCAGGTCATAGAAGCCGATCCCAGTCCCCGGGGTCGGCTTCGCTTTTTTTAGAAACCGGAAGAAATGCGATGCGTTCGCAATCCTGCCTAGATTTCTTTCAAACCGGTCCGGAATCGTTTTGCGTTCGCAACATAGTGTTGCGCGGACCAGTTCAATGCAGCGATCGCCTTGTCATCCAGCGAACGGATCACCTTACCCGGTGCACCCACAACCAGCGAACCGGCTGGAATTTCCTTGCCTTCCGGAATGAGCGCCCCTGCCCCGATCAGGCAGTTTTCGCCAATCACAGCGCCGTTCATCACGCTTGCACCCATGCCAATCAGAGAATTATCGCCAATGGTGCAGCCATGCAGAATTGCTTTGTGGCCAATGGTGCAGCCGGTTCCAATCGTCAGCGGAAAGCCGGGATCGGTGTGCAGAATGGAAAGATCCTGCACATTGGAATCAACGCCAATGGTTATCGCTTCGTTATCGCCGCGCAGAACGGCTCCAAACCAGATATTTGCATTTTCCTTTAGAACCACCTTTCCGAGCACAGTCGCGCTATCGGCAATCCAGTGGGATTCATCTTCGGGAAAGGATGGGGAGATGCCATCAAGGCTGTAAATGGGCATAAAACCGTCCGCACACGCGTAAATCAGGATCCTTGGTGATCGAAAAGCACATCGATCAGCATCAGGTCAACCACGCCCTGACAAAGGCTCCACAAGGTCACCAGAATCGCGCCGCTGATCTGGCATTTCAGCGCCAACGTTCCCTCCTTCAGCGCGCTCCACCAGCCACTGAACAGCAGATAGGGACCACAGACCAGGCACAGGAGAACACTGGCAAATGCCGATGATGGCTCATCATAGGGCTGTTTGAGATCAGAAGGCCGCTGCCAGATTGCCCTGACCGCATGGGTTATAAACGCCGAAACGGCAAATCCGGCCAGCGCCACGTGGAGCGTAAATGCGATGTTGGCCAGGGTCATGGCGTCCCGCGTTGGTACAATGTTTAAGCAACCGGGAATGCGTCGCAAAATTCATGCCGTTGGTCGCTGCTCCACTGTGCGAACTTGACCAAGTGGCCTGCCTTTGGAATGGCTTGGCCATGGAGGCAGCGCATTCCGAATCAGGGTTCTCAAAGGCCAAGCTCGCCCTGACGATCATGGGTGCGCTCACCCTGTCTGCGCTGATGGTGGGCCTTGGGAGCCTTTGGCTCGGCGACGAGATCGCCAACACCACCCATACAGATGCCAAACGTCACGTTGAAATCATCATTGGTGGCGAGACGCTGTTCATTCCCGTCAACGAAATCCGTTTCAAACCGCAACGCCGACCGGGCCGACGTGACCGGGCGGACCTCTATTTTCTGTGGCCGTCCGGACTTGGGTTTTCCAAGACACTTGAGCAGCAATTCAATGCCGGGGGCAGCGACAGCAATCTGATTTTCATTGTCGTTACAAAACGCCAGGGCGATCCCGACATGAGTGGCCGACTTGATCTCGTCTACAAACCATTCTTCGAAGGCGTGCCGCATGCGGGGCCGGCCGGGCTGTCAGTCCAGCGATTGCGCAAAGGTGCGGGTTTTGATGGAGAGGCTCTCTTTTTTCAGCCAAACCGCACCATGCCCTTCGTGGCGCGCTGCCCCATTCACGATGCGCTGCCTGATTTGAAGTACTGCCTGCGCGATATTCATGCGGGTCAAAACCTGCACGTCAGCTACCGGTTCCCCATCCATCTGATCGCGGAATGGAAATCGATTGAGGAGCTGGTGCGGAACAAGGTTGCCGATTGGCGCCGTTAGACTTCGTCCAGATCAATGTCCAGGATAGCCATGGAGAAATTGTAGGACAGATCGCCGTCTTCATCGTCGCGATAAATCACGCCCATGAACTCATCTTCCTTGTAGAGCTCCGCAGAATCCGTCTTGCGCGGGCGGGCGCGCACTTCAAATCCACCGGCTCCAAACACCCGGTTGAAATAGGCATTCAAACGCTTGATCTCGTCGGGTTTCACCGGTCATCTCCTGAAAAACTATGATTTGCGAAGTCGCGCGCGCCTTCTGCCACAGCGCTTTCACCGCTGTAAAGCACCGAGACGGCTACGATGGAATGTTTGCGTTATTCGCCTTGAAGGTCGGCCAAAATCTGGTTCATCGAACGCGAAGGCTGTGAGCAGCCCGCAACGCCAACAACCTTTGCCGGGACCCCGGCTACGGTGGTTTTTGGTGCCACACGCTTCAATACCAGTGAACCGGCGGCTACCCTGGAGCAGCTTCCGACTTCGATATTGCCAAGAATTGTCGCTCCGGCGCCAATCAGAACACCATTTCTCACTTTTGGATGGCGATCACCATCCTCTTTGCCGGTTCCGCCCAACGTCACCTGATGCAGGATCGAGACATCATCACCCACTTCCGCTGTCATGCCGATCACGACGCCGGTGGCATGGTCAATGAAGATGCCTTTGCCGAATTTCACCTGCGGGTGAATGTCGGTCTGAAACACTTCAGATGAGCGGCTCTGCAGGTAGAGCGCAAAGTCCTTGCGCCCTTTCCGCCATAACCAATTGGCCAGACGATGCGTCTGAATGGCATGAAAGCCCTTGAAGTAAAGAACCGGCTCCACAATGCGATCGCAGGCTGGATCGCGCTCGTAGACGGCAGCGATGTCGATCCGCACGATCTCGGACCAATGCGGCTCGTCGTCCAGCATGGCCTGGAATGCTTGGCGGATCAGGTCAGCGCTCACATCGGTGTGGTGCAGACGCTCCGAAATGCGGTGAATAATAACCGCCTCAAGGCTCTCCTGATTGAGAACGGTGGCAAAATAGAAGCTGGAAAGCGTCGGATCATTGTCCAATATTGCTTCAACCTCGTGGCGAAGTTCTGCCCAAACCGGATCTACCGTTGAGAGGGATTTCGCCTTTCTCGCCGGGTTGATCCCGACTGAGGTTGCTTGATTTGACTGCGCCATGGTCCTGTCCCGCCTGTTGGCATTCGCGGCTTCACACAAAGCTTCTTTTGAAGCATTAGGGTGCAACATAGGAATGAATTTGTCCTGGGTCCAACTTTATGGGCAAAAAACTGGAGACCTTTTGTTGAGCAAGCCTTCAGCCGTCACGACTAGCGTTCCCATTCTGGTAGCAAAATCAGGCGCTATCGGACACCTCACCATAAATCGACCCGACAAGCACAATGCCATGACCCTTGCCATGTGGCGGGCCGTGCCAGACATGATTTCAGATCTGGTGGAGGACCGCTCGGTGCGGGTAATTGTGCTTGCCGGAGCTGGCAGAAACGCGTTTTGCGCCGGTGCTGATATTGGTGAATTCGACGCTGTGCGGTCAGGCCCCGAAAACGCCAGAGAGTATGAGGCCGCAAACGAAGCGGCATTCACCGCTGTTCGAACCGCTGCAAAACCCGTCATCGCAGCGATATCCGGCCATTGCTTTGGCGGTGGATTCGGACTGGCGGCGGCTTGCGACATTCGACTGGCTTCGGAAGGTTCGCTGTTCAGCGTTCCGGCCTCCCGCCTCGGACTTGCCTACCCGGTAACCGCAATGGCCGACATCGTCACCGGCGTTGGCGCGGCCCGTTCAAAGGAAATGTTGTTCAGCGCTAGGCGTTATTCAGCAGCAGAGATGCACGCGTTCGGATTTCTCAATGCGGTTTGTGAAACCGAGCAATTGGAGGCGCAGGTAAACGCTCTTTGCGTCGATATCGCCTCCGGTGCTCCCTTGTCGATTGCAGCAGCGAAGCAATCCATCGCCGCGGTGCTTTCAGGCGGAGCAGAAGACCTCAATCAGGCGAAGATTGCAGGCGATGTCACCTTTGCCAGCGACGACTATGCCGAAGGCTGTGTCGCCTTCAAGGAGAAGCGAAAACCGGTATTTCGTGGCCAGTGAGTGGTTTCAGACGCTCACCGGTTCCCCTTCCACATCGCTTTCCAAAAAATCCATCACTGCCGAGGTGAAAATGTCGTTCTTGTCACCGGCGACCATATGGCCAGCTTCTGCCACGTCCACATAGCGGGCATGAGGCACCATTTGTAAAAACTCCCGGGCATGTTCTTCACTCACAAGTTCCGAACGTGCTCCCCGGATCAACAGCACGGGTAGTTTGAGCCGACCGACCGCTTGAAGACCGCGCTGACGCATTTCATCGCGATCCGATTTGATGCTCAATGGACCTTCTGCGAACGCGGGGTCCCAATGCCATCGATAGCGGCCATCGCTTCCAAGGCGCAGATTTTTGTTGAGCCCGTCCAGCGACTTCGGCTTCGCCCGGTGCGGCATGTAGGCCGAAACGGCATCAGCCGCCTCTTCAATCGACCCAAAGCCATCTTTTAGATGTGCTCCCATGAAATCGTGAATTTTCTTCACGCCGTTCGGATCCATCTTGGGCGTGATATCGACCAGAATCAGCGCTTCCAGCAGCGGACCGTCCGCCTCACCTTCCGCCATCAGTGCGGACAGTCCACCAAGCGAAGCCCCGACGATCACGGGTCGCACCCCGTACCGGCTCTTCACCTCCCTGGCCAAAGCAGTCACATCGGCGGCAAAATGAAAAAACGTGTAGGATTGATCTTCCAGCCAATCGCTCTCGCCATGGCCGCGTAAATCGACCGTGATTGCGGTGATCCCCGCGTCCGCCAACCGCTTTGCAGTCCCCTGCCAGGAGTGCCGGGTCTGACCGCCACCGTGTAATAACACCGCAACACGGTCGGATCTGCTTCTATGTTCTGTTGCCGAGAGCTTGTTGTTGTCTGCCCCGGTAAACTCAATATCCTGCGGTTTAATGTTGCTCATGGCGCAATCTGACTATTCACTTTGGTTGTTGAGAAAGGCCAGAACGGCCTGCTTAAATGCCTTATCGCCAACCGCCTTCATGTGGTCACGGCCAGGAATGGTGTAGGCGATACCATTGGGCAGATGATCGGCAAGCCCTTCAGGCGTACCGCCCACCTCATCGGTTTCACCAACCGCCACCAGCGCCGGTGCCACGATCTTTGACACGTCCTCAGCCGACAATTTCTTTCGTGATGGGCGGATGCACGCGGCAAGCGCCATTCGGTCCGAGCCGGTCTGGTCAGCGAATTTTCGAAACGCCAGAGCACCCTGATCAGTCACAGTCGCGGGATCGTCCGCTTCAAGGGCCGCAGCGACTTCCTGCCAGCGCCCCACGCCAGAGATCATGCGCTCTCCCAGACCGCCGAATATCACCCGATTGACGAGATCGGAGCGAGCGAGCGCAAAAAAAGCCAACAAACGAGCGCCCATGGAATAGCCCATCACATCGACCGATTTCAGACCCAGATGCTCAACTAAAGCAATCGAATCTGCTGCCATCAAATCCGGTTCATAGCGTTCGGGTTCGTAGAATTTGTCGCTCTGCCCATGGCCGCGATTGTCGATGGCAATCACCCTGCGGCCATCATCCAGCAACGCCTTCACCCATCCCGGTCCAATCCAATTAAACGTGATGGATGAGGCAAAGCCGTGGATGAGCAGGATTGGATCGCCCTCGCCCTCATCAATGTAGGCGATCTTGACACCATTGAGTGTGGCATATTTTCGGGACATGAGATCCTGTCGAAACCAGATGAGAGCAGACCCACACTAGCGCGCTGAGCCTGTATGGATTTTAAGCGTGATAGTTAGCCGATTTTTCCGTTTACGTAAACTGCGGGACTTTCCGGCCACGGCTGCCTGAATTCGAGATGTCAGTCGCCGCGTATCCGAACGGCATAGGCTTGAATCAGTTGCCACATCAGATCAGCCCGGCTAAATCATGGATCACGCAGACAGACAAAAGGAGCGGCTCCATGGCTGGCCACGCAGTCCCTCATTTTCAGAACGATCAGGGTGCGCCGTCTGTGACCATCGGCGTGAAGGAGTTTACGTGTGTGGGAGCCAATCCCCCACACGATCACCCGCATGTTTTTCTCGACATGGGCGCTGACAACGAAATCGTTTGCCCCTATTGCTCCACGCTTTACAAATTCGACCCTGATCTGACGGCAACCCAAACCAGACCAGAGGGCTGCGTGTTCGAGCACGCCGCCTGAGCGCCGCGGCTCCCTGAGGAAACTGATCGTGGCAAAAAGCCGGACGATTCTCATCGCCGGGGGCGGCATTGCGGGTCTGACCTCCGCGCTTTGCCTTGCAAATCAGGGGTTCCGTTGCGTGGTGTTCGAGCGCACGGAAAAGCCAGCGGCCACCGGCGCGGGAATACAACTCTCTCCCAACGCGATGCATGTTCTGGCCAGTCTCGGGCTCGAACGCGGACTGCTGGCATCGGGATACGCACCGGATGCGGTGATCCTTTGTCAGGGTCGAACTGGCAGGGAATTGAGCCGCTTCGTGTTGGGGAGCCAGATCAAGGCGCGATACGGGCAACCCTATCTTGTTCTGCACAGGGCCGACCTTCTGGCCGTTCTTCTCGGCGCTTGTCGGGAACATCCGGATATTGATGTCAGGTTCGACAATCGTGTTCGGGATGTCGCTCAACATCGAAACGGCATCACAGTGTTGAGCAACCACCAAGACAGAATGGAAGAAACCACGGGGCTTGCGCTGGTGGGTGCAGACGGCGTGTGGTCGTCGGTGCGATCAGAGTTTTTGAATGGCGCAAATGCAGCGTATAGCGGCAAGGTCGCCTGGCGCGCGCTCATTGATAGCTCCACACTGCCGTCATCAATCGACATAGAAAATACAATAATGTGGCTTGGGAGTGCCGCCCATTTCCTGCACTACCCCATCCGCCAATCGCGATATCTCAACGTGGTTGCGGTGACCAGCGTGCCGGAATCGTTCCTTCCCCGTAGAGGCGGCTGGATAAAGACTGACGCGGCTCCCAACGGTATTGGGGAATTCAGAAACTGGTCAAAACCGGTTCTCGAAGTCTTTGAAAAGACTCAAGGCTGGGGTGGATGGCCTGTTTACACGGTTCCTCACAGCGGAACTTGGGGCAACGACCGCATCGTGCTGATTGGCGATGCCGCTCACGCCATGACACCTCACGCAGCACAAGGCGGTGGCGCGGCGATTGAAGATGCAGCGGTGCTTGCGCACGCATTTTCCAAACATCCCGAACAGCCGGAGCTTGCGATTGCCGACTATGATCGAGCCCGCCGTAGTCGCATCAAGCGCATTGCAAAGCTGTCAGAGGAAAACCGTCGCATCTATCAGATGAGACCGCCATTTTCCTGGGCCCGCGACGTCGCCATGAAAACGTTGCCTCAGGATCGCCTGCAAAAGAGATTGGAGTGGCTCTACGGTTGGCAGCAGCCGTCATTGGCCATGAAGCGATAGAGAAAGCTCAAGAGATTGGGATGTCGGAGTCCAGATGCCCGTCCCAACGCCAGCACCGCTCAGCACTTCTCCGACCCAGACGTTGCAGGGTCTGAAAATATCAAAGTGCCCGTTTGCCGGGAAGAACGCATCGTTCGGCCCGATGGATATTCCTTCGAGTTGACTTACCTTTCCCAGTTGGTGGTTCTTGAACGAAGAATAAATAAGGCTCAACAGCGTCTGAAATTGAGGCTCAGTCAATGAAATTTTTATGCTGTCTTCCACATTCGACACATCGCCCATGGCAACCACCCGCATCACCGGATCATCGCCAGTGACCGCCTTGAATACCGCGCCAGGCGTGATGTCAGTATAGTTTCCAGCACTTGTATAAAAAGCACGGCTTCCCCAGCCGAACCCTACATATTTCAGATTTGGATGAGCAAGCGGAAGCGTTGAGCGCCAAAGGAAATCGAATTTTTCCAGAACCGCATCGTCCGCTTTGATCGCAATGTCGGTGTGAAGCAGAGTGGTAAGAAGAACAATTTCCCGAGAAAGCTCCGGGCCTCGCTTAGTGGGTATGGAGGATCCCGAAGGTATTGCCGCTCCCGCGAAGGCCGCAAAGACATAGGCGACTGGAACTGCAATCAGAATTACAATTCCGACGACAATAGTCTTTGCGAGGGATCGCAGAATTCGCACGAGCCAACAATCATTAAATCAACCAGGATAGTCAGGTTGGTGAATGACAGTGGCCGTATGAAGGCCGGTCAGTGCAAAATCTGGCTCAGGAACAGTTTCGTGCGTTCATGCTGAGGATTATCGAAGAACGCTTCCGGCTCATTCTGTTCAACAATTTGGCCTTCATCCATGAAGATCACGCGGTTCGCGACCTGGCGGGCAAAACCCATTTCGTGGGTAACACAAATCATGGTCATGCCGTCCTCGGCCAGTCCAACCATCGTGTCGAGCACTTCTTTGATCATTTCAGGGTCAAGCGCGGATGTAGGCTCGTCGAACAGCATAATGCGCGGGTTCATGCAAAGTGACCGCGCAATTGCCACGCGCTGCTGCTGACCGCCCGAAAGCTGACCTGGATATTTGAGCGCCTGCTCGGGAATTTTCACCCGCTCCAGATAGTGCATCGCAATTTCTTCGGCTTCCTTCTTGGGCATTTTGCGAACCCAGATCGGAGCCAGAGTGCAGTTCTCCAGAATGGTAAGGTGCGGAAACAGGTTAAAATGCTGAAACACCATGCCCACTTCGCGGCGCACTTCGTCGATCTTTTTCAGATCGTTTGTAAGTTCGATGCCATCAACCACAATTTGCCCGCGCTGATGTTCTTCCAGCCGGTTCACGCAACGGATCATCGTGGATTTACCGGAACCGGACGGTCCGGCGACCACAATACGCTCTCCACGCATCACGCGAAGATTGATGTCGCGCAAAACGTGAAAGTCGCCGTACCATTTGTGCATGCCGACAATGTCGATGGCCACATCGGTTTCCGAAACGGTCATCTTGGCTGTGTTGGTTTGTTCCTGCACTGAATTGGCTCCGTATTCTAATTGTATGTGCCGCTAGCGTTTGTGGCCCGTGTCGAGCCTACGCTCCATGAAAATCGAGTATCGGCTCATCGAGAAACAGAAGAACCAGTAGACCACCGCAGCAAAGAGATAACCTGTCAGGGATTGCACCGGGCTCGCCCAGGACGCATCGGTGTACGACGACTGAATCATGCCCAGAAAGTCGAACAGGCCGATGATGAGCACCAGCGTGGTGTCCTTGAAAAGGCCAATAAAGGTGTTCACGATCCCAGGAATAACCAGTTTTAGGGCCTGCGGCAGGATGATCATGCGCATCATCTGCCAGTAGCTGAGGCCCAGCGCCATTGCGCCTTCATATTGCCCTTTGGGCAGCGCTTGAATACCACCACGCACCACTTCTGCCATGTAGGCGGACGAGAACAAGGCGACCCCGATAAGGCAGCGCAGCAATTTGTCGAAGGTAACACCATCCGGCAAGAACAGCGGCAACATCACGGATGACATGAACAGCACAGTGATCAGCGGAATGCCCCGCCAAAACTCAATGAAAATCACCGAAAACAGGCGCACGACCGGCATCTGTGACCGTCTTCCAAGCGCAAGCAGAATGCCGATGGGGAGCGACGCAACGATACCAGTGATCGCAATCACCAGCGTCACAAGAAGCCCACCCCAGACTTCCGTCTCCACATGGGCGATGCCAAAATTGACGCCACAGATCGCCGCCACCACCAACAAAATTGCCATCACAGTGAGGATTGACCGCAATATCGGCATCGGGTCCGATTCCATTCCGCGCGCGAGCCCGAAACCAATCGCGCATAGGATCGCGGTCAAGAGAATAAAGTCGACGTAAAACTTCGCCAGCGATGGCTCCATCATGCTTTCAGGCAACAAAAAGCCGTTAAGCGCGATATGACCACCTGTCAGGAGAATGAATGAGGCGACCGGGAAAATGCCCAGAAGGAAAATCACATTTTCCCGTTTGAAAGGAGCGCTCGGGATCAGGAGCGGGATTAGTCCGATTGCAAACAGGGCAAACACCATGTTGACCCGCCAATATTCCGCAACAGGATATCGTCCGTAGATAAACTGGTTCATATAGGTCGCGACATAGGGCCAACAGGCGCCGAACCACTCACCTTCCTGCAACCCGCCTTGAGCTTCATTGGTGCAAACTCGCCTGTCGAGCTTGCTAAGATTGTGCTCCTCGACCAGTGACGCCGTGCTCCAGACCCCGTCAAAAATGGCAAAGTTGATGAGCGGCGGCAACATGATCCACAAAATGTAGACCACCACCAGGGTGAGAATGCCGTTCGGTATTGACGAAAACAGGTTCCTTCGCACCCATCCGACCACACCGACTTCCGTTGCTGGCGGCGCTTCCGAGCCCGCCATTGACGAACGCACAAAGTGCAGGTTGGGAGACGATCCGGAGTTGTTTGTATCTGACATACGCCCGCCCTCCTATCGTTCCACCAACGCCATTCGGGCGTTGAACCAGTTCATGAACATCGATGTCGCCAGCGATATGGTGAGGTAAGTCAGCATTGTGATGAGCAATATCTCCACCGCCTGCCCGGTCTGATTGAGCGCCGTACCTGCGAACACCGAGACGAGGTCTGGATAGGCGATGGCCACCGCGAGCGACGAGTTTTTGGTCAGGTTGAGGTATTGGTTCGTCATAGGCGGAATGATGACCCGCATGGCCTGCGGGATGATCACCAATCGCAATGTCGGGCCTTGCCGGATACCCAAGGCGTGTGAGGCCTCCGACTGCCCTTTGGAAATCGCCAGAATTCCGGCCCGCACAATCTCGGCAATATAGGCGGCTGTATAAGTGACGAGCGCCACCAGCAAACCCATATACTCTGGGATCACCCGCGCCCCGCCCTTCGGTCCGAATCTGGACGCCGTCGGCATCTCAAAAGTCAGCGGGGCACCGAGCGCCAGGAATACAAGAAACGGAAGACCGACGATCAGGCCAATGCTGGCCCAGAAAGTCGGGAACTGCTGACCGGTTGCCATCTGCCGGGCTTTTGCCCAGCGGGCAATGATCCACGCCCCAATGATCCCGATAACCAGCGCCACGACGATCCAGAACGCGCCTTCACCGAACACGAATTTGGGCGCGTAATATCCCGCAACGTTCAAAAATCCGAGGGGGCCCAGATCAAGCGGATTCCGTTTGTCAGGCAACAGGCGCAAAACGCTGAAATACCAGATGAAAATCCACAAAAGCAGTGGAATGTTCCGCATGATTTCAACAAAAACGTACGCCGTCTGTGAAATCACCCAGTTGGTCGACAACCGGGCGACACCCATGACGAAACCAAGAATTGTGGCAAGCAGAATGCCGACAATCGCGATCAGCAGGGTGTTCTGCAGACCCACAAAGTAGACCCAGCCATAGCTGTCAGTTTCCGAATAGCTGAGGATGGGTGAGAAGTTGATGCCGAAGCTCGCCTCATTATCAAGGAACCCGAACCCGGATGCGATGTTGGCGGCGGCCAGGTTGCGGACGGCATTGCCGATCAATGACCAGAACAACCAACCGAGTGCCGCTAGCAGCAGCATCTCAAAGAAGAAATTGCGAAGGCCACTATCGTTGAACAGGTTCTGGGCGGCACTTTGCTGCCCCTCAAAACCCACCCACGCGATCAATCGAAAAATAATCGCAATCGGAAAAAGCAGCAGAGAAAGCGAAATGAAATTGAAAATACGGGCCGGGTCTAGAGCAATCAGCCCGCCAAAAATGTCGCCAACACTGCTGAGCGGCGCCAGATATGAACCATCAAAATAGTAGGTGACCGCCGACCAGTAAAAGGCAGCAATACAGGCCAAAGCCAGAATGATGATAATCGGAATTCGTGGATCTGAGCCCGCTGACGGGTCATCGAATGCGGCTTGCGAACTAACGCTCATTGTCCCCTCTTTGGTTCGAATTTGACGCATTTTGTCAGCGTCTTTGCTCGATCCGTATTTGTCAGCCTTGTTGCCCGTTACGTACAGCCAGCGCTCTTGCCCGCGCCTTGCTTACAAGCTGATGAAAAAAGGGCCGGAAATTCGCATCCGGCCCTTCTTGTTTTGTTTAGCGGACTGGCGGTGCGTACTGCAGGCCACCGCGGCTCCACAGATCATTCACGCCGCGCGCAATCTTGAGATCGGTGTTCGGGCCGACATTGCGCTCAAAGGTCTCGGAGTAGTTTCCGACCTGGCGAATGATGTTGGCAGCCCAGGCATTGTCGAGGCCAATGGCTTCACCGAAGGCACCTGAAACGCCCAGCAGACGCTGAATGGCTGGATCTTCGGATTTCATCATGTCGTCGATGTTTGCAGAAGAAACACCCATTTCTTCAGCATTCACCATGGCAAAGTGGACCCACTTCACAATGTTGAACCACTGATCGTCACCCTGGCGAACAACTGGTCCAAGCGGCTCTTTGGAAATGATTTCCGGAAGAACGGTGTGCTCATCAGGCTTTTCAAGCTTCAGACGCTGTGCATAGAGGCCCGACTGGTCGGTTGTGTACACGTCGCAGCGACCTGCGTCATAGGCGGCAACAACTTCGTCAGCCTTTTCAAAGGCGACAATTTCGTACTCGAGCTTGTTGGCACGGAAATAGTCCGCAACGTTCAGCTCGGTTGTGGTGCCGGTGTTGGTGCAAACAGATGCGCCGGAAAGCTCAAGAGCCGAAGACACGTTCAGTGACTTGCGAACCATGAAGCCCTGGCCGTCATAGTAGTTTACGCCAGCAAAGTTGAGGCCCAACTTGGTGTCGCGGCTCATGGTCCAGGTGGTGTTGCGGGACAGTACGTCCACTTCACCGGACTGCAGCGCAGTAAAACGTTCTTTCGCGGATAGCGGTGTGAACTTAACCTTTGTTGCATCGCCGAAAACGGCTGCAGCAATGCCCTTACACAAATCGACGTCTAGGCCAGACCAGTTGCCTTGATCGTCTGGGTTTGAGAAGCCTGGAAGCCCCTGGCTCACACCACACTGAACGAAGCCCTTCGCTTTGACATCGTCTAGCGTTGCGGCATGCGCAGCAGATACGCCCGCAAGTGCAATAGCACCCGCTGCTACAGTGAGAAGTTTAGTTTTCATGGAAGAAGCCTTTTCTGTTGCCCTTCTTGGTTGTTGTTCCCTGGACAACACGCGTAACGCAACTTCAGACCTCCAACGCAACAGCCGAAATTTGCTTTCGGTCTTGATTATTGGTGCACCAAAAGCCCACTCCTCCCCGGAAGCGGGATGCGTCATGCATGTTCCCCTTTGACGGACTTATCAGATGCGATTATGCAGCCCGGGTCAAGTGGTGAAATCGCAGGTATTCACCGTCTTGAACACTCGCAAAACTCCCAAGGCTATTTCCTTCAAAATAACATGGACTTATCCAATAATGCCAAAGCCAAAGACGCCACGTGAACAACTCAGCACGACCACCAAGCTGATGCATTCCGGTCACGAACCGCGAGACTTCCATGGGTTCGTCAACCCCCCAGTGGTTCATGCTTCAACAGTGCTTTTCGAGAATGTTGATTCGATGGTGAACCGGCGCCAGAAGTATCTTTACGGAACCAGAGGCACCCCCACAACGGACGCGCTTGCAGATGCGCTCTGCGAGCTGGAAGGCGCGCAGGGAACAGTGCTTGTTCCTTCCGGTCTTGCGGCTGTCACGGTTCCGCTTGTGGCATTTGCAAGCGCTGGCGGGCACGTGCTGCTGGTGGATAGCCTTTATGGTCCAACGCGTCGCTTTGCTGACACGATCCTGTCTCGCATGGATGTGGAGATCGAGTATTTTGCCCCTGAAATCGGAGCTGGGATCTCGGAACTTATTCGACCCAACACACAGGTGCTGTTTTTGGAAGCACCGGGGTCAAACAGTTTTGAAATGCACGACACAAGAGTGATGGCAGAAGCAGCCCACGCGGTTGATGCCGTTGTCATGATGGACAACACCTGGGCCACACCGCTGTTTTTCAAACCGCTTGATCACGGCGTGGACATTTCAATCCATGCATTGACCAAATACCCTTCAGGCCATTCAGATCTCGTTCTGGGTTCGGTCTCTGCCAATGCTCGAACCTGGGAACAATTGCACGACACGCAACTCACACTCGGCGTCTGCGCCGCCCCTGATGATTGCTATCTCGTTTTCAGGGGCCTCAAGACCATGGAAGTGCGCCTGAAACGGCATGAGGAAAATGCACTTGAAGTCGCCAGATGGTTGAATTCGCGCCCAGAAATCGCGCGCGTTCTGCATCCTGCACTACCGGATGACCCGGGACACGAAATCTGGAAACGCGACTTTTCCGGTTCGTCCGGTCTGTTCGGGTTTGTGTTCGATGGCTGGGATTTTGATAAAGCAGCAGCGTTCCTCGACGCGCTTGAATTCTTCGGTCTTGGATATTCCTGGGGTGGCTATGAAAGCCTTGCAGTCATACCAACGTTCGAGGATCGCACCGTTTCACTGGCACCGCAGGAGGGCAAAACCATCCGCCTGCAGATTGGCTTGGAAGATCCGCGAGACCTGATCAATGATCTCGAACAGGCCCTAAACCAGGTTCAGGGCGGATAGCAGACTTTAAAGGAACGGCGGCAACTCGATGCCGCCAACCAACTTTATTGAGAGGCTGCTGAGTTGTCCCGCTTCGCAGCGTTGGCATTTTCGATCGCGCGCAACTCAATCATCTCTCGCAATTCAGCCTCTGTAAGCGGAGGTCCGTCAAACGACTTGGTAAAGCCCTTCAGGGTGATCTCCATCGATATTTTCTTTTCCTGAAAATTCGTCGTAGTGAGATACATTTTGCCGCCGCGTTTCAGCACACGGACCAGCTCATCGCTCATCTGGATTTGCGAAAAACAACTGCTGCGGGAACAAATGGTATAGGGAACCTTGTTCTTGCGGCTTTGGTCCACCTGAATTGTGATGCCATCAGGAATATATCGCCCCGTCGGAACGATGAGGCGCATCAGCTTGCTGTTGATCTTGCCCGTCAAAGTGCTGAGATTGACAGTCGCGCGCAGCTTGCCTGCTGGGCTCAACACATTGAATTGAACCGTGCAGATTTTACTGCCCTGCTCTTCCTGACAGGTTTTAAACCAGAACCCATCCGGCGGATTTTGTGGCGCTTGCGCCCAACCGAAACCGGAGGTCGCAAACAATGCGACCACGGCGACGAACAACGGATGTTTTGCGGCTCTCACAAGGCTGCTCCGGATCACTGATCTTTAGCGGCTTTTTGAGCCTCTTCCAGCTTGCGCCGGGCTTCTTCCGCTTTCTTTTGAAGTTCAGACTGAAGCTTTTCCTGGCGTTCTTTAAACTTGTCCTGCGAAATCGGCTCGCCATCGTAGGCAGCAGTGAAGCCCTGCAGAGTCACATCAATCGGATTTTTCTTGTTCTGGAAGTTGACCGACGTCAGGCGGATTTTGCCCCCACGCTTCAGCGCATTCACCAGATCATCCGTCAATTGAACTTCAGCCAGACAGCGGTTCGGCAGGCAGATTGAGTAGGTGAGCTTGTTGGCTTTGCCTTCGTCGATTTTCACCTCAACACCAGCCGGCAGGAAACGACCGGTTGGTACCGCTACCTGAAAAATGCGGCGATTGATTTGCCCTTTCACGGTCAGAAGGTTCACTGCCGTTACGAGCTGGCCCGTATCCGCCGTCACATTGAACTGAACGTTGCAGATATCGTTCTCACCCGACTTGGAGCAAACTTTGAACCAGGACTGCGACGGTGGACGTTCACCAGCTGCCGTCTGGGCCTGTGCACTCCCTGATACTGCAACTGGAAGGGCAACACTTGCAGCCAATGCCAATCCGGCAAACCGGGCTGTGGTGGCACCAACGGCTCGGGAAAGGAAGTGAGTGGTCGAACGGGTTGTCATCTTTGTGGGCCTCATAAAGCTCGCCGAATTGTCATCTTTTTTGCGCACTGTGGCGCCTCGCGTCGATCTGACAGCGAGATGCGGCGCAATCATGGCCGCCGTCGCGAAGTCCATACCGTCATGGTCAGCTAATTTCCAGTGTTGGGAGCCTTGAAATGCGCAATCCTGTGCCAATCCTGTGATAGAGTGGCCCAGATGCCTCGAATCGCTGGCTTTAGATCATGAACATTACCGACATTTCATATTTTTCAGGATCAGCAACCATGGCGAAGCGGCCCAAAAACAGAAAACTGTTCCAGGCGGCGGCTGGCATTTTGATTCTGAGCTTTGCTGCGATCCAGCCGGTGCACAGCGAGCCCATGCATGGCATCGCCATGCATGGCAAACCGGCAATGCCAGCGGACTTCGCCCATCTTCCCTATGCCAACCCGAACGCGCCCAAGGGTGGCAAGATCACATATGGGGTCCGTGGCACATTTGACAGTCTCAACCCCTTCGTCATCAAAAGCATGCGAACAACCGCGCGCGGCATCTGGGATCCCGCCTTCGGCAACCTCGTCTACGAAACCCTGTTGTTTCGCTCCAGAGACGAGCCATTCACCATGTATGGGCTTTTGGCGGAAACCTTAGAAACCGATGACAACCGAACATGGGTCGAGTTCCATTTGCGCAAAGAGGCCCGCTGGTCCGACGGAAAACCTGTGACCGTCGACGACGTGCTGTTCACCTTTGATCTCCTGAAAGAGAAAGGGCGACCACCCTACTCTTCCCGGATGCGGAAGGTCGAGCGTATCGAGCCCAAGGGTGAACGGGGCTTTCGTATTGTTTTCAATGATCAGGCGGATCGCGAACTCGCACTGCTTTTTGGCCTGATGCCGATTTTGCCAAAGCACGCCATTGATCCCGAAACCTTTCAGAACTCGACACTGAAACCACCGATCGGCAGCGGACCGTACCTGGTCACGGAAGTGAAGCCTGGCGAAAGTATCTCCTACAAGAAGAACCCGGATTGGTGGGCGAAGGACCTGCCAGTCATGCGCGGGTTTTTCAATTTTGCCGAGATCGAAGTGGAATATTACCGCGCTGCCAATGCCCAGTTCGAAGCCTTCAAGAAAGGCTTGTTTGATATCTATCCCGAGGGAAACCCCGCGAAATGGAGGCAGGCATACGATTTTCCGGCCGTTTCCGATGGCCGGGTCATCAAGGACACGTTCATCGCCGGAACACCGACAGGTATGCTGGGTTTCGTGTTCAACACACGGCGCCCCCCGTTTGACAATATTGCGGTGAGAAAGGCGCTAGCACTCGCCTTCGACTTCGAATGGACAAATCAGAACCTTTTCTTTGGAGCCTATCAACGAACCGGCTCCTATTTCCACGGGTCCGAGCTCTCTGCACTTGGAAGACCGGCATCCGAAGCCGAAAAAGCACTCCTCGCGCCATTTCCCGACGCGGTGAGTTCCGACGTGATGGACGGCACCTATCAGCCCCCCAAAACCGATGGCTCGGGACGCGACCGCAAAGCGCTTCGTGCGGCGCTGCGCGAACTGAAATCTGCTGGCTTTTCCTTGAAGGACGGAAAAATGGTCGATCCCAGCGGCCAACCACTCGCCTTTGAGGTCATGATTGCCTCGCAGGAACAGGAGCGTCTGTCCACGGCCTGGCAGCGCACGCTGGCTCCACTCGGCATTGAAGTCACAATTCGCACCACCGACGATGCGCAGTTTCAGCAGCGTAGCAACAGCTTTGACTTCGATGTGATCATGAAGAAGTTCTCGGCGTCACTCTCACCCGGTGCGGAGCAGATTTTCCGCTGGGGCTCTCAATCGCAAAATCTTGAAGGCAGTTTCAACTTTGCAGGCGTTGCAAATCCGGCAATCGACGCCATGATTGATGCAATGCTCAACGCCCGAGATCGGGACGCATTTGTGGCCGCGGTGCGGGCTTATGACCGGGTGCTGATTTCGGGCCACTATCTGGTGCCACTCTACCACTTGAAGGAACAGCGTTTGGCCCGCTGGTCTCGGGTTGAACACCCGGAAAAGTCTTCACTCTATGGCTATCAGTTGCCCGTGTGGTGGGCAAAAAAGTAACGTCACAGAAAGGTGGCAAATCAATGAAATCCGTCAACATCGACATCGTGTCTGACGTTATGTGCCCGTGGTGCTACATCGGCCAAAAGCGCATGGATAAGGCGTTGGAAGGGCTGGATGACGTTGATGTGAAGGTCTCCTGGCGTCCGTTTCAGCTCGACCCAACCCTGCCACCTGAAGGTCGGGATCGCCGCGAGTATCTGGAAAAGAAGTTCGGCGGCCCGGAACGGGCAAAAGCCATCTATCAGAACATCGAAAATGCCGGCCTGGATGAAGGCATCCAGTTCAATTTTTCCGCCATTGGCGTTTCCCCCAACACACTCGACGCACATCGTGTCATTCGCTGGGCTGGATCAGCGGGCGACGGCATCCAGGAGAAGCTTGTCACACGCCTGTTTGAGATGTTCTTCCTTGAGGGTCGTAACATCGGCAAACATGATGTGCTCATCGAAGCCGCGCGAGATGCTGGAATGGACGTTTCCATTGTCGAAACACTTCTGCCAACCGATTCCGACAAGGAGGCCGTGCAGAATGAAATCGCCACCGCTCAGCAGATGGGTGTTACCGGCGTTCCCTGCTTCATTGTCGACAATAAATACGCCGTTGTAGGCGCGCAGGAACCCGAAGCCATTCAGAATGTGATCCGTCAGGTGGCTGACGCAAAGGCCGAAGCGGCCGAATAGAGGAACTACTCCACCAGCTTCACGAGCTGGCTCATCACCACCGCGCTGCCCTTGAGACGCTTTTCCGCCGTTGGCCAATCCCGGGTCAGAACGATGCTTTGGTCCGGCCGGATTTTGGCAAGTGACCCCTGCTGGCCAATATATTGAACCAGCGCCGCGGGGTTGGGGAACGTCTGATTGCGGAACGCCAACACAACACCGCGTGGACCGGCGTCAAGTTTCTCGACATTGGCCTTACGACAGAGGGATTTAACGAAAACAATTTTAAGAAGATGGTCGACCTCTTCCGGCAGCGGACCAAATCTGTCGATCAACTCAGCGCCAAAGGCATCAATATCGGCTGCATCATCCAGTTCCGCAAGGCGTCGATAAAGTCCCAGACGCAATGTGAGGTCTGGCACATAACTTTCTGGGATCATCACGGTCGTGCCGATGGTGATTTGTGGCGACCAGCGACCATCACTGACAGCTTCGCCGCCTTCTTTCAGTTCCGCAACAGCCTCTTCCAGCATCTGTTGGTAAAGTTCGTAACCCACTTCGCGAATATGGCCCGACTGTTCCTCGCCCAGCAGGTTTCCGGATCCGCGAATATCGAGATCGTGGCTTGCCAGTTGAAAGCCGGCGCCGAGATTTTCCAGCGATTGCAACACCTTCAGGCGGCGTTCGGCAGTTGCGGTCAATGTGCGATGTGGTGGCAGCGTCATAAAGGCATAGGCGCGGGTCTTCGACCGCCCCACCCTTCCGCGCAACTGATAAAGTTGCGCCAAACCGAACATATCTGCCCGATGCACCACCAGCGTGTTTGCGGTGGGGATATCCAGCCCGGATTCAACAATTGTGGTCGATAGGAGAACGTCATATTGGCCTTCATAAAAGGCGTTCATGATGTCTTCCAGTTCGCCGGGCGGCATCTGGCCATGTGCCACGGCGACCTTCAGTTCCGGCACCTGTTCATCGAGCCATTCCTTGCGGTTGGCGAGATCAGAAACCCGCGGACAGACATAGAAACTTTGCCCTCCCCGATAACGCTCTCGTAACAACGCCTCTCTGACAACCAGACTGTCAAACGGCGAGATGAACGTGCGAACAGCCAAACGGTCCACCGGTGCCGTTGTGATAAGGGAGAGTTCCCGCACCCCGGTCAGCGCCAGTTGCAGAGTACGCGGAATTGGCGTGGCTGAAAGGGTCAGCACGTGAATGTCGGAACGCAGCTCTTTCAAGCGCTCCTTATGCTTCACACCAAAATGCTGCTCCTCATCGATGATGAGCAGGCCAAGCCGCTTGAAATCCACCGATTTTCCAAGAAGCGCGTGAGTGCCCACCACAATATCGAGCGTGCCGTCGGCCAACTCCTTCTTTGTGGTGTTGAGCGCCTTTGTACCCACAAGCCGGGACGCCTGCGCCACCCGCACCGGAAGCCCGCGAAACCGCTCTTCAAAGGCGCGAAAATGCTGTCGGGCAAGCAACGTGGTTGGAACCACCACTGCAACCTGACGGCCCGCCATGGCCGTGATGAACGCCGCCCTCAGCGCTACTTCGGTCTTGCCGAAACCCACATCTCCGCAAACCAGCCGATCCATGGGCCGACCCGAAGAAAGATCATCAAGCACACTATCAATCGCGCCCATCTGATCTTCTGTTTCCTCATAAGGGAAGCGTGCAGCAAACTCATCGTAGAGGCCATGCGGTGCGGTCAGTGGCTCCGTCTGGCGCATCTCTCGTGCAGCCGCGATTTCAATGAGCTTGCCCGCCATATCAAGCAGGCGCTTCTTGAGTTTCGCTTTGCGCGATTGCCAGGCGACCCCGCCCAATTTGTCGAGCACCACTTCGGCACTGTCCGACCCGTAGCGTGAAAGTAGCTCGATGTTCTCAACAGGCAAGTAAAGCTTGTCATCGCCCGCATAGTGAAGCTCGACGCAATCATGGGCAGAGCCTGCCGCTTCAACCGTCTTGAGACCGGCAAAGCGGGCAATGCCGTGCTCCACATGAACGACGATGTCGCCTTCGGAAAGGCTCGCAACTTCCGAAAGATAGTCTGCGCCCTTTTTGCGCGACGACCGCTTGCGCACCAGCCGGTCGCCCAGCACATCCTGCTCGGAAATGATCGCAAGGTCGGCAAGTTCGAACCCTGTTTCAAGCTCCAGAACCACAAGGCCGGTTTCGCCTTGCTTGAGCCCCTCAATGCCCTGCCAGGTGTCGACAAGACGAACCCGTTCCAGACCGTGCTCGCCCAAAACGTTGTGCAGCCGATCGCGTGCGCCGGCACTCCAGGAGGCAATGAGAACTGTTTTGCCAGCTTCGCGCAGATCGGCGATGTGGGAGATCAGGGCATCAAAGATGTTGATGTTTCCCGCAGTTCGCTCGGCTGCAAAGCTGCGTCCCTGTCGACCTTGCAACGAGACCACCGGCTTGTCCGCCGAAGGCTGATCGAATGCGGACAGGTTTGCCGTCTCGAAACCCTTCAGCGCGTCTTCAAGGTCTGATCCGGAAAAATAAAGCTGACTGGCCGGAACCGGCTTGTATGGTGTGCCGCCACCGGAGGAGAGCCCTGTCTCATAGTCCAGTGCGGATTTCCGCGCCTCATAGTAGTCGGCAATCTGGTCCGAGCGGTCATTGACGGCTTCAAACACAAGCTGATCGAGCACCACCGGAGTATCGACTAGGTAGTCAAGGACACTTTCGAGCTGCTCGTGAAAAAGTGGCAGCCAATGTTCGAGACCTGCGTAACGCCGTCGTTCACTGACCGCCTGATACAGCGCATCATCGCGCGTCGCACCACCGAACAGGCTGAGATAGGCGGTTCTGAAGCGCGACACCGCAGCATCGGACAGAACCACTTCACTCATCGGATGCAGCGAAAGATCGGCAAGCTGATGGGTCGTGCGTTGGCTTTCCGCATCAAATTCACGAATGGATTCAAGCGTATCGCCAAAGAAATCAAGGCGAACGGGCGCCCCGCCACCAGGAGAATAAAGATCGAGAATTCCACCGCGCACGGCATATTCGCCCGTATCCCGCACGGTTGAAGTGCGCTGAAAACCGTTCGCTTCCAGCCATCCAATCAGCGTTTCCATCTCAATGCAGTTGCCAGGGCGCGCAGAGAGCACCGTTTTCAGGATCACATCACGCGGCAAAACCCTCTGGATCAACGCATTGGGTGATGTGACAACAATCCGGGGCGGTGCATCACTCGGGCGTTCTGCGGCGAGCTGAGCAAGGGTCGAAAGGCGACGCGCAGAAATCTGATTCGACGGCGAAACACGGTCATAGGGAAGGCAATCCCAGGCCGGCATATGAAGGACATCCGCCCAGGGAGCGAAAAACCCGAGCATCGTTTCAATTTCCGACGCACGTTGACCATCACGAGCGACAAAAGCCACCGAATTCGATAACGAATTGGCGGCCAGGCGGGCCAGAACAAGCGGCTCCAACCCGTCTGGAACCGAAGTAATGTCGAAACCGGACGCCTGATCAAAGACACCGGCAAGTTGGTTAAGTGATTCAGGCTTCATTCTATTGGCTGATCTCTATGAAAAGCCACAAGCCGTTGAAAAAGCGTGTGATTGTGCTCGTCTGGAACGGGCTCTGTCCCGATTATCCACGCAAACAGAGTGGTGTCCCGCGTTTCCATGAGCGTTTCGAGATCATCAAGTTCCGAACCGGCAAGCTCGGAAAGGCAGGCGTCGCAAAATGGCCCTAGGATGAGGTCCATCTCCCGCGTGCCGCGGTGCCAGGCCCGGTAAAGAATGCGCCGCCGTCGATTGTCGAGCCCCTCGCTCGTTCGCATGATGATCACGTGATTTTTCAATGAATAATAAGAGCGGTGGTATAGTCGCTTCGGCCGTCAGTGTCAGCCTCTCAAATCCTCATCAACTGGATTATCGTTGCCACACCGATCAGACTTGCGTCCCCTCCTCCGGCTTGGCACAAATTCATAATGCGGCCGACAATCCTCAATCCTCTGTTTGCACCCGTTTCGAAGCTTGATGGCATTGGGCCAAAGCTGGAAAAAACGCTCACAAAGCTCATACGGGGATCTGAAAATGCGAGCGTTACAACGGTCGGCGATCTGCTGTTTCACCTTCCCTCTGGCGTGATAGACCGTCGACTGCAGCCTGAAATCGCGACCGCCCCGGAAGGGGTGATTGGCACAATCAAGGTTCGTGTGGATCGACACAATCCCCCGCCGCGTGGCAACAATCGTGTGCCCTATCGGGTTTTCGTCCATGACGAGAGCGGCGAACTTGCGCTTGTGTGGTTTCGTGGCCAGTCAAACTGGCTCGAAAAACTCCTGCCCGTGGGAGAAACGCGCTACGTGAGCGGCAAAATCGAGTGGTTCAATGGCCGCCCCAACATGGTGCACCCAGACCATGTGGTGTCGGAAGCTGATTTTTCGAGCCTGCCGCTGGTTGAACCGGTCTATCCATCGACGGCAGGCCTGTCTGCAAAAGTCATGACCAAATCAATCAAAGCGGCGCTTCACGCGCTCCCCGATCTTGAGGAATGGCTTGATCCCACAATTGTGGACCGGCAGGGATGGCAGGATTTGCGCAAGAGCCTGTTGCGTGTTCATGAGCCCAGAGATTCGTTAGACATTGATCCGCAAAGCCCCGCATGGGCCAGGCTCGCTTATGACGAGATACTGACCGGGCAACTGGCGCTCGCTCTCGTGCGCAACAATATGAAAAAATCTGCCGGATTGGCACGTCAGGCCAGTGGCATCATTTCTCGAATAGTTCTGGACGCCCTGCCCTTCTCCCTGACGAACAGCCAGACCGAGGCGCTTTCAGAAATTTCCGCTGATCTTGCAAATCCCGATCGCATGTTGCGATTGCTACAGGGGGATGTCGGATCAGGGAAAACGGTGGTTGCCCTTCTGGCCATGGCTCACGTGGTGGAATCCGGTGCGCAAGCCGCACTCATGGCACCTACGGAAATTCTGGCGCGCCAGCATCTGGCAACAATCGAACCACTTTGTCAGGCTGCTGGACTGAGCTTTGCCGTCCTCACCGGTCGCGAAAAGGGCAAAGAGCGCGACGCGATCTACGATGCTCTGGCTTCCGGAGAAACGGATATTGTGGTTGGCACCCACGCACTTTTTCAGGACGCAGTCAAATTCAAAAATCTTGGCCTTGGTATCATTGATGAACAGCATCGCTTTGGTGTGCATCAACGCCTCGCCCTCAGCGCGAAAGGTCCCGCCACCGACATATTGGTGATGACGGCGACACCGATTCCGCGCACGCTCGTCCTTACTTTTTTTGGCGACATGGACGTTTCACAATTGAGAGAAAAACCCGCTGGACGTCAGCCCATCCAGACCACTGCTCTGCCACTGGAGCGGCTCGACGAACTGGTCGCGCGAATTGAAGGTGCCCTCGCCAAAGGTGAAAAAGCCTATTGGATCTGCCCGTTGGTGGAGGAGAGCGACGAGCTTCCGGTCACGGCGGCCGAAGACCGGTTCCAGTTCCTCAGTCAGCGGCTGAACACTCCTGTCGGTCTGGTGCATGGTCGCATGAAAGCCGCGGAAAAAGACGATGTCATGCGGCGGTTCAAGGACGGCGAGGTGCGGTTGCTGGTGGCAACAACCGTGGTTGAAGTGGGCGTCGATGTGCCGGATGCAACCATCATGGTCATTGAGCATGCTGAACGTTTCGGACTGGCACAGCTGCATCAGTTGCGGGGTCGCGTCGGTCGCGGCGACAAACCATCAACCTGCCTGCTCTTGTATAAATCCCCTCTCGGGGAGGTCGCCCAGGCGCGCCTCAACATCATGCGTCAAACGGAAGACGGATTTTTGATTGCCGAGGAGGATTTGAAACTACGTGGCGAAGGCGAAGTACTGGGTGTGAGGCAATCTGGGTCCCCCGGATTTCGGGTGGCGCGCATGGAAGTCCATGGCGAGCTGTTGGAGATGGCGCGGGATGAGGCACGTTTGATCGTTGCAACCAACCCTGGACTGTCCGAGAAAAGGGGTGACGCGCTAAGAACCGCACTTTATCTTCATGGAAAGGACGAGGCGGTGCGTCTGCTGCGCGCCGGTTAGGAAAAATCACTATGTCACGATCAGTCCATCTCGTGGGCTCGGTGCCACTTGCCGATACAGACGCCGTTTTCACCACATGTTGTGAAGTGCTTGGCGACAATTTGAAACGCGTGCCAGATGGTGAAACGGGAGAGCGTACAAACTGGATCGCTTGGCAACGCCCGCTGCTGGGCTCGCACGAAGCCCTTGAGATTGCAGGGTCGATGCAAAACGCCGAAGTGGCGATGCCACGATTGCGGGTGCGTGATGATTTCGAGGGTCCGCTTGAATTCCACAATCTCGGATATCGCGACGCCGCTTTGCAATCATTTGAACGGTTTCGCGCCCTTAAGGCCGACGGAAAAATTGGTGCACAACGATTTCAGGTATCGTTGCCCACACCATTGGCAATCGTTGCAGCCTATGTGGAACCCGAACACCAATCGCGCGTGTTTGCCCCTTATCATGCGCGGCTGCTTGAAGAACTTGTTGAAATCCGCGAAACAATTCCTGCCTCGGACCTCGCCATCCAGTGGGATGTGGCCATTGAATTTGCGGTTCTGGAGGGGCTTTTTCCTGTCTGGTTCGACAATCCTTTTGACGTGATTGCCGATCAACTCTCGGAACTTGGCGATGCGGTCCCCGATGATGTCGAGATGGGTTTCCACTTTTGCTATGGCGATGCCGGGAACAAGCATTTCAAGGAACCCGACGATATGGCATTGCTGGCGAAGCTCGGCACCGCGGTTTCAGAGCGGACAAGCCGGTTCATCGACTGGATTCACATGCCGGTACCCATCGAGAGAGACGATGAGACTTACTTCAGACCACTGTCAGAAATAAAACTAAAACCCGGGTGCGAGCTATTCCTGGGACTGATCCACGAACAGGACGGTATTGAGGGAACAACAAAACGGATTGAAACCGCCAAAAAATTCAGACCGGAATTTGGTATCGCGACCGAATGTGGATTGGGACGACGAGATCCCACCATCATCCCTGATCTTTTGAAGTTGCACACAGATCTATCGAACCTGAGCTAACAAGAGCTACGCGTCTTCCGGCTCCGCGCTTTTTCGGGACTGTTCCTCACGATAGGCGTCGGCCTTCGCCTGGGCGTCTTTCTGAAAATCGGGCGCAACAAGTCCCGCGGAAATCACCAGCTTCGCAGCATCTTCCACCGACATATCAAGGGGAACCACATCTTCTTTTGGAACAAAAAGCAAAAATCCTGACGTAGGATTTGGTGTCGTAGGCAGGAAAACGCTCACTGTCTGGCCTGCGGGATCATCCAGCCTTGCTTGAACTTCGCCCAGCGTGTCAGTCGCCACAAAAGCCAATGCCCAGATGCCTTTTCGGGGATATTCCACCAACACCACCTGCTTGAAGCTCTCCGAATTTTCCCGAAATACGGTCTGGAAAATCTGCTTCAGCGCCGAATAGAGATTGCGCACTAGCGGCATACGATTGAGCAGCGTTTCGCCGTAAACTACAATCGTTCGTCCGATCAGATTGGCCGTCAGAAATCCGATGATCGTGATCACAAACAACGCGATCAGCAGCCCAAATCCCGGAATTGAAAACGGCAGATAGGTTTCCGGATTGTAGACTTCGGGAATATAGGGCTTCACCCAACTGTCGACCCAGCCAATGAAAGTCCAGGTCAGGTAGGCCGTGATCGCCAGCGGCGCAGTGACAACGAAGCCTGTCAGAAAATAGTTTCTAAGACGGGTAACGCCGCCGATCTGTTTTGGCGCGTCTTTTTGGTGCCCCGGAAGTTGAGTCATTTGGTCTTTCGGTCTGATCAAACTCGGTCGCTGCGTTCAGCAAATGGGTAGCTGAGCGTCTCTGTCTTTGAAGTAAAGCCGACTTTGCTCGTTTTTCGTTGGCGCCCGTCACGCGTCCACGGCCAGCTGATCTACAATATGTGCCCTGCAACCATCATTACAAGCGCAAATCAAAGTACATGGAGAGCAAATTCTATGCAGTCTGGAATGCTCAGTCCGCCGTCGCAGTCCGGTCCTATTCGACCGTCACGGATTTGGCGAGATTGCGGGGCTGATCCACATCGGTGCCCATGTGCACTGCCGTGTGATAGGCCAGCATCTGGATGGGCAGCGCATAGACCAACGGCGTGATGATATCAGGCATGGTCGGCATGACGATCACGCGGGCATCATCAAGTCCGCTGGCACCGGCACCCTTTTCGTCGGTGATCAGGATGATCTGACCGCCGCGCGCAGCAACTTCCTGCATGTTGGAGACGGTCTTTTCATAGATGTGATCATGCGGTGCGATTACAACGACAGGCATTTCCTCATCAATCAGGGCAATCGGACCGTGCTTGAGTTCACCCGCAGCATAGGCTTCCGCGTGAATGTAGGAGATTTCCTTCAGCTTCAACGCGCCTTCCATGGCAAGCGGGAAGTTGGTGTCGCGCCCCAAATAAAGCACATGGCGATAGCGCGACAGATCCTTGGAAATCGTCTCGATTTCCTCTTCCATCTTCAGGGCCTGACGCACATAGCGCGGCGTCTCAGAGAGAATCTGAATGAGTTCCTTCTCATCCTCTTCGCTCAAAACGCCACGAGCACGACCCGCCGCGATAGCGAGCGAAACCAGAACGCTCAATTGGCAGGTAAAGGCCTTCGTGGAGGCCACGCCAATTTCAGGACCGGCCAATGTTGGGAAGATTGAATCGGACTCTCGTGCAATCGTGCTCTCCCGCACATTCACGATAGCCCCGATATGCTGGTTTTGAGACTTGCAGTACCGAAGAGACGCCAAAGTATCTGCGGTTTCACCGGACTGTGAAATGAACAGTGCCAATCCGTTTTTGGGAAGTGGCATTTCGCGATATCGAAATTCAGAAGCCACATCAATGTCGACTGGCAGGCGGGCATAACGCTCAAACCAGTATTTTGCGACCATACCAGCAAGATAGGCCGTTCCGCAGGCGGAAATTGTCACGCGCTCCAGAGACGCAAAATCGATATCGACCTGATCGGCCACCGTTGCGCGTCCGGCAGAAAAATCCATGAAATTTGCGAGCGTATGGCCGATCACTTCGGGCTGCTCGTAGATTTCCTTTTCCATGAAGTGACGGTGATTGCCCTTGTCCACCAGCAGGCTGCTGCCAATCGACTTTTGCTTGGCGCGCTCGACGTGATTGCCATCCGCATCAAAAATGTGCAGCGAATCCCGACGGATGACAGCCCAGTCACCATCTTCAAGATAGGTGATCATGTTGGTGAACGGAGCCAGAGCAATCGCGTCTGATCCAAGGAACATCTCACCTTCACCATGGCCTACAGCGAGCGGAGGCCCGTTGCGAGCACCGACGATGAGGTCATCATCGCTGCGGAACAACACTGCGAGCGCGAACGCGCCCTGAAGGCGCTTGATGGCCGCATGGGCGGCATCCACCGGTGGCATTCCCTTTTGAAGGCCCTGGCTTACAAGGTGAGCGACCACTTCGGTGTCGGTTTCAGAAGCGAACACAAAACCCGCAGCCTTCAGCTCTTCGCGAAGCTCACGGAAATTCTCGATGATGCCGTTGTGAACTACAGCAACATTGTCAGAAAAATGCGGGTGCGCGTTTGATTCCGTCGGCGCTCCATGGGTCGCCCATCTTGTGTGGCCGATCCCAATCAGCCCAGCGAGCGGCGTTTCACCCAACCGGTCTTCAAGATTGACGAGTTTTCCCTCGGCACGACGGCGATCAAGATGATCGCCTTCTAGGGTCGCCACACCGGCAGAATCATAACCGCGATATTCCAGCCGTTTCAGCGCATCCACCATGAGTGGAGCGACTGGTTCTTTGCCAACAATTCCGATAATGCCGCACATTGCGCCAGACCCCGATTTCTGCGCGCCGGCCACAGCACCAGCGCATTGTTCGCCCTTATAGGCGTGTTACCGACCCCCGGTTAGCGCCATTTCACGCGTTCGTGTAATCAAAAAACATTTCCAATCTGCAAACTGGCGTTCATCAATTGCCGTGGGTCAGTGCCTGCAAGCGTTGTAAATCCTTATCCGCGCTGCTCTTTCAGCTTGCGAAACTTTTCGCGCAAACGCTTTGCTAGGCCTGGTTTGTTCACCTGATGGGCCCGTGCAATACCAAGCGCATCGGCTTCAATATCCTGATGAATCACGCTGCCTGCCGCTGTATTGGCATTTTCACCCACGGAAACCGGCGCAACAAGCGCGGTATTGCTTCCAATGAACGCACCCGGCCCAATGTTGGTTTTATGCTTGGCAAAGCCGTCATAGTTGCAGGTGATCGTTCCGGCTCCAACGTTAGCCTTTTCGCCAACAGTCGCATCACCCACATAGGCAAGGTGGTTGATTTTGGCCCCCTCGCCCACTTTGGTGGCCTTGACTTCACAGAAGTTTCCAACCTTCGACTTTTCGGCAAGCTCAGTTCCCGGGCGCAACCTCGCAAATGGTCCGACATAGGCGCCTGAGGCAATCTTCACCCCTTCAAGGTGAGAGAAAGCGCGGATTTCCACATTGTCGGCGATTTCCACGTTCGGGCCAAACCAGACATTGGGTTCAACGGTCACATCCCGTCCGATGGCGGTATCGTGGGAAAAATAAACTGTTTCGGGTGCAGCAAGCGCCACGCCGCCAAGCATCATCGCGTGTCGTTTGCGCGACTGCCAGATGGTTTCAACTTCTGAAAGCTGAGAGCGGTCATTGACGCCAAGGGTCTCTTCCTCAGGCACCTCCACGGCAAAGCAGCGCATACTTTTGGCCCGCGAAACCTCAACACTGTCAGTCAGATAGAACTCTTTCTGTGCGTTATCGTTGCCAATTGCGTCGAGCACTTCCAGACAGCGATCTCCGCGCATCGCGATGATCCCGCTGTTGCAATAATCGACTGTACGCTCTTCCTCAGTGGCGTCCTTATGCTCACGAATGGCCACCAGTTCACCATTTTCTTCAAGCAGACGTCCGTATCCGTGCGAATCGTTGGTGCGAAATCCGAGAACCAGAAGATCAGCGCCGGAAGCGAGACCATCCCGCGCTTTTTGCACGGTTTCCACCTGGATCAGGGGCACGTCGCCATAAAGAACCAGAACATCATCGAACCCTTCGGCAATGGCCTCGCGCGCTGCAAGCACGGCGTGGGCCGTCCCCAATCGCTCCCTTTGCTCGTGGGTTGAAATGTCGGCCCCGGCCCGCTCAACCGCCTCGCGAACCATGTCTCCACCCGCTCCAACCACAACCGCCGTCTTGGTGGCGCCGGCAAGACGTGCGGTGTTGATCACATGATTGACCATCGGAAGACCCGCCACCTTGTGCAGCACTTTCGGCGTGGCCGATGCCATTCGCTTGCCTTCGCCAGCGGCCAGAATGACGGTAAGACAAGTTCTCGACATGAGTGACTCCGGCACGTTCGTGATTGATGTCTTGATTTTTTTCGCAGCACTATTCGCAAATTCGGCTAAAAGAAACCGTCGTTTCGCTAAAATGATGACGATTCGACCTTGAAAGTGATTCGTGACACCCGCGCAACCGGACAGATCCATAATGGCTGATGGTTCTCATTCCGTTGAAGATGGACCGCAACATTCGGCGGAGACCCGGGCCGATTTGATGACTGTGATCAGTTGGTCCATGGCCGCGATTTTGTTTGCGGCGGTGGCTGCGTTCGGCTTTGCGCGAAGCGGTGGAGACAGCGTTGTGGTGGCTCTGGATCGGGCACCTCAGCCGCTGAGCTCAACGCAAAACGCACCCTTGGATCTCAATGGCATAGACACCTCCCGAACCGGATCGACCAATGCCGGTTCCCCTCAAAAACCAACAGCCGGTGTCACAACCATCGCGAAGAACCCTCCTGCCACTGAAAGTCCACTTCTTTCCTCCAAGCCAATCAAGGAAAACGGGTTTGCCGGCGAGGTGGTGCAGTTCGTCCAGTCAGGCGCCAAACCTCGGGCAACCACCGCACCAACGAACGAGCCAAAAATCTCAAAAGGTGCAGAAATTGGCATCGACCTTGGTGGCGGCGCTTCCTTTGCCCAACTTACCAAACGCTACTTTGAGCTAACCGGCGTCGCGCCGGACCTGTTCAACGCAAAGGGTGCTCGCGGCGACATACGGGAAACCAACACGGGCCTTGAGGCGCGACTGGTCGTTGGGCCGTTCAAATCGGTCAAAGCTGCGAAAAAAGCCTGCCAGGCCTTGCGCCAGAAGATCGAAACTGAGTGCTTCCCTGCCGACTATAGCGGTCAGAATCTCTAGGGTCAGACATTCGTTGAGCGCCGAAAATCCATCCTCCGGCCCAGCAACGCCGTCTGCGAAATCCAATCTCGCGGCTTACGTGGTTCTGGTTTTTATGCCGCTGTTCTTTGCCTCAAACATCATATTGGGGCGGGTGGCAATTGGTGATGTGGAACCATGGACCCTGGCGTTCATTCGCTGGACGGCAACATCCTTAATCCTGTTTCCATTTGCACTTGATGGCATTCGCACCCATGGCGCTTCGCTTTGGCTCCACCGGCGGCGGATTGTCCTGCTGGCATTTCTGGGCATGTGGATTTGCGGAGCGGTCGTTTATCTGGCTCTGCGCTACACAAGCGCCACCAATGTCACGCTGATCTACACCTCCTCACCTGTTTTCATTCTGCTCATTCAGGCTGCCTTCCAGGGCCGAAAGATCACAGGCCGCGAAATACTGGGCATTGTGATAGCAATTGCAGGCGTGACCGCAATTGTGGTCCATGGAGATGTGAACGTCTTGCTCGAACTGCAGTTCAATCTTGGTGATCTGATGATCGCTGTCGCTGCGATTGCGTGGGCCTGCTACTCAGTATTGCTTAATCATGATGATTTCGAATCCGTACCAACGCTTACACTGTTCTGTGTAATATCTGGATGTGGAGGACTGCTGCTCCTGCCGTTTGCGCTGTTTGAGGTAGCTTATGTCGCCTCACTACCGACCGCGACAGAAACCTGGACCAGCATTGCAGGAATTGTCTTGATTGCCTCCCTCCTTGCCTTTTCGTCCTACCAGTTCGGCGTAAAGCGGTTGGGCGCGGCGATCACGGGGATCGCCCTGTATCTGCTGCCTGTTTATGGTGTGGCGCTCGCAATGCTGGTGCTCGGAGAGCAGTTTCAGCCTTACCACGCCGTCGGAATTGTTCTGGTTCTTTCTGGCGTGCTTCTCGCAACCATGCCGAAGTTCAGCGACTGATATTCACCTCGGCGAATCCGGTCAGCCCAGACTACGGGTCCACCAGATCGTTGTTGAACGCCACAACGCGACAGGTTTTGGCTTCGCTGTAGAAGGAACAGATTTCCAACGCCATGCGCATTGCCTCTTCATCATCTTCAGCATTCACCTGATACGCCCAGGACCCGCCCGGTCCCATGGCAAAAGCTTTGGGCGCACGAGAGCTCAAATACTTTCCCAACATCACCTTGCGAATATTTTCTGGAAATCCCGACACGACATTGCTTGAAATTCTTTGCTTGAATGATTGCACTTTCACCCACGGACGCCGTGGGACCTGAGGTTTCGGACGTTCCCAAACCACCTCGCCATTGACTGAATAAATTTCGCACTTTCGCGAACTGCGGCGCTGGCACCGTTCTAGAGCCGATTTCATCGCAAGATCGCGGCGGCCGTTTTTGAACTCGGTCGCCCAACCGGTTGACCCGTCTGGTCCGAGCGCCAGCGCCCGTTGATGCCGAGCGTTTGCGTATTTGCTGCGAATTTTCCGGCGACACTCATTGCAAATCAAAGGAATGTCGCTCACCTGAAATGGCCGGCCCTTCAGGTAGACTGGTTCGCTTGTGTTCTCCCGGCCCGCCGCCGGATCAAGTGCTGCCTGTTGCGGATTTCTCGGCGGGTTGCCGGTTTCAGGGTTCAGATTGTCTGCGGGCAAAGCCGCCACCAATTCAGGCTTCTCGCTTTCGGGATTGAGAAAAAACTCATCCGTAAGCGACGTGTTCACCCACGGAATCTGCCGCTTCCGAGTGCGCTTGTAGACCGTACCACGCACCCTCGTCATGATGGTCGAGAGGTTTGTTGCCGGTGTTTCAATATGTTCAAGCAGCGCTCGCGTAAACGGGCTATGCCGTCCCTTTCCGTCCGCTGCAGTCGCACCCGGTTCCGTCGCATAGGCGATCATTGTATCGGCTGCTGATGTAATGCGCGCCAGCCCGCGACCCACCGCAGTGGAACGCGATGCTGGCATGGAGCGTGTCAGGCTCTCCACGAATGGGTTGTCTCGACAGGCATCCAGAAAAACCAGCTTGATCTTCGCATCCCGCATCATCTGGCGCAGAACGAGGTCAATATCCATTGCCTCGAAGTCCAGATCCACCTCGCTTTTCAGCTTGGCATCGACCGGAATGATGTAGTTTTTGCCGTACACCTGAACCCCGTGACCGGCATAGAAAAACAATGCCACATCGGCATCAACAATGCGGGTGGCGAATTCCCGAACCGTGCTTTTCAACTGTGCATTGGTGAGATCGGTGCCACTGACCACCTCATAGCCCATCCGTTTGAGACTGAAACTTATGGCCGATGCGTCATTGATCGGATTTGCCAACTCGCGTGTGTTTTCATAGTTGGCATTGCCAATGACAAGCGCCACCCGACGCTCGGCCTGTTCCTGTGCGTTCACCCGAGAGTTGAGCAGAAAATCCCCACTCATAGCCAGACAAAGAGTGCCGGTCACAACCAGTGTACGGAGCCACAGCAGCACTTTCGTCAGCATGTTCAATTCCCCAACGCACCACGATCGACGGTCTGCCCTGACAACTAGACCCGTCCCACAAAGTATCGGAATTGGCGGAAACCGGCAAATCAGCAATCTGTGTTGCAGAGTGGTGCCATTGCGGAAGCTTTGCATTCGCCAAAATTTCGGCGCGGCAAAGTGAATTCGGTGCTTGACCGAACCCTGAGAGGTCCCTATTAAGCCGCCCATTCGCCGGTCACCGAATCCGGACGGAGAGCCGTTAGCTCAGTTGGTAGAGCAACTGACTTTTAATCAGTAGGTCCAGGGTTCGAATCCCTGACGGCTCACCAATCTTTTCAATAGCTTACGGGCAACGACCCCTTTTCACGGCAAGTGTAAACCGACGCCCAAGTGCCTAATTCTGGTCCACGCCAGGCGCTCCGGAAGGTCAGATGCTTACCTACTGTTCCCTCAAACTGCGATACAGCATGTCCGTCAGAGGTTTGACCAGATAACTTGCAATCGTCCTGCGCCCAACGAGAAGGTAGATGTCAGCCGGCATCCCGGCCACAAGTTCCCGTCCGCCGAGCTTATCCAGTTCGTCCGCTTCCACGGTCACACGACCAATATAGTGGGACGATCCATCGCTAAGCACGGTCAAATCCCGGCCAAGTACTTTCAGCTTGCCTTTGAACTCGGGCGTGGTTGTTTGCTGAAAGGCGGTGAAGCGAACCCTTGCATCAGTGCCCTCGGTAACCTGATCGATATCTGTCGGAGATATCCGCGCTTCGATAAGCAGACGCTCCTTTTCGGGCACAATTGACATGATCACATCGCCCGGCAGCACCACGCCACCAACCGTGTGCATTTTCAGATTGTGAACAAAACCGGCAACCGGCGCTCTTATCTCCACCCGCTTCATGCGATCCACGGCGGATTTTTCACGTTGCTTGTAGACTTCCAGCGGTGTTTCCGTTTCACGGATTTCCCGGGCCACCTCGTTGGCCAGTGTGTAGTCCAACTGCAATATGCGCAGATCGATTTCGCTGACCTGGCCCTTGGATTGGGCAATTCCAGACACAATTTGCCCGATAATGCCTTCGAGCCGCTTCACCTCGCGACGTAAAATCGTCACCCGGTTCCGCTGAACGAGGCCCTTTTCGAGCAGCTGATCAAGATCCTTCAGTTCATCCTTGGCCAACTCGATTTGCGCCCGCTGCGCACTCAGTTGCAGTTGCAGGCCTTGTGTCTCGTTCTTCAGCTGTATCTTTCGTTCTTCGAGTTGTTTTTTAGTTCCAACCAGTGTTTGTCGACGTGTTTCAAACAGGGTGAGTTCGCCTTCGACTGCCCGGCTGAACCCTGGTAAATTCTCAGTTGCACTGCTTGTAGCACTGTAAATTGGCTCTGCCAGCTTGTCTCTTTCCGCGATCAGTCGTGCCAGCTTCGCCTCGTGCGAACTTATGTTGGCCCTAACCTCGGCGAGGGCGGCCCGCAATTCCGTATCATCCAGCCGGATAATGACCGTTCCAGCTTCGACCTTGTCGCCATCGCGAACGTGCAGTTCAGACACAATGCCGCCAAACGGGTGCTGAACAGACTTGATGTTTGATTCAACCACCAGCACCCCGGGAGCAACAACTGCACCGTCAATCTCCAAATACATGGATGCGCCAACCGCGCCACCGCAAGCAAACAGCAGAAAACCAAGCGCTGACCAGGCGTACCGTCGGATGGTTTTATCAATCATCCGCATGATCCACTTCATCGTCATCAGCTTGCGTCTTTACGACCTGAAGCGGTTCGGCGCTGACCGCAGCTTTGCCGCCACGACGACGAGCCGCTCTGTAACGTTCACCAAACTCCTTGATTGTCTCCAGATTCACCATTCGTCCCTCTCGAATGGTCAACACTCTGTCGACTGATGCCAGTGCACCGCTCCGATGCGCAGCAATCACCACGATGCTGCCCCATTCGCGAGCAGCCTGTATTGCGCGTGCAAGTGCCTGATCTCCCGCCCCGTCAAGGTTTGCGTTGGGTTCGTCCAGTACAATGAGAAATGGGCGCTTATAGAGCGCGCGCGCCAATCCAAGGCGCTGCTTTTGGCCAGACGAAAGATAAGCACCAGAATGACCCACCGGCGTCTCATATCCGTTGGGCAGTGCAACAACATGCTCATGAAAACCCGCCGCCTGCGCGGCAGCAATAACCTCTTCCGAGTCTGGACTATCTTGGAATCTGGCAATGTTTTCTGCGACCGTTCCCGTGAACAGTTGCACATCTTGAGGCAGATAGCCGATGGAACTGCCGAGCAGCTCGCCCTGCCATTGATCAAGGGAGGCACCATCAACCCGCACTTTGCCGTGTCGGACAGGCCAAATCCCCACCAGGGCACGAATGAGCGAGGACTTGCCGGAAGCGGAAGGACCGATGATCCCAAGCGCCTGCCCTGCCATCAGTTTGAAGTTGATGCCCGAAATGATGAGGCGGCCAGAATCCGGAGCAGCAACCGTCACATTTTGGGCTTCAAAACTGCGATGCGGGGTCGGCAATTCGAAATCGCTCTCCTGTCGCTCAGCCCGCATCAACGCTTCACCCAGCCGTCCGGCCGCCTGTCGGGCAAGCACGAAGCTGCTCCAGCCTGCGAGCGCCTGATCAAGTGGTCCAAGTGCGCGCGTAATCAAAATGGAACCAGCCACAACTGCACCTGGAGTAATCTGCTCCAAGATGGCCAGATAGGCACCAATTCCGAGCGCCCCAGATTGAAGCATCAGCCGCGAGGATTTCGCCAGGCTCATCAGTCCGACCACCTGAAACGCGGTCTTGCGTCGCTTTTCCATATAGCCGTCAAACCGCTGCTCCCAGCGACGGGTAAATCCACGAACCATTCCCATTGCGGTCAGAACATCTCTGCCCTTTTGCGCAGTATCCGCACTCGCCAACAGGCTGTTATGTTCGAAATCACTTCGCTTCGTACCGGTTGACGTCCGCCAGTTCATGTAGAGTGTGAGGAAAACGAGCAGCAAGGCACACCCGATGGCGTACCAGCCGATTACGGGATGCAGGATGAAGCACACCAGAATGAATATGGGCATCCATGGAAGGTCAAAAAACGCAATCGGTGCCGGACTTGCTATGAAAGAGCGCACCGTTTCCATGTCGCTGACCGGTTGCATCGCACTCAGCCCGGAGTTTTCGGCAATCTGAGCGTTGCGGATAACCGCGGTGTGCGCCTTCGCGCCATTCAACCGCCCAAATCGCTCACTGATCAAGACAAGAATTCGCATACGGAACGTGTCGAGAACAGCCATCAACACGAACGCACCAAATACGATCGCCGAAATCACAATGAGCGAGTGCACGCTTTGGCTCGACAATATCCTGTCGTAAATCTGGAGCATATAAATTGCTCCGGACAGCATGAGGATGTTGATTGCCCCACTTCCGGCCGCCAGCACGAACACGGCCAAACCATTTCCGGCCATGAGTGCCTTCATGACCGAAAAGTTGGCTAATCTATGGGCGTCTGTGGAGCGCACACTGGCGAGCCTTTGCTGGAGAATGTCCCCTATTAAACACTATAACACATTGAAATTTCGTTGGCGGATTAAGTTGCTGAATTGGTTGACGTTCGTGTTCACCGGGCAAAGAAGTACAGTTTGGGTTGAACCGGCAAATCCCACGAATGCAATTGCCTCAGCACACTAATCGTGGGAACCCAGCCACTGCGCCGAAGAAATGCACACCACCGAGCTGAAGGTCATCGGGAAGAGTATTGGAGCCGCTTTACGGGCCACTCAGCCCTAAACGGCCCCCTGACGCGCTCTGCGGGGACGGATACCGACGATCATGATCAGGGCAACGACAAGCAGCGTCGATCCCGAAAGTGCAAACAGTGTCTGATAGTTCGAGATGCTGAGAATAGCACCTGCGACTACCGGCCCGATGATCTTGCCCAGATTGCGCAGTGATCCAAGCGCACCCAATCCCGCGCCCAGGCTGGTTTCGGGCAGTTCTGCGCCATAAAGAGCGGTTGTGGCGGGCAGAATGAGCGCTAGTCCCGCACCAATCATGATCGCAGCCAACAGCAGCGTTCCGGCACCAGCCGCCCACATCACCAAAAACATCGCACCGCCAACCAAAGTAAGCCCTATCGCAATTGGAGGAATGAAGCCGACACGGTCAGCAAAACGTCCACAGTGGGTTCGCAGAACCAGATGCGCCGCTTCCTGAACCGTGAAGAAAAGCCCCACCAACAGAAGATCGATGCCGAGCAACTTGATCGCATAGAGTGGCAGAAACGCTTTCAAAGCGTAGGTCCCGAGATAAAGCGTAAATTCCAACAGAGCGACCAGCCTGAAGGCTCTGCTGGCCAGTATGGCTGCGAAAGACCGGGACAGGGACGCCCTAACCGGCGCCTTATCCAAATTGGGTCGGTCCTTTAGGCGAGATAGCGGCAAAAAGGCGAGAAGACTTGCAAACCCGATCACCGTAAAAACCTGCTCCGGCGCAAAATAGGTCAGTGAGAGCGCGGACAATGTCGGTGCAAGCAAATAGGCGCCGCTCCGCGCCAGTCCAAAGATGCCAAGCCGTTCGGCGCGATTTTGCGCGCCCATTTCAGCCACATAGGCCAGCCCCACCGGTCCGAAAATCGCTGTTGCCAACCCATGAAACAGCCGCAGCGCGAAGAGGTGGTCCGGCGTCTCCACAAAACGATAGAGGAAGGGAACGACCGAAAACACGGTGAGCCCGATAAGCAACCAAAGCCGCCTGCCTTGTCGGTCGGAAAGAAGCCCGAACAACGGTTTTAGTGCCATGCCTGTCGCGGTCGACACAGAAACAATAGTACCAACCAGCAGTTCGCCAGCACCCAGCGCTGCCGCAAAAAGCGGCAACAAGGGCGTTTTTCCCATTTGATAGGCCAGGCGAACGATGAAATCAGCGCCGGTGATGCGCCACAAATCACCGCCGTGCCGGTTGTCGGTTGGTTCCATCAATTCAAGGCGGCATCCGAGATTGCAGGCACACCACCACTTGCCGATGTCGCATTGATAGCAGCCACATCCTCGTCGAGCACCGACTGATAGGCATTGATTTGCGCTTCAACCGCGGCAATTACCTCATCCGAAACGGCGACAACCTGGGTTGCCGGTGCCGTATCTGCCATGGCGACAGTCCAGCGCAATTCGCCGAGCGTTTCATCAAGTTTTGCTGGGCTGCGAAGCACATCGCGTGGCGTTTCCATATGAACATTCACCAGTTCACCTTCAATGTCGGCCAGTTTCGATCGCAGCGACTTGATTGGGTCGGCGTGAGCTTTGCTATCAGCGCCCAGCCTTTGTTCCAACCCAGCGACACTTCTTTTCAACCGTCGCAAGCTGTTGACACATTTGCGCAAATTGTCCTGACAGTCGCTCAACCGCTTCGCCAGATCGAATTGGGCGAAAAGATCGCTATCAGACACGCTAAGCCGTTTGTCCTTGGCAAGTTCAATCGCAACACTCTGGGGATCATCACCAAGCGTCATTTCCGCTGAATATTGGCCTGGAGGTGCCAATGGCCCACCGCCGGAACCCGCCTTTGCGAAAGGTTCGTACTTTCTTTCAATCAGATCGGGATCAAACGCCTCCGGCGCGGGATATTTCATGTCCCAGACAAACCGGTTCAAACCGGCTAAGGTCGGAAGGCGCCGTGCAATCTTTTCTTCTTCTGAACTCGAAAAGCGCGCAACTTCTGCGCCAGCTTGGTCTTTGATGGCCAGCTCGATCGGTTCGTTTGGCACTTCGTCAAGCCAATAGGAGAGGATCACGCCTTGCGGCGGGTTTTCGCCCACATCCAGATGCACTTTTTGGGAACGACCATCAGCGTCTTCTTTCTGGTAGGTCGCGCCACCCACGCCGAAGGCCGGGCTGTAGTTTTTGCCATCGCCATCAAACACACCAACACCCCAGTTCAGGGTCAGGCGGTGGCTGGTGCGCGGTTCGAACAGGGCGTCGCCGCCGTTTGCTTGTCTCAACGCCGAAACATCATCCAGCACCCAGAAAGAACGCCCATGGGTTGCGGCGATCAGATCGCCATGTTTCAGCTTGAGGTCATAAATTGGCACATTGGGAATGCCGCCCGCCATGCGGGTCCAGCTCGCGCCGTCATCCATCGAGGCGTAAACGCCTGTCTCTGTTCCAACGAACAAAAGCCCTGCCCGTTCCGGGTCTGGCCGCAGAACGCGAGTGATCTCGCCCGCTGGAAAGCTCTCTGAAATGCAATCCCAGGTCCTTCCGGAATCCCGCGTCACATAAAGATAGGGCTCATAATCATCGAGCTTGAAGCGCGTGGCTGACACATAGACCGTATCTGCATCATGCTCGCTGACTTCGACGGACCCCACATAAGCAAGTTCAGGCAGCTTAGGTGGTGTCACATTCTCCCACTGACCGCCGCCATCACGGGTCACGTGAACCAGACCATCGTCGGTACCGGCCCACATTTCACCCGGGCGATGCTGCGATTCAATCAGGCTTGAAAGGCATGCGTAGGTCTCTGCACCCGCGCTGTCCCCAGTGAGTGGACCGCCGGATGCGCCGAGCTTCTCACTGTCGTTGCGCGACAGATCAGGGCTGATTTCCGACCAGGAATGACCTTCATCCGTGCTTTTGAACACATGATTGCCGCCGGCATAGAGCGTGCCGGAATCGTGCGGTGAGAACAGAATCGGGAAGGTCCAAGCAAATCGATATTTCAGATCCCGAACAGCACGTCCTTTTGTCTCTTCCGGCCATACATTCACCAACTGCATCTGGCGCGTGCGATGATCGTATCGCTGTAAAGAACCGGAGCCACCCGGAGATGATCCAACCGCGCCAATGTAAGAAATGTTGGGATCATCTGGATGAACCGCAATGAACCCGCTTTCTCCGGTGCCGGGCAACAGAGAGTCACCCATTGTGATCACGCCCCACTCTGTGGCGCTGGGCACGCTGATGGAGGTATTGTCCTGCTGGGTGGCATAGACCCGATAGGGGAACTGATTGTCCACATCCATGCGGTAGAACTGCGCCGTCATCTGATTGTAGATGGTCGACCAGGTCAGACCCGCATTACAGCTGACATTTGCCCCGCCATCGTTGCCCTGAACCATGCGTCGATTGTCGTTCGGATCGATCCACAGATCGTGGTTGTCGCCGTGGGGTGTGGTGACTTCGTGGAAATCCCTGCCTCCGTCAGTCGATTTCCACATCTGATAGTTCGTCACGTAAACCGTGTCTTCGTCGACTGGATCAGCAAAGACATGGGTGTAATACCAGGGCCGGTGAATGAGGTCTCGATTGGGGCAGATGTTGGACCAGGTCTCGCCGCCATCATCCGAACGATAGAGCCCCGCCTGCTCGTCCTTGGCTTCCACCAACGCCCAGACGCGTCCGGATTTCGGACCCATCGTAACGCCGATCTTTCCAAGCATTCCGCTGGCAAAGCCAGGATTGGAACTGACCTCTTCCCAGCTATCGCCACCGTCTTTGGATCGATAGAGCTTGCTGCCCGGCCCGCCACTAGAGAGTGTCCAGAAGTGACGGTGGGCCTCCCACATCGCCGCATATAGTATCCGCGGATTGTTTGGATCCATAGCAATGTCGATGGCACCGGCCTTGTCACTTTCAAACAGCACGCATTCCCAGGTCTCACCGCCATCCTTTGAGCGGTAGACCCCCCGCTCTGGATTAGATCCAAAAGCGTGGCCAAAAGCGGCAACATAAACAAAGTCGGGGTTTGTAGGATGAACCCGAATCTCGCCAATGTGCCGGGATTCAGCGAGACCCATATGTTTCCACGTGCGCCCCGCATCCTCGGATTTATAGACCCCGTCTCCATAGGAGACGTCCACACGGATCGTGGTTTCCCCCATGCCGGCATAGATGACGTTGCTGTCGCTCTGCGAAACGGTGAGCGCACCAACAGACGATGAATTGAAAAATCCGTCGGACACACATTCCCAATACGTGCCGCCGTCGGTTGTTTTCCAGACGCCCCCGGCACAGGCGCCGAAGTAAAACGTCTGAGGATCCGAGTAATCTCCAGCCACAGCAACAACACGGCCACCACGCGGCGGGCCGATACAGCGCCATTTGAGCGCACTGGAAGACAGAAGTTCGGACTGGAAATTCTCTGACATGGGGGCTCGCAAACTCAATGCTCGGGAAGGAAGCCCAGCGTATCCCTATCCGTCAGAACTATTCAATGCTCTGGGAGGTGGAAAGTCTCAATTATTGCTGAGCCAGGTGTCATAGTCTGAAACCAGCAGGCGATACGGCTCTTCATCTTCCTCAATCGTCGAGAAACGACCGACCGGCTCCGCAAACACATTGTCATTGACGTCGTCATTAACGGTTGAGACTTCACCAATCAGCACATCTCCTCCTTCACCCCAGAAGGTGTGCCAGTTTCCCGGTCTCAGCGTGACGCTCTCGCCGGGCTCCAGCACCAGCACATCGCCTCCCTTCAGAGTTCGGGCAACGCCGTCGCACGTGACGGGCACATCAAGGGATTTGTCGATCTTACCATCTGGTCCGGATTCGTTCATGCGGATCGCCAGCTTTGCCCCACCCCTGTTGATGATGTCCTCGGTCTTCAGCACGTGCCGGTGCATCGGCGTCACCTGATCGTGCCGCGACATCATGATCTTTTCCGCGTAGCACATGCCTCCGGTTTTCAACTCGCTGACATCACCATTGCGGACGGTGAACAGGAACAGACCCTTTTTGGCGAAGTCGCCCTGCCCGAAGTCGGTGATGTCCCAGCCGAGGCGGGCTTTTAAAACACCGTCTTCAATGTCCGCTTTTCGGGCTCGCATCTCATCCACGCCCCAATGAGCAAAAGGAGGCAAGGCAAAACGAAACGATGAGATGAAGTCATGTGCTTCGCGAATGATCGTGTTGATCTGGGATCGTTGCATGGGTCGGTCCTGAAAATTGGCGTTCTTAAGCCAGATGTAAGCAGAAACTTGCTGTCTTCACGAAGAGCGAATGATGCCCGGTCTCACATTGTGATGAACAGCAATTTTAGCTAAACAGACGTCAACCGCGAGACAAAATCAATAGCCCAGAGACCCTTGCCATGAACAGCAATCATCCGACCCGGTTGATCACAATTTTCGGCGGATCAGGCTTTGTTGGGCGTCATCTGACAAGAGCATTGGCAAAGCGTGGATATCGGGTGCGGGCAGCGGTTCGCCGACCAGATCTGGCAGGCCATCTCCAACCATTGGGCAATGTCAGCCAGATCGCCGCTGTTCAGGCAAATCTGCGTTATCCCTGGTCTGTGGAACAGGCCGCCCAAGGGTCCGATTTGATCATCAATCTGGTTGCGATCCTTTATGAAACCGGCCGTCAGACCTTTTCGGCTGTTCAGGAAGCCGGTGCCGCAGCTGTCGCCAAGACAGCGAAAGACCTTAACGTACCTCTGGTGCATATATCGGCCATTGGCGCAGACACTGAGGCTGGCTCGGATTATGCCCGAACCAAGGGTATGGCGGAAAAACGGGTGCGGGAGTTGGTGCCAGATGCAACCATCGTCCGCCCGTCGATTATCTTTGGTCCGGAGGATGAGTTCTTCAACAAGTTTGCCGAGATGAGTAGGCTATCCCCCGCCCTGCCGATGATTGGCGGAGGCCACACGAAGTTCCAACCGGTGTTTGTCGGGGACGTGGCCGAGGCCATCGCCCGCATTGTTGATGATCATTTCGATGAAGGGGAAACTGCTGGCAAGACCTACGAACTCGGCGGGCCAGAGGTTGCTTCCTTCCGTGAATGCATGGAAAAAATGCTCGACATAATTGACCGCAAGCGAGTTTTGGCCACCATTCCTTTTGGTGTTGCGCGTGCAATGGGATCTGTGATGCAGTTCGCGCCCAAACCACCACTGACACCCGATCAGGTGCGGTTGCTTGAAAGCGACAATGTGGTTGGTGGCGATGCAAAGAGGGAAAACCGCACGCTTGAAGGGCTTGGCATCGCGCCTCGCACAATGGCATCCGTTCTTCCAAGCTATCTGGTTCGCTTCCGCCCGCGCGGACAGTACGAGATCGACCGCGGAATCTGACGGTACGGGCGTCAATCACTCTCTCTTCTATCCGAAATGGTATTTTAAGCGTTTGGCGATAGGTCAAATGCATGCAAACCGCCGCCGAAAT
>JBCCGR010000006.1:0-154815 GCA_039029195.1 Pseudomonadota bacterium
CGCTATCACACACACTGTGATCCGCGCCTCAATGCTGATCAGTCGATTGAGCTCGCGTTCCTGATTGCCGAGCGCTTGAAAAAGCGCAAGGATGGAGAAACACCCAAAGAAGAGGCAGCCTGATTGTCAGATTGTCTGCCTCGGTCGATGGAAAAAGAGCCATGGCAGACAAGATAACTACGGGAAATTGCCTTTGTGGCGTCGTGAGCTATCGGGTGACCGGCGAGATGCGGGATATTATGGCCTGCCACTGCAGCCAATGCCGCAAGCAGACCGGTCACCACTACGCCGCCACCAACGCTCGAAATGATGCGCTGACCATATCAGGGGAGGAGAACCTCACCTGGTATGCGGCCAGCGACATGGCGCAGCGCGGCTTTTGTTCCACATGTGGGTCCGCTTTGTTTTGGAAGCCCAACGATGGGGCATATACCTCCATACTCGCTGGGTCACTGGACGATGGCCACGGGTTGAAACTCACCAAGCACATTTTTTGCGCTGACAAAGGCGAGTATTACGAGATTGACCCGAACATTCCGCAGTTCCCGCAGTCAAGCTGACGTTCAGAGCTTCTGCGGCGCGAGCGGCTTTGCAATGCGAATTGTCCGCATTCGCGAGTTCAACGAGTGGATATGAGCATCTACTGTTGTCAGAGCCGTGCTTGCGATCATTGTTGCATGACCGACGCGAATTGACGTCGGATTCACTCCCAATTCACGGTCAGATCACGCTGTACGCTTAATAAGGTTTGATATTTCAATCACTTATTAGGGGTGGAAACGTGCTGCATTCACCAAAGGTTGAATTGGATTCAAAATTCCGGTTGTCACTGGCGGAGACTGATGAAGAGCGCGACCGGCTATTTGAGTTTAGATACAAAATCTTTCACCAGACCGGTGCGCTGAACACTGTTCAGAATGGAAGGTTTGTTGATCAATATGATGCATTGCCTTCTTCGTTTCTGCTTTATGTCACAAACGAGCGCAACGAAATCACCGGATCGGTCCGCCTGACGGTTCATCCTCCCGCGGATGCGGTAACCGACTTTCCACCAACCAGTCCGGAACTTGCGGTTTTCCCTGATGTGATCGCGCGGTTTGTGGAGAGTGGTGTGCCTCTGGCTGGATTGTCCCGTCTGTGCATCGACCCCAATGCAGGGCAGATGGTGGCAATTCTCTCAGCGGTCGCCTTTGGTGCAACGAGGCTAGGATTTTTGTCGGGGTGCCGCTGGTTGTTCGCGACCGTCATAAAAGAACATCAGGATTTTTACCGAAGGTTTGCCGCGATTGAATCAGTCGGAACCGAACGCACGATGCCGTTTCTAACAAGCCCGTACTTTCTGGGCATCGGCAATCTGGATCAAATGGTGAAGTCCTGTGTCAGCCGCATGCCGAAACGCATTGTCGCGACCATCGAGCACGACACCAATTCTCTGATTGAGGACATGAAGGACCGCCTCGATCTGGTGCGGGAGGCGAAGATATGGCCGCAAGTCTAGTCCTGTTTGTCGTTTTCCTTCGGATCAGTCAGATAACCCTCACGCATTTTCGAAAAGGAAGTGCTGCACCTGCTTACTTCATCGTCGTTGGTTTGACAGTAGCAGGATCGTTTTTACTCGCCTGGATCGGTGCGAAAGTCGATGTGCCGATCTGGCCGTGGCAGCTGGTGGCGATGGTTGGAGGAATCTTGTCGATCGTCATCATGCAATTGGCCATTGAACCAAGCAAAGGCCGAGACTTCGGAATCGTCTTTGCAGACGAAGCGAGCCAGTCGCTTGTACGTTCGGGCATCTATGGCCGTGTCCGCAATCCGTTTTATCTGGGCTATCTGATTTATTGGCTCGCCTGGGTACCAGCAACAGGTTTTCATCTTTTGGCGTTTGGTTTCCTGTTCGCATTGACCGTGGTTTACACCATCGCCGCTCGTCAGGAGGAGGCAATGTTGGCCTCCAGATTTGGCGCAGAATATGAGGTCTATCTCGCACAAACTGGCCGGTTTCTACCCAAGCTCTTGGACTGATTTTTAAGAGCTTTCGACCATGAATAATGGCAGTTGTTTCTCGAACTGAGCCTGTGATGTAAGACAGAGACCGATTCAACTTTGTTGGCTTTTGTCGTTCTTTGCGAAGTCAGTTCAAAAATCTGATGGGCTTTCTGCCCGACATTCTGCGCAATTCATACGGGATTGTGCTCGCGCAGGTGATATTGCTGGCAGCAAGTCCTGTATTGTCGAGGCTTTATTCTCCAGAAGCTTTCGGCGTGTTCGCCCTTTTTTTTGCAGTTGTCAGTCTGGTATCTGTTGCTGCAACCGGGCGGTACGAGATGGCCATCTCTCTGCCGAAGGAGGACGGGCAGGCTCGTGCCCTTTTGCGTCTGAGTACGATATTGAGCCTGATTACCGGCCTAATCGCCTTCCTTGCGTTGTCCCAGCGGCAATGGTTGCCCGAACAATTTGTGAACGACTACTTGCCGCCGTCCTCGGCGTGGATGCTTGCGATTTCCATCGTGCTGGCGGCATTTCTGCTGATCGTGCACTACTGGCTGGTCCGCGGTAGTGCATTCACGTCCATCTCCAATAGTCGGATCGTGCAATCATTGGTTTTTGCTGGCACTGGCGTCGGATTTGCAATTGTTGGCGTGGGTGCAGACGGGTTGATCTGGGCATTTGTCCTAGGACAACTAAGCCGACTGTTGACCATGTACGTGCGTGCAACCGGGATGATGGACCCCGCAGCTTCGCTGAAGCTTGCGGCCAAACGATATCGCGATTTTCCCCTGTTCAATGCGCCCGCAGCCTTGCTGACGGCATTTCGGGCGCAGCTCCCTGTATTCGTTTTCTCCTCAACGTTCACCTCCGGTCAGACCGGTCAGTATGAGATGGTCAATCGTGCGATTGGCACGCCAATGTCGTTTGTAGCCCTGGCAATTGGAGATGTGCTTCATCAACGCATGTCGACTGCGCGGCACGAGGCGCGATCGCTGTTTCCGATCGTGAAGCTGTTCGCCATGGCACTATCCGCCATCGCTCTGCCACCAGTGATCATCGTCATGATATTCGGGCCGCCATTGTTCGGTTTTGTGTTTGGAGCCGAGTGGCAGGAAGCAGGGCGTTATGCGCAGATACTCGCACCTGCATTCTTCGTTCGATTTGTGATGACGCCGCTCAGCCGCGCATTGATTGTGAGCGAAAATGTGCGGGTCAATTCAATGTGGCAGGTTATGTCGACAATAACCTTCGCAATCGCCTGTCTTATGGGCATTCGCTATGGCGTTGGAGGATTGTTGATCGCCATCTCAATCCACGAGGTGATGGCTTATTTGCTTTACGGCTGGCTGATTGTGCGCTGCACGCGCACAACCGAGGACCGATAATACTCACCCCATTTTTTGTTGAGTGTAGGCCTTGAGCTCTGTGCGAGCCACCTGACGGCGATGCACGGCGTCGGGGCCATCAGCCAGCCGCAGTGTGCGCAAATGCGTCCACATGCGCGAAAGAGGCGTGTCCTGTGAAACGCCCTGGCCACCATACATTTGAACCGCTTCGTCCGTGATCTTCAGCGCCACTCGCGGTGCGACAACCTTGATCTGGGAAATGTAGGGAGCTGCTGCGCGCGGGTCACCCTGATCCATCATCCAAGCCGCCTTGAGGCAAAGTAGCCGCGCCATCTCAATGTCCATCCGAGCTTCGGCAATAATGTCGAAATTGGCACCAAGCTGCGCCAGCGGCTTACCGAATGCCTCGCGCTCCAGGGAACGTTTGCACATCAATTCAAGAGCCTTTTCAGCCTGCCCGACGGCGCGCATGCAGTGGTGAATACGGCCAGGTCCAAGCCGTCCCTGAGAAATCTCAAATCCACGGCCTTCGCCCAGAAGAAGATTTTCTGCCGGTACGCGAACATCTGTGAAGCGAATATGCATATGACCGTGCGGAGCATCGTCCTCGCCATACACTTCCATGGCGCGGAGGATTTCGATGCCTGGTGTTTTTGCATCCACGACAATCATGGAATGTTGCTGGTGTTTTGGGGCATCGTCCGGGCCGGTTTTCACCATAACGATGTAGACCGCGCACCGCTTGTCACCTGCGCCCGATGACCACCATTTTTCGCCATTGAGGACATATTCGTCACCGTCGCGCTTGCATTCCATAGAGATATTGGTTGCATCAGATGAAGCAACGTCCGGCTCGGTCATCAGATAGGCAGAGCGAATCTTGCCTTCGAGCAGGGGAGCTAGCCATTTTTCCTTCAGGGCAGGTGTGCCATAGCGCTCAAACACCTCCATGTTGCCCGTATCCGGGGCGGAACAGTTGAACACCTCAGCGCCTATATGAGCCTTGCCCATCTCTTCGGCGAGGTAGGCATATTCGACCGTGGACAGGCCGAATCCACGCTCGGAATCGGTCAGCCAGAAATTCCACAAGCCGCGTTCTTTGGCTTTGGATTTAAGCCCTTCGAGAATCTCCGTCTGGCGCGGCGTCATTGCCCAACGGTCACCCACATTGACCTCCGCCAAAAACTCTTCGTCCACTGGCAACACATCCTCGCGGATCATGGTCGCCACCCGTTCGCGAAGCTCTTTCACACGGTCGGTCATGCCAAGCGCCATTTCGCCCATTTCGGTTCTCCTGCCTGTCAATTTTCAAGGTGTTTTGCGGTGGTTTGGGATCGCGGAAAAAATGTCCGCGCTCAATCCGCAATAATTTCATGTTCGAAAACAGTTGAACACAAAGGCCGTGAGAAGCGCAAGAGCACTTTACGTCAACGTAAAAATTGAACATGGTGCCGCCACGATTTGGAGGCGTTCCATGAGTCTGATCGACGGACTGTTTTCGGTAAATGGCAAAACCGCGTTGGTAACCGGTGGAGCAAGCGGTATTGGCACAATGATGGCCACTGCTCTGGTGGAAGCGGGCGCCCATGTGATGATTGCATCACGCAAGGGAGACCTGTGTAAGACCGTTGCTGACGAACTGAATGCACTGGACGCCAGCGGGTCAGCTGAGGGTTTCGCTGGAGATGTTGGAACAGAAGAAGGGGTGCAGGCGCTATCGAACGCGGTGCGGGAACGCACAGACCAGCTCCACATTCTGGTGAACAATGCCGGAGCCACATGGGGCGAACCGCTTGAGAATTTTCCGCGCAAAGCCTGGGACAAGATTCTGGATGTCAATGTAACAGGTCTGTTCACTTTGACCCGTGACATGCTGCCGTTGATGGAAAACGCGGCAGGTGATGACGATCCTGCCCGAATTATCAATCTGGGATCGGTGATGGGAACGCAACCAATTGCAGATGGTGCCTATTCCTATTCGGTGTCGAAAGCAGCGGTGCATCATCTCACCCGAATTCTGGCCGTTGAACTGGCAGAACGGCGTATTACCGTGAATGCGTTTGCGCCAGGCCCGTTTCCAAGCCGCATGACCGCATTCGCCACGGACACCAAAGACAAAGCGGAGAAGGTAGGCGAGGGCGTTCCGATCGGGAGAATTGGCGCACCGAAGGATATCGCCGCTGCGACGCTCTATCTGTGCGGACCGGGAGGCGGATACATCACGGGGGCAATTCTGCCCCTGGATGGCGGCCAATCCGTGCAACACGGAATTCACCTTTTCAAAGATTTTCTGTAGTTGGAACCGGAAACCATGCGCAGTACGATTTCCCTCGACGAGCACAAGGCCTCAGTGGGTGGCGAGGCACGGATTTCCGATTGGTTCTTTGTCGATCAGGATCGGATCAATGCCTTCGCCGATGTCACGGAAGATCCTCAATTTATTCATATAGATGTGGAACGAGCCAAGGCGGAGACACCTTTTGGTGGCACCATTGCGCACGGTTTCCTGACCCTTTCCATGCTCTCAAAGTTCGCAATTGAAGTGCTGCCGACAATTGAGGGAACGGCCATGGGCATCAACTACGGGTTTGAGAAAGTGCGATTTCTCAATCCGGTCCCGGCAGGTGGCCGGATTCGCGCTCATTTTCAGACAAAGAATGTAGCAGAAAAAGGACCTGGAAGGGTGCTGACCACAACTGAGGTGATCGTGGAAATTGAAGGCCACGACAAGCCAGCCCTTGTGGCTGAATGGTTGGGAATGACCGTTCTCGCTGAATCATAATCTTAATTCCATCGATCAACTGAAAGAAAACAAATGGCAATTCGATTTGATGATCAGGTTGCGATCGTCACTGGAGCAGGCAACGGTCTCGGCAAGAGCCATGCTCTGAAACTGGCAGCACTGGGTGCAAAGGTCGTCGTCAATGATTTTGGTGGCGCCCGTGATGGAACAGGTGGTTCAACGGAAGCGGCCGATGCGGTGGTCGCGGAAATCGCCGCCGCCGGTGGCGACGCAATGGCAAATGGTGCAGATGTCACCGACGAGTCTGCGGTTCAGGCCATGGTGGCCCAAACGGTGGATATGTGGGGCCGTGTTGATGTGCTCGTCAACAATGCCGGCATTCTTCGCGACAAGAGCTTTGGCAAAATGAGCGGCGACGAATGGCGTGCTGTTCTCAATGTACACCTGAACGGGTCGGCCTATTGCTCACTCGCCGTGTGGAACACGATGAAAGAGCAAGGCTTTGGCCGCATCGTTATGACCACGTCCACGTCCGGCATTTATGGCAATTTCGGTCAGGCAAACTATGGTGCCGCGAAGTCCGGTCTCGTCGGCCTGATGAACACGCTGGCCATCGAAGGCGCGAAAAACAACATCCACACCAACTGCATTTCACCGACCGCTGCTACGCGGATGACAGAAGATGTCATGACACCGGAAATGCTGGAACTCCTCGATCCGGAATTCGTGTCGCCGGCAGTTCTGTTTTTGGCGTCAAAAGAAGCACCCAATCGAACAATTTTGTTGGCTGGTGGTGGTTGCTACACCGTCGCGAAGCTCATGGAGGCAGAAGGTGTTTATCTGTCACCAGAAGAGCGCACACCAGACGCCGTTGCGGCCAACTTTGAAAAGATGCTCGACTTTTCCGGTCAGAAGGAGATGTTGACCGGAACCGACCATGTCATGAAAATCGTACAAAAGGCGATGGCGGCGAAATAACTCGTTCCAGAGTCCACCTGCGATGTTCGCGAGGAAAGCATGACAGACGATCCCAACGCCATTGATGAAGCCACGCTCGCGCCATATCTCGCAGACCATGTGGCTGACTTTGGCGAGCTCCAATCGGTTTCAAAATTCAATACCGGGCAATCCAATCCCACCTATCTGGTGGAGGCAACCAGCGGCAAGTATGTTTTGCGAGCCAAACCGCCGGGAGAACTGTTGAAATCGGCCCACCAGGTTGATCGCGAGTTCCGGGTCATGAATGGGCTTGCGGGAACCGGTGTTCCGGTCCCGCGCATGCTTCACCTTTGTGAAGATGCAGAAACATCGCCGATCGGACGTATGTTCTTCATTATGTCCCATCTCGACGGTCGCATCCTTTGGGACCCGGCACTGCCTGAGTTCGGAGAGGGCGAAGCGGCCAACGCGGAACGTTCGGCAATTTATGATGCGATGAACGAAACGCTGGCAGCTCTTCATGCAGTTGATCCATCCGCCGTGGGGCTTGCGGACTTCGGCAAGCCTGGAAATTATTTTGAGCGCCAGACCACGCGATGGGCGAAGCAATATCGGGCCTCGGAGCTCGATCGCATCGAAGACGTACACACGACCATTCAATGGCTGGAAGACAACATGCCTGCAGATGATGGGCAAGTGTCGATTGTTCATGGGGATTATCGGCTCGACAACATGATCTTCCACAAGAACGAGCCGCGCGTGATTGCCGTTCTTGACTGGGAACTCTCGACGCTGGGCCACCCGCTCGCTGATCTTGCCTATCAGTGCATGCAGTGGCGCTTGCCACATCAGGGTGGGATGCGCGGCTTGGGGGGGATGGATCGGGCAGCCATCGGAATCCCAACCGAAAAAGAATATGTCGCCAGCTACTGCGCGCGAAGAGGGGTGAGCGAAATCCCCAACTGGCCGTTTTACATTGTCTTTTGCATGTTCCGCCTGACGGCAATTCTGCAGGGCGTTTATCGCCGTGCAGTTGAAGGTAACGCATCAAACCCTGGCCGGGCAAAAGAAATGGCCGCCGCAATTCCTTTGCTGGCACGAGCCGGTATTGATCTGATTGAGAAAGAGACCTGACCATGGCACGATTTGAAGGAAAATGTGTTCTGCTGACTGGAGCAGCCGGTGGCTTTGGTCGCTCGGTCACCAGAATGCTGGCGGCAGAAGGGGCCTGTTTTGTGCTGTCCGACTTCAATGAAGCTGGTCTTTCGGATTTTTCCCAGGAGCTTTCCAGCGAGGGCATTCCCCACGCCATTCAGGCGGGCGATGTGGCGAAGGAAGAAACGTCTGAAACCCTCGTCAATCTGGCTCTCAGCGAATTTGGCAGGCTCGATATTGCCATCAACAATGCAGGAATCGGGCACAAACCCGCTAAACTGCCGGATGTTGACTCTGATGAAGCGCAAGCCGTGGTTCAGGTTGATCTGATGGGCGTGTTTTTTGGTATGAAGTACCAGATACCTGTGATGGAAAAGGCCAACCGGGAGACGGGGCAATTGTCTGCTATTCTCAATGTTTCATCGCTCGCCGGGATTGGTGGCGCTCAGACCATTTCGGTCTATTCCGCAGCCAAGCACGGGGTGATTGGCCTCACCAAAACGGCGGCGCTGGAATATGCAAGGCGCGGCATCCGCATCAACGCAATATGTCCGTCGTTTGCCCGCACCCCCATGGTGGAAGATGAACTGCTGGAGGGTGTCAACACCGAAGAGGCGGAAGCCCATCTCACACGCGGCATTCCCATGCGGAGGCTTGCAACAGCAGATGAAGTAACACAGGCGATGGTGTGGGCTTGTGATCCTGCCAATTCCTTCTTGACCGGCCAGTCGATTGCCATCGACGGCGGCACATCGGCCCAATAGTCTCAGGAGCGAAGCCATGGATTTGAATTATACCGACGAGGAAGTCGCCTTTCGCGATGAAGTGCGGGCCTTTTTGAAGGCAGAGTTGCCAAAGCGCATCAGCGACAAGGTGCTGAAGTCATTGCGCCTCACCAAAGAAGACATGGAAGAATGGCACGCCATATTGAACCGCAAGGGCTGGCTGGCGCATGCATGGCCGAAGGCTTTCGGCGGGCTGGAATGGGACGCCGTTGAGCGCAACATTTTTGATGAAGAGTGTGCCGTTGCGGGGGCACCCCGTCTCGTGCCGTTTGGGCTCAACATGTTGGCTCCGGTGTTGATGGCATTCGGATCAACAGAACAACAACAGCACTATCTGCCCCGCATTCTGGATGGCACCGATTGGTGGTGTCAGGGCTACTCGGAGCCGGGCTCGGGTTCTGATCTTGCGTCGCTGAAAACAAAGGCCGTTCGCGAAGGCGACCATTATATCGTCAATGGTCAGAAGACGTGGACCACCCTTGGCCAGCACGCCAACATGATCTTTTGCCTCGTCCGTACGTCAAGCGAAGGCAAACAGCAGGAGGGAATTTCGTTCCTGCTGATCGACATGGATACACCCGGCGTGGAAGTGCGCCCGATTCTGCTCCTGAACGGGGAGCACGAAGTTAACGAAGTCTTCTTCGACAATGTCAAAGTGCCAGTCGAAAATTTGGTCGGGGAAGAAAACAAGGGGTGGACCTATGCGAAGTTCCTGCTCCTCCACGAGCGGACGGGCATTGCTGGGGTCGGCTTTTCCATGGCAGGTCTTGATCATCTTAAAGAGATTGCCAAAGACCAAAAGGTGGACGGTAAGCCTCTGATTGAAGACCCTTATTTTGCCGCACGCATGGCAGAGGTTGAGGTTGATCTGGCAGCAATGCGTACGACCAATCTGCGGGTCTTGCAGGCCGCCAAGGATGGCGCGGCGGCAGGGCCGGAATCGTCCATGCTGAAAATCAAGGGCACCGTCATTCGTCAAACCATCAATGATCTGACACGACGGGCATTGGGGCCGTTCGCACTTCCGTTCTCTTCAGAAGCGCTGGATGTTGGCTACAATGAGGATCCGATTGGGCCTGAATATGCCAATCCGGTTACCGGCGACTATTTCAACAACCGGAAACTCTCGATTTTCGGTGGCTCGAACGAAATTCAAAAAAACATCATCACCAAAGTGACGATGGGTCTGTAGCGGCGAGGTATCGTAGATGGATTTTCAACACACTGAAGACCGCCGCATGCTGGCCGATATGGCCGGGCGCTATGTGCGCGAACAATATGCGATTGAAGATCGGCACAAGATTGCCGCTGGTGAAAACGGATACTCCAAGGAAAAATGGGCCGAATTTGCCGAGCTGGGCCTTATTGGAGCGCTGTTCGGTGAAGAAGTCGGTGGATTCGGTGGCGCTGGCTTCGACATTGCCGTCGTATTCGAAGAACTTGGCAAGGGGCTGGTGGTAGAACCGTTTCTCGCCAATCTGATTGCGGGCAAAGCCATTTCTGTGGCTGGCAGCGATCAGCAAAAAGCCATGCTGGAATCCGTCATTGGCGGTGAGACCACGTTGGCGCTAGCCTACGGCGAACCAACAACCCGCTACTCTCTCAATCAGATTGCCATGGGTGGGAGCACAATCGGCAATGGGTATGTGCTCAATGGCCACAAATCAGTGGTTCTGAATGGCGATAGTGCCGATCATCTTGTGGTCGCTGCCCGCACGTCGGGCACCGCAGGTGATGACAGTGGTCTTTCGCTGTTTTTGATCGATGCGAACTCTGAAGGCATTAGTCGGCGTGGCTTTGGTACCAATGACGGCTATAAGGCGGCTGAAATCATGTTCAGCAAAGTGGAGGTCAGCCAAGATGCGCTGATCGGTACAGAAGGCGAGGGGCTTTCCATTCTGGAAACAGCAATCGGCTGGGGTATTCTTGCCGTTTGCGCGGAAGCTTTGGGTGCAATGCAGGTCGCTAGCGACCAGACGCTGGACTATCTGAAAACCCGAAAACAGTTTGGCGTGCCAATCGGAAAGTTTCAGGCACTTCAACACCGCTTGGTCGACATGCTCATCGAAATTGAGCAGGTTCGCTCGGCGCTGATCAATGCCGCGGGCCATATGGATGCGCCGGCGAATGAACGAGACTGGCATCTTTCATCGCTCAAAAATCTTGTGGGGCGCGCTGGAAAGCTGATTGGAGAGGAGAGCATCCAAATGCATGGCGGGATCGGCATGACATTTGAATATTCCGTGGCTCATTTTGCCAAACGGTTGATCATGATCGATCACCTGTTCGGCGACACAGACCACCATCTGAAGAAGATCATTGATCTTTCTGGAAAGCGGGCCGCTTGACTGTGGCGGACAATGCGGAAAAACCCATTGTCTTTTCGTCAATGCATGGCCTCCAACAGACGCTTGGATATGAGGCCGAGGTGTATTCCACCCACGCTGACGTTCACCTGACGATTGAGCAAAGCCATCTTAATTCGCAGGGACATATGCATGGCGGAATATTCTGCGTCATTTTGGATTCCGCCTGTGGATTTGCAGCAAGCCGGGCTCTTTCGGACGATGCCAGTCAGCGGGTCGTCACGGTTTCTCTGACCACCAACTATCTGGCTCCGGGGCAGCCCGGAGCAATCGTGGCGCGGGGCGAAGTGGTGCGGGTTGGAAACAAGACCGTGTTCTGCGAAGGCAAGGTCTACGACAGCGCAGGCATGATATTGGCAACCGCGACCGGCGTTTTCAAAAAATCAGTTAAATCCGCGAAATGAGCCTGCCGGCGCCAAAGGCACTCTTGTTCGATGTGTTTGGGACAGTTGTTGACTGGCGCACCAGCATCATTCGCGAGCTGACGGAATTTGGCAAAGGGCACGGCATTTCGCTTGATTGGGAGGGTTTTGCGGATCAATGGCGGGGGCTCTACCAGCCTTCTATGGAGGCCGTGCGAACTGGTGCGCGCGAATGGACAACTCTGGATGAGCTTCATCGTGAGAGCCTGGACACTTTGCTTTCGGACCACGGCGTTTTAGGTCTTTCTGAGGAAGATCTGGTACGTTTGAATCGAGCCTGGCACCGTCTCGATCCCTGGCCGGACACCGTTCCCGGCCTCAGTCGCTTGAGACGTAACTTCATTCTCTCAACACTATCCAATGGCAATACGGCGCTGCTGCTCAACATGGCAAAGCGTTCCGCATTGCCCTTTGATGTGATTCTCGGCGCGGAAACTGCACGCGCCTACAAGCCTGTCCCATCCGCCTATTTAGAGACCGCTCGCATGGTCGGGCTGGCACCGTCTGAGTGCATGATGGTGGCAGCGCACAATGATGATCTTGTCGCGGCAACGGAGCTGGGGCTGCAAACTGCGTTTGTTTGCCGGCCGACCGAACGCGGTCCGAATCAGACCATCGATCTGGAACCCAACGGAGACTGGACCTACAGCGTTTCGAGCTTTGAGGAGCTTGCCGACGCTTTGCAAAACTGAGCCATTGGCCCGGAAGTTGCAGCGACATCGCCAATTCGCAACCTGTGCTGAATTGGGACAATTTCGTGCTGAAGATCCTCTTTATTGCTGCCGCAACAAGCAATTTCTCCGCCTATCCAGGCTTCAACAATCCGAATGCGATGGTGGAAATGACCACAGATAAAGGCTTGGTTGTCGAGATTGTGTTGCGCTGCGGTATAACAGACTTAGGAAAAATATCACCCGGCATCATGACCTATTCCAAGGTCGAAAGGCTGTTTTGTTCCTCAAAACACAAGTGTTTTGACACAGCCGAACAAGCGGCGATCCACACCTGCAACTGGTGATCGGACCGGAACCTCCCGGTGGATGACGATAGTTGATTTGGTATTTTGCCAGATATGGGCTAGCCTCTCCTGGTTCCCGCAACCATACAGAGGGAGAATGCAATGAAAACAGTTTTGACTTGGGTCTGCGCCGCCGGATTGGTGGGAGTAACCACCCTGTCGGCGCAGGCTTGCTCATTTGGTAAATCCGCTTCCTACATGAAGGATCACAAGACCGTTGCTGCGACGACGGTTGAGTCGGAAAAGAAATCTGAGGAAGCTATGTCCACCTTTGACCCGAAGGCTCCGGTGGACTTTGAAGAAAAGAAAAAGATCGTGCCGGAAGTCGCCGAGTAGGCCAGTCTTATCTTTTGGTTTCTTGAAAACCCGGGCCTCGCTCGGGTTTTTCTTTGGCCGATCTAAGTTCTGATTGGGTGGCCTACAAACACGCCTCAAACAACGCTCGCGTATTTTCTTCGGTCATGGAAACGGGGTTCCCGCCGACGCTTGGATCTTGCAGCGCTGAGGCTGTAAGCGCGGTGATGTCTGGATCTTTGACTCCCAGGGCGGTCAGATTTTCTGGAATGTTGAGCATCCGGTTCAACTCGCCCACATAACGATAAAATCCCTCATACCCGCCAGCGATACCCAGATAGGCTGCAGCCCGCTCCAGCCGATCTTCAATCGCCGGGCGATTGAACTTGAGTACAGGTTGCATCACCACCGCATTGGTGGTGCCGTGATGGGTATGATGCGTCGCACCAATGGGGTGGGAAAGGGCATGGATGGCACCAAGTCCCTTCTGGAACGCAGTTGCGCCCATTGCCGCCGCGCTCATCATGTTTGCGCGTGCTTCAAGATCATCTGGTGATTGATAGGCTCGCACCAGATTGTCCCGCACCAAGCGCATGCCCTCAAGCGCAATGCCTTGCGACATAGGATGGTAGTGTGGAGAGCAAAACGCTTCCAGACAGTGTGCGAAGGCATCCATACCAGTGCCCGCCGTAATGAATGGTGGCATTCCGACGGTCAGTTCCGGATCGCAAATCACCTGTGCTGGCAGCACTTTGGGATGAAAGATAATCTTCTTTTCGTTGGTCTGCGAGTTGGTAAGGACGCCCGCACGGCCAACTTCTGAACCCGTACCTGCCGTGGTGGGAACGGCAACAATTGGAGCGATCTTGTCGGCGTCAGCGCGCATCCACCAGTCTCCGATGTCTTCCAGATCCCAAACTGAAACAGACTGGTGCGCCATGAGTGCGACCAACTTGCCGAGATCAAGTCCTGATCCACCGCCGAATGCGACCACGCCGTCATGGTTTCCGTCGAGGAAGGCGGCAACGCCGTCTTTCAGATTTCCCTCATGAGGATTGGGGTCGACGTCGCTGAAAAGGGCGCGTCCCAATTCTGCTTTCTCCAGCAGATCGAGCGCATTGGTCGTGATGGGCAGGTCCGACAGTCCCTGATCTGTTACCAACAGGGGCCTGGACATTCCTGCAGCTGCGCAGGCGTCGGCGAGTTCAGCAATTCGACCGGCTCCGAACCTGATATTGGTCGGGTAGCTCCAGTTCGCAGTCAGGGTCATTCAGTTCACGTGCTCGATTGTTGAAAGGATTTCGAGACAGTACATCGGACTGTCTAGCGGTCAATGATCAAATGCGCGCGACTTTATTGCTGCCAGATTGGTTTCGATGTGTGCAAACGACGGGCTGGATGGTCCCAGGCGTGGGGGATACCTTCAATTTCCAACGGAAACCGCACGCGTCGTGCCGGCCCCCAGTCCGTATTTTCGACATGGGGGTCAATATCCGCTTCACCCAACGGCGGCATGGCTTCGTTGATGCGGCTCAGCCGATGTTGCGAAAGAACATTTGCGGTCTTTGCCAGCGACAGTTTTGCCGAGAGAACGGTTCCAGTTTCGCGCCTCATCCTCAGCGCATGAAGCACGGAAGTCGCCAGCAGATAACCAGTCGCATGATCCAATGCCTGAACGGGGAGGGGGGTTGGCACGTCAGATTTCGCCATCGCCATTCCATAGTTTGCGATGCCTGAATTCATCTGTACAAGGCTGTCATATCCACGTCGGTTGACCCATGGCCCGCTCCAGCCATAAGCGTTGAGACGCACGTTGATAAGACGCGGATTGATCTCCGCTAGATCCTCTTCGCTGAAACCGAGACCTGCCAGCGCATCGGCGCGATAGCCATGAAGCAGCACATCAGCGGTGCGCAGAAGGGTGGTCAGTCGTTCTATCCCAGCTTCAGTCTTTAGATTGAGGGTTGCGCAGGACTTGCCCAAAACGACCTCAGGGATAACCGCGCCTTCATCCCAACCCGGAGGGTCGATACGCAGCACTTCCGCGTCAAATCCAGCAAGAAATCGACCAGCCACCGGGCCAGCCAATACGCGCGTCAGATCCAGAATCCGAATGCCGCTCAGTGGTCGGTCCGCTGGTGCGGTCCAAGGGTCGGCATCGACTTTGCTACGCTTCGTCCAGTGGACAATTGGTTCCCGGGCGATCGCTTTCCCGGTCGGATGCTGTTGCCAATCATCAATCGAGCGCATGAAGGCCGCACAGCCGCCAGCTTCGACAATTGCGGTTTCCAACGCTTCTCCGTCCCAATGCGCGACTGATTTTGCAATCGCCTGCTTGTCGTCATGATCGCCCAGCACCGAGCAGGCTGCTTTGCGGTGGTGGCGCGCGTTGGTGTGTAACTTTATCCAACCGTCCTTGCAGGCATAGTCTCCAGCAATGGTGTCCCAGATGGGGGGCAACTCCCATCCCTGTGGCTGAATGCTCATTCCAAACCAGAGCGATGCAAATCTTGAATTAACTTCTACTGATGGTGCCGCGCCTCCGTCCGCCAGTCGCGCTAGTGCGAGGCCTGAAAGACCCACGGACGCATTCGCCAAAGCGGTCGTTTCAAACCAGGACGGCAACTCTCCGGTCTCTTTGATCTGAAGAGTGTCGAGGTGATCTGACAGACCATCAAATTCAGCGGCAAGTTGGTGGATAAACGGGTTCTGCATGCCCTTGATGTCCTCCACCGCCTAAACAACACATACCATATGCTGAAAAGCAAAATGGTGCCCCCACACGGACTCGAACCGCGGACCTACTGATTACAAATCAGTTGCTCTACCAGCTGAGCTATAAGGGCACGATTGCTCCGGACGACGTACATATGATGGACATACGATCAGGGACGGTGATTTTCCCCTGATCCGGCTCAATTCGCCTCTCCTATTCGCTTTTGGCTGTGTTCTCAATGTTTTTTTGGTCTGGAGATTCGATTTTCGAACGATGGCTTGCATCCGGCTGGAAATTCTCTAAGACACGCCCGGTCACGCGGGTGTGGCGGAACTGGTAGACGCGCTGGTTTTAGGTACCAGTGTCTTTGACGTGGGGGTTCGAGTCCCTCCACCCGCACCATGACGGTTTCATTCTTACCATGAGACATTGGCAGCAGGATTTCGCCACGGTGGCCGGCCGCTGAGGTTGGATCAGGTTTCCAGCACTTTTTTCAATTCTTCCACGAATTTGCCCACGGCGACTGGCAACGCACGTTGTCGCTCCTGACCGACAAACAGGAATGGTGAGACGGCGTCTCTTGCGTTGAGCGGAATGTGGACCAGAGAGCCATCGCTGGCCTGTCCGTCAATGCCGACAGGGATGCTGAAAGCAATGCCACCACCTTCGCGCGCCAAGGCCTCCAGAAACGATGAATCGTTCGATTCCACGGCAGGCACCAGTTTCAGTCCCTTTGCGGACGTGGCGCCTTCAAGTTTCTCGCGGATTCCTTCACCGCGCGGTGACAAAAGCAAATCGTGCTGCAGGACCTCCATCAGGCCGACCGACTGGCGTTTCGCCAACGGATGGTCACCGCTGATCACACAGTGCAGCGGCTGCTGGATCAAAAGCAGAGACTGGAATTCCGCCATGCGAACCGGCTCAAGCACGACGGCAATGTCAACCTCGTTGGTGGCCAGGGCTTCTTCAGCATCGCGCCTGTGCATTGAGCGGACATCGAATGTGACACCAGGAAATTCAGCGCGGTACTTTTGAATTTCGCGTGGCAAAAAATAGCGCGTTACGGTCCGCGTTGCAGCGATTCGCACATGACCTAGCCGGACGCCCTTCAAGTCAGCGATTCGCGATCGCACACGCTCCAGATCCGCCATTTGTGTGCGCACGTGCTGCACAAATATTTCTCCCGCGGCATTCATCCGCACGCCGGAGGAATGTCGCTCGAAGAGTTCGACACCAAGCTCTTCTTCCATGGCGAGAATCCGCCGATTGAGAGCCGAGGCTGTGATGGAAAGCTGTTCCGCAGCCGCCCGGATAGAGCGGGTTCGCGCAACGGCATCGATGTATTTCAGGGGGAGTGTGTGACGCATCAGTTCTGGGAAGTTTAGCAAACATGATGCGTTTTTTGCAGCACAGTTTGCAAAAATTAGCAACAGACAGCAACGCTGAGCTAACCTAGCGTTTTCGAGAAATTGACGATGGCCTGTCCGCATCATCCTCCCAAGCATGATTCCTGGCTTGCCGATTTCTGGAAATAGGAGCGTTGTCTCGATGCAAAATCTGAAATCAAAAATGCAAAAATTGGTCATCGCGACCACAACCTTGGCGATACTTGGCGGTGTGGCTGCCTTGTCGGCTTCTGCCGAACTGCTCGATGTCGAAAAGGACGAGCTGAAGTTCGGCTTCATCAAACTGACGGATATGGCGCCTTTGGCGATCGCCTATGAAAAGGGATATTTCGAGGACGAAGGCCTGTTCGTCACCCTAGAGCCGCAGGCCAACTGGAAGGTGCTGCTAGACCGCACCATCACCGGTGAGCTCGACGGTTCCCACATGCTGGCCGGTCAGCCGCTCGCTGCGACCATCGGATTTGGAACAAAGGCTCACATCGTGACGCCGTTTTCGATGGACCTGAACGGCAACGGCATCACGGTTTCCAACGAAATCTGGGAGATGATGAAGCCGAACATTCCCGTTGGCGCGGATGGCAAACCCGTTCATCCCATCAAGGCCGATGCGCTGAAGCCGGTGGTTGAAAAATTCAAGGCCGAAGGCAAACCGTTCAACATGGGCATGGTTTTCCCGGTTTCCACCCATAACTATGAGCTTCGCTATTGGCTTGCAGCGGGTGGAATTCACCCTGGCTTCTATTCCGAAACCGATACGTCTGGTCAGATCAAGGCGGATGCGCTCCTCTCTGTGACACCGCCACCGCAAATGCCGGCCACGCTCGAAGCGGGCACAATCTATGGCTATTGCGTGGGTGAACCCTGGAACCAGGCTGCCGTTTTCAAGGGCATCGGCGTTCCGGTCGTGACCGATTATGAAATCTGGAAAAACAATCCGGAAAAGGTGTTTGGCCTCACCAAGGAATTCACCGAGAAATATCCAAACACCACCCTGGCCATCACGAAGGCGCTAATTCGCGCTGCAAAGTGGCTCGATGAGAACGACAATGAAAACCGCATGGAAGCGGTGCAGATTCTGGCGCGCTCTGAGTATGTCGGCGCGGACGCGGAAGTGATTGCCAACTCCATGACCGGCACATTCGAATATGAAAAGGGCGACAAGCGCCCTGTGCCAGACTTCAACGTTTTCTATCGGTACTACGCGACCTATCCGTTCTACTCCGATGCAATCTGGTACCTCACACAGATGCGCCGCTGGGGTCAGATCACCGAGCCGAAATCCGATGAATGGTTTCACGAAACCGCCAAGTCGGTTTATCGCCCGGACATCTACATGAAGGCCGCCGAGATGCTGATCGCCGAAGGCCATGTCGCCAAGGAAGATTTCCCATTCGGAACGGACGGCTACAAGGATCCGGTTCCGCCATCGGATATTATTGACGGCGTCCCGTACGACGGACGCAAGCCAAACGCCTACCTCGATTCCCTTAAAATCGGACTGAAGTCGGACGAGCCGGCCGGCTGATCCCCACACAAAATCTTGAAACCGGGCGTGCCGATCGCCCGGTTTTCCCGGTCCAACGCGACCAGAAATGCCTGAAACCAAAAGTCGAGATACTCCCATGGCCCACACTGCTGAAGCCGTCGTGCCAGAAGCCGCCCAGGCAAAGCGCGAAAAACTCTTCTCCTTCATCACAAGAATCAGCCGCTGGCTGGACGCGCTGGGCTTTGCCTGGCTGGTTCCGCTCCTGAAAATCGCTGCCGGCGACAGTCCGCGCGAACAGCTTTCCGTTCTCAAAACGGTTCTGGTGGTGCCGTTGATGGGCATCATCCTGTTTCTCGTGGCCTGGGGATATCTGGCCCCGAAGGTGCAGACCTCGCTTGGTGCGGTACCGGGGCCTGTTCAGGTCTGGGAGCAGGTGGAAGTTCTCTATGAAGACCATGTGCGGGAACGCGAGAAAGCGGTGGCGTTTTATGAACGCCAGGATAAACGCAACGCCAAGCTGATTGAAGCGGGCAGGGCCGATAAGGTCAAACACCGCAACTATACCGGCAAACCGACCTATCTCGATCAGATCGGTACTTCGCTCATCACAGTTGGGCTTGGATTTATCATCGCCACAGCGATCGCCGTGCCGCTGGGCATCGCCATGGGCCTCTCCGAGACCGTCAATGGTGCGGTGAACCCGCTTATTCAGATCTTCAAGCCGGTGTCGCCGTTGGCCTGGCTGCCGATCGTGACGATGATCATCTCTGCCACCTATGTGGCACCATGGCCATGGCTTCCAAAGGCACTGCTGATCTCGGCGATCACCGTGACCCTTTGCTCCATGTGGCCGACCCTCATCAACACTGCGTTGGGCGTGGCGTCGGTTGACAAGGACCTCATGAATGTGGGTCGGGTGCTCCAGCTTCCAACATGGAAAACTGTCACCAAGCTGGTGCTGCCGTCCTCCCTGCCGCTCATCTTCACCGGCCTTCGCCTGTCGTTGGGTGTGGGCTGGATGGTTCTGATTGCGGCTGAAATGCTTGCTCAGAACCCGGGTCTTGGAAAATTCGTCTGGGATGAATTCCAGAACGGTTCCTCAAGCTCGCTCGCCAAGATCATGGTAGCTGTCTTGACCATCGGGATCATCGGATTCCTTCTCGACCGGGTTATGTACACCCTGCAGCAGGCCTTCACCTTCTCCACAAACCGATAGGAGCAGGTGATGAGCATTCTGGAAGTGAAAGGCCTCGCCAAGGGATTTGGCGAGGGAACAGACCGAACAAGTGTCCTCAAGGACATCAATATCACTGTGGAAGATGGCGAATTCATTGCCATCGTCGGTTTCTCAGGTTCCGGCAAAACCACTCTTATTTCAGCGATTGCTGGCCTTATTGATACTGATGGTGGAGAAATCCTGTTTCGGGGCAAGAAGGTCTCAGGACCAAGCCAGGAACGCGGCGTGGTGTTTCAGTCCTATTCGCTGATGCCTTGGCTTACCGTGGTCGGCAACGTGTCGCTTGCTGTGGATCAGGTGTTCAAGTCGAAATCGTCGGCTGAGCGCAAGGAAATGGTCGATACTTATATTGATATGGTCGGCCTTTCTCACGCGCGCGACCGAAAACCAGCCGAACTATCCGGCGGGATGCGCCAGCGTGTTGCGGTCGCCCGCGCTCTTGCCGTGCGGCCCGATCTCCTGCTGCTTGATGAGCCCCTGTCGGCGCTAGATGCGCTCACCCGCGCCAAGTTGCAGGATGAGTTTGCTGATATTTCCCAGCGAGAAAAGAAAACCATCATCCTCATCACCAACGATGTGGATGAGGCGATTCTTCTGGCAGACCGCATCATTCCGCTGACACCTGGTCCTGATGCCACGCTTGGTACGGAATTCAAGGTGGATTTGCCGCGCCCCCGGGATCGCGGGTCGATGAACTCCGACGAAGAGTTCATCCGATTGCGCGGGGCGGTCACCGAATATCTCATGCAGGTTGGCAATGGGCGCGGCGCAGATATTGATGCTGAACTGGTGCTTCCGAATGTGGTGCCAATCACAGCGAGCACCGGGCAGGGCATTGATCTTCCGGCGGCCTATGTGGATGCCGCGAAGTCGCCGATTGAAAAGCGTTATCTCGACTTTTCGCAGATCACAAAAGTCTACCCCACGCCCAAGGGGCCACTCACGGTGGTGGACGAGTTTGATCTGAAAATGAACAAGGGTGAATTCATCACCCTCATCGGTCATTCGGGATGTGGCAAGTCCACAGTCTTGTCGATGGCCGCAGGCCTTAATCCGATCACCGGCGGAGGGATCTTTCTCGACGGCAAGCAGGTGACTGACGCGGGTCCGGACAGGGCGGTGGTTTTTCAGGCCCCATCGCTGCTGCCCTGGATGACGGCCTACGGCAACGTCGCACTGGGGGTGGACAAGGTCTACCCCCGGGCGTCGGCGTCCGAACGACGAGACATTTGCGAATATTATCTTTCCCGCGTGGGATTGAGCGATTCCATGGATCGCATGGCTTCCGATCTTTCCAACGGTCAGAAACAGCGGGTTGGCATTGCGCGCGCCTTTGCGCTGTCGCCAAAGCTGCTTCTGCTCGATGAACCGTTTGGCATGCTTGATTCCCTCACACGATGGGAACTGCAGGATGTTCTCATGGATGTGTGGAAGCGGACCCAAGTCACCACGGTCTGTGTCACCCACGATGTGGACGAAGCCATTCTGCTTGCCGACAAGGTGGTGATGATGTCGAACGGGCCAAATGCCCGCATTGGCAACATCATGGATGTGGATCTTCCGCGTCCCCGCTCGCGCAAGGAACTGCTCGCTCACCCGGATTATTACGCCTATCGCGAAGAGCTTCTGGATTTCCTTGAAGCCTATGAGGGCGGCGCTGATCCAAGCGAAGAGCAGCTTGAGAGCATCAAGGCAAAACGGGCAGCGCGTATTGCACGGCAATCGCAGAATGTTGCTGAAGCACCAATGATCGTAGCGGCGGAATAAGTCCCATGAAACAGAAACTTGTTGTTGTCGGCAACGGCATGGCGCCGGGCCGTATGCTGGAAGATTTGTTTGAACGCGATGCAGAAGCGTACGAGGTCACGATCTTCAATGCTGAACCCCGGGTCAACTACAACCGGCTGATGCTGTCGCCAGTGCTTTCGGGTGAGAAGACCTATGAAGACATCATCACCCATGATGATGACTGGTATGCCGCGAACGGTGTGATCCTTCACAAATCATCTCGCATCAGCGCGATTGATCGTGAAGCAAAAACCGTGACCAGCGAAAACGGCATCACCGCATCTTACGACAAGCTGGTGATTGCCACAGGTTCCGATCCAATCATGATCCCGTTTCCGGGCCATGATCTTGATGGTGTCATCACCTATCGTGATCTTGATGACGTTGAGACCATGCTGGAAGCCTCGCGCACCAAAAAGCGTGCGGTGGTGATTGGCGGTGGACTGCTTGGTCTGGAAGCGGCTGCCAGCCTGAAGATGCAGGGTATGGAGGTGACGGTCATCCACCTTGCCAACACGCTGATGGAAAAGCAGCTTGATGAATCCGCCGGTCACCTTCTGGCAGATGCCTTCAAGGATCGCGGCGTCGAGGTTTTGACCCAGGCCAACACCGGCAAGATCCTCGGTGACGGCAAGATCGTCACCGGTGTCGAACTGGAAGACGGCACGCAGATCAAAACCGACATTGTGTGCATGGCAGTGGGCATTCGCCCCAATATCGGACTGGCACAACAGACCGAACTTGCGGTCAATCGTGGCGTTCTGGTGGGCGATGATATGCGCACCAACGATCCCGACATCTTTGCGCTTGGCGAGTGTGTTGAACACAACGGCCAGTGCTACGGGCTGGTGGCGCCGCTTTACGAAATGGCGTCCGTGATAGCTGATCAGTTGCTGGATGGCGATGCCGTCTATGGCGGTTCAGTGACCGCGACAAAGCTCAAGGTGACCGGTGTTGATCTTTATTCAGCTGGCGACTTTGCCGACGATGAGGATCGCGAGGAAATCGTTTTGCGCGATGCCATGTCGGGCGTCTACAAGCGGCTTGTTCTGAAGGACAATCGCATCATTGGTGCGGTGCTTTATGGCGAAACCTCCGACGGTCCGTGGTTCTTCGATCTGTTGAAGAAGCAGACCGATATTTCCGAAATGCGCGAAACCCTGATTTTCGGCCAGGCCTATCAGGGGGGCGAACCGCTGGACCCTATGGCGGCCGTTGCAGCCTTGCCGGATGATGCAGAAATCTGTGGCTGTAACGGCGTTTGTAAGTCAAAAATCACCGGCGCCATCGCTTCAAAGGGACTGACCACGCTTGATGATGTGCGGGCCCACACCAAGGCCTCATCATCTTGCGGCACCTGCACGGGGCTGGTTGAACAGCTCATGGTGCTGTCGCTAGGCGATGCCTACAATCCCAATGCGGTTACGCCCATGTGCGGCTGTACCGATCTCGGCCATTCCGATGTGCGTCGTCTGATCAAGGCGAAAGACCTGAAGACCATTCCTGCTGTTCAACAGACGCTTGAATGGAAGACCGGAACTGGCTGTGCCAAGTGTCGCCCGGCGCTCAACTACTATCTGATTTGTGACTGGCCGGATGAATATTCAGACGACTACCAGTCCCGTTTCATCAATGAACGTGTGCACGCCAACATCCAGAAAGATGGCACCTATTCCATTATTCCACGCATGTGGGGCGGGCAGACCTCGTCCACTGAACTGCGTGCGATTGCCGATGCGGTGGATAAATACAATATCCCGACCGTGAAGGTGACCGGTGGCCAGCGCATCGACATGCTGGGCATCAAGAAAGAAGACCTTCCTGCCGTGTGGGCTGATCTTGGCAAGGCCGGATTTGTCTCAGGCCATGCCTACGCAAAGGGTCTGCGCACGGTAAAAACCTGTGTGGGCAATGACTGGTGTCGCTTCGGCACGCAGGATTCCACCGGACTTGGTGTGCGACTTGAAAAATTCATGTGGGGATCGTGGACCCCGGCCAAGGTGAAGCTTGCGGTTTCCGGCTGTCCGCGCAACTGCGCAGAAGCAACCTGCAAGGACGTGGGCGTCATATGTGTTGATTCCGGCTTTGAACTCCACTTCGCCGGTGCGGCAGGCCTCGACATCAAGGGCACGGAAATTCTCGGCCATGTGAAAACCGAGGACGAGGCGCTGGAGCACATTGTTGCAGTGGTTCAGATGTACCGCGAGCAGGGCCACTATCTGGAACGCATTTACAAGTGGGCCAAACGCATTGGCTATGACGAGGTGCGCCGTCAGATCATGGATGATGCCGAGATGCGCAAGGCCTATTTCGACCGCTTCGTCTTCAGCCAGAAATTTGCGCAGGTCGACCCCTGGGACGAACGGGTTTCCGGCAAGGACAAGCACGAGTTCTCGCCCATGGCGACCCTTCGACTGGAGGCGGCGGAATGAATGCGATGACAGGCACATGGGTAAAAGTTGGAACGCTTCAGGATATTCCGAAACAGGGATCACGCTGCATCAATGCCGGTGAGATGACCATCGCCGTTTTCCGCACGATGGATGATCAGGTCTTTGCGCTGGAAGATAAATGTCCTCACAAGCACGGCCCGCTGAGCCAGGGGATCGTGCATGATGGCTGCGTGACCTGCCCGCTGCACAATTGGGTGATTTCGCTGGCCACGGGCGAGGCACAAGGTGCGGACGAAGGTGCGACGATATCCATTCCGACCCGGCTTGATGGTGACGAGGTGCTTCTCGATGCCAGCGGTCTGCGGTGACCATAATGTCTTGCGCGTCAGGACCATCGGTTAAAACCACCTGCCCCTATTGCGGGGTGGGTTGCGGGATCATCGCGACCCCGCAGCAGGATGGTTCTGTCGAGATTAAGGGCGATCCGGAACATCCGGCCAATTTTGGTCGGTTGTGTTCCAAGGGATCGGCGCTGGGCGAGACGGTGTCAAAAGAAGACCGGCTACTCTACCCGGAAGTGGACGGACGGCGCACGGACTGGGACACCGCGCTTGATCTGGTCGCTGAAAAATTCTCATCGGCAATCGCCGAATATGGTCCTGACAGTGTCGCGTTTTATGTCTCCGGTCAGATCCTGACGGAAGATTATTACGTGGCCAACAAGCTGATGAAGGGGTTCATCGGTTCGGCCAATATCGACACCAATTCCCGGCTGTGCATGGCGTCCTCCGTTGCCGGACACAAACGCGCTTTTGGTTCAGACACGGTTCCCGGAACCTACGAGGATCTTGAACAGGCTGATCTGGTGGTGCTCACCGGATCCAATCTCGCCTGGTGTCATCCTGTGATTTATCAGCGGCTGGCGGCAGCCAAAGAAGCACGCCCGCATATAAAGGTCGTGCTGATCGATCCCCGCCGCACCATGAGTGCCGACATTGCCGATCTTCATCTTGCAATCTGTCCGGATGGTGATGTGGCGCTGTTCAACGGCCTGCTCGATCATCTGGCCCGCACGGCGGTGCTCGACCGGGATTATATTGAGGCGAACACCAACGGTCTTGCTGAAGCCCTTTTGTGTGCCCAAAGCATGGCCGGGAACGTTGTCGCTGACACCGGGCTTTCGCGCGAAGAGATCGACGCGTTTTTTGACCTGTTCGCTTCGACGAGAAAAACGGTCACGGTCTACAGTCAGGGCGTCAACCAGTCGTCCTGCGGAACAGACAAGGTCAATGCGATCCTGAACTGCCATCTGGCCACCGGTCGCATTGGCAGGCCGGGCATGGGACCTTTTTCGATCACCGGTCAGCCCAATGCGATGGGCGGTCGCGAAGTGGGCGGGCTTGCCAACATGCTTGCCGCTCACATGGATCTGGGCAATCCCGAACACAGCAAGATTGTGCAATCCTTCTGGCAGTCGCCTGACCTTGCAATGCAGCCCGGCCTCAAGGCTGTCGACATGTTCCGCGCCGTTGCCGACGGGCGCATCAAGGCGCTGTGGATCATGGCAACCAATCCCGCTGACAGTTTGCCGGATGCTGGTGCTGTGGAAGAGGCGATCTCCAACTGCCCGTTTGTGGTTGTCTCAGACGTCATCCACTCCACGGACACGGTTCGCCATGCCCATGTGAAACTGCCTGCTGCCGCCTGGGGTGAAAAAGATGGAACGGTCACCAATTCCGAACGGCGGATTTCGCGACAGAAGCGTTTTCTGGAGTTGCCCGGCGAGGTGAAGCCCGACTGGTGGCATCTTGCCGAAGTTGCCCGCCGCATGGGCCATGATGAGGCATTTTCCTATTCCGGTCCTGCAGAAATTTTTCGCGAACATGCGTCACTATCCGCGGAGCGCAACGACGGTGCTCGCGACTTTGACATTGGTGGCCTAAAAGCAATTTCAGATGCGGACTATGACGCGCTGGCACCCGTTCAGTGGCCGGTCAAAAGTGCGGATGATCTCTCCGATCAGCGGTTTTTTGCCGGGGGCAATTTCTTCACGCCAGACCACAAGGCGCGGTTCCTCGCGGTCAGCAATCCTGATGAACGTACGCGAGATGCCGATCATCCGCTCATCCTCAACACGGGTCGGATACGGGACCACTGGCATACGATGACGCGCACGGGCCGTAGCCCGCGCAACTCGTCGCACATGGGCGAACCCTATTGCGAAATTCACCCTGCCGATGCCCTGCGCCACGGCATTTCTGAAGCCTCGCTGGTCGAGGTTTCGAACGCCCAGGGGCACTGTCTGGTTCGGGCGATGATCTCGACCCGCCAGCAGGAAGGCTCGGTCTTTGTGCCAATGCACTGGACCGACCAGTTCGCCTCCAGCGGTCGTGTTGATACTCTGGTCGCGCCTGAAACCGATCCCGTTTCCGGCCAGCCCGCATCAAAGAACGTCGCTGTTGCCATACGTGCGGCACGGATGAAGATTTTTGGCTTCCTTGTGAGTCGTGACAAGCCTGACCCCTGCTGGTCGGCCTATTGGGCGCTCGCCAGGATCAACAATGGTTGGCGCATGGAGTTTGCGCTTTCAGATGCTGATCTCAACGGCTTTGTGGAAGCCGCATGCGGCAAGCCACTTGCCACCGCGGCACAGCGACTAACTTCTGACCAGCCTTATCTCAATCGCGCCATCTGGCTCGAAAGCGGTCAACTGGATACGGCGCTCTTTACGGCATCTCAACCCGTCGCAGTATCGCGCTCATGGATGGTGGGGCGGTTCGAAGCGTCCGCAGATGAACGCGTCCCGACAGGGTTATTGGCCGGTCGTCCGGGCGTCGATCAGCCGGACAAGGGGCCGATTGTGTGCTCCTGCTTTGCCGTTGGCGCCAATCAGATTCGCGCTGCCATCGGCGAGGGGCACCGAGATGTAGCGGCCATTGGCAAAGCCACCTGCGCGGGCACCAATTGCGGCTCCTGCAAATCAGAAATCAGCGGATTGATTCATGAAGCATCTCCTATCGCTGCCGAATAATGCTGGCGTTGCGCAGGTCAGACGCCGCAAGCGTTCCGCTCGGATTGGTGTCCTGGCGACACTGCCGGTGTTTTTGCCGCTGACGGGCCAAAAGGTTGTTTTGGCAGGTGGATCGGAAGCCGCTGCATGGAAGGGGGAACTCCTCGCCGCCAGTGGTGCGATTGTCCATGTCTTCGCACCGACCCTGGATCCTGTGTTCAGCGCCGTCATGGCCGAACGTCCACAGGCGTTCGTTCATCATGCGCGTGCCTGGACGGCGGATTGTATTGCGTACGCTGCCTTGGCGCTTTGTGATGCTGCAAGTGATGGGGAGGCGCAGGCCTTTCACTGCGCCGCTAAGCAGGCTGGCGTGCCGGTCAATGTGATTGACCGGCCCAAATTCTGCTCGTTTCAGTTTGGTTCCATCGTCAACCGCTCACCCGTGGTTATCAGCATTTCAACAGGCGGTGCCGCGCCAATTCTGGGGCAAGCCATTCGACGCCGGATTGAGGCCGTAGTGCCAGCGTCTTTGACGAAATGGGCGCAATTGGCGGTTCGCATTCGCCAAACGGTGCTTGACCGGTTAGCACCAGGCCAGGATCGCCGTGCATTTTGGGACGGATTTTCGGCAAAAGCGCTCTGTGGTTCCGCGCCGTCGAATATGGCGTTTGAAGAACTCCAGTCATCTATCCGGGGGATCGCCAGTAAAGTAAGTGAACTTGGCCTCGTCTGGCACATCGGCATTAGCCACGGCGATCCGGAACTGCTGACATTGCGCGACGTTCGCTATCTTCAAAGCGCCGACATAATTCTGCACGATGCAAGCGTGCCTGCTGCCGTTCTGGAATTGGGGCGCCGCGAAGCGGTGCGGGAGGCTTTTTGTGGTTCGAAAGATATGTGTCAGCGACGTCTCACAGAGCTTCGCACCGCAGGAAAATCTGTTGTCGTTCTGAGGGGGACCGAAAACGCCAACATCATGTCAGGCGAACTCTGAATTATCGCTTTCGATGCCGCTCTGGGTTCACAGAGGCCCACTGGCGTCATGCGTCCTTCGGTTCCAGGCGCAATAACAGGCTTCCATCCAGCACCTGTGCGCCACTGTCCACCAAACGTTCCGCAACAACCCCATCGCGGGGGGAAAATAGCGCGTGCTCCATTTTCATGGCTTCAAGCACGATCATCGGATCGCCTTCAGCAACCTGATCGCCTTCGTTTACCGAGACGATTGTGACGAGGCCCGGCATCGGGGCGACGATGTCATCTGTTTGATCCAGTTCACCACCCGAGCGTGCCAAAGGATCGGGAACAGTGAAGGAAAACGATTGACCGGCGTCAAACACGAAGATCTGGTTGCCAACTTTTGCCACATCAAGCCGGCGAGTCTCACCTTCACTGAAAATACGAAATCGTGTGTCATCCTCGTGGGTTACGGAAAGCTCTACAGGGCCAAGTTCTCCATTGATGATGAAATGCCCTTGCCCCAGAATCTGAACGCGCTGCTCTATGCTCACATCATCCATGATCAGTTGAGCTATGCAATCGCCGTTCGACCAGTGACGCCATCCGCTCAGCGCGTTCCATGGGTCGTTCTGGTTTTCCTTTGCAGATTTCAAAAGACCTGCTGCCATGAGACCAGCCGTGGCAGTGACAATTTGGTCGGGCGCTTTCTCCTTGGAAAGTTTATCCAAATCACGTCCGATAAGCCCGGTATCCACATCGCCTGATGCGAAGCCGAAATGCGCAGAAAGAGCGGAAAGAAAAGCCAGGTTCGTCACTGATCCGCCGATATGACAATCGCCAAGCGCTGAATGGAGCATCTTCAAGGCGGTGGCACGGTTTGGACCATGCACAATGAGCTTTGCGATCATCGGATCGTAAAACGGACTGATTTCATCGCCTTCGCGAATGCCGCTATCGACGCGCACGGACCCACGTTTAAACGCGGTGGCACCGGGAAAACGCAAATGCTCAATGGTTCCGATTGCTGGTAAAAAACCTTTGGGCACGTCTTCTGCGTAAATCCTTGCTTCAAAGGACCAGCCATTGATGGTCAGATCGGATTGTGTGACTGGCAATACTTCGCCTGCGGCCACGCGCAACTGCAGTTCGACGAAATCAAGACCGGTGATCGCCTCCGACACAGGGTGCTCGACTTGGAGCCGCGTGTTCATTTCCATGAACCAGAAGCCGTCTTCCTGGAGCCCGTTTGAGCCATCGACAATGAATTCCACTGTGCCAGCGCCGGAATACCCAATCGCCTTCGCGGCATCGACGGCAGCCTTACCCATGGCATTGCGCACATTTTGCGGCATTTCGGGGGCAGGGGCCTCCTCTATCACCTTTTGATGACGGCGCTGGAGCGAGCAGTCGCGTTCGAACAGGTGAACCACGTTTCCATGATTGTCCCCAAACACCTGCAATTCAATGTGCCGTGGCTTGGTGATGTATTTTTCAATGAGACAGATTGGGTCGCCGAAACTGGCCTGAGCCTCGCGTTGTGCCGATTCCAGCTCGGATTTGAAGTCGGCCGGTTTTTCGACTAACCGCATTCCCTTTCCGCCGCCCCCGGCACGGGCCTTGATGAGAACCGGATATCCGATTGCTTCCGCTTCTTTGGTGAGAAAATCAGGGTCCTGATTGTCGCCATGGTAACCGGGCACCACCGGCACGTTAGCCTTTTGCATCAATGCCTTGGCAGAATCTTTTAATCCCATGGCTTCAATCGCTGCAGCCGATGGCCCGATAAACGTCAGCCCAGCATCACCAACGGCCTGAACGAACTTCGGATTTTCCGACAGAAATCCGTAGCCGGGATGGATTGCTTCCGCTCCCGTTTGTTTCGCCGCTTCAATGATGTTGTCGAAATTGAGGTAGCTTTCAGATGCCTGTGAAGCACCGATATGAACGGCGCGATTGGCCATCGAGACGTGTTTGGCATTGCGGTCTGCATCGGAATAGACCGCAACTGTTTTGATGCCCAAGCGTTTGGCGGTTGTGATTACCCGGCAGGCGATTTCGCCCCGGTTGGCAATAAGGATGGTGTCAAACATGATTACGCCCTCACATCCTGAAGAGACCGAAACGCGTCTCTTCGATCGGCGCGTTCAGAGTTGCGGCAAGGCTTAGCGCAAGCACCTCTCGACTCTTTCGGGGATCAATGATCCCGTCGTCCCATAGCCGGGCTGAAGCGTAGAGCGGGTGGCTTTGACGTTCGAACATGTCCAGAGTCGGCTGCTTGAAGTCACGTTCTGCAGCTTCTGACCACTCACCGCCTTGTCGCTCGATGGCGTCTCTTTTGACGGTGGCTAGTACGCCTGCTGCCTGTTCGCCACCCATCACGCTGATGCGGGAGTTGGGCCAGGTCCAAAGAAACCGGGGCGCATAGGCCCGGCCACACATGCCATAGTTTCCCGCGCCAAAAGAGCCGCCGACCAGCATGGTGATTTTTGGAACTGCCGATGTCGCGACTGCGGTCACCAACTTCGCGCCATTTTTGGCGATGCCTTCGGTTTCGTATTTTTGTCCGACCATAAAGCCGGTGATGTTCTGTAGAAATACGAGCGGCGTCTTTCGCTGAGAGCAAAGCTCCACAAAATGCGCGCCTTTGACAGCGCTTTCCGAAAACAACACCCCGTTGTTGGCGATGATTCCGACAGGAATTCCCATCACATGGGCAAAGCCGCACACGAGCGTGGTGCCATAGCGCGCCTTGAATTCGTCAAAGCGGGAACCGTCCACCAAGCGGGCGATCACTTCGCGAATGTCGTAGGGCGTTTTCAGATCAGCAGGCACGACACCGGGTATTTCCGCCGGGTCGTACAGCGGAGCTTCCGGGTTGGTGAGCTCAATATCCGGCTTGGACTTGCGATTGAGATTCGAAACCACATCGCGGGTGATTGCGAGCGCGTGCTCGTCATTGTCAGCGAGATAGTCTGCAACGCCGGAAAGCCGGGTGTGTACATCACCGCCGCCAAGGTTTTCTGCGGACACCACTTCGCCCGTTGCTGCTTTAACGAGCGGCGGCCCGGCGAGAAAAATCGTGCCCTGCTCCTTCACAATGATGGAAATATCCGACATGGCAGGCACATAGGCGCCACCTGCTGTGCAGGAACCCATCACCACCGCAATTTGTGGAATGCCCTTGGCCGACATGTTGGCCTGATTGTAGAAAATGCGCCCGAAATGGTTTTCGTCCGGAAACACTTCATCCTGATTGGGGAGGTTCGCCCCGCCCGAATCCACCAAATAGATGCAGGGCAGATTGTTTTCTTCGGCAATTTTTTGAGCGCGAAGGTGTTTCTTCACCGTCATGGGGAAGTAGGTTCCGCCTTTGACGGTCGCATCATTGCACACGACCATGACATCGCGGCTGGACACCTTGCCGATTCCGGCAATGACACCGGCGGCGGGGGAGGCTCCATCGTAAATATCGTGGGCTGCGAAAAGCCCCACTTCCAGAAACGGAGAACCAGGGTCGAGGAGCCGGGTTACCCGGTCACGGGGGAGTATTTTGCCACGCGACAGATGCCTGTTGCGTGCCTTCTCACCACCGCCGGACATTGCGTTTTGGCTCGCAGCCTCGATTGGTTCAATGGCGGCGAGATGCGCTGTGTGATTGTCTTTGAAGACCGCCGATTGCGGGGAGATGTTGGAGGAAAGGACCGCCATCAGGCCATGGCTCCCATCATTTCACGCCCGACAAGCATGCGCCGGATTTCCGATGTTCCAGCACCGATTTCCATAAGCTTGGCATCGCGGAAAATACGGCTAACCGGCGTTTCATTCATAAATCCTGCGCCTCCCATGGCCTGAACGGCCTGATGGGCAACAGTCATTGCCTCTTCGGACGAATAAAGCACGCAGGCGGCGGCGTCCTGACGGGTCACTTCCCCCCGATCGCATGCTTTCGCGACCTCGTACACATAGGCACGTGCAGAGTTCATCTTGGTATACATATCGGCCATCTTGCCCTGCATGAGCTGGAAATTGCCGATCGGTTCGCCAAATTGGCGCCGTTCCGCCATGTAGGGCATGATTTCATCGAGACAGGAGGCCATGATCCCGCATCCAATGCCGGACAGCACCACGCGCTCATAGTCGAGACCCGACATGAGCACCCTGACGCCTTTGCCTTCCTCGCCGAGCACATTTTCAAAGGGGACTTCGACACCGTCGAACACCAGCTCCACCGTGTTGGACCCGCGCATCCCCAATTTGTCGAAATGGTTGGACTGGGTAAACCCGGGCATATCTTTCTGGATCAGGAAGGCGGTGATGCCTTTTGAACCAGCATCGGGATCGGTCTTTGCGTAGACGACCAGCGTGTCGGCTTCTCCGCCGTTGGTAATCCAGAATTTGGTGCCATTGAGCGTGTAGTAGCCGTTCATCTTGTCGGCCTTGAGCTTCATGCCGACGACATCAGAACCGGCTCCCGATTCTGACATGGCAAGCGCGCCGACGTTCTTCCCGCTGATGAGGCCAGGAAGATAGCGCGCCTTTTGTTCCGGGTTCCCGTTCAGGCGGATCTGATTGACGCAAAGATTGGAGTGCGCACCGTAGCTCAGCGCCACAGAAGCTGACGCGCGGGCAATTTCCTCCACAGCAATGGTGTGGGCGAGATAGCCCATTCCCGCACCACCGTCTTCTTCCGGCACGGTTATTCCCAGCAGGCCCAATTCACCCATCTCTTCCCAAAGTTCGGAAGGAAAATCGTTGGTTTCGTCAATCTGTGCAGCCAGCGGTTTGACGCGGTCTTGCGCCCATTTGTGGACCACTTCGCGCAGTGCATTCACTTCGTCACCAACGTCAAAATTCATGGAAGCCAGAAACAATTGCCCCTCCTGGAAATCAAATGGCAGTGGGGGATTCTTAAACGGGATGGAACCTCATGGCCAGACAAGGCGCTGATCTGATTGACGCATTGCTTGCGAAATATCGTCTATCGGGTGCGGTTGAGGTTTTTGGTTCCAGTTACACAGTGCGCTACGTTGAGTGAAACGATCAATCGCGGAGAACTACCGAAAGACATGATTGCCTATGTGACAGTCGGCGCGGACGACATCGCGCGGGCCAAACGGTTTTACTGTGCCTTCCTGCCTGCGCTCGGTTACGAACTGGAGGAGGGGCCTGAAGGGCTTAGTTTTGCTCTGCCTTTGAAGCTCGGCCAGTCTCCGATATCGCCAGATTTCTACGTGAAACCAACCTTCGACGGACGGCCAGCATCGGCAGGCAACGGCTCGATGGTGGCGTTCGAGGCCGACAATCAAAACCAGGTGCACAATCTACATGCTGCCGCAATTGAGGCCGGTGGTTCTGATGAGGGAGCGCCCGGTTTTCGCTCCGCGTACAGCGCACAATTTTATGTTGGTTACCTTCGCGATCCGCAAGGCAACAAGATCGCACTGTTTTCCAGCAATCCGAACGAACCAGGGCGGGACGGATAGCGCTCGGTGAGCATGAACCGATGATCTACAGCCAATGAAAGGCGGAAATCTGCCGTGATCTTAAGAATTGCCACAGGGAATTATCGACCTCCGGTAACGTCGAGAATGCTGCCGGTGCAATAAGATGCATCAGGAGAACAAAGCCAAGCGATGGCTGCAGCAACTTCTTCGGCTGTTCCGGATCTGGCCATCGGAACGGTCCGTCCCAATCGTTCAGCTCGATCAGGTTGCCCTCCGCTTGCGTGAATTTCCGTTTCAATCAGATCTGGTCGGACGGCGTTCACACGTACTCCTTGGCCAGCGAGTTCTTTGGACAGACCAATGGCGAGTGTATCGATCGCTCCCTTGCTAGCCGCGTAGTCAACATATTCGTTTGGTGATTCGAGCCGCGCAGCCGCCGATGATACCAGCACAATCGCGCGGTCTTCCTCGATCTTTTGAGCTGGCAAACGCCGTGCCGCTTCGCGAGCAAACAGGAAAGACCCCAATACATTGGTGTCGAATACGAGCTTCATACGCTCCAACGACATCTCAGCGAGCGCCAATGCCGGTGCCGCGATCCCAGCGTTGACCACGATCGCGTCGATCCTTCCAAACGCACTGACAGTTTTGTCAAAGGCAAGATGAACATCCTCTTCATTCGCGGTATTCCCTTGAATTGCGATGCCTTCGCCACCCTTGGAGCGAATCTCCTCCAATGTCTCGTTTGCCGCGTCATGGTCGCCACGGTAAGTGAAGGCAATCTGCCATTCTTGACGCGCCATGGTGAGGGCGGTGGCCTTTCCGATTCCTCTGGAGCCGCCGCTTATTAGAACTGTCTTTTTCATTGATGAGAGTTTCCGATTGTCAATTTACGGGGTAGAGGCCGTGTCCGACGGGGATGGCGCTTCTATTTGCAATATACTCCGCAGTACAAGAATTTCATTCAATCGGGCAGAAATCAAAAACCGGCCTGCAGGATCATTCCGCAAGCCGGTTTTCGAATGTCGTTTCAGCCGGGAGCCGGGCTACTAGCTACAGCCGCTCGTTGCGCCGCAGGTGTCGCACTTCAGGCAGGTTCCGTTGCGCACCATGGTGAAGTTCTGACACTCATTGCATGCTTCGCCGACATAACCTTGCATCTGGGCTCTGGCACGCAGCGCATTTGTGTCGAGTGCTGGCTGTGCTTCTTCTTCGGCATCAAGCATTTCTGCCTGCTCCTCAGCGAAACCCTCAACCACTTCCTGTGCTTCCTCAACATTGAGGTCGCGTTTGAAGCCACTCACAGGTTCGGCAGCCGGACGGGTGGAGGCAGCCAGCGCAGTTGCCCGTGCTGACAACGCGCCTCCACCCGACGGGGAGGAAATCGCGGTCACATTTGTCGTTGCCGAAGCGGATGGGCCATCACCCGCATGCCCCTTCGGCTCACCCCCGGTGACCACGGAGAGGGAATGGCCTCTTGTCCATCCCTTTGAAACGGCTTGTGTCTTTCCGTCCTGAACGCTCTTGCCAAGGGCAGTGGTGGAAAAGTCCGACGTGTCCACATGTCCCATATCGTACCGGCCTAGATAGGAAATCGCCAGTTCGCGGAACACATAGTCGAGGATCGACGTGGCGTTCTTGATCGCGTCATTGCCCTGCACGAGACCGGCTGGCTCGAACTTGGTGAAGGTGAACGCCTCCACATATTCTTCCAGCGGCACACCATATTGCAGGCCAAGCGAGATGGAGATCGCAAAATTGTTCATCATTGCCCGGAAGGCCGCGCCTTCCTTGTGCATATCGATGAAGATTTCACCGAGCGATCCATCATCATATTCACCCGTGCGCAGGAAGATCGTGTGCCCGCCAACCTTTGCCTTTTGCGTGTAGCCCTTACGGCGGGTGGGGAGCTTGTCCTGTCCCTCACGGCGCACTTCTACGACCCGCTCAACGATCTTTTCGACAATCTTTTCAGCAACGTGCGGCGCGCGCGCGGCAGCCGGTTGAGCAATCAGTTCTTCAACCGATTCATCATCATCGATATCATCTTCAATGAGTGAGGCGTTGAGCGGCTGGGAGAGTTTCGAGCCGTCGCGGTAAAGCGCGTTGGCCTTCAGACCCAGCCGCCATGACATCATGTAGGCGTCCTTGCAATCCTCAACCGATGCCTCGTTCGGCATGTTGATGGTCTTTGAGATCGCGCCTGAAATGAAGGGCTGAGATGCGGCCATCATCTTGATGTGGCTGTCGACAGAAAGCGAACGCTTGCCGATGCGACCGCAGGGGTTCGCGCAGTCAAAGACCGGCAGATGCTCGTCTTTCAGGTTTGGTGCGCCTTCAAGCGTCATTGCCCCGCAGCAATAGATGTTGGCGGCATCGATATCGGCCTTCGAGAAGCCAAGATGCGCCAGCATATCGAAGGAGAAGTCTTCGAGCGCTGCATCATCCAGCTTCAGGACATCGCGGCAGAAGGTTTCGCCCAGCGTGAACTTGTTGAAAGCAAATTTGATGTCGAATGCGGACGCCAATCCGCCTTCAACGGCTTCCAACTCCTTGTCGGTGAAGCCTTTTTCCTTCAGCGCATCGTGACTGATACCGGGCGCACCTTTGAGCGTGCCACGCCCAACCGCATAATCAATGATTTCGGTGATTTCGCCTTCATCATAGCCGAGTGTGGAAAGGGCTTCCGGCACGGCGCGGTTGATGATCTTGAAATAGCCGCCGCCTGCGAGCTTCTTGAACTTCACCAAAGCGAAATCCGGCTCAATACCGGTCGTGTCGCAATCCATGACGAGACCGATTGTGCCGGTGGGGGCAATCACGGTGGATTGGGCGTTGCGGTATCCATGGGCTTCACCAAGCACAACCGCCCGGTCCCATGCCTTCTTGGCGTGATCAATCAGACGCTGGTCGGTCAGCGCTTCGTGGTCAAGCGGCACGGGAAGAACGGAGAGTTCCTCATAGCCATCTGTTTTGGCGTGCGCCGCAAGGCGATGGTTGCGCATAACGCGACCCATCGCTTCCTTGTTCTTTTCATAACCGGGGAAGGGGCCAAGCTCCTTCGCCATCTCGGCGGACGTGGCGTAGCAGACGCCGGTCATGATCGCCGAGATTGCGCCACAGATCGCGCGGCCTTCATCGGAATCGTACGGAATGCCAGAGGTCATCAACAGCCCGCCGATATTGGCAAAGCCCAGACCAGTGGTGCGGTACTTATAAGAGAGTTTGGCAATTTCCTTCGACGGGAACTGCGCCATCGTCACGGAAATCTCCAAAACGATCATCCACAACCGTGTAGCGTGCTCAAAGCTCTCAATGTCGAAGCTCTTGTCGTCCCGACGGAACTGCAAAAGGTTCAACGACGCCAGATTGCAGGCCGTGTCATCGAGGAACATATATTCCGAACACGGGTTGGAAGCGCGAATTTCACCTGAAGCCGGGCAGGTGTGCCAGTCATTGATGGTGGTGTGATACTGAATGCCGGGATCGGCCGACGCCCAGGCTGCAGAACCAATCTGCTCCCACAATTCTCGTGCTTTCAGCGTCTTGGTGACTTCGCCGGAGCGACGCGCCTTGAGAGACCAGTCGCTATCCTCTTCCACGGCACGTAGAAAGTCGTCCGTCACACGCACGGAATTGTTGGAATTCTGACCTGAAACCGTAAGGTAGGCTTCCGAATCCCAGTCGGTGTTGTAGACGGGGAACTTGATATCCGTGAAACCCTGCCGAGCAAGTTGAATAACGCGCTGCACATAGTTTTCTGGAACATGCGCTTTCTTGGCAGCTCTTACTTCACGTTTCAGAGCCGGATTGCGGTTTGGATCAAAACAGTCGCCGTCCGGGCCTTCGCAATTGACACAAGCCTTCATGATAGCGGTCATGTGCTTGGACACGACCTTGGAGCCGGTCACAATGGCTGCAACCTTTTCCTCTTCCCGCACCTTCCAGGAAATATAGTCTTCGATGTCCGGGTGATCGATATCGACCACAACCATTTTGGCAGCGCGTCGCGTTGTGCCGCCGGATTTAATCGCGCCAGCCGCACGGTCGCCGATCTTCAGAAACGACATCAGGCCAGATGATTTTCCACCACCGGAAAGAGGCTCGTTCTCGCCGCGGATATAGGAAAAGTTCGAACCCGTGCCGGAACCATATTTAAAGAGGCGCGCTTCCCGCACCCACAAATCCATAATGCCGCCTTCGTTGACGAGATCATCGCCAATCGACTGAATGAAGCAGGCATGGGGCTGGGGATGCTCGTAAGCGGTCTTGGATTTCGTCAGCTTGCCGGTTTCAAAGTCCACATAATAATGGCCTTGAGCCGGTCCATCGATGCCATACGCCCAGTGAAGCCCGGTGTTGAACCATTGCGGGCTGTTGGGTGCCACCTTTTGTGTGGCGAGCATGTAACAAAGTTCATCGTGGAAGGCTTGAGCGTCTTGTTCAGTGTTGAAGTAGCCGCCTTTCCAGCCCCAATAGGTCCAAGTGCCGGCAAGACGCCGATATACCTGTTCCGCAGAGGTTTCAGGCGTGTAGCGTTCCGCCTTTGGCAGTTCCTTCAGCGCGTCCTTGTCTTCCTCAGACCGCCACAGCCAGGATGGAACGGAGTTTTCTTCAATACGTTTCAGCCGGGCAGGGATGCCCGCTTTGCGGAAGTATTTTTGCGCGATGATATCGCTGGCAACCTGGCTGTATGCCTTAGGAACCCGGATATCTTCCAGCCGAAACACAATAGAGCCGTCCGGATTGCGGATTTCACTCGTGGTCGTGCGAAATTCCACATCTGCAAACGGGGACTGGCCCTGTCGTGTGTAACGCCGTTTAATCTTCATTTATTCACCCCTGGCAGTTGACCGGAAGCTCGCTTCCAGCCGATCCGGCCTGTCGCCGGTTGATTGATTTTCATGTGCCAATCGTGGGCTGCTTAAGTCCCATACGATATGCACCCCCAACGGCCAAAAAGTGACCGTTTCCTACCCCTGATCTGCCGCTCTGGTTTCAGATTGCCATTTTAGGCTTATTTTCCTGAAACTACCAAGTTTCGGCATCTCTGCAAACGCAACAAGTCCCAAAAACACTGGAACCGACAAACGCTACCCTCAAGCAAAACCCTGGTCTGACGAAACCTGGAATGCCGACTCTGATTGGGCCGATTTTCCGGTCTTTTCCCCACCTGTCCGGCGCTCACTTTCGTCAACGCCAACCCTTTATATGGTGGGTAAGGCCAAGCCAAGCTACTAGATATAGTATTAACAAAAGGTTTCCAACAAAAAATGTCACCAAACTGTCACACTAAAATCAGCGCGCAAAACCGCTTAGGCGGGCCAATGCAAATGCGCAGCCAACCGCATGAATTTCCTACCGATTTTAAGTGGATGGGCCGGGCTCGAAACATACCGGCCAACGCTATCCGATAACCAGTTCGAAGCTATTCCAACTCTGGAATGAGGGTCAAGGCCTTGTGGGTCGGCCGTCATCACCCGTCAACATATAGTGGGTGGGAAATATTGGAGCCAAATCGAGGGACAGGAGACAGAATTCCGTTGGTTTTCCTGCAATAATCCCGGTCGTTTCTGAACGGGCAGGAGTTCCTGATTGAATCAAAAAAAATATGTAAAAAAAATCCTTGACCAATCTGCACCCCAAGCACGGCTGATTCCATGGGGAAAATGGGGAAAAACCAAGCCGCTAAAACTCGGGACTTGAGTCATGTTGCCCGTTCTACTGGCGGCCAATCATACGGCGGCGAAATAGCTTAGCGAATTCCATGGCTTGCTGACAATTCGATTCGGCACAATCCGAAATTTCTCGAATCTGATGATGAGCGACGCCATATGATCTCTTATGAGTCCGCGTCATAAACCTTACACATTGGCCCAACTCACGCGGCCAGATTATCTGGAAAACCCGATCCCGCTATTCAATGAAATGCGGGAGGAGGGCGCGTTGGTTCGAATCAAAATACCGATCATGGGAACCTGTTGGGCCACCACCACGGCCCAGGCCACCACCGACATGCTGAAGGACAATGAGCGATTTACAATGCGCAAGTCGGTTGGTGCTGGCACGCGCGGCGTCGCCGGGATGCAGTGGTGGATGCCCAAGAGCCTGAAATTGCTCGGTAACAATATGCTGTCGAGCGATGAACCTGATCATCGACGGTTGCGCAAACTGGTGGATCAAGCCTTTCAGCGCCGCAGCATCGGTGAGTTGGCACCTGACATTGAGCGCATCGCCAACGATCTGCTGGATCGTGTGGATCGGCATACCAGATTTGATCTCGTCGACGCCTATGCTCGAAAACTGCCTCTCGCTGTCATTTCTGAATTGCTGGGATTGAAAGACGACGAAGCCGAGCGGTTTGGAAATTGGGCATCGAGCATCACCCGTGTCGAAGGTGTACTGGATTTTGTACGCATCTTTCGACCGATCCGGAAAATGCGCAGTTTAATCGCTGAAAAGGTCGAAGACGAACGGGACCGCGCATGCGCAGGCGGCGAATCATCCGGCCTGATTGGCGAATTGGTTCGCGCAGAACAGGACGGTGAGCGATTCTCCCAAGACGAACTGATCGCCATGATCTTTCTGCTGCTGGTTGCCGGCCACGAAACCACCACGCATCTCATTTCTGGTGGCGTTTGGGCACTTCTGCAGCATCCGGACCAGTTGGGACGGCTTAAGTCGGATCTGTCGAAAACCGATCTGGCAGTGGAAGAGATGCTCCGCTTCGTTTCACCGGTCCAAATGTCAAAGCCGCGCTATGTGCAGTCCGACGGAGATTATCATGGTGAGCCTCTCAAAAAGGGAGAGATGATTGTTGCTCTGCTGGCCGCTGCAAACAGCGATCCTGACTTGTTTGATCTCCCCGAACAATTCGACATCTCCCGTCACCCCAACCGGCATCTTGGGTTTGGTACGGGCATTCATTTTTGTTTGGGGTTCCAGCTTGCACGACTTGAAGCGAAAATAGCGCTTCAAACCTTGCTGAACCGATTTCCCGATCTTGCGTTCGCCGGAGAACCGGTCTGGCGCAAACGCATCGGCATGCGGGCGCTCAAGTCCTTGCCTCTTCGCGGGTGATGGTGATCACATCAACGGGCGGAATTTCGAGCTCGAAACCGCATTCCATCCACAATCAATACCGTGATCGCGATCACACAAAGCACCGCTGCCACCAGATAAAAGGCTCCAGGGAAGATGACGTAAGCGCTGCCACCCGTGAAGGCGGCGAAGATCTGAGTCGCCATTAATGGCCCGATGATGGCTGCCAGGTTGTTGACGCTGGAAAGGGTACCCTGCAGCAGGCCTTGCTGATCTTTGGGCACTGCCTTTGATGTAACAGCCTGAAGGGCGGGCGAGGCAGATCCCCATCCCAATATGTGGATGGTGATCCCGGCAAAAATCATCCAGCTTTCTGTTACGAACGGTAGCAAGAAGTAGGAAAGCCCGCTCAATGCATAGCCATAAAATATGGTCCGTCGCTCACCAATTGCAGCAATGATCTTGCGCACGGCATAGCCTTGTACAACCACCATGCAGGCTCCAACATAGGTGAGCGACCAGGCGGCGTCGCGAACTCCCCAATCAAACACGGCACCAGTCCACAACACCCAGATGGATTCAAGGCCCCTCTGGCTCATTGTGGTGAGGAACAGGGCGACCATCAAAGCGACAACGGCTGGATATTTGGTGATCTGCACCAGCGCGCCAAAAGGATTGGCTTCCCGCCAGCGAATGTTCCGGCGATCTTCCGGTTTCAGGCTTTCAGGAAGCGCGAAGTAACCGAATGTGAGATTTGCAAAACAGAGACCAGCCGCAAACCAGAAGGGCAGACGCAGATCAATTTCGCCCAAGACCCCGCCGATAAGCGGGCCAGCAACGAATCCGATGCCAAATGATGCGCCAATTAAACCAAACGCACCGGCGCGTTTGTCCTCCGGCGTCACATCGGCAACAAAAGCGTTTGCGGTTGCGATGGTGGCGCCCATCATTCCCGCAAGCAGACGGGCAACGGTCACCCAGAAAATATCCGGTGCAATTGCCAGAACCACATAGTCCACACCGAGCCCGGCCAAAGACAGCAACATGATCGGGCGACGTCCGAACCGATCGGACAAAACGCCCAGAAGCGGTGCAAACAAGAATTGCATCAGGGCAAAGCCCGTCACCAGCACACCGTAGACGATTGCCGCTTCGGCGACAGTGCCTCCCGTCAGTTCCTCGACAAGCTTGGGCAGGATCGGCCAAGCGAGGCCAATTCCCAGCATGTTGATGATGACGGTAATGATAACAAAGGTCAGGGCGGCTTTCGGTGACGTCACGAAACCTCGGCTCAAGCTGTCGTTTGGAGGTGCCCGAACTCAAACCATCGGGCTTGGTGAACCGGCGTTAGCTGTCATCCTTGCCAGAAATCGGCGCTGTGTAGGCCAGATCCAGATCCCAGGGAAAGTAAATCCAGGTGTCCTGGCTGACTTCCGTGACAAATGTATCCGCCATCGGGCGGCCCTTGGGCTTCGCATATACGGTAGCAAGGTGGCAGTGGGGCAGCATCTCGCGCACCTTGGCGGCTGTTTTTCCGGTGTCGGTCAGATCGTCAATGACGAGAACACCTTTAGAGTTTTCGCCCGCCAGATCGTCAGAAATGCCTTTCAGCACATGCAGATCGCCCTGGTCTTTGTATTCGTGATAAGACGCGATGCAGACCGTCTCAATCATCCGTATCCCAAGTTCGCGCGCAATAATGGCCGTTGGCACAAGCCCGCCGCGTGTGATCGCGACGATTGCCCGCCACTCTCCCATTCCCGACAACCGCCAGGCGAGCGCTTTGGAATCGCGATGAAACTGATCCCATGAAACGGGAAAGGCTTTTGGAGCGCTGCTCATACTGTGTATCCTGACGCTGAAAATGAATTCGATGCGGATAGCGCAAGGCCAACCTGGGATCAAGATGAGCCGCTAGAGTTTCGGTTCGAATTTGTGCTGACTTCAGGTTCCCATCACGAGCGCCCAATAGGGGCGGTTGTCGCGCTCGTTAAGTTTCACGGCCATGCCGAACTTGCTGAAGCGAGGATTGAGCATGATTTTCCGGTGCGGAGGGGAGGCCATCCAGCTCTCAAGAACCTTCTCGACTGTCCGGTAACCGGACGCGATATTCTCGCCCGATGCTCCGGTCACACCGGCCCGTTTCATGCGACGGGCGAAACTGGTGCCAAACCCGGTGGTGTGTGCCATTTTGCGGTGCTTTGCCATCAAGGCAGCCTGTTGGGCCGCTGCCACACGCAAGGTACCGTTGGACGTTACCAACGGGGCGTTGTTGGCAGCCCTTAGCTGATTGATCAGATGACCTGCATTGGTGGTTGACGGCACCACCACCGGGGCGGGTGTATTCGTCGACCGAGGAGCAAGTGGATCGAGACTGTCAAAAGTGCATCCGCTCAACAATACGAGCACAATGACCGAAACAATTTTTGCAAATGGTCCAGACTTGCTCATGACGCCGAAATCGGCTTCGCGCCAGATTTTTCAAGCTCAACCAGCATTTCTTCAACTGCGCTAGCTGCAGCGTCCAACTTTTTCTGGTCGCGGCTTCGAACCACAAGCTGGGTCGAGAACTTGCCATTGAGAAATTTTGGATAGGAGCCGATCATCGTATCGGGATGGTCGTTCTGAATGTCGCCAAGCGGTTCACCGATCGTGCCTTCCCCATAGGGGCAATCAATGGACGTCGAGAGCATCTTCGTCCCTGTTTCCAAAGTAGGTGCAACACTGTCCATCATGGCCTGAAAGACGGAGGGAACCCCGGCCATCACATAGACGTTCTCAATGTTAAATCCTGGCGCGACCGAGACAGGGTTTTTGATATGAACCGCACCTTGGGGCATTCTGGCCATGCGCTTTCGTGCGTCTGTGAATTCCATTTCACGTTTGGCATAAGTCTTTTCCAGCAGATCCATGGCCTTGTCGTCATAGATGCATGGAAGGCCGAATGCACCCGAAACAGAATCTGCCGTGATGTCGTCGTGGGTCGGGCCAATGCCACCTGACGTGAACACATAAGTGTATCGTGCTCGAAGAGAATTCACGGCATCAGCAATGGCCGTCTCATCATCTGAAACGATCCGGACTTCGCACAGATCGATACCCAATCCAGTCAGATAGTCAGCCAGGAATCCGATGTTCTTGTCCTTGGTGCGACCGGACAGAATCTCGTCGCCAATGACCAGCATCGCTGCTGTGATGATATCTTGATCGCTCATGCGAGAGCATTGTCAGAATCCGCCGATTCTGACAATGCCGCGAGTTTTAAGAGTGTGCGCCGGACGGCTCAGGCCGCCCGGTGCTGATTAAACCACCAGGAGATCGTTGGCGGCCATCGAAGCTTCATCAAGTCCGAAGACATTGTCTAGGAATGCAACGTCGTATTCGGTCCCACCGTTGGAGACCTTGACTGTGGTTCCATCGGCTCCTTCGCTCAACAGAACATCGTCAAGTCCGTTGGTCAGGCGAAGTGACGTCAGATCAAGCACATCCGCTGAAGAGAAGTCAGTGATAACATCGGTCCAGCTGATGTTTGTGCTGGCATCAAATATGTCGGACCAGGACCATTCGTAGGTATCAGTGCCTGTGCCACCAGTCATAGTGTCAACACCGGCACCACCAACCAGTTTGTCGTGGCCAGAGCTTCCCGACAGGCGGTCATCGCCATCATTTCCGAACAGCGCGTCGTTGCCGCCTTCGCCCTTCAGCAGGTCGTTGCCGACCCCACCTGACAGCGAATCGTTGCCAGTACCGCCGGAAACCCGGTCATTGCCATCGCCAGCATCAACCTTGTCGTGGCCGGAGTAGGTGTAGATCTTGTCTGCACCGTCGCCACCCAAAACACTGTCGTTGCCGCCACCTGCATTGACAACATCGTCGCCGTCGCCGGCATTGATGACGTCGTTCCCTGACTCGCCATAGATGGTGTCATCACCGTCGTCGCCGAAGATCGTGTCATGGCCCGTGCCGCCACGCACCATGTCATTTCCAGCGCCGCCGTGAATTTCGTCGTTGCCACCCTGACCCTTCAGCGTGTCATTGCCGGCGTCACCAAAAAGCTGGTCGTTCCCAGTGCCGCCATCAAGCCAGTCATTGTCCGCGCCGCCGTAAGCGACATCATGACCGGAACCGCCATAGATGGTATCGTCACCTGCATCGCCGAACAGGTTGTCATTGCCACCGTCACCGTCGATGCGGTCATTGCCATCGTTGCCAAACACCGTGTCGTCGCCAGTTGATGCGTTCAGGCGATCGTTGCCGTCACCGCCGGAGACATAGTCATTTCCAATGCCGCTATTGACGATATCATCACCGTCACCAGCTTCAATGTAATCATCACCGCTGCGGCCATAGATTTCGTCGTTGCCGCCATGACCAAAAAGGGCGTCATTGCCGAGATGACCGTCAAGCATGTTGTCGCCGTGCGTGCCGGTGATGGTGTCGTTATTGTTGCCACCAACCACATTCTCAATGGAGATGTATTGATTTTGGTATCTGTCGGTTCCGGCGAGCAGATCGACATCGAATGCAAAGTGATCGACTTCCGTGCCCGCGATTACGTAGGTGTCGTTGCCGTCACCGCCGTTGAACACGTCGCCAGAGCCTGTGTCATAGCCAGCGAGCAATGTATCATCGCCTTCGCCCCCGAAAAGACGGTCTCGGCCACGGCCGCCGTCAAGAAGGTCGTTGCCATCAAAACCATCGAGCCGATCGTTGCGGCTGCCGCCGGTGAGGATATCGTCCCCACTCGTGCCTCTGAAACGTGCCATTTATTGTTGCCCCTGCCAGGAGTTGTAATATCGCTGCGGCCATTGATAGCAAAAGCAATTTTCAGTTCAGCTAAGCGAATAGGTAAAATTTGAAACAGTTTTCTTTTTCGCCAGAGATTAATTTAAATCATTGAATTATATGTACAAATTGGGACTCGAAAGTAAGGCGTCCAAGAGGTGAGCGCGTGATGAGGCTTGCTTTTTCTTGTTCGTTGACCGCTACCACTTGCAAGCTTGGCCAAAGTTGCCGCCGAATGTTCTCTGGGATCAGAACCTGGTGATTATTGCAATCGCACGGGAAAGAAGGCAGGTAACGGAGCATATCTGAGCCGCGACCTGAATGCGGTTGAGTTCAAGTCAAAAAGGCAGTGCTGAGGTCATTCATGATCAACTTCTCATTGGCGCGCACCAGGATGATCGACAATCAGATCAGACCGTCAGACATCACCAATCGCGATCTGTTGCTCGCCTTTGCTGATGTGCCGCGTGAAAGGTTCATTCCCACCGGCGCCCAGGAGCTGGCCTATATCGATGCTGATATCGACGCCGGTGCCGAGGCAGCTGGTGACACCCGGTACGTCATGTCCGCCGCCAATCTCGCCAGGCTCATTCAGCTTGCGGATGTGAGCGATGGCGACTTCGTGCTCGATATCGGCTGCGGCAGCGGATACTCCACGGCAATTCTGGCGAAGCTTGGCAGTTCGGTTGTGGCGCTGGAAAGTGATGATGCGCTTGTCCAGCGGGCGACAAGCACATTGATTGATCTCTCCATCGACAATGCTGCGATTGTTACCGGGCCTCTCGAGGAAGGCTGTGCCGCAGAGGGCCCTTATGATGTAATCTTCATTGGGGGATCCGTGGAGGAACTGCCTCATGAATTGTTTGATCAGTTGAAGGAAGATGGGCGTCTGGTCGTGGTGGAAGGGCAGGGAAGTGCTGCTGTCGCGCGGCTTTACGTGAAAGAAATCTCCGTTGTCAGCGGTCAGACAGCGTTCAATTGTTGTGTGAAACCCTTACCCGGTTTCCAAAAAACGCAAGAGTTTGTTTTTTAAGGAGGAATGAGCGCCGTTTCGCCCCGAACGGCTCGCATTTCCGTTGATTGATAACCAAACATGCAATCTTTGCATGTGTTGGCTTGTCAAACCGGCCTTTATTTAGACACTATTGGCCGATCATACAGACAATCAAACCATTGGTTGTAATTCTGGCAACTACATGCGCGGGGGCGAGCATGGCTGGTGCAAAGTCCGGAAATTTCCGGGAACTCATATCACCGTTCTTAAAAGACAAAATTCGAGAAGCGGAACAGTCTGGCGATCAGGCAAGCGTCAATGCGTTGTTGATGCAGTATCGCCGCGATAGCCGTGAAGACGACATTACGGAGCTGGAGCGAAGGCGGCACTACGAAAGTGAGCTATCCATTGAGTTTGAGGGTGAGCCGCTGGTGGGAGTCGAGCGGCTCTATCGGCGGACAATTCTGATCGAGCCAACGACGGTATGTGCAGCGCACTGCCGGTGGTGCCTGCGCGGGCAATATCCTGTCAAAACCATGTACAAGGACGATATCGCGCGAGCAGCCAGGTATGTAGGCTCCGCCGCAGTGCGTGATGACATACGGGAAGTTCTCATAACGGGTGGTGACCCGCTTATGTCGCGACCTCTTCTTGCCCACACAATTGAGCAATTGGTTTCGCACGCGGAGAACATCCGCATCGTGCGCATTGGATCACGGGTGCCGTTTCAGGATCCCCAACGCATCAATGAAGAGATGATCGCCGTCTTTAACCGTTATCCGCAGCTACGGTTTGAGGTGGGCGTCAATGTCAATCATCCAGTGGAATTTTGGCCGGAAAGCACCGAAGCGCTGAAGCGGCTGAGAGATGCAGGGGTGCGATTGTACAATCAAAATCCGCTACTCAAAGGGGTCAATGACAACAAGCAGGTGTTGTTTGATCTATTTGGCGCACTGCGAGATCACGACATCGAGGCACACTATCTTTTTCATGCCATACCCATGCGCGGCATGCGCCACCACCGCACCACCGTCGAGGAAGGGTTGCGATTGGCAACCTTGATTTCATCCAGTGGCGAATTTTCCGGACGATCCAAACCACGCTATGCGCTGCTGAGTGATATCGGCAAGATCGTCTTGTTTCACGACAGCATTGTCGCGCGACGTGACGAGGACAACGCCATTCTAGTGCGCTCCGGATTCAGCCTGAATGAGCGGCTGAAATGGAACCCGGCCTGGACGATGCCGCGTGAAACGGTCATCGACAATGAGGGGCTGATGATGACCTGGTACCAGGATGTGGAACCGGAAACGTCTCGCAGTGTTTTAAAAGCCGTGTCCTGATCGGGACCCACGCCTCCGATCATCGATAACAATTTATTACGCTTTGCGGATAAACTGTTGCCAAACCGGGTTTTGGTCCCTACCGGCTGCGGCATATTCCTTGTGAATTGTGGGGATTTCCGGTCCGTCTTGTTGCGATGGAGACACCGATGTCGGAAATCGCCAGTCGGAGAAGTGGTTTGGGTTGACGGAGCGTCAGGCAGACTTAGTTTGTCTGAAAAGGTGCCGGTTGTGGAAAGCCAACATAAGATGCGTACATTAAGTCTCTGCGTTGCCATTGGGCTTACCGCAAGTGTTTCTGGGTTGGGCCAGGTCGAGGAAGCCAACGCTGCCTCGATAAAGTCGGCACTTGCAACGGCTTACAATGAGAATCCGGAGCTCAATGCACAGCGTGCGGCCACCCGGGCCGCCGATGAAGCTTTGCCGCAGGCAAAGGCCGGATTTCGTCCAACCATCATAGGCAATGCGGACTATGGACATACTCGGACCGTTACAAAAACGGCATTTCGCACCACCGGCACCACGTTGAATCCGTACGGATTTGGAGTAACCATTTCGCAGAGCCTGTTTGCCGGATTTCGGAACATCCGCTCCGTGGAAGCCGCAAAATCATCCATTTACGCCAGCCGAGAAACCCTTCGCAACGTCGAGCAGAACACGCTTTTCAATGCAGCATCGGCCTATGCGGATGTGATCCAGGCGCAGCAAATCCTGGATATTCGCCGCAGAAATATCGGATTTTTGGCGGAACAACTGCGCGCTTCTCAGGCGAGACTGGACGTGGGGGAAGGGACCCGGACAGATGTTGCCCAGTCTCAGGCCCGGCTTGCATTGGCCCGAGCTCAATTGAGTGCTGCACAGGCAACACTTGCGGCTGCGGCGGGAACCTATCGTCAGATTATTGGCAAAGACCCCAGATCGCTAACGCCTCCAAAGGGACCGAGGAGACTATATGCGTCTTCCCTGCAGCAGGCGATTTCCATAGCAAATCGCGAGCACCCTGCAATCAAGGCAACCCAGCATCTGGTCGACGTCGCGTTGTTCAACGTGAAGATTGCCGAGAGTGCACTTTTGCCATCGGTCACGGTGGAAGGTGCGCTTAATCGACGGTTTAACGCTTCCGGACCGGACACAAGAACAGATTCTGCATCGGTTACAGCACGATTGAGGGTGCCAATTTATCAAGGTGGTTCGGAATACTCCACCATTCGGCAAAACAAGCAGACACTTGGGCAGCGGCGCATTGAGGTGGATCAGACCCGTGATCAGGTTCGCAACGCCGTAGTTTCGGCCTGGACCCAGTTGCAGGCGGCGAACGCCAATCTAAGCGCTAATGAGGCGCAGGTGCGTGCTGCGCGACTGGCACTGTCTGGTGTGATCGAAGAACGCAAGGTCGGGCAGCGAACCACGCTTGAGGTGCTCGATGCACAGTCGGACGTGTTGAGCGCGCAGGAACTTCAGGTGCAGTCGCGACGCAATATTGTTGTTGCCGGTTATGCGCTAGTCTCGGCGATGGGTCGCCTCAATTCCAGCCGTTTGCGCCTGAAGGTGGCGCACTATAGTCCAAAGCGGCACTACGAAGAGGTCAAAGACAAATGGTTTGGCCTCCGCACGCCCAATGGCCGATAGGCGATCCCATTGGGTTTGAAGCAGTAGGCAGGCGCCCGAATTTCGCCTCGAGTACCGACATCCCGCCATCAATTGCTGCGCCAAAACCACGCCAATTGGGCCGTCAATCTCCCAAAAAACACTGTATTTGCGTCAAACAGGGCAGGACTTTCGCGGGAATCAGATATGATCTGATGCGAATCAATCGGGAATTTGGCTACCCTTAAATTTCGGGAGCGCCAATTTACAGATTGTCATGGGGCAAAACCGAAGGGATATGATCGGCATGTCGAGTGCAGTTCCCGCATTCAGTTCCGCATCGGATGATCAATCTTGGGCGACTTCATCAGACCAGTCTGCGCAACAGCAGCAATCTGGCGCGCAACAGCCATCAATGGAGGACATTCTCGCGTCCATCCGGCGGATCATCGACGAAGGTGCAAACTCCGCCCCCGACGCACCATCCCAGCCTGCCAACACCGATATGGGACAAAGACCAGGTGAAGTTGCACCGGACATTGCAGTCGCAGCGCCGGGACCGGCCCATAACTACTCCGCCGAGCAGGTTGCCGCCATGTTTGCGCAGCCGACACCGCAGCCCGCAGTCGAGCCGACAATTGAAACTCCTGCTGTCACCGCCACGCTGCGCAAGGTTGGCATATCCCGGTCAGATATCACTCCCACGCCCATTGGCATGGAAGAACTTGCGGATCTTCTTGCCGATGCTCCAGAGGTGGTGAATATGCACACGGTTCGAAAGCGTGAACGGGTGCCTGGACTGGAAGAGCAGGCAGACTTTGTGGTCGAAGCCAGCACTGACGTCGTTACCGCGACATCCTTCGGCATCGATAATTCTCACGCAAATCCGAATGTCGATCTGACCAAAGACCTGGAATTTCAGGAAGTTGCAAATTCAATTCCCGGCCCTGACGATCTGCCGCAAACCATTCAGGTGCAACCACAAACCGCATCAGTAGAGTTGCGTGAGCCGGAAGCCATCGAATTGTCACCGGGTGTTAACTCTGGCGATGTTGCACCTGAACCAACAACGCCGATCTTTCGACTGCCTGAAACCGCCATCGTCCAGGATGTTGCGACTCACGTCCAGCAACCACCACAGGTGACGAATTGGCCACCACAGACCCAGCCAGTGGCGATAAAGTCGGTTGAGTCAACACCATCTCAAATGCTGCCAGCCGCCGAAGCAGTCAAGGATTCGCTCTTGAACTCGCTGCTGGACGAAGGTGGCGATGCGCTTAGTGCTGGTGCGGAACGCCTGTTGCGACCCATTGTTCGCCAGTGGGTCGATGACAATCTCGCCACGATGGTGGAGCGTATCGTACGCGAAGAAATCGAGCGGATTTCTCAGGGCGAATAGCGGCAAATCCTCCTGACGCTCCTAGCCACGCCCCTGTGCGGTTGACTTCGTCAATCGCATTCGATTTACACGCCTCCAACGCTTTTCATACTGATCAATCGGAGCAATCATGCTCGAAAAAACCTATGATGCCGCCGCTGTAGAGCCGGGCATTGCAAAACTGTGGGACGAGGCCAACGCTTTCCGTGCCGGCGCCAATGCCAAGGATGGTGAAGATTCCTTCGCCATCGTGATACCGCCGCCAAACGTCACCGGTTCGCTGCATATGGGGCATGCGCTCAACAACACCTTGCAGGACGTTTTGATCCGCTTTGAACGCATGCGCGGCAAAAATGTACTGTGGCAACCCGGCATGGACCATGCCGGCATAGCGACTCAAATGGTCGTGGAGCGCCAGTTGGCCGATCAGCAGATCAAACGCCACGACCTGGGACGCGAAGCCTTCATCGATAAGGTTTGGGACTGGAAAGCCGAATCCGGCGGCATGATCTTCAACCAGCTCAAGCGTCTGGGTGCGTCCTGCGATTGGAGCCGCGAGCGCTTCACGATGGATGAGGGGCTTTCAAAAGCCGTTCTGCATGTCTTTGTTTCGCTCTATCGCGAAGGACTGATTTATCGCGGCAAACGTCTGGTCAACTGGGACCCCAAGTTTGAAACCGCGATTTCCGATCTCGAAGTGGAGAACATCGAGGTCGATGGCCACATGTGGCATTTCAAATACCCGCTCGCTGGTGGAGAGACCTACACATACGTTGAAAAGAACGAGGATGGTGAAGTTCTCCTCGAAGAGGAGCGCGACTATATATCCATCGCGACCACCCGACCGGAGACCATGCTGGGAGATGGTGCAGTTGCCGTGCATCCAACGGATGAACGTTATGCGCCAATCATCGGAAAACTATGTGAAATCCCAGTTGGCCCAAAAGAGCATCGTCGTCTGATCCCGATCATCACCGACGACTATCCAGACCCGGAATTTGGCTCCGGTGCGGTCAAAATCACAGGCGCACACGACTTCAACGACTATGCGGTAGCGAAGCGCAACGCAATTCCACCCTATCGGCTGATGGATGAAAAGGCCGCAATGCGCAATGACGGCGAACCCTACGCGCAGGCCGCCAAGGCTGCGATGGACATCGTCAACTCGGGTGAGCTGCCGGACGAAAAGGCCATCGATTCCATCAATCTCGTGCCTGACGAATTTCGCGGGCTGGATCGGTTTGAAGCCCGCAAACGCGTTGTCGCGGACATCGACGCCGAAGGTCTGATGATCGAAATTGAAGATAAAAAGGTCATGCAGCCATTCGGTGACCGGTCCAACGTTGTTATTGAACCAATGCTGACTGATCAGTGGTTTGCCGATGCAAAGGTTTTGGCAGAACCGGCAATTGCATCCGTAAAGGAAGGCCGCACAAAGTTCGTCCCCAAGAGCTGGGAAAATACCTACTACAACTGGATGGAAAACATCGAACCCTGGTGCATTTCGCGCCAGCTTTGGTGGGGCCATCGTATCCCTGCCTGGTACGGGCCGGACGATCGCATTTTTGTGGCAAGCAGCGCGGATGAGGCCGAGGCCGAGGCGCGGGCTCACTACGGTGAGGACGTGGACCTGCGCCGCGACGAAGATGTGCTCGACACCTGGTTTTCGTCGGCACTTTGGCCGTTTTCGACCCTCGGCTGGCCAGATCAGACCAAGGAACTGGAAACCTATTATCAGACCGATGTTCTGGTGACCGCGTTCGATATCATCTTCTTCTGGGTCGCCCGGATGATGATGATGGGGCTGCACTTCATGAAGGATGAAGATGGCAATCCTGTCGAGCCGTTTCACACGGTCTACATTCACGCACTTGTGCGCGACAAGGACGGGCAGAAAATGTCCAAGTCCAAAGGGAATGTTATTGATCCTCTGGAACTGATCGACGCCTATGGGGCTGATGCACTGCGCTTCACGCTTGCCATCATGGCAGCACAAGGGCGGGATGTTAAACTCGACACCAGCCGTGTCGAAGGCTATCGGAATTTTGGCACCAAACTTTGGAACGCCACCCGATTTGGCCAGATGAACGGTGTTGCCCGGTCGGAGAGCTTTGATCCAAATTCGACCAGAGCCAAGCTTAACCGCTGGATACTGAGCGAACTTTCCGTTGCGATCGCTGAAATCAGCGACGGAATTGAGAAGTTCCGTTTCAATGATGCCGCCGCCGCGGCTTACCGTTTTGTCTGGAACACCTACTGCGACTGGTATCTGGAATTGTTGAAGCCGGTGTTTTCGTCTGATGATGAAAATGCAAAGGCCGAATCGCAATCATGTGCGGGCTATGTGCTCGACCAAATCTACAAGCTCTTGCATCCGTTCATGCCGTTCATGACCGAGGAATTGTGGGCCAAAACCGGTGGAACCGGTCTATTGTGCCACGCAGCGTGGCCCGAGGCGCCGCTTTCTGACACATCAGCCGCCAGTGAAATCAACTGGCTGATCGAGCTCGTGACATCGGTGCGATCCGTCAAGGCAGAGATGAACATCAAGCCGTCAATGACGCTGCCGTTGGTCATCGTGAATGCCAGTGAGGAAACCCGCGCTCGCGTGGAACGCCAGATGGCGGCAATTCAACGCCTTGCCCGGATCGAAAGCGTTGCGCACGCCGATTCTGCGCCGGAGGCGTCGGCTCAAATCGTGCTGGGTGAAACCACACTGTGTCTGCCGTTGGCCGGATATGTGGACTTTTCCGACGAAATCGCGCGGCTTGAAAAAGAACTGGCGGGGCTGGAAAAAGACATCAACCAGAACGCCGGCAAGCTCAAAAATGAGAAGTTTGTCGCCAACGCACCCGAAACCGTGGTTGCTGAAACGCGAGAGCGGCTCACCGATGCGGAAAACAAGAAATCAAAGGTGCTGGAAGCTCTGGAGCGGGTTAAATCCTTCGCCTAAAGATTTCCTGGCTCGGGCGTTGCGAAATTTCACCAACGCCCGGCTGTCAGAAGCGGTCAACGCCGAGAATCTAGGTTCAGACGTCCCACTCAACGTCAAGGCGCAAGGGTCCGCGGAATGCCCAGCCAGCAAATGGGACATCTGCGCCGGCCTTGAGACGAAGACCTTTTAGGCGATCAAAGGCGAAGGGTAGGGCAACATCCGAGATCAATGAACGCGAAGCCCAGGCTCCGGCACAAAAATGTGGGCCAGCACCAAACGGAATGCTTTTGGCCGTATCCCGATCGACAATGTAGCTGTCCGGATCCTCGAATATTTCCTCATCCCGGTTTGCGGAGCCGAACAGGAAAAACACCTTGTCTTCAGGTTCAAATGTAACCCCGCCGTAGGTGTGTTCGGCTGCAACACGGCGGGGGGACATTCCAATTGGAGAGATCCAACGGGCATATTCCTCAAAGGCCTGCTGCCATCTTGCAGCGCCCGAGCGCACTTTTTCCAGTTCAGCAGGATGGGTGGTCAGTGCCCAAATGCAGCCAGCAATGGCGTCCCGTGGCTCGTTCTGGCCGCCGCTGATGGCAAGTTTGATGTTGGCCCGCACACTGTCCATGGGCTGGCCGGCACGTGTCAACACGCTCAACATGCTGGAATCAAGCTCTGCCTCAACAATGGGTAAACGTTCATCGATGGCCGCATCGATCTCTGCAGTGGCCGCATGGCATCGGGCTTCAGTTTCAGGATCACCAGCAAAATTCGAAACCCCATCGATCATCGCCTGTGAACAATGATCCAAACGGTGAAACGGCATGTTCTTCAGGCCCGTGATTGCACGCAGAGCATGGGCCGACAAAGGCATCGCATATTCGGACACGAGATCTGCGTGTCCCTTTCCCTCGATCTCGTCGAGCAGCGCATTTGCATCTTGTGCGAACTGCTTTGACCATTCGTCCCGGACAGTTTTTGGCGAAACAGTTGGAAACATTGCCCGGCGCTCGACCATATGATCGTCGCCATCCTTGCGCATCATATTGTGCCCCATCATCACGTTCATCAGGCCGTTGGGCTGGTGGGAACTGAAGACTTCGATGTTCTTTTCACAAACAACGATGTCGTCGCGACGGCTCATGGCGATGCCACCGAGCTGTTGAATGAACGCAATCGGGGCTTCGCCGCGCAGTTTCTTGAGCGTGGGATAGGGATCGGCGGTGAACGCCGCCATATCCACATCCACAACAGGCGCGTTTTTCATGTCGGTCTCCTCCACCAGATTTGTTGCTTTGTTCATTAATGATGGCACAGGACTTGCGACCCGTAAACACGGTTAAAAATCCGTTTCAGATTGAAACAGATATGGCAGTGGAAGGAGCGGTATCATGCAAACCTTGCAAGGTGAAGATCGGCAATCATTGGCGCCGGATCGGCGGGTTGCGCGACGTACAAGGCAATTGAAATCGGGTCGCATGATTTTCAACGATGCATCAAGCACGCTCGATTGCACGATACGGGACGCGACGCGGGAGGGGGCCAGATTGCAGCTAGATGCCAGCCACCGCGTGCCCAAGGTTTTTGATCTGGTGTGGGTGCAACGGGGTTCTGCGCGCAGGTGCGAAGTCGTGTGGCGCGGTGGCAATCAGATCGGTGTAAAGTTCGACCCGGAAAAGTTTCGCGAAAACGATCTGCCGCGCTGAGGGCCATTTAGGACCTTGCTGGCCGATCAGCCGGATTGAGGCCGGTGAGTTTGCCCTACCATTAGACTAGTGTGCTCTGTTGGCAGGTGACTAGCGCGAGACCTGAAAATGAATGTGGTCGTCATGTCTTGCGGCGCGGCACCCTTGAAACCTTATCGCTGGAGCGGTGATCCCAAATCGGTGCTTCAGGTGCGGTTCAACAAACAGTTTATCAACACCGAATGTCGCACCTTCACTGGCAAGCCATTCGGAGGCGTCTTTGGTCCGTGCCTCATCCAGCGCCAAAGGCGCGAACCATGATTGCAGAAAGTCCAGGTCCCATCTGAGGGTAATCAAATCGTTTCGACCCTCACATGGCTGAGGTGAATCTGCCAACGGCTGCTCAAACGCGAAATAACCAATCGGAGATCTGGTCCGCACAGTTGGTGATCCCGCTTCGTCCAGGTACCAGAACGCTAGATCGAGCTTTCGCCCATCGCGATGTGAGAGGTGTGGTAGCAGCGGAAATCCGTCGACGTAGGGAAACCCTGCGTCCAGAGTCAGCGTTTTGGTTCCCGGAAATTTTTCGCTCATATGCGCTGCAAGCGCTTCCGCCGCCGTTGCGAGTTTCGGGGTCGCATAGTGCCGGTTTAAGGCGCAGTACATGACCGATTGGGATTGGAGAGATGTGTTCGATGAAGGGAGACAGGGAAGGGGAATCCGGCCAAACATTGGGGCTATGGCAAGGTTTGCAGCCCAGATGGCTGCATAGGCAAGCACAAACACTGACGTCCCAGCGATCCAGCGGTTTCTCAATCGACGCGCGGTAAAAACAGCCGCGACATACGCAACGCCACCGGTCTGACTGACCAGCGTTAACACCAAAAACCCGGCAATGTGAACTGCAATCCAGAACATCAACGCCGTTTAGCGCACCAACACTGGGTTGCACAACGAGTGAGTTACTCCAACCCGTATTTTTGCCTAAGCAACAACCCTACCGCGCCAGATGGAGGCGAAAAGGATCAACAGAACGATCAAATCAATGACGATGAAGATGTAGCTCAACCAAACCGGTACCGTTCCGGAGCCAAGCGTGATGTAAGCGGCCAGAATGCCAACAAGTGTCACAAGAAACGCCAGATAACGTATTTTGGGGATGCCAAAGTGCAGCGCCAGGCCAAGCACGAGGTACACCACCCCGAAACCAATGACCGCCATGGTTCCACTGGTCCATCCGCCAACAATCCACGACAGGCAATGAAGAATGCCTGTCAGAATGAGCAACTGGCCAGCCATCTTTAATCCGCCCGCAAGGGCCTGTGGTGCTTTTGCCATCTTGTTGCTCCTTATTCCGAAGGGCAGGGAGTACCTGCCGCTGCCCACCGCATCAGATTATCCATGGTTTCCTGCAATGAATAGGGCGCGGGCTCCCGGCCACCGCCCGGGTTCCATGCCCAACGAAGGATTTTGTCGTGACCAAGATGGCCCGCAATCTCTTTGATCGTCATGTTGCCGTTGCGGGCTGGATCTCTCAGCTGCTGACAGACATAGTCTGACGTCCGGCCGAACCAGGCGGCGCCTCTCGGTGCCAATTGCCAGCCGCTTGCGACGCGCGGTGCGGCATGAGGAATGGCGTTCGGATTGGCCTCACCTTCATAAGGCGCGGTGTGGCAGGTGCCACACGGCAGTCCTTCCGCACCAATTCGGCTCGCACCTGCATTGATGTTCATGCCGTGCGGTCGTGCCTTGCCATAGCTTGGACCTGACCACATCGGAGTGTCGTTGGGTGCATGGCAGTTCGAACAGCGTGGGTGGGATGCCACTTCATAAAACTTTTGCCAGTTTGTCAGACCGTCTTCTTTTGACACCGAACCAGCCTCAAACTCATTCACCACATGGCTCGCTTCGTTGGCAGCGAAAGAGACTGCGGTGCCAGCTCCGATGACGGCCGCCACCAGTATGAACTTCCTCATATCTGCAATCCTCAAACGAAGTCGATGTGCTTGTTGAATGGCATTTCGCGAATGCGCTTGCCGGTAGCAGCAAAAATCGCGTTTGCCAGTGCCGGCGCAGCCGGTGGCACGGGTGGTTCGCCAATTCCGCGGATCTTGTCGCCATTTTCAAGGCCGTTCACGATGATTTCCGGGCATTGATAGAGCCGCATTCCTTCGTGATCATGGAAATTGCTCTGCTGAGCCATACCATCGCTGTAGGTGATCTCGCAGTTAATTGCGTGGCCAAGTCCAAAGATAACGCCGCCTTGAACAAGGTTCTCAAAGTTGACCGGGTCAATGACCCGACCCACGTCACACGCCACCCAGACCTTGTCGAGCCGGATGCCATCATCGGTGTTGGTGACTTCAACAACTTCAGCAGTAGGAACGCCAAAGCTCTCAACGAACGCTACACCGCGGCCCTTGCCTTCAGCCAATTCACCACCCCAAGAGGACATTTCGCCAACGGTTTCAAGAACTTTGCGTGAAACGGCATGTCCCATTAGGCGAATGCGCTCTTGAAGCGGGTCGGCACCGGCTGCGTGAATGAGTTCGTCCAGAAAGCAGTCGAACTCGAACCCGGCGCCCGGTGCGCCAACGGAGCGCCAGGATGAGGTTGGAGCCAGTTCGGGCGCGCGATAGGCGCGCATACGATAGTGAGGAAGATCATATGGGTTGTTCCAGGCACCTGCGCCGATCTGACTGTCCGGTCCGGGAACCGGGATGTTTGCACGCCCCATCTGCGAAGAAATCACCGATGGAGACGCGATTTGCAGATCGATCGCCTCGACCTTGCCATTGGCAATTTTGCCGCGGCCGCGGCCAATCGAGAGGTGGCGGGGGAAGTCGTGCGCAAAGTCTTCTTCACGGCTGTAGGTCAGCTTGACCGGCGTCCCGCGCATCTGGTTGGCGATTTCGGTGGCCTGTTTGATGTGCTCAAACTCAAGCCGGTGCCCGAAACTGCCGCCCATATATTGATTGTGGAGGATAACCTGATCCTGCGAATGGCCGGTTATGGCGGCAACCAGCACCTGCAATTGTCGCTGGATCTGATGGCCGGTCCAGACTTCGACCTTTTCATCTGTCACACGAACAATCGCGTTTAACGGCTCAAGCGGTGCGTGGGCGACATAGGGCGAACGATATTCGGCTTCGACCACACCATCGCCCGTGATGGTGCTTTCAACATCACCATCATTTCGCCACTGGGAATCCAGCCGCTCTTCGGTGAATGACTGAGAGACGGCCTTCCAATGATCTGCTTGTTCGGCGGGATAAGGGGCGTCGCCCCAGTCGAGCTTGATCGCATTGACAGCTTGAAAGGCCCGCCAGGTGTTGTCCGCGACCACCGCCACACCGCCAGTGATTTCCATGACTTTCTGAACACCACGCATCTTTTGAGCATCGGTAGCGTCGTAGCTTTTGCGTTCGCCACCTTGACGCGGGTTCACACGGATCGCCGCATGAACCATGCCGTCGACCTTTACATCGATGCCATAATCAAGCGTTCCGGTGGACTTGCCCACGATATCGAGGCGCTGCATTTTTTTGCCAAGCATCCGCCATTCGGACGGCTGGCGCAGTTCGACAGTTGAAACAGGCTCCAGTTTCGCGGCATCTGCTGCGAGGTCGGTGTACTTCAATTCTGAGCCATCCGGCAGTTGCACAGCACCATTGGCGGTCTTCAGGTCACCGACTGGAACGCCAGATTTGTTGGACGCAGCAAGTTTCAAAGTCTCGCGCGCGACCGCACCAGCGCGGCGCAGTTTGTCAAAACTGTCGGGAACCGTCGTTGAGCCACCGGTTCCTTGCAGGCCCATGACCTTGAGCACGCTGCCCATGACACCACGCATGGTCTCTGCTGCCACGCCAGTGTCGGTGGCCATAAACGGAACGCCTTCGTCCGCCATTGCGGTGTTCCAATAGGCGCCACTAGGTTTGCCGAAATCGGTTTCAAACTGTCCAAACTCGACATCCAGCTCTTCGGCAATCAGTGCGGCCTGTACCGACACCACACCCTGACCCTTGTCGCCATGGGGTGTGATCAGCGTGATCTTTTCCGAATCAATTTTGACCCATGGGTTGAACACGGCCTCGCCACTCGCAATGTCAGCAAGCAGCGGGTTATCTGTGGGTTGGCGAACCAGATAGGTTCCAAATGCCACCCCGCCGGCAATTGCCGATGAGCCGATGAGAAAGGTTCGGCGGGAGAAGGTTGCTAGCTTTCCCATATCACGCCTCCTCGTTCAGCTTGCGTGCAGCGGTTTTCACTGCCGCGCGGATGCGCGGATAAGTACCGCAGCGGCACAGATTGGCTGACATTGCCTGGTCGATGGCCTCATCATTGGGTTCGAAATTGAGTTCCAGAAATGCTGCCGCCGCCATGATCTGGCCCGACTGGCAATAGCCGCACTGGGCAACCTGATGCTCGATCCAGGCTTCCTGAACCGCGTGCAGCGTTTCGGGAGAGCCAATGCCCTCAATAGTGGTCACCTCTTGGGTGACCGCGCCGACTGGCATTTGACATGATCGAACTGCATCGCCGTCAATATGCACCGTGCACGCCCCGCATTGGGCAATCCCGCATCCATATTTCACGCCTGTAATGCCAAGTTCGTCACGCAGGACCCACAGCAGCGGCATGTCCGGCTCGACGTCTACTTCATGATCTTTTCCGTTGACCTTGATTTGCATATGACAATCCTCCATGGCCTGACATGGCACGTCGGGTGAGATGATCCCGTCAATTTTGTTCAGGGTATTCGCGGTCGTTAGTAGTGAGTTTTGACAAGTCGACGAATATTGTCAAGATGTAGTAATATGGGCAACAAAGAAAAGAACATCGTCGAAGCGGCCATTCGAACGGTGTCGCGCTATGGCGTGCGGCGCACGACGATGAGCGACATCGCGTCTGAGGCTGGGGTCTCACGCCAGACGCTCTACGCAAGCTATTCCTGCAAAGAGCAGATCATGACAGCGTGTCTGCGTCATATGGCAGACGAGAAACACGCAACGATTCAGTGCGAGTGGAAAAATGTGACCACGCTCAGCGAAAAGCTGGATATTTTCTTCCAGTACTGCGTGGTTGAGCCCTTCAATATGCTGAAGGCAATGCCGGACTCAGAAGACCTCTACTCCGGTTTCAACGCCGCTGCCATGGCGGAGCTGGAACGCGCCAATCAGGAAAAGAAAGGGTTGCTGGAGACGCTCTTTTCCGATGCCGCAATCGCAGGACAAAAAGTGTCCACATCAGATCTTGCCGAAATGACCGTTCGCGCTTCCGGAAGTTTCAAGTACGAGGTCGGTGATGAAGAGCACCTCAAGCGGCTGCTCGACGCGCTGAAAACATCAGTGCTGGCAGCTCTGAAACCTTAGGCGCCGCAGTAGCTGGGTGTTTGCAGTTCGAGCGATTCGACGAGAGGCCTGTAGAATCAGGCCTCGGCGCGCCCCTGAACGGGAATACCTTTTTCGGTCAGATGCTGTTGCAGTTCACCGGCCTGGAACATTTCCCGCACGATATCACAGCCGCCGATGAATTCACCCTTCACGTAGATTTGCGGCACGGTTGGCCACTGGGTGTAGTCCTTGACGCCCTGACGCAGTTCGTCGTCCTCAAGAACATTCACGCCTTTCCACTCAACGCCCAGATAGTCCATGATCTGTGCAACCTGGCCAGAAAATCCGCATTGCGGAAACTGCGGCGTGCCCTTCATGAAAACCAGCACATCGTTGGTCTTTACTTCATTGTCGATAAAGTCGTTCATGCTCATGACGGCGGTGTTCCCTGGTCTCCTCAACATATTTCATACGGTGTTGAGGTGGCTTCCGGTGATTGGTTCGTTCGACATTTAGGTCGCGACGAGCACAAATACCAGCAAATTGTGTTTGATCACTCCGTCAACGGTTTCGGGGTAAAGCGGGTCCGCCGACAATTTTGTTTTTTGTGACAGTTTCCCGCCAGAACACAAAGAGACCGGAACCGGTGATCAGGATGATGCCGATCCAGGCAACCGCGTCTGGCAAGTCTCCAAACAGCAGAAATCCCCATAGAATGGCCATTGGCATGGCAACATATTCAAACGGTGCCACCACGGAAGCCTCGCACAAACGATAAGCTTGCGAGATCAGATAGCCACCAAGCGCACTGGCTGCTCCTAGGAACACCATAACAGCAAAATCCGGCAAAGTGGGCCAAACCCAAGCCCGCAATATGAACTCAATTGAAGGGTCGCTCGATCCGGAAAATTTGCCATCACCCAGCGCCAGACCAATACCGGCACTGATGACGATGAAAGTGAGCTGGATGTAAAACGCCATGGTCGACGCCGTTTCAGTTTGCCCCATTTTGCGGGTCAGAGTGTTCAACGTCGCGTAGGCAATTGCAGCAATGATTGGGAAAAGCGCTGCAAACTGAAACGATTGGGTGCCTGGTCGCACCATGACCACAACGCCAATCAGCCCGACAAATACACCCGCCCAGCGCCAAGGTCCCACCCGCTCTGACAAAAAGAGGACCGAAAACAGGGTAATGATCAGCGGTGATACAAAGAAGATCGCGGTTGCATCGCTCACCTTCAGCGAAGCAAGTCCCATGAAAAACATCATGTTCGCGAACACCACGCACAGACCACGCAAAAAGTGCATGGGTAATCGTTTGGTTCTAAGGTTCTTCAATCCACCTTCAATGGGAAGAAAGATCGTCAGTGTGAACAGGATTGCTGTAGTTGCGCGGAAAAATACCACTTCGTGCAGTGGGTAGTCACCGCTGAGCCATTTGATGCCGGAATCGTTCAGCGTGAACGCAAGCATGGCGCCCACGGTGCAAAGAATGCCGTAAAATGTGGTGTTCGAAGTCGAAATTGGGGGGCCTTGCTTCGGCTGGGTGAGAATTTAGTAAGCGATTTGATGCCGCTGGCTGCAATCAGGATACACGACGTTCCGTATCAATTCGACGACAACGCATAAGTGAGCGGCAGTTCTGTTGTCTGTTTGATTTCCTGCATCACGAAACTGGCGGATACGTCCGCAAGCGGCACTTTCTTGATGAGCCGTTGATAAAGAAGGTCATAAGCGGCGACATCGGGCACGCGTGCCTGAATGAGGTAGTCAAGATCGCCGGAAGTGCGAAACACACCGATGATTTCCGGCAACGTCTGGGTCGCACTCGCAAAGCGATCAAGCCAGTCCGGGTCATGCTGATTTGTGCGGACGGCAATAAAGACCATCAATCCCAGATTGACCTTGTTCGGGTCCAGAAGCGCCACCCGGCCACGTATGTGGCCACTGTCCTCCAGTCGTTTGATCCGATTCCAGCAGGCATTTCGAGAAAGGCCAATGCGCTCTCCGAGTGACTCCAGGCTCTGATCAGCATTACGCTGCAGTTCGGTTAAAATACGTTTGTCAGCAGAATTCATCTCATAAATCGCTCAAATGATGGGAAAATATCACAGCAAGAGTGGAGGATAGCCAAACATTGGGAGGATGTCACCACGTAAAGTGGTTAGGCTTAACGCAGCAGGCCGGACCTCTTTGATAATTTTGTGCCTGCTATTGTCGTCGCAAACCTTGTGTTTGCGGCGGCAATTTCAAACAAGAACGGAACTGCGGCAAAGGGAAGAAAACATGATCAATCGGCTGTTTCTCGATCATCCAAAAACGGTCGATGAGACCTATGGCGAGCACATGCTTTTCGCGCTGCGATTTTCCGGCTCGCTTGCGCTGGCCGCACTCATGGCACTGGTGCACGCCTTCATACCGTGTTTATTCGAGAAATCTGCCAGCAAGATCGTGTCACGGCTTTATGCCAAGACCCACAATCGTGGCGGTTAGATCCGAACCCTATTCCGGAGCGCTGGTCTGAAGCGCCAGCGCATGTAGCTGGCCACCCATTTTCCCCTGCAGCGCCTGATAGACGAGCTGGTGCTGTTGAACCCGCGATTTCCCACGGAACGCCTCCGAGACGATCTCTGCGGCGTAGTGATCGCCATCACCGGCAAGATCGCGAATTGTGATGCTGGCATCGGGAAGCGCTTCCCGGATCATGCTTTCAATTTCTCCAGCATCCATTGGCATGGCGGTCCTCGTCGTTTTGCCGGTGCTTGTGGCTACTTCGCAGCCATAAGTTCAGGAAACCACAATTCATGTGCGGTTGTCATCTCCTGAACCGACAGATCGATCCAGTTGCCCACAGTCAGCCGGTCGCCGCCAACGCTACCGATCTTCTGGAACGAGACGCCAGACCCTTCGGAATTGGCCGCAAACATGTCTGCCCAGTCCGCAGGCATGGTCATGAGATATCGGGCCTGATCTTCGCCAAAGAGCGCAGCATGAGGTTGCGAGCACTCGAATTCGATTGCCATGCCCTTGCCGGATGACATGCACATTTCGGCCAAGGCAATGGCAAGCCCGCCATCGGAGATATCGTGGCAGGCGGTGGCGTAGCCCGAACGAATGGCAGCGCGCACGAAATCACCACGCGCCTTTTCCATCATCAGATCGACGGGCGGCGGAGGACCGTCTTCGCGCTCAAGAAGCACATGCATATAGGATGAGCGCGCGAGGTGCTCAGCTTCCGTCCCGATAAGGAAGACTGCGTCGCCGTCGTTTGCGGAGCCAATGCCCACCGTGTTTGCCGTATCGGGGATGAGTCCGATGCCGCCGATCGTGGGCGTAGGCAGGATCGCCTGACCCTGCGTCTCGTTGTAGAGCGAGACGTTTCCGGAAACGATCGGCATATTAAGGGTGGAGCACGCCTCTCCGATGCCACGAATAGCTGCCACAAACTGGCCCATGATCTCGGGCTTTTCGGGATTTCCAAAATTGAGATTGTCCGTTGCGGCCAGCGGTTCAGCGCCCACAGATGTCAAATTGCGGTAGCACTCCGCGACTGCTTGTCGGCCACCCATTTCCGGATCGGCTTCGCAATAACGCGGATTAACGTCGGACGAGAATGCAAGCCCCTTGCGATCATGTCCATCGACCCGCACGACGCCAGCATCCCCGCCAGGCGTTTGCAGTGAATTGCCCTGAATGAGCGTGTCGTACTGCTCGTAGACCCATCGGCGTGAAGAGAGGTTGGCAGAACCGAGAAGAGACAAGATGGCCGCGTTGTAATGCTCCACATCTTCGACCTGTTCTGCTGGAAGTTCGGAATATTGCCCCGGTTCCAGAAACGGGCGGTCATATTCCGGCGCTTCATCGCCTAGTTCCTTGATTGGAAGATTTGCGACCTCTTCGCCCTGGTGCAGAACGCGGAAACGCAAATCGTCTGTCGTTTTGCCAACGATCGCAAAATCGAGGCCCCATTTCTCGAAAATGGCTTCCGCCTCGGCCCGGTGTGCAGGATCAAGCACCATCAGCATGCGCTCCTGGCTTTCGGAGAGCATCATTTCATACGCCGTCATGCGTTCTTCGCGCACAGGCACACAATCGAGATCAAGTTCGATGCCCAGATCACCTTTTGCGCCCATTTCAACGGCGGAACAGGTGAGGCCGGCAGCACCCATATCCTGAATGGCAATCACGGCATCACCCGCCATGAGCTCCAGACAGGCTTCCAGGAGGCATTTTTCGGTGAACGGATCGCCAACCTGAACCGTGGGGCGCTTTTCATCGATATCATCGTCGAATTCGGCAGACGCCATTGTGGCGCCACCAACCCCATCGCGACCGGTTTTCGCACCGAGATAGACAACTGGAAGACCAACACCTTCCGCCTGTGAGGTAAAAATGCCATCCGCTTTGGCAAGGCCGGCTGCGAAGGCGTTCACAAGGATGTTGTCGTTGTAGCGCTCGTGAAATTCGACTTCGCCACCCACGGTCGGGACGCCAAAGGAATTGCCATAGCCGCCAACGCCGGAAACGACACCGGAGACAAGATGGCGGGTCTTGTCGTGTGCAGCAGCACCAAATCGCAATGCGTTCATTGCCGCAATCGGGCGGGCGCCCATCGTGAAAACATCCCGCAGGATGCCGCCTACACCGGTTGCTGCACCCTGATAGGGTTCAATGTAGGACGGGTGGTTGTGGCTTTCCATCTTGAAAACAACAACATCGCCATCATCGATATCAACAACACCTGCATTTTCACCCGGGCCATGAATGACCCGTTGGCCTTCGGTGGGCAGGGTTTTCAGCCACTTCTTGGAGGATTTATACGAGCAGTGCTCGTTCCACATGGCGGAGAAGATGCCGAGCTCCGTGAAGGTGGGTTCACGGCCAATCAGTTCCAGAATGCGCTCATACTCGTCGGGCTTCAGCCCATGAGCGTCAATGAGATCTTCTGTGATTTCGATGGTGTTGGAAATGGTCATGTCAGAAAAGGAAACTCATGCCGTGCAGTTTTTCGCGCCCGCCGCCCAGGCGCGGGCTTGTTGTTCAAGAAGCGGGCCGTCTTTGCCGTCCAGCAAGGGGCCAAACACCGACACTTCGGTCGTACCGCTGCGCCGTTCGGCCTGAACCACAAGCTTGGGCAGGCCTTCCGGGTTGTTCTTTGGCACGATCAGCACTCTGGGACGACCTGCGTAGGAGCTCACCTCGCTGGCAAGACGATAATTGGCAAAGTTCTGCTTGTTCGCACCAAACCAGCAGGCTTGCGCCTGACGAGCAACTTTGGTCATCGCATCGCGCGGGCTGACGCTGTCCAAGGGCGAAGTGGACTGGCAGGCGGTGACAGCCATTGGACCGCAAATAAGGAAAACTGCGGCCGCTATTCGCATCAGGCCGCTTTGTCAGCAAGTGACGCGTAAATCGAAGTGAAGAGCGCCCGGCCTTCATCTCCACCGTGGGCATCTTCGATTAGATTTTCAGGATGTGGCATCATGCCAAGCACATTGCCGGATTCGTTCAGGACACCTGCAATGTCGTTGATGGATCCGTTCGGATTGGTCCCGTCCGCATAGCGAAACACCACGCGACAATCGCCTTCGAGGCGCGCCAGCGTTTCACCGTCCGCAAAATAGTTCCCGTCATGATGAGCGACGGGGCAGGGGATCACCTGATCCTGATTGTAGTGAGACGAAAACAAAGTGCTTGCGTTGGCAACGCTTAGTTTCACCGATTTGCAGACGAAATTGAGGGTCGCATTGCGCATCAACGATCCCGGCAAAAGACCCGATTCTGTCAAAATCTGGAAGCCGTTGCACACGCCAAGCACTGGCGTACCGCGAGCTGCCGTATTCCGAACCGCATCCATGATTGGCGAGCGGGCGGCAATCGCGCCTGCACGGAGATAATCTCCATAGGAAAAACCGCCAGGCAAAATGATGAGATCACATGAGGGCAGCGCGGTTTCAGTGTGCCAGACAAGTGATGGCGCTTGTCCGGATATGGAAGTCACCGCTGCAATCATGTCGCGATCGCGATTTGATCCTGGAAATTGGATGATGGCGGTGGTCACCTAGCCGATCTCCACCGCAAAATCCTCGATCACGCCGTTGGCGAGCAGTTTTTCGCTCATCGCCGTGCACTGCTTTTCTGCTGCCGCCTTACTTGAGGCATCGAGTTCAACCTCAAACACTTTGCCCTGTCGCACAGAAGAGATTCCATCGAACCCCAACGCATCAAGCGAGCCTTCGATCGCCTTGCCCTGCGGGTCGAGGACGCCATTTTTCAGGGTCACAACAATTCTTGCGTTGAAAATCATGCCTTTATTCGGTCCCATAAAAGCGGTCGAAAATGTCTTCGGTGGCAGCACAAACTCCGTCATTCCGCCCATTTATCGGGCGGAATCCAGCACTGTCGGAAACACTATGGACTCCGCCCGCAAGGGGCGAAGTGACGACGAAGGACTTTCTGCGGAGTACCAGCACAGCAAATTCTCAATCCGATTTCACCAGCACCGGGCCGCTGCCCCGTGCAGGCTCATTCTCGTTCATGATGCCAAGCCGTGTGGCCACATCCCGGTAAGCCTCAAGCAGGCCACCCATATCCTGACGGAAGCGATCCTTATCGAGCTTGTTCTTGGTGTTGATGTCCCACAAGCGGCATGAATCGGGCGATATCTCATCGGCAATCACGATGCGCATCGTGTCATTTTCATAAAGTCGACCGCATTCAATCTTGAAATCAACAAGTTGAATGCCGACACCCAAAAACAGGCCGGAGAGAAAGTCATTCACCCGAATGGCAAGCGCCATGATGTCGTCGATTTCCGGTGGAGAAGCCCAGCCGAACGCCGTGATGTGTTCTTCCGATACCATGGGATCGTCCAACTCATCGGCCTTGTAGTAAAACTCCAGAATGGAGCGTGGCAGGACGGAGCCTTCCTCCAATCCAAGACGCTTGGCGAGTGAGCCGGCGGCGACATTGCGCACAACCACTTCAAGCGGAATAATCTCTACTTCCTTGATCAGCTGCTCGCGCATGTTGACGCGTTTGATGAAGTGGGTCGGGATGCCAATGCGGTTGAGTTGAGCGAAGATGTATTCCGAGATCCGGTTGTTCAGAACACCCTTGCCGTCAACAATCTCGTGCTTTTTTTTGTTAAAGGCGGTGGCATCATCCTTGAAGAACTGGATGAGTGTTCCAGGTTCCGGGCCTTCGTAAAGAATTTTGGCTTTGCCTTCATAAACGCGGCGGCGGCGATTCATGGTGATCTCTTTCGTATCGCTGATGCGTCCGATGTGTTTCAGGACAAAGCTCCAGCGGAGGGCAAGCAACTCGAGCAGGTCTGCATCTGAGTCGCATTTTGCATTTTTTGCTCCTTTAGTACCAAAGCACGGGATTTGAAACCAAAAGGGCTGGATCAGCGCCTATTTGGCACAGTTTTGTGCTTTTCAGTTCGCTGGGCAGGCGAACACAGTCACGAAAATGTCAGCCATTCTCATTGTGTGCGTTGATTTGGCGAGATGCACACTCTACATAACCGCCGAAATTGCGGTCGGGTGCGGAACAAATCTCACCCGTTTTGATTTGGGAGACATCAATGTCGACAATGGATGATCGCGGCGACGCGTTCGAAAAGAGATTCGCTCACGATGAAGAATTGCGTTTCAAGGCGGAAGCACGCCGAAACAAGCTTCTCGGTCTTTGGGCGGCAGAAAAGCTCGGCAAGTCGGGCGATGATGCGGAAGCCTACGCCAAAGAAGTGATCATGGCTGATTTTGAAGAAGCCGGTGACGAAGACGTGTTCCGCAAAGTGCGCGGTGACTTTGATGCAGCAGGCATTGATGAAAGCGATCATCAGATCCGCCGGACCATGCAGGATATGCTAGAAAAGGCCGTGGATCAGATTCAAAACGAATCCTGAGCAGCAAGCTCATACCAATCCCATGAAAATGGTCGCCGGATCAGGCGGCCATTTTTATTTGAGCTGATGCAGAAACTTGGCAAACACCATCAGCCCTTCAGGCCAGGGGCCGTGCCCGCTCTCAGAATTCAGATGCCCTTGTTCTCCGGCATCAATGATCAATGATCCCCAACACGCCGCCATTTCATCGGCAACGTCATAGTCGCAGAATGGATCGTTGCGACTGGCGATCAGCATGGACGGGAACGGCAGCGGGTCGCGAGGGTAGGGACCAAATGTCCTTAAGTGTTTTGGCTTGATGGGATCGCGCTCCACATCAGGTGCCGCGACCAGAAATGCACCTTTGACCCGAGAACCAATGACTTCAGGTTGACGGATGGCCGCCTGAACCACGACTTGAACCCCGAGGGAATGCGCAACCAGCACAACGGGGCGGCTGGCCTTTTCCACGGCTGCAACGAGGTTCGCGACCCAGTCCTGCACAACCGGCTTGTGCCAGTCTTCCTGCTCCACCCTGCGTCCGGTGGACAGTTTGGATTCCCAGCGGGTTTGCCAGTGATCTTCACCTGAGCCGGTGTAACCGGGCACAAAGATGATATCGGCTTCGGCGGTTTTCATGGGCCTAAGTTGCTCTGCAGCGTGAAAATTGGCGCATCCATATCGCTTTGTGTGGGCTTGGCAAGTCAGGTTCGCGGATATTTGGCGACGGAAGCGCATTCGATGTCCCTAATCGGTTTGGCGGCAGATCTGGCCGCGGGCGATGTATCGGATTGAACTTTCTCAAATGCGAAAGTCGATGAAGTAATTGGCAGTCATTGAAAGAGGACAGGCAAAGAGTATTGTGTTACGGTCGCTGTATTTAAATATAGATTTTCAGGCTAGCAATATGGACAAGATTACCGTGACAGATCAAAGCGCATCCAAAAGAACCGCAGAACTTTCAGCGGGCGACTGCATTCATCTTGCCCCGGGACGTTATACCAAACCGTTGGTTATTGAGGGCAAAACAGGGCGTCGGGATGCGCCCATTATCATTTCTCCCAGCGATGATCCAAAGGCGCAAAAAGGTGAGGTGATTTTCACCTCGGGCATAGATCGAGATGCAGCACGCAAACGGTTGAATGAAGTTGCTTACCGAAAAGAGCAGGCGGGGTTTTATCCAAATGTGGGGCAGGTCGGCGACGAGGCCATGCTTATCCTGCGAAACTGCCAATATGTTATTGTTCACGGCCTGACCTTCGACGGCTGCCGGCCCGGCGGCATCTATCTGAACGAGTGCCAGAATATTCTCATTCACGACTGCAAGTTCATAGAAGGCACCATTGCCATCGGAGCAAATGGAACGACCACCCGCGACATCATCGTTCAGGAGTGCAGTTGGACCCAGGACACCTCAACCCATCACGATATGTGGAACAAGGTGCCATGGGGACGTATTCACGGAGCCTCGGACAATTCTGAAGTCCCTGGCGTCGATGTGAAGAATGATTTTCGCCACTGGGACGGCGATTTCTTCCGGGCCTGGAGCATACGCGGCAATGTTACCATTCGAAAGAATGTGATCAGCGATGCCTTCAACGGAATTCACTTCTTCAACAAGCGGGACGATCTCTCACCGGGCGTAGACGCGGCATCGCTAACCTTCAATGACGGGCGGCAAGCCTCAATCAACGTCTTGATTGAGGACAACACCTTTGTCCGAGTACGTGACAACGTATTCGAGCCTGAAAAATATGCCTGGAACTGGGTAATCAGGAACAACCGGTTCAAAGACTGCTATCGTCCGTTTTCGTTCGAATTTGAACGAGCAGGGTGGTTCTACATTTACGGCAACCAGGGTGCGATGGTTGAAAAACCGTCACAAAAAATGACTGATGACGACAAAATCAAATATCCGCAGTCAGAAAGGCGGGAATCCGTATCAATGTTCAAGCCGAAAGGCACGCAGGCCAACGAAGGACCAATCTACATCTTTAACAACTCTTGGTACATGAAGACAGGCAAGGGCATCTTTCCAAAGTTCGCCATAGGGCGTCTTCAGCATTTCAATAATGCGATGCAGTTTGACCGGACAAACAAGGCAAAGATGTTAGGCAATGATACTGGAATTCCTTCACCTTCGCCGATTGGAGTGGACGCTGAAAAAAAGGCAGAAAGCAGAAGGTTCACCCGACGTTGGATTGACTATAGAATTGAGATGGATGGCGACATGTCGAATGATGATCTGTATCCCACGCGGCATCAAGCTTTGGGTGTTCGGATAGGGTTAAGCGCCAGGCACAAAGATCCTCGTTTCAAAGATCCTGAAAGCACAGATCAAGCTGGTCCGGATTTCAAGCCACGTTTTTTTCCGAAAAGGTCGGGTGTCTCAATAGATTTTGAAATGGGGTTTCCGTTCGCGGAGTCCAAAACAATTTCGGCTAGTCCGAGCGGAAATCAAGTCGCAGGCTTTCCGCACGTAGGTGCGATTCAGCGCGATCCATTTGATGCCAGTGAGTTAGACGCTCTATTCGGTTTTCTGCCTTCCACGAATTGGATTGGAAAGCAAAAGGTTGAACACACGGCAGACAAACTCGATACGATCGATTGGAACAGCAAAGCTCCAGACGAACAGTCGACTTAGTTGCCAAACACCCGATTGAAGATCACGCCCACTTTCTTGGTGTGGTAGCCAAGGTCGAATTTCTCGCGGATTTCCTCTTCAGAGAGCGCATCGCGGACTTCACCGTCCGCCAGCAATTCTTCCAGGAAGTCTTTGTCGTCTTCCCACACCTTCATGGCGTTGCGCTGGACAAGACGGTAGGAATCCTCGCGCGAAACACCGGCCTGAGTGAGCGCCAGCAGCACGCGCTGCGAATGCACCAGACCTTTGAACTGATTGAGGTTTCGCACCATGTTTTCAGGATAAACGACCAGCTTTTCAATGACACCCGTCAATCGAGCAAGCGCAAAGTCGAGTGTGACTGTGGCATCGGGTCCAATCATGCGCTCAACTGAGGAGTGGGAAATATCCCGCTCGTGCCAAAGGGCCACATTTTCCATCGCCGGCATGGCGTAGCTTCGCACCATGCGGGCAAGACCGGTCAGATTTTCCGTCAGCACAGGGTTACGTTTGTGGGGCATTGCGGACGAACCTTTTTGCCCAGGAGAAAAATACTCTTCCGCTTCCAGCACTTCGGTGCGCTGCAGGTGGCGGACTTCAGTTGCAAGCCGCTCAATGGAAGAAGCGATCACGCCCAAGGTTGCGAAGAACATGGCATGGCGATCGCGTGGGATCACCTGCGTGGAAACAGGTTCAGCTGTTAGTCCCAGTGACTTGGCAACGTGAGCTTCAACGCGAGGGTCAATGTTGGCGAATGTGCCGACGGCCCCCGAAATTGCGCAGGTTGCAATTTCTTCCCGAGCGGCGATCAACCGTGCACGGCAGCGCGAGAACTCCGCATAGGCTTCGGCCATTTTGAGTCCGAATGTGACGGGTTCAGCATGGATGCCATGCGAACGACCGATGCAAACCGTGTCTTTGTGCTCGAACGCACGGGTCTTCAATGCGGCGAGCAGCGCATCCAGATCGGCCAGAAGAATGTCGCTGGCGCGCTTGAGCTGCACATTGAAGCAGGTGTCGAGCACATCGGATGAGGTCATGCCCTGATGAACGAAGCGGGCATCCGGGCCAACGATTTCCGCAAGGTGGGTGAGAAAGGCGATCACATCGTGCTTGGTTTCGCGTTCAATCTCCAGAATGCGCTCAACATCAAACGTGGCACTGCCGGCCTTTTCCCATATGGTTGTAGCCGCTTCTTTTGGAATTACGCCAAGGTCCGCAAGCGCATCGCAAGCGTGTGCTTCAATTTCGAACCAAATGCGAAACTTGCTGGCATCACTCCAAATGGAGACCATTTCCGGGCGGGAATAGCGCGGGATCATTGTGAACCTGTTTGTTAAAGTCTGGGAGTCGCCGCTGATCTATCAGAGCAGGCGTCGGGTCTCAATGCGCCGGATGCCGGCTAAAGCGCCAATAAGCCAATCCTGCACAGCAAATTGCCGCAAATCCAAACGGCCAAAGAAGCCTGATGCCGCTCCCAGCGAACAGATACACGGCCGCTGCGCTGGTGAAGGCGAGTTGGAAAAACCAGCCAATCGAGGGAAAATCAAAATGCCACTGGGCGTAATAGAGCCTGTATTGCAGTGCAAACAGGCAGGCGGTGCCGCCTATGGTTATGATTGTAAGGAGCGCTGGGAACAACCAGAACCGATGTCGTGACGTTCGAAAGGGCTTCCATGCCGCGCCTTGCCAGCACATCGCGCCGGACAGCATCCCACCCGCCGCAAACAGAATGACGACGTACCAGATCGCATCGGAATTTTGCCAGCCGTGGGCCAGCGTCCCAAACCCTGCGGACCCGGCCATCGCAACCGACCAAACAACTCCGAATATTAGTGATTTTAACCAGTCAGGAATTGAGATAGCCCGCAACTATGGCGATGAATGCACCCACGTGAACGACCATAATTGCTCGATCTTTCCACATCACGCCCACAAGGAACCACAAAACGATTCCAACGATAAATGCAAACACATTCCAAGGCACAATGTTGAGCCCGGTCAGCCCGTATCCAATCAACTGGATCACAGTTGCGACCCATTTCACGATATCAACGCGTTCCAACTGCTTCTACCCGTTTGAATTCACAATCTCAGACCCAGGTCGGACGCCGCTTAAACAACTGGCCTGCGGATGCTGATGAGTTGCTTGGCGGCCATCTCAACGCCCAGGCAAGTCTAGCGGGAACGGATAGGCAAGATACCGAAGGTCCGCCCCTTCAAAGCCCAACCGCGTATAGGCCAGGAGCACCACCATCAGATTGCTGTTCTGATCGCCGGGAAACAGAATGATGTTGGAAAACTTGTAGTCAAACGGACAACCGCGGCTTTTCGGCAGTTTCTTGTCCTGATGCAGAACCTTTGTAACGGGCTTGTCCTTGCCAATTGTCATGTTAAGCCGGAAACCCATGGACTCACCAAGATCATAGCATCGCTCGCCAGCGGGCAATTTCAGCAGATCGATATCGAGCTTGATCGGATTGTAAATTGGTCTGGGTGTGTGTTCTGAAACAAAGGTGACTGTGTGCGGTTTGGCCGAAACCTCCGAAATCGCGTTGGACGCAGCTATGCGGCCCTTCACCGTGATGTTGGCCAAAGCGGCCTTGGCCATCGCTTTTGAACGCGCCCGAGCGCGGTTGATATCGACGAAAATGTCTGTCGCGCTTTCGTCGACATCCTCCAGCAACACCCGAAATGGTGAACCATCGGCCCATTTATCCCGTTTGGTATCAATCACATAGATGTTGGAATAGGCAAATCCGCTGCCATCCTGTGAGCCATATTCCTCAAACGCAAATCGGCTGCCATCCTTCGAAAAGCCGATGATTTCGAGATATGCCGCTTCAAATGCCTGCGCTTTTGAAGGCGCAATTGCGATGGTCAACAGCGCAAGCATTGCTACGGCTGAACGAAACAGTCCAATCATGAAGTTGAAGCTCCAAATTTCTGCTGCCAGCACGGCATCAGATCATTTTCCTGAGGTGTGGCGTGGTAAGTGCCACGTGCGATGGCGCGCGCCATCGTTGATGCGGCAACAGCCGAAAGATCAATCCACTGATCCATCGTGGGTTCGCGTTCCAGTTCTCCCGTGGCAACTGAAAATATCAGATCGCCGTCAAGAGGGGTGTGGGATGGCCAGATCGCTCGCGCGAAACCATCGTGAGCGACCACCGCAAGCCGCTTCGCCTGTGCTTTGGTTAGCTTTGCATTGGTCGCAATGATGCCAATTGTGGTGTTCTGGCCCGGATTCTGAGCATGACGAAATTTGATTCGAATATCGTCGGCATCCTCAGGAGTGGCTGAGGGGGCACCCAGGCCACCAAATTCGGTTCCAATTTCGAAGGGTGAGGCCCAAAACTCCGGGCCATCGGCAATTGTTGCAGCACCAAGCGCATTCACCGCTACCAATGCTCCAACTTTGGTTCCATCGCTCATTTCGCAGGAAGCCGAACCAAGTCCGCCTTTCAGACCGGCAATCAACGCACCTGTTCCAGCACCAATCGAGCCGAGTTCAAAGTCGCACGCGGCACTTTGGAATGCGGCATATCCCAGATCGCGATACGGGGAGTGCAGGCCCCAGTCCTTGTTGCCACCATTGATGAGATCGAACAGAATTGCGCCTGGAACAATCGGAATATGCTGGTCGCCTACAGCGAAGCCACGACCGGCTTCACGCAGCCCGGATTGAACACCCCCAACGGCATCAAGTCCGAAGGCCGATCCACCAGAAAGAACAAGTGCATCAACAACTTCCACCGTGTTTTCGGGAGATAACAAATCCGTTTCGCGGGTGCCCGGTGCGCCGCCCATCACGTGAACGGCAGCTGTCATAGGCCGTTCGCAGGTTAGAACTGTCGTGCCGGATTTGAGGTCTTCGTCCGATGCGTTGCCAACCCTCAGACCGGAAATATCAGTGATCAGGTTGCGGGTGCCTGCACGCATTGAACTCAAAACGAATGACCTCCCTCAAAACCATATTCCCCGAACCGGAAAACAACACCAACTATTGGGTCAGTTGTGACTGTGGCTCAAACTTGCCATTTCGCCAAACGAAAAGCTCAAGTGGAAGAATGTCTGCGCGTCCATCCTGCTTGAATTCAATAGAACCGAGAACGGTGTCGTATTTGCCGGACAGCTCCACCTTCCCACCATTCAGTGTTCCAATGGCGATCTGAGTGAGTGCCATACCGCGCAGGAATGCGCCGTCGACCTTTATTTTAGCCTTTGCCATTCGGTCGATCAGCGCTTCTGCTTTGGGGAGTGAAACGGCCTGCGTCTGCAAGATCGCCAATATCCCTTCTGGCACCTGTTCAAGTCCGTCAATAAATGGGAGCAGGGCGAGAGGTTCGCCGCCAGCGACTTCGAGCTCCAAGCCAAGACGTATTGCATCTTTGGCAAAAACCGAAACATCTTCGGCATCTCCGGCAACATAAATTGCCTTGATGCCGGACTTTGCTAACCGGCGCAGCACATGGGCCTGGCTGGTTTGTAGGGGGCGAAAGTTTGCAAGGGCAACAGGCGACTGTCCGCGCGCCTCTGCCAACCCTTGAATGTCATCGGCCAGTCCGCGGCCGTAAACGCTCCCGTCGTCGAGAATCGCATAAGGCGTTTCTGACCAGCGATTGAGAAGGAACTTCACGATTGCCTGAGGTTCGGCTTTGGCCTCCGGTTCCAGCGTGTAAATCGGCCATCCGTTTTTCTTGCGACCATCTTCCAATCGCTTGTCCCGCTGGAAGGCCACCAGTGTCGGCAGGATTTCCGACGCTTTACGATCCAGGAGCGCGATCAAAGGCCGATTGCACATGGGGCCGACCAGAATTTCTGCGCCGGCTTTGCGAAGCGCCGCTTCCTCTTTCAGCGCCGCGTCCACTTCGCATTTGCTATCGCGAAATTCGAGTTGCACCCGATTTCCGGGATTGGCGAGGTTATGGGTGGCAATCGCTGCCTTTGCCCCTTCAAGAAGCTGCTTTCCGAGATTTTCATGCCGTCCAGACAGCGGTGTGAGGACACCAACAACTTTGGTTTGGGCTTCGGCTGAAACCAGCGCCGCTGCAAATAGGAACGGCATGAGGAGTGGGCGTAATCCAGCCATCAGATCAGTTGCAGCCCCTTCATGCTCACATGTCCATCCCGACCAACGATAATGTGGTCATGTACAGTGATTCCCATCGGTTTGGCTGTATCCACAATGGTTTTGGTCATCTCAATATCCGCTCTCGAAGGCGTGGGATCACCTGAAGGATGATTGTGAACCAGAATTATGGCCGTCGATGAGAGTTCCAAAGCCCGCCGTACTACCTCTCTTGGATAGACGGGGGTGTGGTCCACCGTTCCCGTCTGCTGAACCTCATCGAGAATGAGGGCGTTCTTCTTGTCGAGAAACAGAACCCGAAAATGCTCAACTTGTTCGAAGGCCATCACAGCATGGCAATATTCAATCACTGCTGACCAGCTGCCGAGAACCGGACGTTTTTTCACTTCACCCTTCGCCATTCGGCCAGCAGTTGCAGCGATGACCTTGATATCGGTGGCGATTTTCTTCCCAATGCCGTCAACCTCGCACAACAGGTGCTCCGGTGCGCCGAGAACTTGTGCGAGCGAACCGAATTTCGCGATCAAGGCCTTGGCAATGGGTTTGGTGTCGCGTCGCGGAATGAGGCGAAAAAGCAAAAGCTCCAGCAGTTCATAGTCTGCCATCGCTTCATGGCCTGCATCGCAGAACCGCTGTCGCAATCGTTCGCGGTGCCCAACATAGTGGGGCGTGGGTGGTGTCGCCGGTTTTTCTTTGAAACCGTCGGCTTTCATTGAATCATTTCGCGCCTGCGCCCGGATAGGGGGGCTGGGTATGCCCTGCAGGTGAAGCTGTGAAAATTTCGCATCCCGTTTCCGTGACACCCACCGAATGTTCGAATTGCGCGGACAGTGAACGGTCTCGGGTGACCGCCGTCCAGCCATCACTCAACACCTTTACGTGCGGGCGGCCCAAATTGATCATGGGCTCGATGGTAAAAATCATGCCGGGGCGCAATTCCACTCCATCGCTGGGTCGGCCATAGTGCAAAATATTTGGCGCGTCGTGAAAGAGTTTCCCCACTCCGTGTCCGCAAAAATCGCGCACCACACTGCATCGTTCACCTTCGGCATAAGTCTGGATGGCGTGGCCAATGTCACCGGTCGTATTGCCGGGTTTAACCTGTTCAATCCCCAACATCAGCGCCTGGTAGGTGACTTCAACCAGACGCTCAGCGGCACGTTTTGCGGTACCAGCAATATACATCCGGCTGGAATCACCATGCCAGCCATCGACAATGAGCGTTACGTCCACGTTGATGATGTCGCCATTTTTTAAGGGCTTGTTGTTGGGTATGCCGTGGCAGACAACATGATTGATCGAAGTACAACTGGATTTGGTATATCCCCGATAGTTCAAAGTAGCCGGAACCGCTTGATGGCTCATGGCAAAATCGTAAACGAGATCGTCAATCTGCTGGGTCGAGACACCAGGGGCAACAAGATCGGCAACCAGATCAAGGCATTGTGCCGTCAGTTGGCTTGCACGGCGCATTCCTGCAAAATCGTCTTGCGAATAGAGTTTAATCTGTCCGGTGTTCTTTTGCGGAGCATCTTGTGCGGCAAGATAGGTGACCATCTTATTCTCTTTTCATCATCGCCTGTTTCAGGCGGGTCATCTGAATTCAGATTATGGCGCGCGACGGCGCGGCTTTGGCAATGTTTGCAGACTGATTGACCAATCCTATACTATGTCGATCAGGTGGTTTGCCACAATGAATTGCTGGCTGATTTGGCATTTCAGCGCCAGTGCTTCAACCCCCGCTTTCATGGCGTCTTCAAATGCCGCCCCATAAGCAGTATCAATGTCGCTGGCCACAGAAAACCGGTCGCCGTCCATGCGCTGAATAACAAACAGCATGACCGCGCGGTGACCTTGTTCCACCATGACGGCAAGTTCCCGCAGGTGCTTTGCACCACGTGCCGTCACACAGTCGGGAAATTCGTGCAATCCGGCCTGTCTGACCAAGTGCACATTCTTTACTTCCACATAGCAGTTCTGGTGAGGGCGATCCGGATGATCAGAAAGCAGAATGTCGATGCGCGAGTTTTCGCCATACCGCACTTCGCGTCGGAGTGCTCGGTATCCCGAAAGCGGTGGAAGGAGATCGTTCTCGATAGCCTCCTGAGCAAGTTTGTTCGGAAGGTTGGTATTGATACCCACAAGGGTTTTGCCACTTGGTCCATCGACCTCCATTAGTTCCAGTGTGTAGCGCAATTTGCGTTTGGGATTCTGGCTGTCGGAAATCCATACTCGATTACTAGGTTCCGAGAGCCCCATCATAGCGCCCGGATTGGGGCAGTGAACTGTGAGGCTTTCACCGGAATCCAGGCGAATATCTGCCAAAAAGCGCTTGTAGCGCAGCACCAGGACACCGGGGATGAGGGGAGGGTCGAAGATCAAGACTGATAGAGCTTTTGATTGGTTGCGGGAGTGAGCGGCGCAAATTCAACAGTTCAGTGTCGAATCAGACAAAATCCGTCGCCGCACTTCCTATAGTTAGCAGGTTTCGAACCGTTCGCGCGCAGTCTGATACGAGAGCCCAGAGATGTTTCTGTCCGTCTTTGATTTATTCAAAATTGGAATTGGACCATCCTCATCGCACACAATGGGACCGATGGTGGCCGCCAAACGTTTCCTGGACGAAGTGGTTGAGGGGGATTGGCCCCGTCCAACAGGCGTTCACGTAAGCCGCATAAAGGCAAGCCTGCATGGATCCCTGGCATTCACCGGAAAAGGACATGCCAGTGATCGCGCGGTGTTGCTTGGTCTTCTGGGTTGCGAGGCTCAGTCAGTAAACCCGGATGAGGTCAACAGGCTCATCGAAAACCTCCAATTAGCAAAGGAATTGAACCTGCCCGACGGCACGAAATGTGCATTCGATCCTGATACCGATCTTGTGTTCGACTACGACGAAGCTCTTCCGGGTCATGCCAATGGCATGCGGTTCGAAGGTTTGGATGAGTTGGGAAACACGCTCTTGCGGCGTGTCTACTATTCAATCGGCGGTGGATTTGTCGTCGACGAGCTCGAACTTCAGCGACTTGAGCAGGGAGAAAACCCTGCACAGAGTGCAAATGTTCCCTATCCGTTTGAGACTGCCGATTCGATGCTCCAGATGGCGAAGCAGTCGGGCCTCTCGATTGCTGAAATGAAGCGCCGCAACGAAGAAGCATCCTTGGGGAGCGATGCGCTACAATCCGGCCTCCATGACATCTGGCAGGCGATGAATGCCTGTGTTGAGCGAGGACTTGCTCAGGAGGGGGAGCTTCCAGGCGGTTTGAGTGTGGTGCGACGCGCTCGCTCCATGCACGAAAAACTCTCTGAGAGCTGGAAATCAAACCGACCAAACCCGCTGGTTGCGAACAACTGGCTGTCATTGTTTGCAATTGCTGTGAACGAAGAGAATGCTGCCGGTGGAAAGGTCGTGACCTCGCCGACCAATGGGGCATCGGGTGTTGTTCCTGCTGTCATCCGTTACTATTTGCAGTTCCATGACGATGCGGACGAGAACGGAATTGAGACTTTCCTTCTCACCTCGGCGGCAATTGGCGGCATCATCAAACACAATGCAAGCATCTCTGGAGCCGAAGTTGGCTGCCAGGGTGAAGTGGGTTCAGCTTCGGCAATGGCTGCTGCCGGCCTCGCGGCGGTGATGGGTGGATCGCCCGAACAGGTGGAAAATGCGGCTGAAATTGCGCTGGAACACCATCTTGGCATGACCTGCGATCCGGTTGCCGGTCTGGTTCAGGTACCCTGCATTGAACGCAACGCGCTGGGCGCTGTGAAAGCCGTCACAGCCGCCTCGCTGGCGCTCCATGGTGATGGGTCGCATTTCGTACCGCTGGACAATTGTATTGAAACCATGCGCCAGACGGGCAAGGACATGGATGAGAGATACAAGGAAACTAGCCAAGGTGGGCTTGCCGTCAACATGGTCGAGTGCTGACGCGCCACGGCAACATCCCGCTCGTGTCAATCTGTGGACGAGCGGTTAAGTTCATTTGGTTTCGGCGGGTTCGGTTTCTATGCTGATGCGAATCCCGCTCCGATCACAAGCCAACAGAGGCTAAATGCCGCTTCACATCGTCAAACTTTGCGTTGGAGTCGAAACGCTTGATGATATCCAATTCTGGATTGATCGCCGCTCGGCGGAGCAGAAGGCGTTGGGAGGCGAACCCTGGCACTACCACGTGACCCGTATGACTCCCCGGCGCCAAGAAGAGGTGTTGAACGGCGGTTCGCTGTACTGGGTGGTAAAGGGCAGCGTTCAGGGGCGGCAGGAAATCACTGGATTTGAACCCGTCACTGGTGAAGACGGAATTGCACGCTGCAAAATCCTCATGAAGCCGGAACTCGTGCCGACCGAATGGCAGCCGCGCCGCGCTTTTCAGGGGTGGCGCTATCTCAAACCGGAAGATGCGCCACGCGATATGGATCAGGTTTCCGCAGGCGCGCTGCCAGCGCATCTGCGCGCAGAATTGGCCGAACTTGGCCTTTTATAGCCTGCGATTTTGAGTGGTTCTTTTAACCACGTTTGAAACTCTTCGCTGCGATTTCTCCACCTTCACCTTATTTTCAGCAGGCTTTTGGCATTAAATGCGGAAGCAGGGGCATCGTCCGGCATCTCAGCCGGCGAGGGGACAATTTGAATGATCGACGGTTTCAAAACGAAACGCGCCGCCGGCAATGCACATGTGATTGTATGCGGCAATGAAAAAGGTGGCTCCGGAAAAACCACCACGTCGATGCACGTGGTCGTGGCGTTGTTGAAGAGTGGCTACAAGGTCGCCACCATCGATCTCGACAGCCGCCAGCAATCCTTGTCGCGCTACATTGAGAATCGACGCAACTGGTCGCGCACTGCCGGTCTGGCGCTTGAAATCCCAAACCATTTCCATTTCGCGCGCAGTGTGAGCGACAGCAATACAGAAGCGGAATCGCAGGATTTCTCTTCATTTGTTCAGATCATTGCGGAAATCGAACGCTCACACGATTTCATCGTCATCGACACGCCCGGAGCCGACAATTATCTCATGCGTCTGGCGCATTCGATGGCTGATACGTTGATCACGCCGTTGAATGATTCATTCGTGGATTTTGATGTGCTGGGTAAGGTTGATCCTCACACGCTGGAGATCAACGACGTCAGCCACTATGCAATCATGGTGCGGGAGGCCCGTCGCCAGCGCCGCACGGCAGACAATGGACTGCTCGACTGGATCGTGGTGCGGAACCGCTTATCGTCGCTTTCATCACGCAATCAGGTCAACCTGCTCAATTGCGTCAAGGAACTCTCATTGCGCCTTGGTTTTCGAATTGCCGACGGTATTTCCGAACGTGTGATCTTTCGCGAATTCTTCCCGATGGGGCTGACAGCACTGGATGATCTCGAACAGGAAACACTGGGCACACGCCCTACGCTGTCGCATCTGGCGGCGCGGCAGGAAATCCGGCAACTTATCTCTGCGCTTCGCCTGCCGATCGACGAGCGCGGTCGCAAACGGGCAGAAGCGCGTAAGGCCTGGCTTGATTCTGCAAGCAAACCGATGGAGATGCCGGACATCTTCGCCGACTAGATCGTTTGTCGGGTTGCTAAGGTCATTCGACTTGGTCAAGCATGGGCATTCCCGACGAGATTGCCAGAATGAAGAAAAACAAGCTCATCACGATCCGCCATGGCGACGATCCGCCCGACGACCGTGTTCACTCCTTCGCTTTGGCCATGGGGCTGGAGCCCGTGGTGGTGAAGCCGTTCAAAGGCGAGCCGCTTGACTTTGATCTGTCAATGGTGGCGGGAACAGTTCTTTATGGCGGTCCGCACAGTGTGTTCGAGACAAACAAGAACCCGTTCCTGAACGATGAGGCAAAGTGGATCGAGACCTGTTTGAAACAAGACATCCCGATACTGGGTATATGCCAGGGTGCTCAGCAGATTGCCTACCATCTTGGCGCTTGGGCCGGACCTCACAAAGGAGGTCAGCATGAATTCGGGTACTACGAAATACACCCCGCCAACACGGGTCAAACCTGGCTGAAAGAGTCCTTGACCGTTTGTCAGGCCCATTTCCACACATTTGATCTGCCAGACGGCGCTCAAAGAGTTGCCGGAAATGAGATATTTCCCAATCAGGCCTTCGCTATTGGAGACAATGTGCTCGGGGTGCAATTTCATCCTGAAGTGACCATCGAAGGCTTTCGACGCTGGCAGAACGCCAAATGGGCGAACTATGGCAAGCCCGGCGCGCAAACCCGCGAGGAGCAATCCCGCCTCATGCACGCCCACGATGCTGCAATGGCAGACTGGTTCGGGGGCGTGATGAGAAGATTGTTCAGTCATCAACATCCGAACGAATAGGTCGGATCAATCAATTTTCGAGGATTCGGTTTCGCGCGGTCTTTGTGCCGCCTTGCAATCCGCCAAATCCCGTCCAAATATCAGGCATGCGCAAATCAGGCCTGCCACAGCAACCCGGCACGACAAAGCCAACCACTCCGTCCACTTCTGGTGCAGGGGCGGTTGCGGCCTTTCTCAATAAGGCAAACCAGTTCAAGCCAGGTGAGGGCAAAGGGCGATTGATCTTCGCCCTTGATGCCACCATGAGCCGCCAGCCGACCTGGGACGCCGCCTGTTCAATGCAGGCGGAAATGTTCAAGGCGGTGGGGCAGGCGGCCAATCTGGCGGTTCAACTGGTCTATTTTCGGGGATTTGGTGAGTGCCGATCCTCTAAATGGGTGATGGATACCAAGGCACTTGCCCGACTGATGTCAGGCATCGACTGCCGGGGCGGTCAGACCCAGATTGGCAAGGTGCTTTTGCACGCACAAAAGGAAGCGCGGGCCGCAACTGCTGGCAACAAAGTCAGTGCGCTGGTGTTCGTCGGCGATGCCATGGAAGAAGATGTGGACATGCTGTGCCATCGCGCCGGTGAGCTTGGTCTCCTGGGTGTACCGGCATTTATGTTTCAGGAGGGTCATGACGGGTTAACCGAAAAGACATTTCGCGAGCTCGCACGTTTGTCAAAGGGTGCCTACGTCCGGTTTGATCAGGGGGCGGCGGCACAATTGGCGGAACTGTTGAAAGCAGTTGCCCGCTTTGCATCCGGTGGTAGGGCAGCACTTGAATCGAACCGTTCGCGTGGTGATCGCCTGTTGTTGGAGCAACTGAAGAAATGACCGCTTTTGTCATCGCGCTGGTTGCTGCGTTTGTCCTTCTTGTTCTGGTGCGGGTGCCGCCACGTGCACTTGCAGATTTTCTGAGGGTTCTTTGGCCGCTGTTTTTGCTGGGTGGCGGGCTGTTGCTTACACTGATTGGGCGCGCCGGCCTGGGTGTTCCCATGATCGGTTTTGGCGTCATGGCCTGGATGCGGCGGCGTGCCGTTGGAAAAATGTCGGGTGGCAGCGCTGGCACGTCCAGCGTTCGGTCCGCCGGTTTGGAAATGCATCTCGACCACGAGAGTGGCGATATGGACGGGGAGGTCTTAGCCGGGCCAAACGAAGGTCGGTTGCTGAGCGAGCTAGACGAACTGGAATTGATGGAACTTCACCTGGAACTTCGCTCCGACGGTGAAAGCCTCGCCCTACTTGAAGCTTATCTTGACCGCCGACTTCCCCATTGGCGTGAAAACGCTGAGGGCGATGCTGGTTCGCGGGAGCATGTTCCGGCGAGCACGGGCCCCATGACTGAGAAGGAAGCCTACGAGGTGTTGGGGCTTCAGCCTGGGGCGGGTGCTAATGCTATCCGTGAAGCCCACCGACGGCTCATGAAAAGTGTTCACCCCGACAGTGGCGGGTCGACTTTTCTTGCTGCCAAAATCAACGAGGCCAAGGACGTTCTTTTGAGTGGCCATTGATAATGCTCCTGACACAATACAAACAAAGAGCGATTTTCAGTCTTAAATCAGCCGGATACGCTGGCTGATCTGTTGGTTGACGGTGTTGAACTAGCCGTCATTGATCGCCAGACAGGCGAATTTACGTTTGCGCAGATAACTACACGCCTTGCGAGCGGAACTTTTTGACGGAAACCCGACAAAACGCGCCCGAACCAGCAGTGTGCGGCCCTTGCGAACTTCTTCCGTATAGGTCCTGCGCTTCGACAGCACGCGCTTGCCGCGCTTTTGTGCACGATCAAGAAGTTCTTCGGCCTTTTTCGTGCTTTCTGCCGCGCCAATCTGAATGTGCCAGCCTGAGGGACGGGCAACCTTTTTGCGCGCCTGTTGCTGTTTGCGAATGGTCGCAAGGCTCTTTGGCTTCGGCATCACGCTTGCTGTCACGACTGGATCGGTAGGGATCGGGCGACGAACCGGAAGCGGCATGGATTCCGCAGCCAGTGCCAGCAGACGTTGCTTGATTTTACGCTCATTGTGAGCGCCCAGCGTGGCATTGCTGGCGGCATGGGCAAGTTCAACACGTGACTTCGGTGTTGTAACGGCGATTTGGGGCTTTTGTCTCTTGTTCGGCGCCGAGCGGAAAGTTGGCTTGGGGCCGGATTTCGGCAGCTTCAGCGAAGCCACTTGTGTTGTCGCTGAAGACCGTGCGCGTGCGATCAGCGGGCCACCCTTGCGGCGCGTGGCCTTTGGCAGGTAGCGCTTGATCAGCTTGGTCATCTGGGCATTGCGCGAGCGACCTGTTCTGCCACCAATCACCACGGCAACAATGCGTCGCTTGCCGGAAGAAACCGACGAGACGAGATTGAAGCCGGAAGCCCGGGTATAGCCCGTCTTGATACCGTCAACGCCTTTGATGCGCCCAAGCAGGCGATTGTGGTTGCCGTACCGACGCTTTCCGTACTTGAACGAGCGCGTTTTGAAGTAGCGGAATTCACGGGGAAAATGTTCGCGAAGCGCCAGACCAAGCTTTGCCATGTCGCGCGCTGTGGTTTTCTGGTTCCGATTTGGCAGGCCGTGAGGATTTTTAAAGACGGTCCGCTTCATACCAAGCTGTCGCGCCTTGCGGGTCATCCGCACAGCAAACTTTGCTTTGCTGCCACCCAGATGTTCCGCCACTGCGGTGGCCACATCGTTGGCTGATTTGGTAACGAGTGCGTAGATCGCCTGCTCAACGGTGATGGTGCGACCGGCCCGAATGCCGAGCTTAGAGGGTTGTTCACGTGAAGCCGTTTTTGAAAACCGGATGCGGGTTTTCTTGGAAATACGGCCTGCCTTGAGATCTTCAAACACCAGATAGAGCGTCATCATCTTGGTGAGAGACGCAGGATATCGCAATGAATCCGGACTGGAACTGTAAAGGACTTTGCCTGAATTGGCATCAATCACGATGCCTGAATATTTCCGCGCCTGCGCGCTGGTCGTCTCGAACTCGGCCGCAATTGTTGCGGTAGCGATGACGATGATTGCGAATAGACGAATAAAAAGCGAACGACGGCCGCCGAGTGCCAATCCATCAAAGGTACGCAAGACACAAATCCCCGAATGCAGTTTGACCAACCGGCCTGAATGCTAAAACTCTGATCACATTCGGATACGATGCTGCCCCGTGTGATCTGGTTGTCGCACGGTAAATGCACGTCGTTACCAAGGTCTTAAGTGGTAAAAATTCGCCTTCACTTTTTGTGACAATGTCATGGAACCCGCAGAATCCCGCCGACTATCGCGCGCTGAGAGATTCCGGTTCTGCACTTTCGCGTTAACGCGTTTACGGAATTTGAGCTTGTGCCTTGATGTGCCGGAAAAAGGGGGCTTAAAATGCCAAATCGAAGCACCTAAATGCAGGAGACGCGAAAACTGCCCTGCCTTCGACATGAACACCTCTCAACCATCAGGACTGATGTCTGCAAATGATGCGGATTAAGATGACGAACGACTCTGACGACCAGGACGCAAACGGCAATGACGCCGGGACCGGTGTCGCCACGCGCGTCAAACCAAAAATAAAGAAGCCCAATCTGTACCGGGTCTTGCTGCTCAATGACGACTTCACGCCCATGGAGTTCGTGATCGAAGTGCTGCAGCGCTATTTCCTGATGACCGCTGAACAGGCGACCCAGGTGATGTTGCATGTGCACAATAATGGCGTCGGTGAGTGTGGCGTTTTCACCTATGAGATTGCGGAGACCAAAGTGACCCAGGTCATGGATTTTGCCCGCAAGCACCAGCATCCGCTGCAATGCGTGATGGAAAAGAAATAAAGGAACAGCATTTGCCGTCATTTTCGGAAAATCTGGAACGCGCACTACATCGGGCCCTGACCCACGCCAATGAGCGATCCCAGGAATTTGCCACGCTTGAGCACCTGTTGCTCGCGCTGATTGATGACCGCGATGCGGCGGCAGTCATGCGCGCCTGCAACGTCAATCTCGACAAGCTGCGCGACGACCTGATCGAATATATCGACACTGAGCTCGCTCAGCAGATCAGCTCGTTTGATGAGGATTCAAAGCCAACCGCCGGTTTCCAGCGCGTCATTCAGCGCGCGGTCATTCACGTTCAGTCCTCCGGACGTGAAGAAGTGACCGGCGCCAACGTGCTGGTGGCAATCTTTGCCGAGCGCGAAAGCCACGCAGCCTTCTTCCTGCAAGAACAGGACATGACCCGCTATGATGCGGTAAATTACATATCCCATGGCATCGCAAAGCGTCCTGGTTCCTCGGAGCCGCGCCCTGTTCGTGGCGTAGATGATGATCAGGCCGCAATCGGTGAAGAGGAAGACGGCAAGAAAAAGGGTGATACGCTCGAAGCCTATTGCGTCAATCTCAATGAAAAGGCCGAAGCCGGTAAAATTGATCCGCTGATTGGCCGAGCCAAGGAAATCAACCGCACCATTCAGGTGCTGTGCCGCCGATCAAAGAACAACCCGCTTTATGTGGGTGATCCCGGTGTGGGAAAAACGGCTATTGCGGAAGGCCTCGCCAAGCGCATCGTTGATGGCGATGTGCCAGAAGTGCTCTCGGATTCCACGATTTTTGCTCTCGACATGGGTACGCTGCTTGCTGGCACGCGCTATCGTGGTGATTTTGAAGAACGGCTGAAGCAGGTGGTAAAGGAGATTGAAGAATATCCCGGCGCCATCATGTTTATTGATGAGATCCATACAGTTATTGGCGCAGGTGCCACATCTGGCGGCGCTATGGATGCCTCAAATCTTCTGAAGCCCGCGCTTGCCGGAGGCACAATTCGCTGCATTGGATCCACCACCTACAAGGAATATCGCCAGTTCTTTGAAAAAGACCGTGCGCTGGTGCGTCGCTTCCAGAAAATCGACGTGAATGAGCCGACGGTGTCTGAAGCCGTGGACATTCTGAAAGGCCTGAAGCCGCATTTCGAAACCTTCCATGAAGTCAAGTACACGGATGATGCCATTGTCACGGCCGTGGAATTGTCCGACCGCTACATCAATGATCGCAAACTGCCGGACAAGGCGATTGATGTCATTGACGAGACTGGTGCCAGTCAGAAACTCCTGGCGCAGAGCAAGCGCAAGAAACGCATCGGCGTGACGGAAATTGAGGAAACCGTGGCCACAATGGCGCGGATTCCACCAAAATCGGTTTCACGTGATGATGCAGAAGTGCTTTCCAATCTGGAAACCCGCCTGAAGCGCATGGTCTACGGTCAGGACGATGCGATCACCGCATTGTCTTCGTCAATCAAGCTGGCCCGCGCTGGCCTGCGCGAACCAAACAAGCCAATCGGCTCTTACCTGTTCTCCGGTCCAACCGGCGTGGGCAAGACGGAAGTTGCCAAACAACTTGCCGAGATCATGGGCGTTGAACTCCTGCGTTTCGACATGTCGGAATATATGGAGCGACACACCGTATCGCGGCTCATCGGAGCCCCTCCGGGCTATGTGGGCTTCGATCAGGGTGGCCTGCTGACTGATGGTGTCGACCAGCATCCGCATTGCGTGCTGCTGCTTGATGAAGTCGAGAAGGCCCATCCGGACCTGTTCAACATCCTGTTGCAGGTGATGGACAATGGCAAGCTGACCGATCACAACGGCAAGCAGATCGATTTCCGCAATGTGGTCCTGATCATGACCACCAATGCGGGCGCTGCCGAAGCCGCCAAGGCTGCAATCGGATTTGGCTCGTCCAAGCGCACGGGTGATGACGAAGAAGCGATCAATCGTCTGTTTGCGCCGGAATTCCGCAATCGTCTCGATGCGATCATTCCATTCGGATCCCTGCCAACTAAGGTTGTGCACCAGATTGTACAGAAATTCGTCATGCAGCTTGAAGCGCAGCTTTCTGAGCGTGGCGTGATCTTTGAACTTACCGATGAGGCCGTCTCGTGGATTGCCAAGAAGGGCTATGATGACCGTATGGGCGCCCGTCCGCTTTCGCGTGTCATTCAGGAGCACATCAAGAAGCCGTTGGCGGATGAGGTGCTTTTTGGCAAACTCAAGAAGGGCGGCACGGTAAAAGTGTCGGTCGACAAATCTGAGGAAGGCGTGTCGGGTCTGCTTCTTGAATCGGTCGAGGATTTGCCTCCGGTGAAGCCGAAGCGGCCGACAGCGAAGAAGAAATCTCCGGCCAAATCCACCGCGAAGAAAGCACCTGCGAAAGCCCAGGCCAAGTCGGAGCCCAAACAACCTCCGCGCAAGCGCAATGGTGGAACCACTGTTCCAAAAGTACCGCTGAAAAGCTGATCAACTGTTCGATACGTGCCCGGTCGCTTTGGATCGGGCACCGTTCGCCCGCTCGAAAGGCAAATTCCCACTGCGTTCCGACAACTCGTTTGTTGTGCTTCGCCGTGGTTTTTGCTAAGCGGCCCGCCGAATGGTGGTTGCGCCGTTTGGACGCCACTTGATCAAGTCCACGCATGAACTGAATTGCGCAGACCGAACCGGGAAATCGTGTCGAACGATCGCCAACCCGGAATTGGTCTAACCCGGTGTAACCGGTCGAATGAGAGAAAAGAAAATGCAACTGACCGAAGTGGTGAATGAAGGCCTGAAACGCGAGTTTAAAGTCGTTGTTTCTTCGCAGGAACTGTCCAGCAAACTCGATGAAAAGCTCGATGACCTGAAGGGTAAAGTCCGCATCAACGGGTTTCGTCCCGGCAAAGTGCCGGTGGCACACCTCAAAAAGCTCTACGGCAAGTCCGCTATGGCTGAGATCGTGCAGGAAACCGTGGACGAAAACGCCAAAGCGATCCTGACCGAGCGCGACGAGAAGTCCGCCCAGCAGCCCGAAGTCAATATGACGGAGGACGAGGCAGAAGCGGAGAAGGTGCTGGCTGGCGAAGCCGATTTCGAGTTTTCTCTAAGCTACGAAGTTCTGCCGGATTTCGAACCCACTGACGCCTCCACCATCAAAATCGAACGCCCGATTGTTGAAGTGGATGAATCAGAAGTGGACGAGCAGGTTCAGCGTGTCGCTGAAAGCACGCGCTCATATGAAGCCAAGGAGGGCAAGGCTGAAAACGGGGACCGGGTGTCGTTTTCCTATCTCGGCAAGATCGACGGTGAACCCTTTGAAGGTGGTGCGGATGAGGACGCCAAGCTGGTTCTGGGTTCGAACTCCTTCATTCCAGGTTTCGAAGACCAGCTTGTTGGCATGCAGGCCAATGACGAGGGTACGATCAAAGTAACTTTCCCTGAAGACTACGGTGCGGCTGAACTTGCCGGCAAGGAAGCCGAATTTGACGTCAGTATTGCGGCTGTGGAATCCGCCGGCGATCTTGAAATCGACGACGAAACAGCAAAACAGCTTGGTCTTGAAAGCCTTGAAAAGCTGAAGGAAATCGTTCGCGGTCAGATTGAAAGCCAATATGGCTCACACACAAGGCAGAAAGTGAAGCGCCAGCTTCTCGATGCTCTGGATGAAAAGCACGACTTCGAACTTCCTGAAAAGCTCGTGGCGCAGGAATTCGACAATATCTGGAACCAGATCACCAACGATCTGGAAGAAGCTGGCAAGTCCTTCGAGGACGAAGAAACCACCGAAGAAGAGTCACGTGCCGAATATCAAAAGCTCGCCACCCGTCGGGTGCGTCTTGGTCTGGTTCTGTCGAAAATCGGTGAAGACGCCAAAGTGGAAGTGACAGAAGAGGAGCTGCAACGCGGTCTTTACGAACGCATTCGCCAGTTCCCGGGTCAGGAACAGGAAGCGTTTGAATTCTACAAGAACAATCCAGACGCTTTGGCCAGTATTCGCGCACCTCTATTCGAAGACAAGGTGGTTGACCATCTTCTCGCTCAGGCCGATGTCACCGACAAGGTCGTGAGCAAAGAAGAGCTTCTCGCTGATGATGAGGCTGAAGAGGACGCATAAACGTCCGGTGGCATGACTGAATTGAAATTGCCGGGTTCTGCCCGGCAATTTTTTTGCCAAAGCAGGCCCGCTTACGGATTTGGAGGGCAAAAACAGCGCCAATCTGGCGGGATTGAAACAAATCCTGTTGCAATTGAAGCGCTGTTTCGCTCAAAAACGCAGCAACAAACTGATTGAATGGCAGCGCTTCGAAAGATTGAGCGCGGTTGAGACCGAGGAGAGATTTCATGTCCGACGAGATGCCTGAACGCGAGGCCATGGAATTTGATGTCGTGATCGTTGGCGGCGGTCCGGCAGGGCTGGCAGCGGCCATTCGGCTGAAGCAGCTTGATGCTGATCTGAATGTGGTGCTTCTGGAAAAAGGGCCGGAAATCGGCGCTCACATTCTTTCCGGTGCCGTGGTCGATCCAATCGGTATCGATGCGCTGCTGCCCGGTTGGCGCGATGAAGACGGACATCCGTTCAAAACCGAGGTCAAAGACGACCATTTTCTAGTATTGGGTCCGGCGGGTGGATTGCGCCTTCCAAACTTCCTGATGCCGCCGCTTATGAACAATCACGGCAACTACATTGTATCCCTCGGCAACGTGTGTCGCTGGCTTGGCGAAAAAGCCGAGGCTCTGGGCGTTGAAGTCTATCCGGGTTTTGCGGCTGCAGAACTGATATACAATGATGACGGCGCGCTGATTGGTGTTGCCACGGGGGATATGGGTGTTGCCCGGGATGGAACGCCAGGACCAAACTTCGAACGCGGCATGGCGCTTCTTGGCAAATATGTGCTGATTGGTGAGGGGGCACGCGGTTCGCTCGCAAAGCAGCTCATCGCCAAATTCAATCTGGACGAAGGCAAGGAGCCACCAAAATTCGGCATTGGCATCAAGGAACTTTGGGAAGTAAAGCCGGAGAACCATAAACAGGGGCTGGTGCAGCATTCGTTTGGCTGGCCACTCGACATGAAGACCGGCGGAGGCTCATTCCTGTATCATCTTGAAGACAATCAGGTGGCCGTCGGTTTTGTCCTTCACCTCAACTACAAGAATCCATATCTCTCGCCGTTCAACGAGTTCCAGCGGTTCAAAACCCATCCCGACATTGCGCCAATCTTTGAAGGTGGTAGCCGTATTTCTTACGGTGCGCGTGCGATCACTGAAGGCGGATGGCAAAGTGTTCCGAAGCTGACATTCCCTGGTGGTGCACTGATTGGCTGTTCTGCCGGTCTCGTTAATGTGCCGCGCATTAAGGGCTCACACAATGCTGTGCTTTCCGGAATGCAGGCGGCTGATCACGTGGTTGCGGCACTTGCTGACGGGCGCGAGCACGATGAAATTTCGGGCTACGAAGATGGCTGGCGAGAAAGCGCCATCGGCAAGGACCTCAAGAAAGTTAGAAACACCAAGCCGCTCTGGTCCAAGTTTGGCACCGTGATTGGCGTGGGTCTTGGTGGATTTGATATGTGGACCAACACCTTGTTTGGGTTTTCACTCTTCGGCACATTGAAGCACGGAAAACCGGACCACGCGTCCACCGAACCAACGTCAAAACACAAGCCAATCGACTATCCGAAACCGGACGGGGTTTTAACGTTTGACCGCCTGTCTTCAGTGTTCCTGTCGAACACCAATCATGAGGAAGAGCAGCCGATTCACCTTCAATTGGGCGATGCGGAACTGCAGAAGAACTCCGAGTTTTCAAAATTCTTTGGACCTTCGCAGCGCTATTGCCCCGCTGGAGTGTATGAATGGGTGGATGAAAACGGCGATGCGGCGGACGAAGGTTCATCGGACGCTCGGTTTGTGATCAACGCGCAAAATTGCGTGCATTGCAAAACCTGCGACATCAAAGATCCGAACCAGAATATCAACTGGGTTCCGCCACAAGGCGGCGAAGGGCCGGTTTATCCCAACATGTGATTTGGGATGGGGCTTGCAGCGTCCCGGCCCGTCCATTGTCGTCGCCACTGAGGAACGTCGTCGAAGGACGTGTTGTGGCACGAATGTAAGCGCGCAGCCGTTCAGGCTGTGTCTATTGATGCCGCCGGTGTGCGATTGCTGCTGCGCCAAGCGAAAGCAATTGTGCTCACAAACCGCTTCATCAACCCCGTCACCCGAGATTTTTTTGCCGCGCTGAACTCAGTCAACGCGCCGTTGATATGGTCTGATTGTTCAGGGTTTTCAGCAAATGGGCCAAGCCGATACCGCATCATCACTGCATGGTCGTAGTAGGACATTTCTCGCTCCTTTGCTTTGGACCAAAGATCGCAAATCCCTGCTGACATGCTGTTGTCAGCAGGGTGTGATAGTGTGTCAGCAGAAGGAGCTTGGACCCATGCACAGATCCAACCGACTGTTTGAAATCATTCAGATTTTGCGAGCCGCAGACCGACCAAAAACAGCCGACGAACTCGCCAATGTGTTGGAAGTGTCAAAGCGCACGATCTACAGGGACATCGTCGCACTTCAGGCAATGGGCACGCCCATCGAAGGTGAGGCCGGCATCGGTTATCTGATGCGCAATGGCTACAATCTGCCGCCCCTCAATTTCGATCGAGACGAAATCGAGGCGCTACGCGTTGGCCTGTCCATGCTGGTGCGCACAGGCGACAGTTCGCTGCAACTGGCGGCACAACGCATCAGCCGAAAGATTGATGACCTTCAAGATGAGGCTGAATGGCTCCAGGTCGCACCATGGGGCGCTCCGGTTGACGATCCGCTCAAAGGGTGTGTTTCCAAGGCTCTTTTGCGCGACTCGATCCGAAACGAACAAAAGATCGAGCTGGTCTATCGCAATGAAGAGGGCCGCGAGACCCGCCGGACCGTTAGACCAGTCGCACTCGTTTATCACATCGACTGCGTGATCTTGGCCGCATGGTGTGAGCTCCGAAATGCCTTTCGCCATTTCCGCACCGACCGTATTTATGGCTGCACTGTGCTCGATGATCGCTTTGGCGGCACAAGCCACGCGCTTCGCGAAATCTGGCTTGAGCAAAATCCGTGGGAAACCGGCTGCTCCCCCATGACGATGCCAGTGCGTCAGTGAAGCACGCTTCCGAAAAGTTGATGGACTTTTCGGGCAAAACTACGCGCGAAACTCACGATCCACGGCGTCAAAACGCTTTCAGATTTTGTGCGCATCGCATTCGTTATCAAACAATCGGCGCGCGCTCACCTGAGAGCCAGCGAACAACGTCATAAACGTCGAATGCCATTGCCACGACAAGCGTTGCGATGAGCACCCACATCATGATGGTTTGTAGTTTTGGCACCAGACCGGATTGTGCCCGTCTCCAAAGGTAAACCACCAATGGGATCCAGAAGGGCAGGTGACCCGCCCCAAGCAGCCGCACCATGCCCATTTGGGAGTAGAGATACTGCACCGCCAGTCCGCCAGCGATAAATAGGACAACCGTCCATGCGGCATCCTTCCAGGTCACTTTCTTCAAAAGAAAGCTGATGACTGCCGCCAGTGGGATGACGCCAAGCAGAATCATCCAGATTTGAACCCATTGCGGCAACAGCGCCGCTGCTTCGTTGAATGTCATTGATTAACTCGCGTTCTTTTTCAGCCATTCCCGCCAGGCGGATTTCGACCCGTGGAAGACGTTGAGGTCCACGTCACCGTCAAATCCGTTGGCGCGACCGGTTCCGGAATACTGCCAGAACACCCAGCGGCGGTTGGGATAGATGATGCTCGGATGTTTTTTCACGCCTCGCAGCCACATCTGGTATCGCGTCATCGCGCCTGCAATGTTCTGGCGGTAGAAGTCCGGGGTGGTGTAGATAATCGGCCGTTTGCCATAGTGGCGCTCGATCATCGACAGGAAAATCCGCATCTCGCTCAAGACTGTCTCGCGCGGCGGACGCTTCTTGCAGGTCGGCGACAGGTGGTTCCATTCCATGTCGAGCACGGGTGGCAGTGCGTTCTTTTCTTTCGGCACATTTTGGATGAACCAGCGTGCCTGCGTGGCTGCTGGCGTGCAGAAATAGTAGAAATGATAGGCACCGCGTGGAATTTGCGCACGTTTTGCGGCAGCCCAGTTCTGGGCGAACCGGTCGTCCAGAAGATCACCGCCTTCAGTGGCTTTTATAAAGGCGAAGGAAACGCCCGCGGTGCGCGCGCGCGGCCAGTCGATTGTGTTTTGATATTTGGCAACATCGACGCCGTGAACCGCATAGTTTCGCGGAGAGCCACCTTCGATATCGACGGGATCGGAATCGCCAAATTTCGGCGTAGACTTGATGCCTTCGGAAAGGGACTCGAGGCTGGATGTGGTGCAGCCCGCCAGCAGCGTTGCACCCAAAACAATTGCAAGTGCGGAAGTCTTGTTGAAACCCATCAATGTCCTGCCCGGTTCCGCCCCGATCTGCGCCATATGGGATCAATTCTTCAAATGTGAAGGGATTGCCGTGGATGCCCAACAATGGTTTCAATGATTCTTATATGAAATCTACCACGGGAAGCGCCGCCGACCATGTTGCCAATTGCACAATTGCTTGAGCGCCATCCACGAACCGATCTTCAAAGTAGCAACACGCCGCTTGATCCCATGCCAAGGCTCTCGGTGTCATTTGGCGGTTCGCTTTATGTGAAGAGGGATGATTGTCAGCGACTCGGGATGGGTGGCAACAAGATCCGCCAGCTTGAGTTCTACTTCGGTGACGCTCTTGCGAAAGGCGCTGACACCGTGCTGATCACAGGGGCTGTGCAATCGAACTTTGTGCGCTCAACGGCTGCCGCTGCGGCGAAACTCGGCATGGATTGCCATGTTCAACTGGAGGAACGAGTGGCCGACCCAGATAGCGACTATCGCAGGTCAGGCAATGTGCTGCTTGATCAGCTCTATGGTGCAACCATCCATCACTTTCCCGAAGGGGAGGATGAAGCTGGAGCAGATGCCCGGGTGCACGAAATTGCGGATGAGCTGAAGCAGAAGGGGCACAAACCCTATGTCATTCCGCTTTCGCCCGGACACCCGCCACGGGCCTCTCTGGGCTATGTGGTTGTGGCGCAGGAACTCTTGCAGCAATTCAAGGAGCAGGAACTGGACGTTGGTGAAATCGTTGTAGCGTCCGGAAGCGGGTCAACCCATGGTGGTTTGCTGTTTGGACTTAGGGCGCTCGGGTCAGATATCCGCGTCACCGGTGTTTGTGTGCGGCGGGAGACTGAATTGCAGACGCCGAGAATTGCGGCGCGATGTGAGGAGATTGCTGATCTCCTGGAGTGCGAAAATCCGGTTCCAACGGACGATGTGATCACACAGGATGACTGGCTTGCACCGGGTTACGGCAAGGCGGGTGAGGGGGTTTTGAGCGCCATCATGACGGCAGCGCGGATGGAGGCGCTGATCTGTGATCCAACCTACACGGGCAAGGTTTTCGCGGGCTTTTTGAGCGCGGCGGTGCAGCGCAAGGATGGGCGTGCCAAAGTGTTCATTCACACCGGCGGTACACCCGGCATTTTTGGCTATGTGGATGTATTGAGTGCCGCCGCTGGCTAGTTTCGTTGCCGAAGCCTATGGCTTCTCGGTTTGTTTGAATTCAGTTCTTTGTGCCCGTGACTGCGTGCCAGTCTGGTCCCCAAAATGCCATTGGTGGAAACCACAAGTAGCAGACCTGGCGATAACCTGGTCGTTTTATGGTGTGACCTTTGTAGCCATTGAGACGGCTGGCGCACCGGATGCGGCTGCGGTTTATTCGTGGTGCGATTGTCAGGCCCCTTGAAATGATGCGGACTTGCTGCCCCAGTATCGCACGGCTGCGTTCGAGGTTTTGACTGCACCAACTGTCGCAATTGCGATGACTGTGATCGCGAGAGATTTCTGAATTTTGCTAGACATGATTTGCTCCCTGTTGGGAGCAAGGCTGCAAACTCTGTGCCGCCGCTGTCGGGCACTGTGTGCCAATCCGGCACGATTTCAGTGAAAATCCCGGCTTTTCGGGATGATACGAACGTTTCTTGGATGCGTGCCGCGTGCCGGAGCTGTCTCACCTCGCCTTGGGTTCACTTCAGGCGGTACAGGTCGGGGCACGGCCTGTGCTGGTGTGACGGATGGGCGTTTGCGCTTCAAAAAACGACCGGAGTTCTCGTTTGCTGGCCGGTGCTGGAAAAGTTCCACCTGACCCGGTTCAAGCGCTGGCTCGGGACGCTTTACGAACTTTTCTGCACTGTCGCTTGGGCGACGATCATCAGAATGGCCGGAACGCGACGATGAGCGTGTCGGCGGCCCTTTTCGCTCAGGCACCGGGCGCAACACCTCGTCAGCGCGGGCAAGTGGCGCAGGCATTTCGTCGTCGGAGAGGTAATCAAGATCGCCCGTGAGGTCCGTCAGTTCGCGGGCAATCACGTGGATGATCTCCTTGGTGCGCTGCACCACCCCGCGAATACGCACCAGCCGCGCACCCATCACCACCTTGCGGTAGCGCTGCATCACCTTGTTCCACACGATGATGTTCGCGATGCCGGTTTCATCTTCAATGGTCATGAAAACGACGCCCTTGGCGGTGCCTGGCTTCTGTCGTACCAGCACGACGCCTGCCACGGAAACCCACTGATTGTTACGCAGATTGTCGAGGTTTTTGCAGGTGCTGATGCGCTTTTGATCATATCCGGCGCGCAGGAAGGACATGGGGTGCGCCTTCAGCGACAGGCGATGCGTCTGGTAATCCGCCACCACATGCTCCGACAGCCGCATGTCAGGGAGCGTGACCTCGTGATCCGAACCAGTGGCGCGCTCATCGGCGGCGGCAAAAAGCGGCAGTTCCACATCGCTGACAAGCCCGCGCACCGCCCACAGGGCCTGCCGCCGGTCAAGACCGAGCGAACGGAAAGCGTCTGTTGCCGCCAATCGCTCCAGAACGGAAATGGAAAGGCCGGTGCGGCGGCGGATAATATCAAGCGTATCAAAAACGGGACGGTCTTCAGGCAGATCCAGCCGCTGTCTTTCAGCATCACGGGCTTTCACGAACGCTTCCATCTGCTCTTTTTTCAGCCCGTCCACCTGGCGAAAACCAAGCCGCACCGCATGGGTGTTGCCGTGTTCCATACTCAAACCACCCCCCGTCTTTCCCCACGGGGTACTGGTTTCAGTGAATTCGGGCAGATGGTCCGGAACCGGTTTGACGGGTTCAAGCGTGTTGTCCCAATGACTGAAATTCACGTCCACCGGGCGCACCTCCACATTGTGTTCACGCGCATCGCGCACAATCTGGGCCGGGGCGTAAAATCCCATGGGTTGGGCGTTTAAAAGACCAGCGCAAAACACTTCCGGGTAATGGCATTTCAGCCACGAAGAGGCATAGACCAGAAGCGCGAAGCTGGCCGCGTGGCTTTCGGGAAAGCCATATTCACCAAAGCCTTTGATCTGATCGAAACAGCGCCGCGCGAAATCAGGATCGTACCCCCGCGCAATCATGCGGCTGACCATCTTTTCTTCCAGCGTGTGGATGGTGCCCATACGCCGGAAGGTGGCCATGGCACGGCGAAGTTCGTTCGCCTCATCAGGGGTGAACTTGGCCGCATCGATGGCAATCTGCATGGCCTGCTCCTGAAACAGCGGTACGCCCAGCGTGCGGCCAAGCACTTTTTCAAGCTCATCTGATGACCCATGATCCGGTGAAGGCGAGGGGTAGTGCACGGTCTCAATGCCATCGCGGCGACGCAGGTAGGGATGCACCATGTCCCCCTGAATGGGACCGGGGCGCACAATCGCCACCTCAATGACCAGATCGTAGAAATTCTTTGGTTTCAGGCGCGGCAACATGTTGAGCTGGGCCCGGCTTTCCACCTGAAACACGCCAACCGCATCCGCCCGCTGCAACATGTGATAGACGCGCTCGTCCTCCTTGGGCATGGAATCGAGCGAAACGGGGCGATTGTATTGTTTTTCAAGAAACGAAAAGCACTTGGCGATGCAGGACAGCATGCCGAGCCCCAGAACGTCGACTTTCAGAATTTTCAATTCGTCGATGTCGTCCTTGTCCCATTCGATGAAGGTGCGCTCATCCATGGCGGCATTGCCAATGGGGATCATCTCCTCCAGCCGGTCTTCTGTCAGCACAAAGCCACCCACATGCTGGGAAAGGTGGCGCGGAAACCCCAGCAATTCGTGGGTGAGTTTTATGGTGCGGGCAAGCAGAGGGTCACTAAGATCAAGACCAGCTTCCTTCACCTGCTTTTCCGGCAGTTCGGACCCCCATGAGCCCCAGACGGTGCTGGCAAGCGCTGAGGTGATATCCTCCGTCAAACCCATGACCTTGCCGACTTCACGGACAGCACTTCGGGGGCGATAGGTGATGATGGTCGCTGTCAGGCTCGCCCGGTCACGGCCATAGCGCTCATAGACATATTGAATGACCTCCTCGCGCCGCTCATGCTCGAAATCCACATCGATATCGGGTGGTTCCTTGCGCGCGCGCGACAGGAAACGTTCAAACAAAAGATCCGTTGCGGTCGGGTCGACCGCTGTGACACCAAGGCAGTAGCATACGGAAGAATTGGCTGCCGAGCCGCGCCCCTGACACAGAATTCCTTCTTTGCGGGCATAGGCCACAATGTCGTGCACGGTGAGGAAGTAGGGCGCGTAGTTGAGTTCATCAATCAGCGCCAACTCCTTCACAAGCGCGGTTTTCACCTTTTTGGGCACCCCATCGGGGTAAAAATGATCAGCCCCTTTCCAGGCGAGGTCGCTCAGATGCTCCTGCGGGGTTTTGCCCGGCGGCACGGGCTCGTTTGGATAGTTGTAAGCCAACTCATCCAGATTGAACGTAACGCGGTCGGCAATTGTTCGTGTGGCCTCCAGCGCTTCAGGGTAGGGACTAAAAAGGCGCGCCATCTCGTGTGGCGGTTTCAGATGGCGTTCGGCATTGGCAGCAAGGCGAAAACCCGCTGTTTCGATGGTGCATTTTTCGCGAATGCATGTGACAACATCCTGCAATTGGCGGCGCTCGGGCACGTGATAATGCACGTCATTGGTGGCAATAAGCGGCACGCCAAAGCGTGCAGCGAAGCCTGAAAGCCGGATCAGTCGCCGCCGGTCATCGCCATGATAAAGATGGTTGGCGGCAAGCCACAGCCCATCGCAGGCGCTTGCCTTGAGATTCAAAAGCGCGGTTTCAAAGCCTTTGGTGGGGCGACCTTTTTGATCGCACAAAGGCGGGTGGCGGCCCGGACCATCGACTTCCAGGCCAAGCCTGTCTTTGAGGGGCGCAGGATCTGGTGGTGGCGTAATTTCAGGTGGCAGCAGAATGAAGATCTGGCCTTCGGCGAACTCCAGCACATCATCAAGCGTGATGTGGCAATCACCTTTTTCTGCCCGCCTCTTGCCGCGTGTGAGCAATCGGCAAAGGCGGCCATAGGCTGCGCGGTCCTTAGGGTAGCAGACGAGGCTAAGGCCCTCGAGTGTGTCGAGGCGACTGCCAACAAGCAGCTTGAGCCCGACCTTTTTGGCCGCCGCATGGGCGCGCACCACACCCGCCAGCGTGTTGCGGTCGGCAACGCCAATGGCACGATGCCCCAACGCCTTGGCCTGTTCCACCAGTTCTGCCGGATGCGAACCACCACGCAGGAAAGAGAAATTGGTGATCGTCTGCAGCTCTGCATAGGCGATTGCCGCATGGTTTTCATTCTGACTGAATGGTGGCTGGCTTGCGGACGAGGGTGTCATGATCAGAACAGCCCGTGGACAAACCAGCGGGGACGCCAATCTGGCTGATCCTGAGGGGGATCATCATAAAGCCCGGCCCGGAAAAGCCAGTAGCGGCGGCCCTCACGGTCTTCGACCTCATAATAATCGCGGGTTTGCGCTGAAACCTGCCCGTTATCCTTCCAGCCCGGGACCCACCATTCGGGTGCAACGCGTTCCGGCCCACGTGCGCGGATGACGGCGCGAGCGACCCGCCGCCAGGTAAAGCGCATGGGCGGACCATCGGGAACTTCCGCAATGACATCAACAGCTTCCGGGCGCGCAAAAAGCCGCAAAGGGCGCGCCGCCGTGTTGAGCGGCATGGCATGGGGTTCGGCCTCGTGGGCGTCTTGCCACAGAACGGTGTTGCCCTGAACCACGGGAGCCGTGTTTCGCCATGCACGCTCCGGCAGATGGCTTGCTGCCGGTGCCAGGCGGGTAACATTTTGCGTGCCAAGCCGGTTGGAGAGCGTGTCGATAAGGGTCGCAAGGCGCTCATCATCATCACGCTCGAAAGTGGTGTCGCTCCTTTGGGTCAGGCTCTTTTGTGGCAGTTCCATTGGCGCCACATCATCGGCGGCAAGCACAAAGGCATCAATGCCGTAGCCGGGATCAATCTGTTCCAGCCGGTCGGCGAACAGCCGGGCAATACGCCCGGCCTGTCTGTCGGGTCGCGACAGGCGAACGGCAATATCGCTGGAGCCGCCATCGGCATGAAAACAGATGAAGTGAAAGTGCCGTCCGCCCTGACCAGCCTCTTCAAGCCGGTACTGCAAACGCAACAGGAGCTCATTGAGTGCGAAGCTGATGGCTGCCGTATCAAGGGCCGGTTCGGGGCAGGGCATGGTAACGCGAAAGGGCGCGGGCGGACGCAAGGGGCGCAAGGGCTCGCGAATGGTGCCGTCAAGCTGATCAAGCCGCCATTGCACCGAACGGGCAACCTCGCGCGAGCGAAACCGCCGTTCCAGCGTGGCGCGTGGCAGGTCCTGAAGCTGGCCAATGGATTTAAGCCCCAGTCGGCTGAGAAGAAGCACCACATCATCATCAAGGCGTAGCGCCGGTGTGCCCAGAAGTCGCGCGGTCAGAGCGCTTTCGCCAATAGGAGAGATAAGACCGCTTTCGGCACCTGCGCCAAAGCGGGCAAGAGCCCATGCGGCGCCCGGCGTGTCGGCCAGTGCCGCATGGGCGGTCAGACCAGCACGGGAAAGACGCGTAATGGCGTCTTCGATGAGGCGGGCTTCGCCGCCAAAGAGATGGGCACAGCCTTCGATATCGATCAGGAGCCCGTCATTGCCGTCCATCATGACAATTGGCGAATAACGCAGGGCCCAGTGCGCAATGCGGTCGAGCAGCTTGATGTCGGCATCCGGATCGGCTTGCTCGACCTGCAGAAGCGGATAGATGGCGCGGGCATCCTTCAGCGCCTGTCCGATCATGGCGCCTGCGCGCGCCGCCGGACCATTGACTGCAGTGATGCGGGTGCCACGGGTGCCGTGCTCCACAAGCACCAGCGGCTCATGAGGCTTGAGAGTGTCCGCCTCGTCCTGCTGTTTGGGTCGAAAGGGATGATCGTCGTTGCGGGTTTCCCCGCTGGTCATAAGGGAGGATTTGGCCTGATTGAGCTTCGCGCGGCAAAAGCGCTCCATCGCGAGATGGGGAAACCAGATTGAAAGAATGCGTCTCATCGTTCCAACACACATTACAGGAAAACGGAGCGCTGCCGCGGGCGCGGGTAAGGGTGAGGGACCAGGCGGGGAAGCCGGGGCCTGCAGGGTCTTCCGGGTTGGGCGGACCCACAATGGGCGCAACCCGCCAGCGCGTGGTTGCAGCACTTGCCGAAACCGTGCGCCCGGTGTTGAGGGTGAGGCAGGGTGTGCCGCTTTCCTGTGCCGCCAGCACAAGCCGCCGGGTCGCGGTGAAGGAAAGGGGCGGTCCTTCGCCCACAACAGCGGCCAGCGCCTTTGCCCGTGTTGCTTCTTCAAGCACAAAGGCGAGGTCGCGCTCCTTCTTCAGATGCGCAATGATCATCCGGCCCGGATCAAGCCCCAGCATGCGCAGCCCGGGCCCGTAGAGCACGCCGTTTTCACGAGCATCCTGCAGCGTGGTACACCACAAAATGCGCCCCTTTCGGGGAAGCCGGACAATCAGCAGGGCGGCAAGCAGAGATAAAAATGCAGCATTCGTGCTGTGATCGGGTGAAAAGTCGTGCACGCTGTCATAGCTGAGCGCGCCCTCGGGTAGACAGGCATCAATGGCCTCATCACCAAACTGCCAGCGCTTTATGGTGCTCTCCCGCTGCTTCAAGGCCGCAAAGGTTTTTGTCCGGCCTTCAATCTGGTGGATCTGGTCACGCAATCTTTCGAGCTGAGTGCTCATAATTCACCTTTTGTTCTCATATATATGTTCTTATTTTGTTCTAATTTGAGAGTCAAATATCAAAGGTAAGAATCTTGCCTTTCATGCATCAATATGAATCAGAAAAAGAAAAAAGCGGGATAACCCATTAAAATTATTGAGTTTAATTTTTAATCGAGCTCCTGTCTTGCGGATTCCTTATATTTCTATATATCTAGTTTTATCGAATAATGAGGATGCCATGGAACCGGTACAGGCCGCAGCAGGATTTTCCGCAATGGGATCAGAATCCCGTCTCGAAGTGTTGCGCATTCTCGTGCGCGCGGGCGAGACAGGTTTGGCCGTTGGCGACATTCAGGCACGCACTGAAATTCCCGCCTCAACGCTGGCGCATCATTTGAAATTCCTCACATCAGCCGGGCTGATCGAACAGGAAAAGTCTGGCCGCACAATCATCAACCGAGCGCAGTTTGATCATCTTCATGCGTTGGCGGATTTCATTTTGAAGGAATGCTGTGCGGATCAATCACCGACCGAGCAGCAAACGGCAGAGTAAACATCATGAGCGACATCACACACGAACGTCCGTCCAGCCTGCAGCCCGTGCTCGAACGAGTGAAGACGCCCTGGACAATCACCATCGCAGTTCCGGTTCTGGTGGCAATTTTCGATATGCCCAATCTGGTGCCGATTGTGGAATTCGCCGTGCGCGCCTTCCTCAACACGCTGCCCTATATTCTCTTCGCCGTTCTGCTCATCGCAGGCCTGAAGGCTGCGGGGGCGGAAGCCTCCATCGCCCGCGCGTTTCAAGGCCGAGAGACCCGCATGATCGTACTCGCCGCGCTGTTTGGCGGACTGGCACCATTTTGTTCCTGCGAGGTCATTCCATTCATCGCCGGGCTGCTGGCACTTGGCGCGCCGCTGTCTGCGGTCATGGCCTTCTGGCTGTCATCTCCGCTGATTGATCCGCCAACCCTGCTCATCACCGCAGGCGCGCTGGGCTGGTCGTTCGCTATTGGTAAAGCGGTCGCGGCGGTTGGGCTTGGCCTATTTGGCGGTTTTCTGATCCAGCAGGTCATGAAAAGCGGTGTATTGGCCGATCCACTCAAAACCTACACGAAGAAAGGCTGCGGTTGCGGCCCAAACCCCTTCGATGGGAAGCCTGTCTGGCAATTCTGGCTGGAAGCTGAGCGCCGCACCGTGTTTCGCGAACAGTTCCTGGAAAATCTCATATTCCTGGTAAAATGGTTGGCCCTTGCCTATGCGCTGGAAGCGCTGCTCGTGACCTATGTGCCGGCATCGCTGATCGCGAGCCTGGTTGGGGGCGAAGGCGTGGTTCCCATCACAATTGCGGCACTGGTTGGCATGCCCGCCTATCTCAATTCCTATGTTGCGCCACCGCTCCTTGCCGGCCTCACAGAGCAGGGGATGAGTGCAGGGGCTGCCATGGCGTTCATGATTGCTGGCGCGGTGAGCTCGGTTCCGGCTATGGCGGCGGTCTGGTCATTGGTGAAGCCGCGCGTCTTTGCCTTCTATCTCGGACTTGGCGTAAGCGGCGCGATTATATCAGGCATTCTGTTTCAGATGGTTGTATAAGGGCGGGAAATTGCTCCGTTTTCAGCCAACTGCCAACCTGTTGAATGTCGCTTGAGAATCCAATCCATCAACGCTTGATGTCCGCTTGTCTGCGCTTGGCGCGGCGCCATGAAGGGCTCACCGGCACCAATCCGTCTGTTGGAACGCTTCTTGTGCAGTTTCATAATGGTGAACCGGTTGTTGTGGGGCGTGGCGTCACGGCATTGGGCGGCCGACCCCATGCGGAATCTGTTGCTATTGCAGAAGCCGGAATACGGGCGCATGGCGCAACCGCTTTTGTTTCCCTCGAACCCTGTTCGCATCACGGCGTCACGCCACCGTGCGCGCAAGCCCTGATTGATGCTGGTGTTGCACGGGTCTTCACCGCCTGGATTGATCCGGACAGTCGTGTTGACGGCAAGGGGCACGCGATGCTCAAGGCCGCGGGCATTGATGTCCAGATCGGGCTTCATGGACATCAGGCGGAACGTGATCTAGCGGGCTATCTGACCCGAAAAACACTGAATCGTCCGCATGTGCACCTGAAACTGGCGGTATCCCGCGACGGCAAAATCGGCATAAAGGAAGATGGCCAGATTCCGATCACCGGCGCGGTATCCCGGGCGCAGGTTCACCGAATGCGCAGCCTCTCCGATGCAATTCTCGTGGGCGCTGGCACATTGCGGGCCGATGATCCCGAATTGACGTGCAGGCTTCCCGGTCTTGAGAAACGAAGTCCGAAACGGTTCGTGCTGGCCGGCAATCAGCCTTTGCCGATGAACCGAAAACTGTTTCGTGATCTCACCCATGCGCCAACGTTCGTGGTCGCCGGTGAAAACTTCGATGAAGATCAACGGTCTGAGCTCAGTCGTGCAGGCGTGAACCTGTTTTCTGCCGAATTTCACAACGGAACCATCGCGCTTCCCGAACTTCTGGACGACATGGCGCAGACAGGCATTTCCACGCTTTTCGTGGAAGGTGGTAGCGCTATCGCGTCGGCTTTTCTGAATGCAGGGCTCGTTGACAGGCTCTCCATCTTTATGGGTCCCGCCGAAATCGGAGGGAACGGCGTTGCTGCTCCAATCACAGAGAAAACAGTCCCGGATGATTTCGTTCTGGAGCGCACAATGCTATTCAGCGAAGATCGTTATTCGGGCTTCAACAGGCGTTGATCCATGTTCACCGGCATAATCACCGACATCGGTACGCTGTCTTTGGCAACTGATCTCAATGAAGGAAAACGGTTTCGGGTTGAAACCAGCTATGACCCGTCTACCATCGAAATCGGCGCATCAATTGCTTGCGACGGTGTGTGCCTGACTGTCGTCGAATTGCCTGAAGATGGTTCGAATGCCCAATGGTTTGACGTTGAAGCCTGGGAGGAGGCCTGCCGACTGACGACGGTTGGGCAGTGGGCTCAGAATCGAAAAATCAACCTCGAGCGCTCCTTGAAAATTGGTGACGAGCTGGGGGGGCACCTAGTTTCCGGCCACGTGGATGGTATCGCTAAAGTCGTCAAAATCAAAGACGAAGGCGATGCACGTCGGTTCACCCTTGATGCACCGGATGAACTGGCCCGCTTTATCGCGCCGAAAGGATCTGTAGCGCTTAATGGTACATCGCTCACCGTCAACGGCGTCGATGGCAACCGGTTTGATGTGCTGCTCATTCGCCATTCGATGGAGGTCACCACATGGGGTGGCGTTGAGGAAGGCGACGAGATCAATATCGAAATTGACACAATGGCCCGCTATGCGGCGCGGCTTGCTTCCTTCGAGTGAAGCATGTGTGATTGTATTGCCGGTTGAACCGGGTCCCGAACTGCCATAGTCAGGGGCGAAATTTGCGAACCCTAAAGTGTCGGAAAGCATGACAGCCAAGCCACATGTTCTGATTATTGATGCGCCCTACTATGCGGCGATCTGTGCCGAGTTGCTCGGAGGTGCGACTGAAGCGCTTGCCATGGCCGGCGCAACCTTTGATCGTGTCAGCGTGCCTGGTGTTCTGGAAATCCCGTCTGCGCTTTCGATGGCCCTCGAAGCCATGAGTCGCGGTGGGACGCACTATGATGGTTTTGTCACTCTGGGTTGCGTCATTCGCGGAGAAACCACCCACTACGATGTAGTGGCCGGGGAATCCGCGCGCGCCATCATGGATATTTGTATCGCGGAGTGCATTGCGCTCGGAAACGGTATTCAGACGGTAGAAAACGAGGCGCAGGCCTGGGCGCGGGCAAATCGCACCGAAAAGAATAAGGGTGGTGGCGCAGCTGAAGCCGCTTTGGCAATGATCGCCGTTCGCGATCAGCTGTTTGGAACTGACGATGGCGGCGTCGATGTCTGACGCGCCGGACAGTTCTGTTCAGCCTAAATCGGCCAACAAACGGGGGGCAGCCCGGCTTGCCGCCGTTCAGGCGCTCTATCAAATGGATGTGGGCGGCACCGGTGTGGTGGCAACGGTCGAAGAATTCGAGCGCCTGCGCCTTGGTCAGGAACTCGATGGCAGCACCTATCTCGCGGCAGATGCCTCTTGGTTTCGCGGTCTCGTGTCTGGTGTTGTTGCCGATCAAACTAAAATTGATCCGATGATCCACGGAGCGTTAACCTCTGATTGGCCTCTGTCGCGAATTGATTCCATATTGCGTGCGGTTTTGCGAAGCGCGGTATTTGAACTGCGGGAACGCAAGGACGTGCCGGCGCGCGTTATCATTTCGGAATATGTGGATGTCGCCAAAGCCTTCTTTGAGGAGGATGAGCCCAAAATGGTCAACGGCGTGCTGGATCGCATCAGCCGGCGCCTGCGTTCGGGCGAATTGAGCGATGCCAAAACCGGTGACAGGGATGGGGTCTGAAGCCGGACCCGGCGAGTTTGAACTGATCGCGCGCTATTTCGCGCCATTGGCCGGTGAAGGGGCATTCGGGCTCAAAGATGATGCGGCGCTGCTCGTTGCATCAAGCGGCAATCCGATTGTGGTGACACAGGATGCAATTGCCGCCGGTGTTCATTTCCTGCCCGACGATCCGCCCGACCTGATTGCCCGAAAAGCCCTGCGGGTGAACATTTCCGACCTGATTGCCAAGGGGTCGCACCCGTTTGCCTACTCGCTAGCGCTTGGTTTGCCATCAAACATTGCGGAAGACTGGATCGAGCGATTTGCAAGGGGTTTGGCAGAAGATCAGGCTGAATATGGTGTCCGCCTTACCGGGGGAGACACTTACACGAGCGAGCAATTGACGGTCAGTGTTGCGGCGTTTGGTGAGGTCAAAGAAGGTGCATACCGTAGTCGTTTGGGTGCAAAAGCCGGTGACAAAATCATCGTCAGTGGTTGTTTTGGGGATGCGGCGTTCGGCCTTTTGGCCCTGTTGGGCAAACTGAACGGCCTACAAGATTCTGATCTTCAAACGCTCGTTCATGCCTACCACCTCCCCAAGCCACCATTCGGCGTTCAATCCGCCATTGCACGCTTCGCAAATGCTGCGATGGATGTTTCTGATGGTCTCATTGGTGATCTTGAAAAACTCTGTGCCGCCTCAAATATTTCAGCTCGCATTGATCTCGATCAAGTGCCGCTGTCTCACGCGGTTCAAAGCCCGATAAAGTCCAACCCGGCACACAAATATCTGCCATTTACCGGTGGAGATGACTATCAGGTGCTGCTCAGCGTCCCGGCAATTCAAATCGATAAGCTGCTCGCAACAGCGCGCGATGCAAATGTCTTGATGACCATTGTCGGCGAGGTTTTCGACAGCAACGAATTGTCTGTTTTCACTTATGAAAATGATGAGCGGGTCCACCTGACGGAAACCTCATTCGCACATTTTTAGAGTTGGAGTTTATGCGCTGCGGCGTTTGGCAAGCGCATCTGCAACAAAGCTGCGCAAAGATTGGGGCAGGGCGTAGAAACCTGCTTTCAGACCCTTCTTGATGGTTGGAATACGCAGGGACAAAGCCAACCTTCCACGCAAACTGAACGCTTCTACATAGTCAACCATATCGATACGGGTGTTGCAGAGCTTTCGCTTGTATTCTTCAGGGTTTCCAAGAAGATCATACGACCGATAACCGTTTTCAAAGGCCCATTTGAGTACCCTGTGCAGATGATGATTTCCGGGCGACATGCGAGCAAATTGGGGATCAAATGCGATGAAATAGGCGTAAAGCCTGTCCTCATCTACGAGCAAGAGTTGGCCTGCAGCCGGATTTCCATCGACGAGCAGCAGATGGCAATGCGGGTTTGAACACTCTGGCTGTGCTGGAAGGCTAGAAAGAAGCGCGTGAAAGTCAGCCTGTCCCACACTGTTTGAAACAATGCCATCGGCCTGAAACCGCTCCTGCTTCCAGGTCAGCATTGTTTCGATCGCCCTTTTGAACTCGGGGTCGCCAGCTTGAAAAACGACTTCACCAAGGGTGTGATCGCGCAAGAATCGTCGTTCGTTTTGCCGCAAATTCTTTCGTGTGCGTTTTGAAAGCGAAGTGTGATGGTCGTCAAAGTCGCGAAATCTTGTGAAATCAAGCACATGGGCGGTGTCAGTGACTTCGGTAGAAGCGTTTTTATGTCCGGCCCAAACCCGACGATGTGTATTCGGCACCTGGGTCAGTCGAATGATGTCAGGAGTCACTCCTTTATCTCGCAGATGTTCGAGCGCCAATTCCATCAGCCGATCTGCATCATGCGCAGGATCGAACAACGCCGTCGTGTATTGTGCTGTGGGATGAGAGAGCAGCTCCCAGACACTTCCCGAAATCAGGCGTTGGCGTTGTATCAGGGGAAGCAGGAACACCAGCCGATCACGCTGAAAGACCGTCAGCAGGCGAATATCATCGAGTTCGTGCGTCGGCAGCATCGTTTGGCACCAGTGGTGGCACCAGCCGTAGTGCTGAAACAGATTCTCGCTAAGCGGCGATGCGTTCTGCAGGGCGATCCAATTTGACCGAAGGCCTTCCATTGCTTCAAATCCGCACAGAAGTCGGGGCTCAAGTCTGCTATCGCCACCACTTTGCCGTTTGCGCATGAATATTGTTCCAACACGGCACGAAAAACCGCACCACTGCCCTGATCTGCACAAAGTGTCGCAAAATCTGCGCCAGAGAGTGCGTTGTTGCACTGGTCCCTGTCGTTGAGGGCTGTTAGGGGTTGCCAAACTGGTTCAAACCACGTCCGACCAACTGTGTGATGTCCGAACATTCGAATGCCCGCTGGTATGTGGCCTCCACCCAACCGTCTCGCGAAAAGCTGGCGCTTCAAAACCTGAAAAATCAGGACTTTCAAACTTTCTTGCCATTGAGACGCAAGACGGTTCGGCATGCTCGCAAGCTGATGAACCGCAGCACGCCGTTTTTCCCAGGATATGTTTTCATTCGCATGGATGCAGGCCAGCAAAGGTGGCGACCAATCAATGGTACGCTGGGCGTGCGCCAATTGATCCTGTCCGGCAATGAACCGCAGCCTGTCCCTTTTGGCGTCGTGGAACGCCTGCAGGACCTGACCGACGAAACCGGCCACCTTGATTTCAGCCCTGACCTTGAAGTGGGATCCTCTGTGCGGGTGCTTTCTGGACCGTTTGCAGATCTCGTAGGAAAGCTCGACAGGTATGATGGAGCACACCGCGTTCGGGTGCTGCTTTCAATCATGAATGGTGAGGTGCCCGTTCTGATTGATGATCAGGACGTTGCTCCAACAAATTAACGGTACACGTGAGCAGATTCAGATGCGAAGGTGAACCAACGAGTCGCTAATATGTCATGAGACGCAAATGAAAACACTGGTTACTGGAAACGCGGGATTTATCGGGTTCCACACCACCAAACGTCTGCTTGAGCGTGGAGATAGTGTCGTCGGATTTGATATCGTCAACGACTATTATGATCCGCAAATCAAGGAAGACCGTCTCAAAGAGCTGGAAGCCGTGGCCGCGCGGTCCGGTTCAGACTATCTCCATGTGCGCGAAAATCTTGCGAATACGGCTGTCGTTGAAGCGTGCTTCAAAGAGCATCGTTTCGACCGGGTCATCAACCTCGCGGCCCAGGCCGGCGTCCGATATTCGCTTGTTAATCCACACGCCTATGTTGAAAGCAATCTGGTCGGGTTCACCAACATTTTGGAAGGGTGCCGACAGAACCAGGTGCAGCATCTCACCTATGCCAGCACGTCAAGCGTCTATGGCGCCAACACCGATATGCCGTTTTCCGAGCGAAAAATGGCGGACCACCCGGTTCAGTTTTACGCTGCAACGAAGCGAGCCAACGAATTGATGGCGCACTCCTACAGCCACCTTTATCAGCTTCCAACGACCGGCTTGCGCTTTTTCACGGTGTACGGCCCGTGGGGTCGACCCGATATGGCATTGTTTTTGTTCACCAAAAACATGCTTGAAGGGCGTCCGATTCAAGTTTTCAACCATGGAAAACACACACGCGATTTCACGTTCGTCGATGATATTGTCGAAGGTGTCATCCGGGCAAGCGATGACATCGCTTTGCCAAACTCAGACTGGGACAGTTCTAAACCCGATGCGGCAACGAGCAACGCGCCCTATCGTTTGTTCAACATCGGCAACAACAATCCCGTCAGTCTGATGAAATATATCGAGGCGATTGAACAGAAGCTCGATGTTGAGGCGGAGAAAATTTTCCTACCACTTCAAAAGGGCGACGTTCCAAGCACTTTCGCGGACGTTTCCGCATTGAAAGAGGCCGTGGGGTATCAACCGAAAACTCCGGTCGAAGAGGGAGTTTCCGCATTCGTCGATTGGTACCGATCTTACTACAACGTCTAGAGGCGTTCCCCAATCGATGAAATCATCAAAAAAACATCATTAAGGGAATAAAGATCCACCTCAAGAAAGTGCGAGTGGCGCGGGACCGTTTCCGAGAAACAATGCTGAACTCTAACGGTGTTGGAACGACCGCAATCGGGTCGGAATTGAACGGGATTGTGTCCCGTTTGCATCTCTTGATTTTGATAGTCTTATGAAACCGCCCAAACCAGCCGAGCGGTGGTTGCTGGTCTGATTTTCGACTGGTAGTTATCCCGCACGTTTTGACCCGATTCTGTGTTCAGTACCTGGGCAGAAGCGCAGTTCGTTTCTCACTGATATCCTTTGGGTTTTTCACCCGAAGTGCGGTAGCTTTTGTCGAACGAAACCGGCATCCGCATGACCGGAGACTGGCATCGTGAGCGTCCTCGTAACAGGAGGCGCAGGCTACATCGGTAGCCACATGGTCTGGGCGCTTTTGGATGCCGGAGAAGATGTGGTGGTACTCGATCGTCTTTCGACGGGTTTTGACTGGGCCGTTCCGGGACAGGCAACCTTGATTGTCGGCGAGGTGGGAGACGAGCGCGCGCTTGAGACCTTGTTCCAAGCATACGACATTGATGCTGTAATGCACTTTGCCGGTTCGATTGTGGTTCCTGAATCCGTTGCTGACCCGCTTTCCTATTACAAAAACAATACGTCGGCCTCCCGCACGCTGATCGAACACAGCGTGAAGGCTGGTGTGAAACATTTCGTTTTTTCATCGACCGCTGCGGTTTATGGTGCAAGCGGGCAGGAGCCGGTTCGCGAAACGGCCGTCGCTGCGCCGGAATCACCCTATGGCTGGTCCAAGCTGATGACGGAACAGATCCTCGCCGACGCTTCTGCCGCTCACGATTTGGAATATGCGGTTCTCCGTTATTTTAACGTTTCTGGAGCTGATCCTGATCAAAGAACTGGCCAGTCGACCAAAGGTGCCACACACCTGATCAAGGTTGCCTGCGAAGTCGCGCTTGGCATGCGGGACCGGTTGGAGATATTCGGAACCGACTATCCGACGTCGGATGGAACCTGCGTGCGCGACTACATTCACGTGACGGACCTCGTCGATGCCCATCTGCTGGCCTTGCGCCATCTGCGTGGTGGCAAGGGCTCGCTCACAGCGAATTGCGGCTATGGGCAGGGGTTCTCAGTTCGAGAGGTTGTTGAGGCTGTGTCGCAGGTCATTGACCGGGAACTCCCGCACAAAGAGGTTGGCCGCCGGGCGGGTGATCCAGCTTCAATTGTCGCAGACGCTGAAGTCGCGCGAGAAGTTCTCGGTTGGACACCGCGCCACGACAAGCTCTCAGGTATTGTTACTGCCGCACTGCAGTGGGAACAGCACTTGCTGCGCAGAAACCGGTGAGTGCGACCGCTTATGAATTTAGCGCTGTGGTCCGGGTGCTTACCCGGCTCTATGGAAAACTATCCGCAAAGCGCAAACGACAACTGTTGTTCGTACTGCTGATATCGATCTTCGGGGGATTTGCTGAAGTGGCCACAATCGGTCTGATCGTGCCGTTTCTGACTGTTCTGACGGCTCCCGATCTTACCGCGCACACTCCCGTTCTGGGGCAGGTTTTCGAAGTTTTGGGCGCGGAGAACAGGACCGACCAAATCTTCTGGCTAACCGTGTTGTTTTGCAGCGTTGCATTGGTGGCCGGTCTGGTCCGGATTGCACTGGTTTGGTCTTATCAGCATGCCGTATATTGGATCGGATATGATCTGGCGGGTCAGGCCTACAACAATGTCCTGAGCCAGCCTTATCGATTTCATCTCGACAACAATTCAAGCACGATGATTGCCGGTCTCGAAAAAGTGCAAACGGCGGTGAACTGGATACTGATGCCAGTGGTACAGGCAATCACGTCGGTCATCATCAGCCTGTTTATCATAACAGCGCTTCTGCTGATTGATCCGATCATCCTGATCTTGGCAGCTCTGGCTTTTGCGAGTGTATACGGGCTGATAAATCTGGCCACCCGGCGCAGGTTGGTGGCGAATTCGAGTATTATCGCAAAAGCGCAAACCGATCGCGTTAAAGCAATACAGGAAGGCATTGGCGGCATTCGCGATGTGATCATTGACCGTGCCCAGCCTCAATTTTTGTCGGTTTTTCAAGTTGTTGATTACGGTTGCAGGAAAGCACAGGTTTTCAACAGCCTTGTGGCGCAGCTTCCCCGGTTTGCGATTGAAGCCTTTGGCATGATCCTGTTTGGCATCGTTGCCTACTATTTTACGCTCCAGAGCGGAGGCTTGGTTGCCACACTACCGGTGCTGGCTGCTTTGGCGCTGGGCGCTCAGCGATTGCTACCTTTGTTTCAGGCCATCTACCAGGCATTGGCTCAGGTTTGGTCACATCTCGATATCGTAATTGATGTCCTGAAATTGCTTGATCTTAAATCCGATAATCATGCTGTCCCGGACGATCAGTCGAAAAGACTGAAGTTCGATAGCGGCATCAAATTGAAGAATGTCGATTTCTCCTATTCGGGATCGGGTGTACCGGTGGTGGAAACACTCAATCTCTCTATCAAAAAGGGAGAACGGGTTGCCTTCATCGGTCGGACCGGCAGCGGCAAAAGCACAATTATGGATCTGCTAATGGGGCTACTGAGCCCAACCGGTGGTCAGATATCAGTAGACGGTGTGGAGTTGGCGGGGGAGAAGCGGGCCGGCTGGCAAAAACACATCGCTCATGTGCCGCAGGCGATATTTCTCGCCGATGCAACGCTTGCAGAGAACATCGCCTTCGGGATTGACCCGGCATCAATTGATATGGATCGGGTCAAGCGGGCTGCTGAAGGTGCCAACATTGCCGAGTTTGTAGAAGGATTGCCGACGAAATACCAAACCACGGTCGGTGAACGCGGCGTCAGGCTTTCTGGCGGTCAGCGCCAGCGTATCGGAATTGCTCGCGCGCTCTACAAAGACGCTGATGTTCTAGTGTTTGATGAAGCAACAAGTGCGCTCGATAGCGAAACTGAAGCATCCGTTATGCAGGCGATTGAAGGGCTGGGGCGCAGCCTGACGATTTTTATCATCGCCCACCGGGTTACAACGGTGCGTTTCTGTGACCGAATTGTTCGACTTGAGCGGGGTAAAGTCGTTGCTGAGGGTTCCTATGAAGCCGTCGTTGATGCCCCGGAACCCGCCTGAACATCGTGCCAAAAGAAGACATCTTATGAACCGCAATTTCATGATCGCTGCCCATGCTGAACGGTAAATCAATTCTGATCACCGGCGGAACCGGATCGTTTGGGCAAGCATTCGTTCGAACGGTTCTGGAACGGTATCCAGACGTTGGCCGATTGGTGGTGTTTTCGCGCGATGAGTTGAAGCAGTTCGAGATGGCACAGAAATTCGCGCCGCAAGATCACGATGCCCTGCGATACTTTATTGGTGATATTCGCGACGAGTCTCGTTTGCGCCGCGCTTTGAAAGATGTCGATATTGTCATCCACGCGGCTGCCCTGAAGCAGGTGCCAGCAGCAGAATACAATCCTTTCGAATGTATCAAAACCAATGTGTTGGGCGCGCAAAACCTCATCGAGGCCTGCCTCGATTCCAACGTGTGCAAGGTGGTGGCGCTTTCCACAGACAAGGCGGCGGCGCCCATCAATTTGTACGGCGCAACGAAACTCTGTTCAGACAAACTTTTCACCGCAGCCAACAATGTAACAGGTCATCAGGACATCAAATTTTCTGTCGTACGCTACGGCAATGTGATGGGAAGCCGGGGTTCGGTGATCCCGTTCTTTCTCGACCGAAAATCAACTGGGGTTCTGCCGATCACCGATCCGACAATGACCCGCTTCAACATCACACTGCAGGAAGGCGTCGATATGGTGCTGTGGGCGCTTGAAAATGCACTTGGTGGCGAGATATTCGTACCCAAGATTCCAAGCTACCGCATCACGGATGTTGCCGCCGCAATTGGACCCGATTGCAAGCAGGAAATCGTCGGTGTCCGGCCGGGCGAGAAAATCCATGAGGAAATGATCACAGCCAGCGACAGTTTCAACACGGTCGATCTGGGGCAATATTTTGCCATTTTGCCGAGCGCTGGCGCTTATTCGGTTTCCGACTATCAGACCCGTATGGGCGGCGAGAGCGTTGAGCCGGGATTTGCCTACAATAGTGGTTCCAACGACGACTTTTTGTCTGTGGAAGCGTTGCGAACGCTGATTGACCAGGAAATCAAGGTCTAAGATTTCTATGATCCCATACGGCCGTCAATCCATATCCGAAGCTGACATCGCGGCTGTTGAAGAGGTGCTTCGATCTGATTTCCTGACCCAGGGACAGGCCATACCGCGGTTTGAAAAAGCTGTTTCTCACTATTGTGGCGCCGAACATGGTGTGGCTGTAAACAGTGCGACCAGCGCTCTGCATATTGCCTGCCTGGCGCTCGGTGTCGGGCCTGGCGATCTGGTGTGGACCTCAGCCACGACATTTGTTGCGAGCGCAAACTGCGCGCGGTATTGCGGCGCTGAAGTCGACTTTGTCGATATTGACCCAACGACGTTCAACATGAGCGTGGAGGCGCTGGAAGGGAAGCTTCTTGAGGCCGAAACGGAAGGTCGATTACCCAAAGTGGTCATTCCCGTTCACATGTGCGGACAAAGCGCAGATATGCGAGAAATTGGTGCGCTTGCAGAACGGTATGGGTTTCGTGTCATTGAGGATGCATCCCACGCGATCGGCGGGTCTTATAGGAACCGCAATGTCGGTGCCTGCGAATTCAGCGACATCTGTGTGTTCAGCTTCCATCCGGTGAAGATTGTCACAACAGGGGAGGGCGGTCTTGCCACCACCAACAATCCTGATTTTGCGCAAAAAATGCAATTGCTGCGGTCCCACGGCGTTACGCGTCAGCCAAAACTGCTGTCCGCTGAAAACCCGCCGCCATGGTACTACGAGCAGATTGATTTGGGCTTCAATTATCGCATGACCGACATTCAGGCAGCGCTCGGTACAAGCCAGATTGAACGTCTGAACGAGTTTGTCGATAAACGCCATGCAATCGCAGATCGCTATGATGACATGCTGGGAGATCTGCCGGTGGTCATGCCAAGGCGACTGTCCAACCGCCGCTCTGCGCTTCATCTGTATGTGATCCGACTTGAAACCCACAAGATCGAACCATCCCACCGTGACGTGTTTGAAGCGCTGCGCGCCGGGGGGATCGGCGTCAATCTTCACTATATGCCGGTCTATCTACAGCCCGATTTTCGCAAACTTGGTTTCGAACCAGGCCTTTGTCCCGAAGCGGAAAAATATGCCAACGATGCCATCAGTATTCCGATGTATCCGGCTCTTGGTGAAGACGATCAGCGCGAAGTGGTGGAAGTGCTGACACGAATTTTGTCGCACGGTGACGGCTCAGGGTCTGAAGTGGAACATCAGACATGATCGCGGCGTTTGTACAGGCCAGAATGAGCTCAACCCGCCTGCCGGGAAAAATCGCGAAATCGATCATTGGAAAACCAATGCTGCATTTGCAGATCGAGCGGATGAGGCGCTCTCGATTGGTCGATGAACTGGTTGTTTTGACCAGTAAAGAAGCGAGCGATGACGCCACCGCCGAGTTGGCCGAAGCCGCCGGAGTGCCATGCTTCAGGGGGGCGCTGACTGACGTGCTGGATCGCTTTTATCAAGCTGCGTTAATGCGTGGTGCCGATACCATTGTCAGGTTGACGGGCGATTGCCCATTGATCGATTGGACCGCAATCGATGGTTCGATCGAGTTATACGTGGAAGGCAGATACGACTACGTTCAAGTTTCCGAAGACTGCGGTTGGCCGAAGGGGCTTGATGTCGAGGTGATGAGTTTCGGTGCTCTGGAGCGAGCGCATTATGAGGCCACGACCGAATACCAGCGGGAGCATGTCACGCCATTTATCTACCAACACCCTCAACAGTTTAAGCTTGGTGAATACAGTTGTATCAACGATCTATCCACCCACCGGTGGACGGTCGATACAGCCGAAGACCTGGACTTCGTGCAAGTGATATACGGTGCGCTTTATCCCAACAAACCAGGCTTTACCACCAACGACATCCTTGCCTATTTGGCCCAAAATCCCACCAAAGCCCGTTTGCGTTCCGCAAACTGACACTTAGAGACCGAGTTAGTGGTTTGAGACTTTGGGCCCGGCGCAAAATATCCATCCTTCACATCCGGCGAAACAACACTGTCGGATCGTATCTAAATAGATCGAGACAGGAAAATTCAAATGACGCAGTTTAAAACCGAACAAGAGGCATTTTGGGCGGGTGAGTTTGGCAACGAGTATATCGGACGAAATGGTGAGGAGGTTTTTCTGCAAACCGATGTAGCGTTTTTCTCGACTGTGCTGAGATCGATTGGGCGAATTGAGTCCTGTATCGAATTTGGTTGCAACATCGGATTGAACCTGCGAGCGTTAAATTCGCTCGACCCGCGAATGAGTCAACATGCGGTTGAAATCAATGCTCAAGCGGCAGAGCAAGCTCGACAAGCACTACCCGATCTCGATCTGCATCACGGATCTATTCTCGAGTACGAATCCAGTGTCGCTTGTGATCTGAGTATCTCGAAGGGTGTACTGATTCACATTTCGCCTGATGAACTGAATAAATTTTACGACCGTTTGTACAAACACTCATCCCGCTACATTTTGGTTGCCGAATACTACAATCCGAAACCGGTTGCTATCCCTTACCGAGGGCACAAAGATAAGTTGTTCAAAAGAGATTTCGCGGGCGAGATGATGGATCGGTTTAGCGACCTTGAACTGCACGACTATGGCTTTGTTTATCATCGCGACCCAATGTTCCCGCAGGACGACATGAATTGGTTCATTCTCCGCAAAGCCTGATCCGAACGACCAATTTCTGTTTGGTTTTCAGTGCACTTAGAAGAATTAAACAAAAACAAAGCCTTGGTGCTCTGCAGAACGCCATTTCAGGCAAAACTGATGTTAAGAGTGATTGAGGAGGAACGCGTCGATGGATACGATTTGGTGTATGTCACGCAAAACGACACGAACGAAGACAGACGCTATTTCGAACGCATCGCACGCGGGGCCTCTTCCGACAACTACATTACTATCGGCAGGAGCCGTTACAGCCTGATCGACTACATTCAATTGAATAGAGCGTTGGACAAGGCTAATTTCAGGCGGTCTTACGACAAGGTTATATTTTCAAGCTTCGACAATTTTGTGCTCAATGCGGTTGCATCCCAGGTTTGTGCAAACAAGATGATAACCTGCGATGATGGAATTGGTGGCTTATTTGAAAGCACATTGTTCCGAAAAGACCACTATGTGGGTCGGGACAAGCTATACCAAAAAATATTTGGTGCGTTGGATCTTGGCGACTTCAAAAAAAGAATAGATCGCCACTACACACTCTATCCTGGCATGAAGAACGTTGTGACTGACGAGCGTCTGGTTCACGTGTCTCTGCATCCGGACGATGCAAAAGTCGGTGATGGAGATGGCAAGAGAGTTTTTATCGGGTTTCCTACCGAGCGATATATCACTGCAGAAATAAAGCGGCAGATCATCGACTATGCTCTGATCGAGGGGATCGACTACTATATTCCTCATCCCAGGGAGAACGACATACCGAAGCTGAATGCTGAAGTGGTGAACAAGAACGGTGAGCTGGCAGAAGACATTATCCTTGGTTATTTAAGATTCGGAAGGCCGACCATCATCGGCATGTTTTCCAGTGTTATGTTAAACATCAGTGGCGAGATGGCTCGCCGTGTGGTGGTTCTGCTGAGGTCGGACGCCCGTTTCGAAGAGGAAAACAGGATAGCAAACGAGGCGGGCTGCGAGGTCGTCGTCCTTTGAACGTTCTCTTTCGATTCGACGTTTCGAACGACGTAGGAATGGGTCATTTCGCAAGATGCCAGAATCTTGCCGATGAATTTGCTCAGCACAACCATACCGTGACGTTGATGATCGGTCCGTCATCAACGCTACCTGTCGGGACTGAAGCCAATCATCAGGTTTCGGTGTTGGATGGTAGGTCCGATCCCGCAGAAGAACACAATTCCTATCCAGACAACTTGGATGCAATTGTATTTGACCTAAATCATCGCCAGATGATGAAAGAGCCTCGACGGTTGGCGCAAATCGTTGATGCCGGGTGCAATCACTGCGACACCGTAGCGCTTATTGATTCAGTCGGCGAAGACCGATTCAGGGCGTTTGGAATGCGCGAACCCGCAATCATCATATCACCCTACTTGGAAGCTGATGCAGTCCGGCCTTCATCGCAATCCACTCAATTGATGGGAGCTCAATACGCCGTTCTCAACCAGAATCTCCGCTCTCTGCGGTGTAAACGCATGGATAATTCCAATGATGGTGACAAACTGAAGTTGGTTGTGAGCTTTGGAGGGTCCGACCCATGGAAGCTGACAGACCGCTGTTTACCGGTGTTGTTGGGCCAGGAGTTCAGGCACTTTGAAATTGCAATCGTGGCCGGGCCGTTGTTTGGAACACAATATCGATCCATGATCGAAAAAAAAATCTCCGAAGCAAACAGGCCAGTTTGCTTTGTCGACGGCGCAAAAGGCGTTATGGAACTGTTTTCGGAATGCGATGTTGCCGTTATTGCGCCAGGATTGACAAGGTACGAACTGGCGTATTTGGGAGTGCCGTCGGTATTGGTTTGTCCGGACCGGTATTTCTACGATGCGACACAATCCTTCGAGCAAGATGGCATTGCATCTCGCGTATTGGCGGATGGTTCGAATTTTGAAGCCGCGCTTGAATTCCAGCTTCAGCGATTGTGCAGTGATCCAGAACTGAGGCAAAAATTCTCCCAAACAGGACTTAAGATTGTGGATGGACACGGAGCAAGGCGAATTTGCGATGCTGTTTTTAATCAATACAGCGCAAACCTAGCAGACGCTCAGTCAACGGTTGCTTCCAATGGATGAGCCAATTCATGTCAATGCGCCTGATCTCGTCGCAAAATGGAACGATTGGAACCTTAACCACGCACCCCGGTATCCAAACAGCGTTCTGGTGCAGCACGTTTACCGTCACTTCGGCCGGGACATGGATCACTCCAGCATCAAAGTTCTGGATTTTGGTTGTGGGGCAGGGGTCAACACCTTCTTTTTTGCGGAGAATGGTTTCGACACATCGGGATGTGATATAGCCGACCGTGCGCTTCAACGGGCGGACGAGACATTGTCAAAACAGTCACTCGTTGCGCGATTTGGGCAATTGGCTGACTTCGAGCACGAGAAGTTTGATTTTCTAGCCTCGGTTCATGTTTTGGAGTGTATTCCCGAAAGTTTGCTCCACGAACAGCTGGCGAGACTTTTTGAGATGGTGGCTACCGGTGGTAGGGGATTTTTCATAACCAAGTCGGCGGCAGATAAGGGCAATCAGCGTTCAAACGACGGGAATTTGCACGGTTTCACCCGAGATGAGCTGGTGAGCCTGTTTGCACTCGGTTTGTTTGAAGAAGTGCATATTGATACATACGACCTTACCTTCAAGAACGGTTTGGAGAGGCAGTCGGACTGGGTTGTTTCCTTCAAAGCCTCTAGTATTTGATGCGGCCAATGAAAGAACAATTGGGGAAACATTACGACCGTCTGGTTGAGCAGCATGGTCTCAGTTCCCAGTCTGCACAGTGGGCCGACAAGGAGAGCCATTGGAAACGACTTTCTGTCTTGTGTGAGATAAGCCAAGACCTACCCAAATCATCGGTACTTGATGTTGGCTGCGGTGTTGGCGAATTGTTACAATATCTGGTCTCTGAGGCCGACTTCAAAGGTTCGTACACCGGGCTCGATGTGAGCAGAAAAGCCGTCGAAGCAGCCAGATTGCGCCATCCAGACGACCGATTTGAATGCCAGGATATTTCGGAAACACATTCTGTTGGTCCGCATGACTATGTGGTGCTCTGCGGAATTTTTAACAATCGAATGGGTGATGAAGAAGAGGCAAGGGCGTATCTTCGTTCGTTGCTCAAAGCTTCTGTTCGTCTTGCTCGCAAAGGTGTCGCATTCAATTTGATCTCGACTTATGTGGACTACCGTGACCCTGATTTGAACTACTTTTCGCCAGAGGCGGTGCTGGAGTTTGTGAAGAACGAAATCACAGATCGCTTCACGCTTAGAAACGACTATCTTGTTAGGGAAGGCTCGGTACCGTTTGAAATTTCATTTTATCTCTATCCCCCCACCAAACTTGAACAATATGAATGGCCCCTGTCGCAATGAAATGTGCGATAATGCAGCCAACCTATCTGCCTTGGTCGGGCTATTTTCATCTTATTTCGAAGGTCGACACATTCGTTTTCCTTGATGACGTTCAATTTGACAGGCGATCATGGCAATCCCGCAACCGTATTCTGTTGGGAAAACAGCCGCATACACTTTCGGTTCCTGTCAGAAAATCTGACCGGTCCACACCCATCTGCCAGATTGAAGTCAACAACGACGTCAATTGGCGCGAAGCCCATTTTGAATCAATTCGCCACGCTTATGCGAAAGCTGCATTCGGCAGTGACGTGCTGACGATTTTCGAGGAGACTGTCGCGGGCTGCAAAACGACGGGTCTTGGTGCAGTCAATGCTTTGTTTACTACGTCGGTATCTAAAGCAATGGGTCTTCAGGCGAAATTCGTGCAGGCCAGTGAGCTGCAATGCGGTGGTCGCCGGGCAGAACATTTGCTTGAAATTTGCAAAACCTTAGGCGCGGACTCTTATCTCTCCCCAGTTGGTTCTCGAGAATATATTGTACAGGACGGTGACTTTGATCGGTCGGGTTTCCCTGTATCGTACAGCGGATTCCAACCTCATCCCTATACTCAACGGGGAGTAGATCAGTTTGTTTCACATCTATCGATTGTCGACGTCATTGCTCATCTTGGCTGGGACGGCGCCCGTGACTATGTGCATAGCGAAGGCGAACAGATATGACGCCAATTGTTGAAATTGCCGGACGACCGATCTCTGCGAACCACCCACCCTATGTGATTTGCGAATTGTCGGCGAACCACAACGGATCGCTTGATCGAGCTCTGATGTTGATTGACGAGGCGGCAAAAACCGGGGCCGATGCCATCAAGATCCAGACTTACACCGCAGACTCGTTGACCATCGACCATGATGGTCCGGGCTTTTCAATTGATGAAGGCCTGTGGGCCGGGCGCACGCTCTACGATCTTTATGGCGAAGCGCAGACACCGTTTGAATGGCATGAGGCAATGTTCGCCAGGGCGAAAGAGAACAATGTTGTTCTTTTTTCTACGCCATTTGACTATCCGGCGGTTGATCTGTTGGACGAAATTGGCGCACCAGCCTTCAAGGTGGCCAGTCTTGAGGCAACCGATTTGCCGCTGATCGCCTACATCGCGTCGAAGCGCAAACCGATGATCATTTCAACCGGCACCTGCAATCTGGGCGAGATTGAAGAGGCCTATCGAACTGCAAAAGAAAATGGCTGCGACGATGTCATTTTATTGCATTGTGTGAGTTCTTATCCAGCCGCAACAGAGGATTCCAATGTGCGGGTGGTGCCACACTTGCGCGATACGTTCGGCTGTGTGTCGGGTCTTTCTGACCACACATTTTCATCCGCTGCAGCCGTGGCGTCGATCGCGCTTGGCGGGTGCGTGATTGAGAAGCATTTTACAACCGCACGAGCCGACGGCGGGCCGGACTCCGAGTTTTCGCTGGAGCCCGACGAGTTTCAAAGCCTGGTTGAAGATTGCAAAGGTGCGTGGATGTCGCTTGGCGAAGTGACGTATGAAATTGGCGCTTCAGAGGCTGTTGCGGCTGCTTTTCGACGGTCGCTGTATGTGGTGGCCGACATCGCACTTGGTGAAGCATTCACACACAACAATGTCCGGTCGATCCGACCCGGCTACGGTCTTACTCCCAAGCTGCTTCCAGAGGTGGTCGGCAAAAAAGCCCGCCGTGCACTGAAGCGTGGTGAACCGCTTGACTGGTCAATGATCGACTGATGGCCGCTTCGAAAAACATAGATGCTGAAACTGTTGAGAGTTTCGGCGCTGAATGGTCGCATTATTCCCAAAGCGCGCTCGACCAAGAGGAACGGGACCGGATTTTCTCCAACTATTTCAGTGTCTTTCCCTGGACGGAATTGCCAGCCGACGCCGAAGGTTTTGATATGGGGTGCGGCAGCGGCCGCTGGGCGGATTGTGTTGCGCCAAAAGTTGCGCACCTGCATTGCATTGACGCAAGTCAGGATGCACTTTCGGTTGCCAGGAAGAACCTTGAGTCCCACAAAAACCTTACCTTTCACAACGCCTCGGTGGATGAAGTTGCGTTGCCACTTGCAAGCCAGGATTTTGGATATTCACTTGGCGTTTTGCATCACATTCCCGACACCGCGAAAGCCATGCGCAGTTGCACCAGTTTGTTGAAGCCCGGCGCGCCATTCCTAGTGTATCTATATTATCGATTTGACAACCGACCAGCCTGGTTTCGTGCCATCTGGAAAGCAAGCGAGCTTTTGCGTGGTGTTATCAGTCGGCTTCCGAACAGTCTGAAAAACGTTGTTACGGACCTGATCGCGCTTTTGGTGTACTGGCCGCTCGCCAGGCTGGCTAAATTACTTTCCGTGTTTAGCATTAAGGCAGAAAGCCTGCCTCTCTACGGTTATCGCGACTACAGTTTCTACACCATGCGAACCGATAGTCGCGACCGGTTTGGCACGCCATTGGAGCAGCGCTTCACGAGGGTAGAAATCACGAAGATGATGCAAAACGCCGGGTTGGAAAATGTGGTCGTCTCCGAGGGCGAGCCCTATTGGTGTGCGGTGGGAAAACGCATCGCAATATGACACAGTTTTCCGTTGTCATCCCGCTCTACAACAAGCGGGATTTTATTCGTCGTGCTGTTGACAGTGTCCTTGCTCAGTCTCACTCGGATTTTGAGCTCATTGTGGTGGATGATGGTTCAACGGACGGCAGTGCGGAAACGCTTGGAGACATCGAAGACCCTCGACTGATCCTTATCCGGCAGGACAATCAGGGTGAGGGTGCAGCGCGCAACACCGGTCTTGCGACGTCTCGGAACGATTGGATTGCTCTTCTCGACGGTGACGATTTCTGGTTGGACAACCATTTGTACGAATTGAATCGGGTGATCGGAAACTTTCCCGATGCCGGGCTTGTTTCCACGCGAACCACTGAAGTGTGGGAAGGGTCGAATGCACCGCAGGGATCGACCAAAAATGGAACGATTGGCAAAATTGACTATTTTGCCGAAGCTGGGCGGAACATCGGCATTCTCAATGCATCTTCCGTTGCGATCAAGCGGGAGGTTTACAGCGAGATTGGCGGATTTAGCTTGTTCAAGGTCGGCGCCGACTTGGAGTACTGGGCGCGAATTGCTGTTTTTTACCCAGTGGCAATGACTGACGCCGTCACGTCAATTTACGTTAGGGGAACCGGTGGTGTGATGGACAATCTTGTATCCGAACCAGTTCTTAAGAATGTTGACAATCTCCAAGATATCTCGCGGAGCGTCGCCTTTCTCGTTTCAGCGATAGAAAGCGGGAATCATAGCGTGCCGCGGGACCGCTTGGAGACATATATCGACGGACGTCTTATCACGTCAGCTTGGGGCGCCATGCGATGGAAAAGGTTCGATATTGCACGCCAGATGCTCTCAATGTGTCTTGGCAGTCTCTCTGGCAAGGCGCGATACATGGCTCTGTCGTTGAAATTTCCAGATGTGCTGCTCAATGTAGTGATTGAAGCCTCGCTGAAATTACGTTCGCTTTTCAGACCGCGTCGGGCTTGAATTTTGTCAAAAGCTCAGCTTCCAACCATGGCGGTTTCTAAACACAGCGATCTCGTTTTCGATGTGGGCATGCATCGTGGTGAAGACACGGACTTTTATTTAAAGAAAGGATTTCGCGTGATTGGCATTGAAGCCAATCCGGCTCTTTGCGAAGAATGCGCTGAACGCTTTGCGAGTGAAATTCAAGCCAATCAACTCACAATCGTGAACAGCGCGGTCGCAGAAATTGACGGCGAGATAGACTTTTATCTCAATCCAGGTCGCTCGGTTTGGGGGACGGCAGATCCGGCATGGGTTGAACGCAATGAAAAGCAGGGCCAACAGAGCATAAAAACCCGAGTTGTCGCGCGGCCCTTTAGCTCGCTTATTCAGCAATATGGTGTTCCATATTATCTGAAGATTGACATTGAGGGGTTTGATCACCTTTGCCTATCCGGCCTGATTGGATTTGATCATATTCCGGAACACGTTTCTGTCGAATCGAGTGCTACGGATCAGGCCGACACCATGTACCAGCTCTCTCTAATGCACGATCTGGGATACAAGAGGTTCAAGCTGGTTCCGCAGCATGATGTGAACAAACAGCGCTGTCCTCGACCTGCACGTGAAGGGAATGAGATTGACTATTCCTTTCCAAATGGATCAAGCGGTTTATTTGGTGAAGAAGCACCAGGCGATTGGATGAGCTATGACGCCATTCGCTCTGAATATGAAAAAATTTACAGACAAGTCGCTTTGGTTGGACCGCACACCGGCCGCTTTCGAAACATCCAAAATCGCTATGTGCGTGGGGTGCTAAACAGATTGTTCTGGCGTGGCCTTGGCTGGTACGACACCCATGCATCAATATGAGCGAACTCTGTCATGAGTTTCACCGTGACGCACATCAAATGCTGAACAAACGTCTGAAGTGAGGTCAACCGAAGGTGCTGAGACAACGTGGTTTCGCGCGGTTGAAATTCAGACAGTGTCGCAGCGCGACATAATGAAGATATCCCAGATTATTTACACCGGTTTTGGTGGGTTGGGCAGCGTGGCGTTTTCTTTAGTAGAAGCCGATAGGTCACGCGATCACAAATGGTCCATTGGATTCATCGGCGATGTGCCTCTTGACGAAGACTATCCTCCAAAATGCAGGGAAACTGGGGCGGACTTTGCGGCTTTTCAATCGAAATCCGGTCGCCCGTATGCTGCGTGGTTCCAGCTGTGGCGTTGGCTGCATAGGACAAAGCCCGACGCAGTGTTGCTCCATTCCATCAATTCGATATTGCCAACCTTTGCATACTGCCTGCTCAACGGCAGGTGCCTAATCGCGGTTGAGCACACACCAAACGCCGTAAAAACGCGCAACGAGCGGGTATTTAGCAAACTGGCCATGCGATTGGCACACAAGGTTGTACTTCTCACTCCCGAATATGAACCCGAACTCAAGGAGATTCAGGGCTCCGCTTTTAACAAAGACAAAGTAAGCATCATAGCGAACGGTATCGACACACATCGATTTCGGCCACGGTCTGAACAAGGAACAGATCGGTCGCAGGCATTGAGGTTGGGAATGGCCGCTCGGTTTTCCTACACGAAACGCCAGGACCTGTTGGTCGAAATGATGGCGCTGGCCAAGCAAACCAAGGGCAGCGATAACTGGGTGTTGTCTCTGGCGGGAAATGGTGATGAGTTTGAGCGTGTAAGGAGGCTCGCAGTATCCTTGGGTGTTGCTGATCGCATTGAGTTTGTTGGGCTCCTCAACGAGAATGAACTTGCCGACTGGTTCCGTACGATTGATGTCTATCTTCACGCGTCGGATGGGGAAACACTGAGCACGTCACTTTTGCAGGCAATGGCTTCAGGTTTACCTATTGTGGCATCCGGCATTCCTGGAATCAGCAATTTACTTGAACAGAACGACCATACTATTGGGTTGCTGGCGAACAACGATCCGCAGCACTTTTTTGAGGTGATTGTCAATTTGGTCGCCAGCGACCGGCGACGGGTCGAGTTGGCGGGCCTTGCTCGCGAAATCTGCCTGGAGCGCTATTCAAACCAAGTCATGCTGGAACGCTATGTTGCAGCAATTCATGCAACCTGACATTGACAAGAAATAAACCGTTGGATCCGGTCCGAGTGGTTCACTTGATCCCGTTTGATGGCATTGGGGGGGTCGAAACTGCGGCTCGCACGACAACAGGACGGTTCGGAGGTGTCGAGCTTACAAGAGCCTATATTTCACCGGCGGGCCTTGCTGCGAACGAAGATTGGATTGTCGCTGGCAAACACAAATCTATCAATGATCTTCGCAACTATTTCGGCCTCGCACGCACAATTCGCCAGCTTTCTCCCGATCTGATTGTCTGTTCACTGTGGCGGACCTGCATCATCGCGCTCTTTCTAAAACTAACAGGCTGCCCATCAAAGTTCGTGGTTTTCCTGCATGTGTCAAAGCCGGTCCATACATTTGACTGGTTTTTTACTTGGGCCGCTATGCTGATTGCTGATGGGTTTTTTGTGGATTCACAAGCCACTAAGGACAATCGCTTACCCATCAAACACCATTCCAGATGCGAGACAATTTCATACCTTGTTTCGCGACGGAAAGTGCTGCGCAAACCCTCTTCCCGCAAACCGGTATTCGCGTTTTGGGGCAGGCTGACCCCTCAAAAAAATTTGCCCCTGGCACTGGATTTTTTCTCAAAAATCAGTCGGTTGTATCAAGATGCGCGGTTCCACATTCTTGGACCGGATGGCGGAGAGGGGAGCAATGTTCAAGGCAAGATTGCATCGCTAGGGCTGGGTGATTCAGTTACATTGCATGGAGCAGTGCCCAATCAAGATATCGACGATATCGTAGAGGATGCCTGCTTCTACCTTCAGACAAGCCAGTTTGAGGGAATGGCGGTTTCCGTGGTGGAAGCCATGCAAATGGGATTGGTACCAATCGTGACACCGGTGGGTGAGATCGCCAACTACTGCGAAGACGGCCACAACGCCGTGATTTTTGACCAACTGGACGAAGCAGTCCAGAAAGTGGTGAATCTGATCGAAGATTCAAACGCTTACTTCAATTTACGGGAAGCGGCCATGGGACAATGGCAAGACGTGGAACTTTATAGTGATTCCTTTGCTGAGGCTTGTGAACGTGTCGTTCGAACCTGACAGTGCCGTGTTTTCCCCGTCAGGCCAGCTTTATCATATCGGAGGTCGCTGCCATTAAATGAGATATCGCGCGGATATCGATGGGCTCCGTACCATAGCCGTTCTATCAGTCGTCTTCGGACACGCGAAGTTCCCCCTTTTCGGAGGTGGATTTGTGGGTGTCGACATTTTCTTTGTTATTTCAGGTTTTTTGATTACCGGGCTGATAATTTCGGAACAAAACCGGGGCGAGTTCTCACTGCTTTCTTTCTATGAACGTCGAATGCGACGCATTTTGCCGGCGCTGTTTGTCGTCATAGTCACGACCCTGATTTTGGGATGGTTTCTGTCCATGCCCGAGGACTATCGCTTGATTGTCCGAAGCGCTTTTTCGGTGTTGTTATTTCTTTCCAACATGATGTTTTGGCGGGAAATAGGATACTTCGACGGCGCGGCAGCGGAAAAACCGTTGCTTCACACCTGGTCACTTTCGGTGGAAGAGCAGTTCTATGTGGTGTTTCCACTTCTGATGATGTTGATGTTCAAGTTTGGGAACAAGTGGCGAGCCTATGTGCTTGTCGGATTGTTTTTGTTGTCGCTTGTCGCATCGGTGTGGGTGACCATGAAATGGCCGGCGACTGGATTCTACTGGTCTCCACTTCGCGGCTGGGAGCTTTTGGCTGGATCCCTTCTTGCGTGCGCCATCACGAACCAAAATTTGGTCTCGGCCATCGTTCGGATATCCGTCCCGCTTCAGATAATTGGTATAGCCCTCATCACGCTGCCCATTGTCTTTTATACTGAAGCCACACTGTTTCCAGGATATGCAGCCATACCACCGGTTTTGGGTTCGGTGTTCCTGATTGCTGGAGGACTGGCGGGTCGGGGAACAGTTTGGAAGCTTTTGTCGAGCAAACCGATGGTGTTTGTGGGCAAGCGTTCTTATTCACTGTATTTATGGCACTTTCCACTGTTCGCGTTTGCTTTCTATCTTGCTCAATCCACTCCGTCTCTCACAGTTCGGGTTGTTTTAATTGTCTTGGCGGTTTTGTTGTCGATGGCGAGTTACAGCTTCATTGAGCAGCCTTGCCGAGACCGGAATTTTCTCAGTCAACTCAAAGTCTATGTCGTTTCAGTTTCGTCAAGCGCGGCCTTGGCCGCCCTGACTTTGATCATCTATTTTCAAAATGGAGTTCCGAACAGATTTGATGGAGCTGCCTTCGCCGCAGTCGAGGCAAAACTCGACTACAACCATGACCGCTATGATTGTTTTCTCAACGAACAAAACAAGCGATCTGGTCCACAGTTGATCGAAGCCGCATGCACCGTCGGCCAAAAAAACGGGCTGGCGGATTTTGTCTTGTGGGGAGACAGCCATGCCGAAACTTACCGTACTCCATTTGCGAAGGCGGCCGACACACTAGGCTTGTCCGGAAGATATGTTGGTGGGGACGGCTGTGTACCGGCAGTCCGGGCCGGATATTACCTTCGATGTCTGGATTACAATCGCCGTATTCTTGATGGGATTGTCGCGTCGGGTTCAGTAAAGACCGTTGTTCTGGTCGCACGCTGGACACTGTATCTTGAGATGAGTGTTCCAAATTCCTCGCTTCACTATGAGCCTCTTCAGCCAAAAAACTCGACCTTCCCAATGGACCGGGAAGACCGTTTCCAGCAGCAGTTGGATGATTTGACCAAGATTGTCGGCAAACTGAAATCGGCTGGTAAGTCGGTTGTTGTTCTCGCACCGTTGCCAGAACCAGGCGTCGACGGGCCACGAACAAAGTTTGTTGCAAGTGTCGGAACCGGCGAACACCTGAACAACCAACTATCGTTGGAAGATTTTAAAACGCGCGCCCTGCCAACTCTCGAGCTGTTGGAAAAGGTGGCGACATCACTCGACGTTCCGCTTCTTTATCCGCATAAAATGCTGTGCCCAAAAGATAAGTGTCTGAATACTATAGGAGAAACGATCCTGTACCATGACGATGATCATTTATCACGAGAAGGAGCCGAGCACCTTTCACCATTGGCGATGCGGGCACTGACCAACTGAAATCACTGCCAATTGAACTCGGCCAAATCCGATTGATAGAAATTAGTCGAAATCGGATCAACCAGAAGCAACAACCAAGCAAATATTGTTCGCACATGAATCGTGCGCGGATGGACGTTTTGCATCAACGTTGCGAGAGTCTCCGGCGCACGCGAATTGTTTCTGCGTCGGTTGTGTTACCGTTTCCGATGGATTTTCACACTTTCAGAAATTGTGTGCGTTCTTATTACCAACAATCTCACGCAACTAGGGTTGGCGCCAATGCGTCCAGACCTTGGTTGTGCTGCGGGCGACGCAATCAATAATCAATCTCGGATGTCTTATTTTGGTTTTCCACGCTCTGGACAGTTTTACGCCATGAAGCTGTGTCATCACCTGCAAATGTTGATCTAATGTGCGGCATCGCAGGCCTTGTCGCGCCTTCATTGGCGTCTGTCGATCTCAAAGCAACCATCAACGCGATTGAGCAATCCATCTTCCATCGCGGCCCAGATTCGGGCGGTGTCTGGGTCGATATTGAAGATGGTGTCGCACTGGCACACAGGCGACTTGCTATTGTTGATCTGTCGGACGCGGGTGCGCAGCCAATGGAATCGCACTCGGGCCGGTATCAACTCACCTACAATGGCGAAATCTACAATCACCTGGAGATCAGACGCCGTCTCGAGGATGAGCGAAATGTTCCACAATGGCGCGGGCATTCCGACACCGAAACTTTGCTGGCGGCCGTCGATGCTTGGGGGTTTGAGCTCGCGTTGAAGCGATGTTTTGGCATGTTCGCCATCGCCTTGTGGGACAAAAAACTCAAGACTCTGACCCTCGCTCGGGACAGGATGGGCGAAAAACCGCTGTATTACGGACGCGTCGGTTCGGGCCTCGCGTTTGCGTCCGAACTGAAGGCCATTCGGTGTGTGCCGGAATTTGATGGCAAGTTGAACCAAACCGCGGTCGCGGACTTCCTGCGATTTTCTTACATCCCGGATCCTTTGAGCATCTATGAAGGCATCCACAAACTCAAACCGGGACACTTTGTCGTTTTGAGTGCGGCCGGTGAGATGTCGGTTGGAGAGCCGACCTCCTACTTCGATCTCCAGGCCGCTGAGGGCATTGACAGTGCGCAGATTGCAAGCAACGCACTCGACGAGAATATTCAATATCTCAAAGGTATTCTAAACAAGGTTGTGAACGACCAGATGTTGAGTGACGTTCCGCTGGGTGCGTTTCTTTCCGGCGGAATAGATTCTTCGCTCATCACCGCCGTCATGCAGGCGAACACGAGTGAAAAGGTCAAAACGTTCTCCATCGGGTTTTCCGGATCGAGGTTCGACGAAAGCCCTCACGCGCTCGCCGTCGCCAGGTATTTGCGGACGGACCATACCGAGTTTCATGTCGGTGATGGGGACGCGCTTGCTCTGGTTGGTGACTTGCCATTCATTTTTGACGAGCCTTTCGCCGATTCCTCCCAATTGCCGACCATTCTTCTATCCAGATTGACTCGCAAGCATGTAACGGTTGCCATGTCTGGCGATGGCGGAGATGAATTGTTTGGTGGCTACAATCGCTACGTTTTGGGCCCAAAGGTTTGGAAAAGGGCAGAGCGCCTTCCAGGGTTCGCTCGCAGGTCCCTAGGATTCGGCTCTGCCATCGCTCAAAGGTTGATGACGGGTGGTATGGGGGACCGCTGGTCAATTTTGGCATCCCGCGCAAAACTGCCGGTGACGACCGTTGACCGACTGGGAAAGTTCGGTGATGCCGTGGCAAACGCCGATGATTTCGAAAAATTCTATCGCAACATCGTTAGCACATGGCGCGATCCGTACCGCTTGTTGCGAACTGGTGGAGGCCATCAGAGATGCAGCCATCGCAAATCACCGATGCTGGATATGTCTGCGCGTGCTGAATGGATGATGGAAGAAGACATCAAGGGATATCTGCCCGGCGACATCCTGGTGAAAGTGGACCGCAGCGCCATGTCTGTTGCACTGGAAACTCGCGCGCCGTTTCTTGATCCACGCATTGTCTGGTTTTCCCAATGTCTGCCATTCGATCAGAAGATTGGTGCCGGTGGGGGCAAATTGATTTTGCGCACAATGTTGAACAGGTACTTTCCTGAGGAGCTGTTGGAGCGTCCCAAGCAAGGATTTTCTGTTCCTATGGACGAATGGTTGCGATCAGGATTGAAAGACTGGGGAGGAGATCTGATCAACCGAGCCGACGAGCTTTCCCAAGGGATTTTCGACGGACGGGTGGCGGACAACCTATGGCAGAGGCATCAATCAAAACGCGTGAACGGAGGGGCTGAATTATGGACCGTTTTGATGTATCTCAACTGGGCTGATGCGCAGCTCACAAACGATTAGATCATGTTAGCTTACTGGCTTCTATTTTCCGTTCCGTCCTGGGCCGTCATTGTTTCCAAACCGCGCTTTGTTCAGTTGCGTTCGGTGCCATTTGGCATGGTTATGTTCGGCATTGTTCTAACTCTGCTGATCGGGTTCCGGTTTCAGGTTGGCGGGGATTGGACAACATATCTGTCCAAGCTGCGTCAGACGAGCTTCCTATCTATTTCGGATGTGTTGTTCGCGGGCGACCCCGGCTATTCGCTCACCAATTGGTTGGCCAATCAATTGGGTTTCTTTGACACGGTTTGGCCGGTCAATCTGACTTGCGGCATGCTGTTTTCCATCGGACTGTTGAAATTTTGCGCGCGACAACCGCTGCCCTGGCTCGCAGTACTTGTTTCGATCCCCTACCTCGTCGTTGTGGTCGCGATGGGGTATTCTCGTCAAGGCGTTGCGATCGGCCTGGCAATGCTGGCGTTACTTTGCATCCAGGATCGAAAGTTTTACAGCTTCATGATCTGGATGGGACTGGCCGCACTTTTCCACAAAACAGCAGTGCTACTTATGCCCATCGGCATCATTGCCAGCACGCAGAATCGATATTGGACAATTTTCGCTGGCGGTCTTGCAGTTGGACTCATGTACTTGCTTTTTCTCAGTGAGAGCGTTGACGGATTTTTGCGGTCATACGTGCAGGCTCAATATCAGTCGGAAGGGGCCGCTATTCGAATTGCAATGAATGCTATTCCCTCCGCTCTTTTTCTCTTTTTTAGAAAGAGATTTTTGCTCACAGAAGCAGAACGTCGTTTGTGGACCTACATGTGTTTGATTGGTGTGAGCTTTATCGCGCTTCTGATCATTTCACCGTCATCTACAGCGGTGGACAGAATGGCACTGTACTTCATTCCGATTCAAATCTTTGTCTGGTCACGACTGCCGTTTGTTTTTGGAAGCACTCTCAAGACATTCAGAGCAACCCAACTTGCGGTTGTCGGATACTCTGCCGCCATCATGTTTGTTTGGCTCAATTTCGCCGGCCATGCGTACGCATGGGTGCCTTTCAAACTGTATGGATTTGCTGATCCGATCTGACTGCGCTTAGCGTCGGTTTTGCGAGATAGTCTTGGTACCATTATTGGCGAAACGCGCAGCTATGACTGAGCTCCCTCTTGCAGGTTAAACACCTCGTCCTCGTTGTTTTCTCGGGCGTTTTGATTGTCTCGATCTGTCTTCAACAGCTTTCGGTGTTCGTTCGACAGGATGCATCTAGCCTCGCGCTCGCTGTCAACCCGTTTGACGAAGACGCAAGAGTGGTTGCTTTTCAGAAAGCGTTTGCCGATCCAACGGCAGCTGTCGATATTGAGAAGATCGCCGCGATCACATCTCCGATGCTTCAAATTAATCCGGCTGACGCCCGCGGCTACGCAATAGAGGGCTATCTGGCTGGAAGAGCTGGCGAGGCAGATAAAGCCCAAAAATTGATGAGAAGCGCTCAGAAGCTTTCTCGAACTGAGCTAGTTTCACTTCAGCAATCGCTGGCAAATGCTCTTTTGGAAAATCAGATAGACGCCGCGATAAATTTCCTTGATTTGATTTTTCGGCGCTACCCGTTTCTGGCAGAAAACTACCTACCGAACCTCGCTTATATCATTGGGACAGAAAAGGGTCTCGACCAGTTCGCTGACATAATTAAGCGAAATCCGCCGTGGCGATCCCGGGTTATTAGTGCGATTTCCCGTGATAAGACACTCAGTGACATTGCCCTCAGGTTGGTGCAGGTCTTGGGGGGCGACGCCACGCGCAGCGAAGTTCAGTCAATCATGAATGCGTTTGTGCGCGATGCACGGTTTGATCTGGCATATCGCTTTCATCTGTTCGCGCGTGGGAATGAGCGTGATTCAAGTGGCGGCTATATCAACAATGGTGCGTTCAAAACGGAACCAGATGCATCGCCATTCGACTGGCGTTGGCGCTCAACAAAAGGGGTTTCGATTTCACGGCAGATTTCGATTGACGGTGAGTCGGCCTGGCTGCGCGTTCGATTTTCGGGCAGTCCGGTTCTCTCCATCGCCTTGTCACAATATGTTTTCTTCCCGCCAGGAAGATACCGGTTTGCCATCCGTGTTTCTGCCGAGCAGTTGGAAGCGCCGAAAGAGCTCTATGCCAGAGTGGTGTGCAATACCAACAAAACGCTCGTTGCGCGTCTCGACATTCGTGAAGGTAGCTATCGGCCAGAACACATTGAAACAGAATTCACGACAGCACCTGCCGGGTGTCAGATGTACCGGGTGGAATTGGCAACCGACTTAAAAGTCGAGAGTTTTCGGCACCGTTATTCAGGAGTGGTCAAACTCAATCGCATAGCGATTGAACGCTTATCGGGTGCGCGACCTTGAATCCCGGCCTCAACCGAAGCCCTTATCTTCAAGCCGACACGCTGGCGTTGGGGACCGCGCTCATTGTCGCGCTCACCCTGGGCGGAGGGACCCGCACTTCGCTTTGGACAGATGCTATTGTGCAGATTGTGATGATACTGGCATCCGTATTCGTCATTGTGCGCCAATCCAACGGGCACATATCGAGGCCGATCATGATTCTGATCTGCACGGGCGCCGCGATATTTGTTGTGCAACTCTTCCCCGGCATCGGGCACATTGCAATTATTTTTCAGGGACTGATGAGTGGCGTTGATCCCGAATTGATTCAGAGAAGTTGGTTGCCACCTGCAACGTTAGGTCTGAGTCGAACATTGGAAGTTCTCCTGTACTTCTCCAGCCTGGCACTGTTGCTGGTCGCCGTTTCAAAAATCGATGCCCGGATTCTTCTAGCCCTGTTTCCGTTCGTATTTTTTGGATTTGCCATCCAGATCGTGTTTGCAATTGCTGATCTGGCTGGTGATGCCTCACCGATGAAGCTTCTCAACGTTCTCCCGTACCGGTTCCCGACCGGGCTTGTGGCCAACGGCAATCATTTGGCGACCATTCTGTTTACTTCTATCCCATTGGCATTCGCCTATTTCCGGGCAACCAAGCGCATCGGGTTTCTGGTTCTGTATCTTGTATTCGCGATGCTTGCATTGCTTGCCGGTGGATCGCTCGCAGGGGCATTGCTGGGTTTCACAGTAATGGGGCTGTGTCTGTATTTTTCAGTCATGAACAATGTTGGCCGACGATTTCGCTTGCCCATTTTCGCTGTGGCAACTGCGGCGCTCGGTGTCGTTGGATATGCCGTTGCGGTGCGCATTGGGGCCGAAAACTTCGAGACTGGATTGGGACGGCCGGAGTTCTTCAGGACCACTCTTGTTGGAATCTGGGACAACCTGTTTTTCGGTATTGGTCTGGGTAATTTCAAATTGGGTTATCCGGCCTATGAAGACCCGCATATGATCTTCAACACCATCGTCAATCACGCACACAACGACTATTTGGAGCTAGTCTTTGAAGGCGGATTGCTGGCTGTCGCAGCACTCGTACTCTATTTTGTATTGTTCGTTCAACGTGTTGCCCGGATTTGGCGGCAACCTTTTGCGAAAGAGCTTGCAGTTGGAATAGCGGTCGTCCTGTTACACTCAGCAGTCGACTATCCATTGCGAACATTGGCTGTGGCGAGTCTCTTCGTGTTTATGAATGGGATGCTTTTTCACCGCGCATTCTCACCCCGCAAACGAAAGATCTCCGACTAACTTCGCCGCATGATGTTGGTGCATTTCAACACGTCGTCCACAGGCCAAACTGATCCCGGCTTTCGCTATCATCATGGTAAACGGTTTAAGTCGTTGAAATTATTGGTCCTCGTTTTTTGCAGATCAGCCATGCAAAAATTCTCCCCATTTTCGACACAATTTGAATTGCGATCCTGAGCGCACAGGACTATACGCCCCACAAGCTCGCGGGTAACCTTTTGTTAACGAATCGAGCGGGAAACACAGGGGCCAGTATGAACGATGTTGTAGAGAAATCCTGCTGGGGTGTGACTGCTCGTGCGGTTGCTGCTTTTGGCGGAGTTCTTGTCCTCGCCTATTTGTTTGGCGCTGTTTGATATATTCTGGTCGACACAATTCGGGAGTTCAAAACCGATCTAGGCCAGAATCAAATCAAACCTGAAATTCTAAAAGCGTGGACACGATCCACGCTTTTTTTGTGCTCGGTTTGTCTCTATCAATCGTAGAGTCCGTGCAGGGAGATTGAGAAAAATGATCAGCGCTCAGGAGCTCGTAGACCGAGCAAATGCCGAAGTCGTCACCATTGGCGTGGAAGACAGTGCTGCTGCTCAAGCGTCAGGAGACGCTGTTCTTGTCGATATTCGCGACATTCGCGAGTTGAACAGGGTAGGGCGCATTCCCGGTGCCATCCATGCCCCTCGAGGCATGTTGGAATTTTGGGTCGATCCAGAGAGCCCGTATCACCGGGATGTCTTTGCGCAGGAAGGAAAAACCTACATTCTCTTCTGCGCAGCGGCGGGGCGTTCAGCGCTTGCTGCAAAAGCGCTGCAGGACATGGGATTTGGCCCGGTTGCGCACATGGAAGGCGGATTTGGTCTTTGGACCGAAAAGGATATGCCGGTCGATCTACCGGACCCCAAAGAATAGAAACCCCAATGGGTGGGCTGAATCTGGTGCAGGCTCCTTAGCAAACCGGCTCCGCCCGTCCGTAAAAGCCTGTTCGTTCTTCGGGGCTAAACTCAACTCCCGCACGTTCGTAATAGGAAAACACGGCAATGATCCGGGCATGATGTCCCAGGCTTGGTGTGACCCTGTGCGCAGTGTTCTTTCCTTTAAATACGTTGAGCGTGCCGGGCTCAAGCTCCACGGTGCGGGTTTTCCTATCCCGTCCCTTAATCAGATTGGCAACACCATCGTGATTGGCACTGGTAATGGTGCGCAGCCCTGGCCTGTATTCGAATATTCCGCCGTCCTCGGGAGATTGCAGCAACAATGTTGTGGTGAACTCCGACCGGTCGAAATGCCAATTGAGAGCTTGTCCGTTGGAATAGGACATCGCGTTGACCCGAGCCAGCGGGTCGGCCATGACATAAAGTTCCGGCCTTTCCATCACTTCCGCCAGAAAGTGCCGGAACGGTTCCCATTCATATAGTTTCTCCAGCGCGCTGCCTCTCAACTGGTCGGCGCAAAGGGTTCGATTGCTGGTGTTAAACCGGGTCAGCACCGGGTGATCTGAGGAGACGCCCGGCACATTTTCGCTGAAATAGATGTTGTGCCGACGCTCATGGAGAAAGCCCTCTGTTTCAAAGCGACCTTGAAGATCCGTGGCTTGCTTTTCTGCAACCGGTTGTCTCATGAATCCCGGCAGATTGAACATTCCATTGTTTTCCAACTCCGCCTTGCAGTTTTTCACCAGCGCAGCAAACGCGGGCGATGAAGGTTCATTCAGCGGATAGGATTGGAGATCAAGAATATCGTGCATCTGGCTCGTCCCGGACTTGTGTATGCGGAGCATTGACCCTCGAACCCTTGTTATACGAGTGGCGGGTGGCTGCAACTCCCGATATTTGAACATCGAACATTGCTTGTTTCCAGAGCGAATTGGCGCAACATTGGTAACCTGCTTCGAGATGTATCCAAGGCCATTCATCCGTGACAATTGAAACGGCTCACAAACCAGGCGGCAGTCGTGCCTGGTTTATCTGGCTGCTCGCCGCGTTGGCCTTTGGCTATGCCTTTTTCCACCGGGTTGCCCCCAGTGTCATGGTGGCTGATCTGATGCGCGAGTTTGCCATCGGCGGCGCAGTTCTGGGCGTGTTGTCAGCCCTTTACTTTTATCCCTACTTCTTGCTTCAGGTACCACTCGGCGCGCTTCTTGAACGCATCGGTGCACGTTATTTGTTGGCGGCAGCGCTTACGGTTGCGGCGCTCGGATCAGCCATGTTCGCGATGGCAGACTCCATCTACACCGCTTATGCAGGCCGCATTCTCATTGGCGTGGGATCAAGTGTCGGCTTTCTGGGCGGCCTGTCACTTGCTTTCAACTGGTTTCCTCCAAATCGGCTCGCGTTTCTGGCTGGGCTCGCCATGTTTTGTGCGATGATTTCGGGAATGATTGCGCAAGCCCCGCTTGCTTTCTTCGTGGGCGCTTTCGGCTGGCGAACCAGCATGTGGCTGCTGGGCGGCGTCGGGCTCTTGCTGGCAGCACTCATTGTCACATTTGTCAGAAATCAACCGGAAGGCAGCAAGCCGCAGCAGTCTGAACGGCGCCCCTGGAGCGATGTTTGGCGTGGCCTCATGCAAGCGCTCTCAATGTGGGAAGTCTGGAAAATTGCACTGGTGGCCGCTGCTATGTCGGGGCCGATGCTCACATTTGGTGCGCTTTGGGGAACACCATATTTGCAAGTGGCCTACTCGCTTTCCCAGCCTCAGGCAGCTTTCTTCATCTCGCTCATTCTATTGGGCTGGGCAATCGGAGCTCCATTCTGGGGCTGGTTTTCAGATTTCATCGGCAAGCGACGAATATTGCTGGTTGCCGGGTGCCTTGTCATGAACGCGGCAATTGCACTCCTGGTTGCCGTGGCTGGTCTGCCATTGTGGGTCACGGCGATTTCCTTGGCGCTCATGGGGTTCACCGGTGCCGCAATGTCCATAACTTTCTCTCTGGTTCGCGACTCTGTTCCGGATGAAATCGGTGGAGCCGCCACCGGTATTGTGAATTCACTCACTGTTGGGTCAGGCGCTCTGCTCCAGCCCATCGTGGGCCTTGCGCTGGACAGGCTCTGGGACGGTAGGATTTCTGAAGGCGCCCGCGTTTATCAGGCAGCAGATTTTCGCACCGCTTTCCTGTTTGTGCTGGCGTCCACGTTGATCGGGTTGGTGTTGGCAATCCTGTTGAAAAAGCCTGAGTAAGCGATTCCGAAGCGAACGACTTACCGCTGTAATCGAATCGTGCCAATTGGTCTCCATGCTATTTTCAAATGAACAGGATGCCGCGCTAAAGGCTGTCGCGGCCTGGTTGGACCAGGGTTTTCCGCAGGTCTTCCGGCTATTCGGCTATGCCGGGACAGGGAAAACCACGCTTGCCCGGCATCTGGCGGAAGGCATTGATGGTGATGTGCTTTTTGCTGCCTTCACGGGCAAAGCGGCATTGGTTCTGCGTGCTCGGGGCGCACCCAAAGCCAGTACCATCCATTCGCTGATCTATCGCCCGCGCGGGGAAGAGCTTGTTGAGGATGAAGACACCGGCAAGTCCGCGATGACACCTTTGTTTTCGCTCAACCGGCAAAGCCCTGTGTCGAAGGCAAAACTCATCGTCATTGATGAGTGTTCCATGGTGGATGAGGAGCTTGGCCGCGATCTCTTGTCATTTGGCACACCCGTATTGGTGTTGGGGGACCCGGGGCAACTGCCGCCGGTCTCAGGCGGTGGTTTTTTCACTGACCATGAGCCGGATTTTCTCCTGGAAACCATCCATCGTCAGGCAGAAGACAATCCGATTGTCCAATTGGCAGAAGCGGTTCGAAATGGGCGCGAGCTGTCCTACGGCGAGTACGGTGCGAGCAAGGTGATCTCTCGCCAGGGTGTGGTGCAGGAAGAAGTGCTTGCCGCCGATCAGGTGCTTGTGGGTACAAACAAGACACGGCGTCGTTACAATCAGCGGCTTCGCGACCTGAAGGGTTTTCAAGGTGCGTTGCCAGCGTCTGGTGACAAGTTGGTGGCGCTGAGAAATGACCCGGCAAAGGGGCTGCTCAACGGTTCGCTTTGGCAGGTGCTGTCAGCGCCCAATTCAGCAAAGCAATTCATGAACCTGCTGGTTTCGTCCGAAGATGACGGAATGGAGCGCACCAGCGCAAAGATCAAGGTTTTGAAAGAAGTCTTTGAAAATCCGGAAGCTGATGTGCCGTGGCAGATCAAGCGCCGCTATGATGACTTTGACTATGGCTATGCGCTGACGGTGCACAAAGCGCAGGGTTCCCAGTGGGACAATGTCTATCTGTTCGACGAAAGCTGGGCTTTTCGCGAGCACCAATCGCGTTGGCTCTATACCGCTATCACACGGGCCGCGGAAAAAATCACGATTGTGAAGTAAGTCAGGCTGGCGCGGCGTTTTCGAAAAGCTGCCAGACCGCGTCAAAATTCTTGTAGTTTCGCTCCTGCGGGCTCATCGCGGCCATTTGATCCTTAAGCGTTTCGAGCCGCTCAGCACCCTGCGGTCCTGATATGAAACGCCTCAGCGGCTCTATCAGAATTTTCACCGTGAAAAGAATGTCACCGGAAACCGGCAGTTTGCGCAGGGTTTGGTACTCCGCCCGAAGGAAGAGCGTATCGAGCGAAGGCTCTGCCTTGTCATGCTTATGATGGCGCAGCTCATTTCTAACCGCCTGCCGCAAACCCGGGTCGCTGTCCAGAGACCAGTTCTCGCGCCAGACCGGAAGTTCCGGGCGTAGATTGTCAAAAATCCTGTCGATGCGCGCGCCAATGCGGGCGTTGAGATCCGGAATTGGGGCATGAATTTCACCCATTGGGCGACCAAATTTCTCGTCCAGTCTCCAATGGGATGGAAAGCAAAGAGATGCGGCAGCAAGCACCCAGCCGTTCTCCCGCTTGCGCATCAGGATCAGATCGTCTTGAACCAAAAGCGAGGCAAGCATCAGCGGTTGCTCATGAAAGTCTTCATGCCTCAACTCGTACTCACCTGAACAAAGAGAAATGGTTCGCCCGCGTTGCGCCGCTTTGTCACCCTGCATGGCGCTCAGATTGTCGAGAATGAGTTCAAGCACTTGGTTCTGAGCCTGAAGCGTGTCCTTCTGCGCTAGGAAGATTTCGTTCGGGATATCGCGCCAAAGCTCCAGTTTCTGCGCAAGATAGTCGGGAAACTTCTCATCAACCTGGCAAATCGACCTTGGATCGAGCCTTTGGAGGCCGATAGCAAAAGGCGTTGCCAATCCGGAAATGGGTTGAAACGTGGGGAAACTCATCGGAGTTACTGCAACAGGAATGGTTGAACCGCGTCAAGGACGAAGGCGTGTTCGCTAGACGGTTTCAGATTTGCCTGGAGGTACTTTGGAGGCGAAGTGCCGACCGGCGCGGTTGCACCACCCCAGCGGAGGCAATCGAACCTAGTTCGATTTGCCGTGAGCCAAATTACCTAGTCCGGTTCCGACAAAGTCGGAATTGGTCTAGGGGTGTCATTTTGCATGGGCGTCATGCACATTCCACATTTGTCAGCGCTGCGATTGCGAATTACAAATTCACTCATGAGCACCGTTCTTTCCGTCAATCTCAATGCCATAGCGCAGCTTCGCAACCGTCGCGACTTGCCATGGCCTAGTGTTGTAAATTTTGGCCGATTGGCGCTTGCTGCCGGGGCAGGGGGGCTGACGGTGCATCCAAGGCCCGACGAACGGCACATCCGTCGCTCGGATGTGCCTGAACTTCGCGCGTTGATCGATGATGAGTTCCCGGATGCCGAATTCAACATCGAAGGCTATCCGACCGACGATTTCCTGACACTGTGTGAGGAAAATCAGCCCGAGCAGGTGACACTGGTGCCCGACGATCCGGCACAGGCGACGTCAGATCATGGTTGGGATTTCAGGAACAGCCACAATTTTCTGACACCCATTGTTGCGCGTTTGAAATCCGGTGGCGCACGCGTGGCACTCTTCTCTGACCCGGATGCAGAGCAGATGCGCTGGGCAAGAGATACCGGATGCCACCGGGTGGAACTGTTCACCGGTCCGTATGGTGCAACATTTGATGACCCTGACGCAGCCCGGCGCGAAATCGACGCCTTGGGTAAGGCAGCCGATGCGGCCACCGAGTGCGGCATGACCTTGAATGCGGGGCATGATCTTACGGTTGAAAACCTGCCACCTTTGATCGCCCGCATTCCTCAACTCGCCGAAGTTTCGATTGGTCACGGTCTGACTGCGGATGCACTCGAGTTTGGTATGAGTGAAACAGTCAGGCGTTTTATCATAGCCTGTTCTGCGTCAACGGGCGCGTGATCACGGTGCGGGATTGAGCGTTCAAAACCTCAACATCGCTTTCATCGGTGCCGGGCCAGCCGGGCTTTCCGCAGCATTGTTTTTGAACCGATCAGAACACGCTGTCACGGTGTTCGACCAGTTTCAGGAGCCGCAGCCGCTTGGTTCCGGCCTCATGTTGCAACAGACTGGCCTGGAAGTGCTTCGCAGGCTCAATCTGCTCGATCAAATGCATTCGCTCGGTCGGCGTGTGACCTGCATTCGGGGATTTGAAGCGGGTTCCAAGCGATCGGTGCTCGATGTCCGCTACACGGCTTTGCACGACGAGAACTATGCTCTGGCCGTCCATCGTGGAGCCTTGTTTAACCTGCTGCATCAGGCCGTTCTGGCGGATGGCATTCCCATAGTGCCAGGCGCTGAGATCGTGGAAGTGAATTGCCAGGCAAAAAGCCGCCCAGTACTCGTATCGAAGGACGGTCGACCGTTTGACGGTTTTGACCTCGTGGTCGACGCAAGCGGCGCCAATTCGACCGTGCGTGATCAGTCGGTCCCAATCCTCAATCGGCATCATCTAAGCTATGGCGCGCTTTGGGCCACCTTGGAAACGGTTCCCGGCGACCTTGCAGATGGTGAACTCTTGCAGTGCTATCGCCGGGCCTCGAAAATGATCGGTGTTCTGCCAGTTGGCCAAACACACGAATCAAGCAGCGATCTCACCACGTTTTTCTGGAGTTTGAAGGTTGCCGACTATGACGATTGGCGGCAGGCAGGACTTGACGTCTGGAAGGACGAAGTGCGCGCGCTCTGGCCGGAAGTGGAGCCATATCTCGATCAGATTGTCGACCCGGATCAGCTTGTGCTTGCCAGATATTCTCATCACACAGTCTGGAAACCCTGGCACGGCAGGCTTGTTCTGATTGGTGACAGCGCTCACGCCACCAGCCCGCAACTGGGGCAGGGCGCGAACATGGCGCTGCTTGACGCGCTGGTTTTGAGTGAGGCGCTAAGCCGTTCTTCTTCGATAGAAGAGGGATTATCTGGGTATGCTCTGCGCCGTCGACGCCATCTGCAACTGTTTCAGGCCTTGTCCCGAATGTTCACCCCGTTCTATCAGTCCGATAGCGTGGCGCTGCCGTTCATTCGGAATTGGCTCGCCGCTCCCTTGCTGGGCGTACCGCCGGTCCCGAGATTGCTCGCGCACATGATATCCGGCACCCTGATTAACCCGTTTCACGATGGGCAGTTGGACTTCGGCCATCATCCGGTTTGGACCGATCGGACTTCAACACATCAGTTTTGAAATGCGGTCACCTTGTTACGGAGCAACTTTATGATCGTTGATACGAGCTATGAATTTGAAGATCTGAATTTCGATGTGATTGTTCCGGAAACTCAAAGCAGCTACTGGGCACGCGGGCGAAGCCGGGACGGAATTATCCGATCATTCAAAAACTCGTTCACAGTCAGCCTTCGTCTTCGAAGTGGCGAACAGGTTGGCTGGGCTCGCATTGTCTCCGACGAACACTACCACGCCTATGTTGGTGATGTGCAAATCCTACCCCAATACAGAGGCCAGGGATTTGGCAAACGACTGGTTCAGGACGTTCTGGATCACCCAGAATTGGGTAACGTCTCAAGCTGGTTGCTCGCCACGCGCGATCAACATGAACTCTATCGGAAATTTGGTTTCGAAGACGCCGTACCCGGCAAATTCATGACGATGTTGAAAACGGATGCGCCGGATTAATCGAAGCTCGGCCGACGGGAGATTTTCTCCTTAGTTTCACAATGCTGCTTGCGAATTTTCTCGGCTGCGATTTTTGATGCACGCTGACTTCGCAGGCAATATGCTCTCTGGCTCAAACACGGCGAGCATATATCTTTAGCACGCAGCCATATACGCACGGTGAAACTTCGATGGCCACGAACCACACTCCAAACCGCACGAGCCTCGAAACGCTGTTCGCGCGAGCCAATGAAGCGTTGGACGAGGCGACCGGTGGCGTGGTTCCGCCGTTTCAGCCAGCGACCACATTTGCCAGACGGTCGGACTACTCGCTTGTTAGCAATAGGCACCTCTATGCCCGCGACGACAATGACGTGGTGCGGCTGGCCGAAGAAACGCTGACAATCGCCGAAAATGGGGAGGCCGGTCTCCTGTTTCCTTCTGGCATGGCGGCGATTGCTGCTGTGATGCGGACCATCCCCAATGGTGGCCGTCTGATCATGCAATCGCAGATTTACTGGGGCACCATGAAATGGGTGCGGGAGTTCTGCGCCCGTCGTGAGATCGAACTTGTTGAGGTCGCAGCACACCAACCAGCTGAACTGGTGCAAACCACTGAAACCGTTCGTCCCGACATTGTTTTTGTGGAAACCCCGTCCAATCCTTGGCTGCGCACGGTCGACCTACGTGCCGCATCGCAGACTTGCAAGGCTGTCGGTGCGCGTCTGGTTGTTGATTCAACGGCGGCAACACCAGTGCTCTCCCAGCCGCTTGGATTTGGTGCCGACATTGTCATGCATTCTGCAACCAAGGCGGTCAACGGACACTCTGATGTGGTCGCCGGCTTTTTGTGCACCGGTGACGCTTCTAGTGATTTCTGGACGGCGATCCGGACTGACCGGCACGATGCTGGCGCGATACTCGGTTCGTTCGAAGCCTGGTTGTTGCTGCGCGGTATGCGAACACTTCCATTGCGGGTTGAGCGAATGAGCGCGAACGCCGCCGCAATTGCCGAATTTCTGACCTCCCACAACAACGTGTTGGAGGTGCTTTATCCGGGCCTTTCAACCCATCTGGGGCACGAGCTGGCTCAGGTGCAAATGTCCGGTGGCTTTGGCAGTCTGCTCTCTTTCCGCGTAAAAGGTTCCGGCAAGGAAGCACTTAATGTCTGTGGCCGCTTGAACCTTTTTCATCGTGCAACCTCCCTTGGTGGCGTTGAGAGCCTTGTTGAACACCGGCACACGATTGAAGGCGATGTGACCGGGGTTCCGGACGATCTCATTCGCGTTTCTGTTGGCATCGAGCATGTGGACGAGTTGATTGCCGATCTCGATCAGGCGCTGAGCGGCGCAATTCGATAATTTCAGCGTTGTTCATATTGCCATTGAAACCATCGCCCGCTAAACCCGGGCGGATTTTTCAACGCACTCTCGGGTTTTTCCGGCCTCGCCGCTGAGTTTACAGGCAAGCGCCCGCCCGTTCTCACAACAAGGGACAGTTCAATGCGTGTATTCTATGATCGCGATGCCGATCTCAATCTGATCAAGGGCAAGAAGGTTGTTGTTGTCGGCTACGGAAGCCAGGGGCGCGCCCATGCGCTGAACCTGCGCGATTCCGGTGCTGAGCACATCACCATCGCCCTGCGCGAAGGTTCAGCCACGGTCAAAAAAGCTGAAGCCGACGGTTTCAATGTGATGAGCGTGGCCGATGCGTCTGCTTGGGCAGACCTGATCATGATGGCTGCTCCTGATGAACTGCAGGCCGGAATTTGGGAAGCTTCCATTCGCGACAATATTCGCGATGGCGCAGCGATTGCTTTCGCGCATGGTCTCAATGTCCACTTCAACCTGATTGAACCCAAATCATCAATCGACGTTGTCATGATCGCGCCAAAGGGCCCTGGTCATACCGTTCGCGGCGAATATGAAAAGGGCGGCGGTGTTCCCTGCCTGATCGCCATCGATCAGGACGCATCGGGCAATGCTCATGACCTTGCTCTGTCTTATGCCTGTGGCGTTGGCGGCGGTCGGTCCGGCGTTATCGAAACCACTTTCCAGGAAGAATGTGAAACCGACCTCTTCGGCGAACAGGTCGTGCTTTGCGGTGGCCTCGTCGAGCTCATCCGCGCCGGTTTTGAAACCCTAGTTGAGGCCGGATACGCACCGGAGATGGCCTACTTTGAATGCCTGCACGAAGTGAAGCTGATTGTTGATCTGATCTACGAAGGCGGCATCGCGAATATGAACTACTCCATCTCCAACACGGCGGAATGGGGCGAGTATGTTTCTGGTCCACGCATCATCACGGATGAGACCAAGGCAGAAATGAAGCGGGTTCTGAAGGACATTCAGACCGGCCGCTTCACTTCAGAATGGATGCAGGAATGGCATTCCGGTGCAGCGCGCTTCAAGGCGACCCGTCGCATGCATGACCGTCATGAGATCGAAGAGGTTGGCGAGCGCCTGCGCGGCATGATGCCGTGGATCAAAGGCAACGCCCTCGTGGACAAAGATCGCAACTGATCTACGCCATCTTTTCTCTTGTGCTTCCTCGCTTCGCTGCGGGCGCACGGGGGATCAAAGGCAACGCTCTCGTGGACAAGGATCGCAACTGATCCACGCCATCATTTCCTTTGTGCGTCCTTGCTTTGCTGCGGGCGCACGGGGAATCAAAGGCAATGCCCTCGTGGACAAAGATCGCAACTGATCTACGTCATCTTTTCCTTTGTGCGTCCTCGCTTCGCTGCGGGCGCACGGGGGATCAAAGGCAACGCTCTCGTGGACAAGGATCGCAACTGATCCACGCCATCATTTCCTTTGTGCGTCCTCGCTTCATTGCGGGCGCACGGCGGATCAAGGGACATTATTTTCGAGTTCGGTGCTCACAACAAAAGGTCCGGCAAAGCCGGACCTTTCTCGTTTTGATTGGAGACTGCTCTGACGATCAGAGCAGCATCATATCAATAGTATGGTGAGATGCACCGACGACGGCCGCCACGATAAGGCTGGTAGGTGTTGTCGTAGGCACGGTAGGAACGGTAGCGTGAGTAGCACCAGTTCTCATGAGCCGAACCACCACGGCGAACGCGACGGCGAACCGGGCGTGAGCGCTGATGATAGTGACCTCTCACATAGTTATGACGGTGGCAGTAACCGCGATGACAATGGCGACGGTTTGCGCCGGCAATGGCCGCTCCGACCGCAACACCACCAAGGAAGCCAAGTGCAGCACCGGCAGCAGCTACACCACCACCACCACGGTGATTGTGTGGCAGTCCGTTAAAATGCGCAAAAGCACCGTTTGGTGTGACGAGTGTCATGGTGATTCCCATAATCCCCGCCAGAACGAATACGATTGTTTTTCTCATACGAAGTTCTCCTGTTAACTCGCTGACAAATGAAAGGGGCCAGTACTTGTCAGGCAATTTACTCTTCGTTTGCACCAACTTGCGCAAACGCCCATCCGCATGGAGCGAAGCCTAGAGAAGGTTTCCGGCAGAATAAAGTGCAATCCGACACATTGGGTGTATTTGCGACCTATAATTGTCGGTTTTGCTTAATTCTGCCCGATTTCTCTTATAGGTCGAAACCATTGCCACCTCCAACCTTCGCCCAGTAAGCGACGGAATTCATTGATTGAAAGCGGCCCGACTATAATCGGGTATGCGCGAGAAGATTGGCGCGACGCGTCGTACATCCTTCTCGCCGGTTGATCTCAGCCTGATTTGGTTTCATCACGAAGGTCGGTTGTGACAAATCACCAACCGATCACTCCGATAATGAGATGCCATGTTAAGCCTGTTTGAAACCCTCGCTCTTTTGTTGTTCCTGTCGGCCTTCTTCGGATGGCTCAATCATTTTCTGATCAAGCTTCCCCACACAATTGGCCTCCTGGTCATGGCGCTGGTCACATCGCTGACCTTGCTTGCTGCTGAGCAGATATTCCCGTCAATTCAGATCACTGATCCACTTCAGAAGGCCATCTCTCAGATCGATTTTTACGCGACGGTGATGGAAGGCATGCTGGCCTTTCTCCTGTTCGCCGGTGCGCTGCATGTGGATTTCAGTTTCTTGCGAAACCAGCGTTGGGCCATTGGTTTGATGGCAACGGTTGGCGTGACAATTTCCACCCTGATCGTGGGTGGGGGCATGTGGTTTGTGAGTGCGGCCCTGGGCTATCCAATGCCTGTGATCTGGTGCCTGATCTTCGGTGCATTGATATCGCCGACCGACCCTGTCGCCGTGCTCAGTCTTCTGAAATCGATCTACGTGCCGGAAGAGCTTGAAGCAAAGATCGCGGGCGAATCGCTTTTCAATGATGGCGTTGGCGTAGTCGTTTTCTCCATCCTGCTAGCCATTGCCGTTGGCTCCCAGCATGGGGAGGTCACGGCGATGACAGTCGCGGAACTGTTTATGCTGGAGGCCGTTGGTGGCATTGTCTTGGGCGGGATCGCCGGTTGGATCGCCTATCGGGCCATGGCAACAATCAACGAATATTCGATCGAAGTGCTCATCACACTTGGCATTGTCGCTGCCACTTACGCAGTGGCACTGCGCCTGCATGTTTCTGGCCCGATTGCGGTGGTTGTTGTCGGCTTGCTGGTTGGCAATCGCGGTGCCCGCATTGGCATGACCAAAGAGACCCGTGCCAACCTCTTCGGGTTTTGGGAGATGATTGATGAGGTTTTGAACTCAATTCTCTTCCTGCTCATTGGGCTTGAAGTGTTGGTTCTGACCATCGAACCCAAGTTCGCCTGGATCGCCGTAGCAGCCATCCCACTGGTGCTTGTTGCGCGTTTGATAGCCGTGTCCATTCCCATCTGGATGTTGTCCTTCAAGCAGACATTTACAGCAGGCGCGATCCCGACGCTGACTTGGGGCGGATTGCGGGGCGGTATATCCGTGGCATTGGCGCTTTCGCTGCCAAATGTTCCCGAAAAGCCGCTGATTCTGACCGCGACCTATGTGGTCGTCCTGTTCTCGATCATTGTTCAGGGGCTGACGGTCAAATGGGTCGTGCAGGAAACGGTTGATCCCACGCTGCTCTAAAGGCATCGTCCCATCTCCAACTTTTGGGGGAATGACATGAAACGCGCTTATGCTGTGCTGGACGTTTTTACCGACAAGGCTTTGACCGGCAATCCGCTCGCGATTGTATTCGACGGAGAAGGCTTGGAAACGAATGAGATGCAGGCGATTGCGGGCGAGTTCAACCTGTCCGAAACCGTTTTCGTGCAGCCTGCAGCTCAACCACATCACAGTGCCGCGGTACGGATCTTTACCCCCGGTGTGGAGCTGCCATTTGCCGGGCATCCAACGGTTGGCGCGGCGATTGCGCTCGCAAAACGTCAGCTGGGTGAGGGGGGCACAGGTGACGTTATCATCGTGCTCGAGGAGAAGATCGGCATCGTACGGTGTGGGGTAAAGGTGTCTGAAGGTGGTGCCTTTGCCGAATTTGATCTTCCGCAACTTCCCTCAGCCATTGAGGCTCCCCCGGAAAGCGCGGCAATTGCCGCTGCCCTATCGCTTTCTCCGAAAGACATCGGCTTTGAAAATCATGTCCCCACCGCATGGAGCGCGGGGGTGCCTTTCATCATGGTTCCCGTACACGATCTCAATGCGGCAGGTCGGGCGCAAGTCAACTCCGCAGAATGGTCGAATGTCTTTGCCGATCATCCGGCAAGTGGCGTTTTCGTTTATTGCCGGGAATGCGTTCGCCATGAAGCGCAGTTTCATGCGCGCATGTTTGCTCCGGAAAAGGGCATCATCGAAGACCCAGCAACCGGATCAGCGATTGCAGCTTTTTCGGGCGCGGTGGTCGATTTCGACGAACCCCTTGACGGATTACACACCATATTGGTGGAGCAGGGCGTGGAGATGGGCCGCCCATCACTTGTGACCCTGGAAGTGGAACTTTCAGGCCAGGAACTGATCCGCGCGCGCATTGGTGGCAACGCGGTCGAGCTCATGCGTGGCGAGCTCGATATCTAAAGGGGTACTAAGAGCGGGGCGCCAACGCGCCCCGCTACTCGTCTCAACTCGAATGGTAACGTCAGTTGATCTGAAGCATCGCCTTTGCCGGCGCCAGATCGGCGACACAGCCTTCCTCATCGCCCGCACTTTGTTTCTCAATGGCCGATGTCTTTGCAGCCTCAACGGCGGCAGCATCGGCCTCGCTCAAAGCGACACTTTGCCGCGCATCCGCAACGGCCTGGAGATCGGTGGCACAGTCCGCAAATGCTGGCGAGGCAAATCCGCCGATGGTGAGTAGGGCGATGAGGGAAGTTGTTTTCAGATTCAGCATGGGTCATGTCCTTTAAATCTCGGGTTTGTTCTTAAGTCCGGCACTGAATGGGTGTTGGATTGGCCGGAACACGAAAGATCAAAAGGGAGAAGCGGGGCAAAATGCTGAAGGCAATGTGACCGAATGCGGCGATTTCAAATTGACAATTTGATTGCTAGCACACTCATATTAAATGGTTGAAAACAAACATTGTTTCTTCACAAAATATAAACGTCTGATATCCGGAAATGCAGGCCACGTAACATTTGTTACGGGTAAAAATCACACGGGTTCTCCAGTTCAGGTGTGTCAAATGACACATGAAGGAGAGAACTATGAAAACGATCAAGAAAATAGGTGCGATTATGCTGGCTATCGGCATTGTGGCTCCAACAATCCAGGCAGCTCAGGCATCGGAAGTTGCTCTAACCCGCCCGGTGTTGAAGACCAAAATCTGCAAGCCGTTTGTCAGTGATACCGGCTTTTCCCGGTATCGGAACGTCGCCCGTCAGAAAGCACAGCGCAATTGGCGTGTGAAGGTTTCCGGCCGTTACGGAAATGCCTATGCAAGCTGGGGACGCGGTGTCGCCAAGCGGGTTTCTTGCAGAAAAGACAATATCGAAAACGGCTACCTTTGCCGGGCACGTGCAAAGCCATGTTTCCCGAACGGACAGATTGTCGGTTCGTGATGCCGCAGAGGCGTTTTTGGTTGCGCGTGTCATTGTCCGTAAACCGGGTCCCACTTTTCGGTGACACGCGCCAATCACCGGGAAATCGCAAGGTTTCCCGGTGAATACTCTATGAGTGAGGCTTCTATGCTCTGATCATCCGCGCGAGCAGCAATACCAGAACCGAAAGAGCGGCTGGAACAAGTGCGTACCAGGTTCCAAGTATGGCCAGACCGCTTGTAGCCGCCCACAAAATGGACACCATCGCTTCAGCGAGTGTGGCAACACGCGACGAGACCTGACGACGCCGAAACAACGACCGGTTGGCTTGCGAGCGGAACATTATTTGCACCATCACTGCGGACGCAGATGCCATTGCGCACCCAAAGATCATCCAGAGCGTGCTTGGCACGGAAACAAACACCATGGCCAAGGCAAATGGCAGCACCAGCACAGCAATGATGGTCTGAACGGCAATCACCTTGGCGGATAGTACGGTTTTCGGTGCGACCGGCGCCGTTTCGATCAGTTCATGGGCGTCCTCGCCGGAAATCGCCAGCCATGCCAATGCACCAGCCAACTGTCCCACGGCCATCACGATCACCGGTACAATTACAAACAGCATTCCCGTGTCATCGCCATAGTTCACCCATAGCAGAAGGGCAGGTGGGACGAGATAGAGGATCTGCTGTAGTGACTGTGAGATCAGCCACGGGTCGCGCTCCAACAACACCCATTCCTTCCGGCATAGGGTCATGGTGATCGACTCCGATTTCCGAAACCCTTTGAATGTCGCTGTGGGCTTTGCCTTTTCTGCCATCCCGGCAGTTGTCATTACGTCGGTCGCAAAGCGCCTTGCTGAGATAGCCACTGTGATCATCAAAAACACGGTGCTGACGCAAATCAGCGTCACAAGCGGCCAGAAGTCGGCGAGTGATGCCTTTGCCGGCAGCCAGATCAGGCTTTCCAAGCCAGGCATTGCTTGAAGCGTGCCTTGGGATCGAAAAAGACTCAACCGGGTGATGCCTTGTCCAAAAATAATCGCCACGCCCTGAAGGGCGATCACAAAGCCCGCACCGACAATCGCGGCGATAATCTGGGCGATGAGGCGCGTGCGTCTTGTGCCCACCAATCGAAACAGACTCAGCGTGATCCAGACCGCAAGCGCCGTTGACAACGCCCCGAAGGCGATCAGGACGGCATAGGCCGCAATCCAGCGCGGGCCGTCCATCACGATCAACACATTGAGAACGGGTGAAGCAATCAGCAGAGACAGACCGATGGTCTGAATGGCGAGCAATGTGGTGCGAACTTCGAACAGCCGACTGTAGTTTGTCGGGGACGACAGGATCAGATCGAGATCAGATCTGGAGTAGTAGGCCCGTGTGACTGATTCAATCGCCTGCGAAAACATCAGCGAAAAGAACATCACGAGGCCGCCGCTGACAAAGAGCAGTGTGGTCTTGTCAGCGATGATCCCGGCTTCAACGGCCGGGCGGACCAGATAGGCGGCATAGGCGTGAAGGGCGGTCAGAATGATCGAAACCACAACCGCCAGCATGGCGGTGCGCTTCGGCCTCCCGCCAGTCATCATGCCAATGAAGTCGCGCCAGATCAGGCGGCCTTCATGTGTCGCAAACCAGATCGTTGCATTGGCACGGGCGTTCATGCTGCGACATCCACATTTTCTGTGCCGGGCGCCTGTTCCACCAGAGACAGAAACACATCTTCAAGCGTGGATTGTTGCAGGCCCGACTTGCCTTGCAACTCTTCAAACGTGCCTTCAGCAATCAACCGACCTTGGGAGATCACGCCGATGCGCTCTGCCATGCGTTCGGCAACTTCCAGAATGTGGGTCGTCATGATGACTGTGTTGCCAGCCCGCACGCGGGTGAGCAAAACGTCTTTGACCTGCCGGGCCGAGCCCGCATCGAGGCCCGTCAATGGTTCATCGAGGATGATGAGTTGCGGATCGTGAACCAGCGCACCTGCCAGAGCCACCTTTTGCCGCATACCTTTGGAGAAACCGCCACAACGTTCGTACTGGTGCGCCGACAGACCAAGCCAGTCTACCAGTTCATAAGCGCGCGCCTCCGCAATCTCCGGATCGATTTCCCAGAGACCAGACACGAATTCGAGATATTCAAGCGGCGTGAGCTTTTCGTAGATCATGGGTTCGTCAGAAACCCATGCCATCTTGCGTTTCGCGTCCAACGGGTTCTGCAGGGCGTCAGTTCCAAAAATGGAAATGTCGCCCTGGTCCGGTTCGAGCAGGCCCGCCACCATGCGCAGCGTCGTTGTTTTTCCCGCTCCATTCGGTCCCAGCAGTGCATAGAATTCACCGGCATGAATCGTCAGATCGAGATGGTCAACCGCCGGACGATCAAACGTCTTGCAAAGATTTTGTATTGAAAGTGCCTGAAATTCGGCCATGCCAAAAGTCCGTCCCCGTCATTATCCTTGGGACGGAACTCTAAAGCTTTGGCGTTTCGATGCGGTAAACCGCGGAAGTTCAATTGTAGCTTTGGCGTTTGCCGGTTGGTGAATTCAGCAGTACCGAATTCGCTACTGCCATTACTCCGTGACTAGGCTGGTGTTCACCACACTTGAGCGCTCCAGCGTTCTATGCACTGGACATTTGTCGGCAATTTCTAGCAACCGCTGCCTTTGCGTTTCATCCAGATCGCCTTTCAGCGATATGGATCGCGACCACTGATCAATGCGGTTCTTTGCATCCGCTTCTGCGTCCTGCGCGTGCACTTTTTCATGGCTCACATCGACGGCGACATGGTCAAGCGGCCATTTCTTGCGACGTGCGTACATTCGGATTGTCATTGAAGTGCAAGCGGCAAGACCGGCCGAGACCAGCCCATAGGGCGTCGGGCCACGATTGGTTCCGCCATAGGCAACCGGCTCATCGGCCCATGTGTGATAGTGAGAACCCTGCATAATATCCTGCAAAAAACCCTGTGGATCAGCTTCAGACGAGCGCACAGCCCCTTCAGGCGCTCCGATCTGAGGAACAGGTGGGTTGAGATCAAGATAGCGCGTCGACCAGCTTGCAATGACATCAGCCGCATATTCAGCGTCGGCTGGTCTGGTGATGAGATGATCTGCATCGTCGAGCGTGACAAAACTCTTGGGATGTTTCGCCGCCATAAAAATCTGCGTTGCATTGTCGACCGAAACGGTGGCGTCCAGCGGCGCATGGAGCACCAGAAGGGCGGCTTTCATTTTGCCAATCGCCACCGACAACTGTCCCTGTTGCACGTCCTCAACAAACGCTTTTCCAACCCGGAATGGTCGACCACCAAGGGAAACTTCTGCAGAGCCCTGTTCAATGATTACAGGAATTGCATCGCTGAAATGATGGGTGACATGGCTTGGATCGAACGGTGCCCCGAGCGTCACCACAGCTTTGATACCATCAAGACCCTCGGCTGCCTTCAGCACAGCGGCACCGCCAAGCGAGTGACCGATCAGCATGGTCGGGACCATGTTTCGTTTGCCCAGATAGTTGGCGGCAGCGAGCAAATCATCCACATTGCTGGTGAAGCTGGTGTTCGCAAATTCTCCTTCGGAATGACCGAGCCCGGTAAAATCGAACCGCAATACAGCAATGCCTTGTGCAGCAAGCCGCGCCGCAATGCGTCGCGCTGCAGGAATATCCTTGGAGCACGTGAAACAATGGGCAAAAAGGGCAGTGGCCAGATGCGGACCTTCTGGCAAATCAAGACGAGCCGCCAGCGTGTCGCCGTTATGCCCTGGGAAATTGATACGTTCAGTCGGCATTGAATAGGTCCTGAATTGTTATTTGAACTGGGATGTGGGGCTTGCAGGTGTTACCAGCAAATCACTGTTACGTGCACGGAGCATCAATATGCGAGAGGCTTTACAGCGGGCTAGCCTCGCTGTTTTTTTGTGGCAAAGCCTGAACGAAAACGCAAAAAGAACAAACAGTCTCACGTGAGGTCACGAGACTCCGGATTTGTATCACTATTTTGAGGTTAAGTCTTTGATTTTATTGGTGGGTGTACAAGGATTCGAACCTTGGACCCGCTGATTAAGAGTTATCACCAAGCTCAACAA